>DEFE01000013.1 GCA_002350625.1 Lachnospiraceae bacterium UBA2860
GGAGCAAAGAGAGAACATGGAGCGGCCGCTGCGCATGCATTGCTGATGATCTGGATGCGCAGGCATTGCTGATGATCTGGCAGCGCAGACATTGCTGATTATCGATAAGGGGAAAAGGAGACACATGCAGGAAAAGGTCAGCGGCATAGTAGAACATATCGTCTACAGGAACGAGGACAACGGATACACGGTCTTTTCGATCACCGCCGAGGGGGAGGAGCTGACGTGCGTCGGATTCCTGGCGGAGATCACCGAGGGATCCGGCATCGAGGCTTTCGGCCGATATACGGAGCACATCTCCTACGGGCGGCAGTTTAAGGTGGAGAAATATACCTTCCGTGAGCCGGAGACAAAAGAGGCGATGGAGACCTATCTCGGCTCCGGCGCGGTGAAGGGCATCGGGAAGACGCTCGCGGCGCGCATCGTGAAGCTGTTCGGCGAGGACACGCTGCGCATCCTGGAGGAGGAGCCGGAGCGGCTCGCCGAGGTCAAGGGGATCAGTCTGAGAAAGGCGAGAGAAATCGGCGCGGCGGCGGCCGGGCAGGCAGACCTGCGGCGCGCGATGATGTTCCTGGAAGGCTTCGGCATCTCGCTCAAGATGGGCGTGCGGATCTATAAGACCTACGGCGAGGAAATCTATACCCTGCTGAGGGAGAACCCTTACCGGCTCGCGGAGGACATCGACGGCATCGGCTTTCTCACCGCGGACCGGATCGCCGTGAGGGCCGGCATCTCGGCGGAGTCCGAATATCGCGTAAGGAGCGGCATCCTGTATGCGCTCTCGCTCGCGCTGCAGGAAGGACACGTCTACCTGCCGGAGAGCATCCTCACCGAAAAGGCCGAGACGCTCCTCGGCGTGGCGCCGGAGAACATCGCGCACGAGCTCGAAGAGCTGATCTTTGAGCACCGGGTCACGGCGAGACGGCCGGAGGAAACAGAGAGCGCGGGAGAGGCCGGCGGACGCCGCATCTACCTGTCACGCTACTACTACCTTGAACTCAACGCGGCGAGAAAGCTGCTCGATCTCGCCTGCACCATGGATACCGACCCGGCCGAGGACGAGGCGGTGCTGGAGCGCATCTTTAAGGAGAGCGGCCTCGCCCTTGAAGAAGAGCAGAAGAGCGCCGTGCTGTCCGCCGCATCACACGGCGTCCTCATCCTGACCGGCGGGCCCGGCACGGGCAAGACGACGACGATGGGCGCCATGATCCGCTTCTTCGAGCGGCGCGGGCTCACCGTGCTCCTCGCGGCGCCGACCGGGCGGGCGGCGAAGCGCATGACCGAGACGACGGGCCGGGACGCCTCGACGATCCACAGACTACTTGAAATCAGCAGCGGGACCGACGAGGAGATCGACCGCGTCCGCTTTGAAAGAAACGAGGAAAACCCGCTCGAGGCGGACGTCATCATCATCGACGAGATGTCCATGGTGGACATCTTTCTGTTCCACGCGCTGCTCATGGCCGTCTCGCCGGGGACGCGCCTTATCCTCGTCGGGGACGTCGACCAGCTGCCCTCTGTCGGACCGGGGTCCGTGCTCAGGGATATCCTCTCGTCCGGCGTATTTCCGGCCGTTTCCCTCAACCGGATCTTCAGGCAGGCCGGCTCCTCGGACATCGTCGTCAACGCGCACAAAATCAACGCCGGAGAGCAGATCGCCCTCACGAACGACAGCAGGGATTTCTTCTTCCTGCGCAGAAATGACACGAACCGGATCATCAGCAACGCCATCGAGCTCATCCGGGACAAGCTGCCCGCCTACGTCAAGGCGGAGCCCTTCGACATCCAGGTGCTGACGCCGATGCGGAAGGGACCGCTCGGCGCCGTGCGGCTCAACGCCATCCTCCAGAACTACCTCAATCCGCCGTCCCCGAAGAAGGAGGAGAAAATCGCCGGCGACCGCACGTTCCGCGTGGGGGACAAGGTCATGCAGACCAAAAACAACTATCAGATTCCCTGGGAAGTGCGCGGAAGATACGGCATCAGGAGAGACGAGGGCTGCGGCATTTTCAACGGCGACATGGGAATCGTGCGCAGCATCGACGACTTCGGCAAGACCATAGAGATCGAGTTCGACGAGGGGAGGATCGTGGACTACCCGCTCTCGGAGATCGAGGACCTGGAGCACGCCTATGCGGTGACGATCCACAAATCGCAGGGAAGCGAATATCCGGCGGTGATCCTGCCGCTTCTTTCCGGGCCTCCGATGCTGATGACGAGGAACCTCCTCTACACCGCCGTGACGAGGGCGCGCTCCGCGGTCGTTATCCTCGGCGACGAGGAGACCGTGCGCGGCATGATCCGCAACGAATCCGAGCTGCGGCGCTATACTTCACTTGGCGAAAGGATCCGGGAGTTATGCGCGGAGGAGTGGTAAAAAACTATCTGATCGACCTGCTGTATCCGCGCAGATGCCCGGTCTGCCAGGACGCCGCGCCGTACGGGGAGGAGATCTGCCCGGAATGCAGGAAGCGCCTGCCCTATATCCGCGGGCCGGTCTGCTTAAGATGCGGGAGGCCGGTGCGGGAAGGGGAAGCCCTCTGTGCGGACTGCGCGGAGATCCGGCACGACTTTGACGCGGCGGTGTCCGGCTTTCTCTACGACGACGTGATGCGGGAAGCGGTCGCGGCGCTGAAGTACAAGGGCCGGAAGGAGTACGGGCGCGTGCTCGGCCGCCTTCTCTATGCGTGTACGGAAAAGAAGCTGCGGCGCTTCCGGGCGGAAGCGGTCGTGCCCGTGCCCGTCCATGCGAAGAAGAAAAGAGAGCGCGGGTATAACCAGGCGGAGCTGATCGCCCGGGAAGTGGCGGAGGGACTAAAAAAGCCGCTGCTTGCGGATGCGCTTATCCGCACGAAGTACACGAAGGCGATGAAGACGCTCTCGGCGAAAGCGAGAAGGACAAACCTCCGCAGTGCATTTGAGATCGGACCCGGCTTCGTGCCCGTAAGGAGCGCCCTGATCGTCGACGACATCTACACGACGGGCTCGACGGCGGACGCCTGCGCGGCCGTGCTGAAGGAGGCGGGCGTAAAGGAAGTTTTCGCGGTCACGCTCGCGGTCGGCATCTCGACGTCGGATCTCTGACGGGTTTGCAATCGCGATGGGAACATGATAAAATATTTTAGTTTTAGGCACATGAGAAACAACGCGCGGAAAGGTGCTTTTTAAGATGACAGATCCGAAGAGACTTCGCGAGATGATCGCCATTTCTTCTTTCGAGGGCGGAAGAGGGCGCGAAGCCATGGATATCGCCGGGTATTATCGCTCGGATTACATCGCGAGGCAGATGATCAGGACCTTCTTCCTTGCGACCTTCGGCATCATCGGGGCGGCGGGCATTATCGCCGCAGCGAACGCGGAGGCACTGCTTAACCTGCTGGTTTATCTTGACATGGTTAAGACGATCGGGATGATCGTCCTCATCTATCTCGTCCTGATCGCTGCGGCGCTCATCATGACATTTGTGAGTTCCTACCGCAGGTACAGCAGGGCGGAGCGGGAAAGAAACGTCTATGCACAGCACGTGCGGAATCTCGCGGCGCTTAATGAGAAATACGATGCATCCGCCGGCGCGGTGCAGGAGAGGCGGACATGAGAACTTTCGGAGCTCTTAGAGAGAAAATCAGGTACGTGTACGCGGAGCACTCCGCGCTGCTTGACTTCCTCGGCCGGCTCGCCTCCGCGCTCATGGTGTTCTTTATCATCCGCACCATGACGGGATATCACGTGTTCCTGAGCGAGCCGCTCGTCCTTGTCGTCTTTGCTTTCGTGGCGGCGCTCATGCCCTCCGGCGCGCTCGCGGTCTTTGCCGCGTGCCTCACGGTGGTGCAGGCTTTTGCGGCGGATCCTATGGCAGCGGGCGTCGCGCTCGCCGTTTTTCTTGTGCTCTACCTTCTTTTCCTGCGCTTTGCGCCGGGGGAAGGCGTGGTGCTCGCGCTGACGGTCGTGTCGCTGTATTTTTCCATGGCGCCATTTATGCCGCTCATCACGGGACTGAGGCGCCGCATGAAGGCCCTTGTCCCGATGCTGTCCGGGGCCGTGGTCTACGCGCTTCTTAACATGCTCCATCGCCTGCCTGAAGTGCTTGCGCCATTTGAGAAGAACGATTACATGAACCGCCTGACGGCGATGACGAGGGCTGTGTTCACCGACGAACTCGTGATCCTCCTCGCCGCGATGGCCGCGTCTTTTGTGTTTGTCCACGCATCTTCGGGCATGGCCGCTTCGTATGCGCCGTATCTGGCGGTGCCGGGCGGCGGGATTATCTATCTCGGCTTTATCCTCATCGGCGCGCTGGTGACGAAGACAACCGCGCCGGTCGCCGCTGAGGCGGTCGCGGCGGGAGCGTCCGTGTTTGCCGCGCTCATTCTTGCGATGTTCCTCTACCCGCTCAGATACAAAAAGAGCGAGTACCTGCGCTTTGAGGACGACGCGTACTTCTATTATGTGAAAGCCGTCCCGAAAGCGGTCGTCACGGCTTTTGACGAAGAGGATGACGAAGACGAAGACGACGAGGACGAGACCGAATATCCGGGTGAAGCGGGACCGCTTCGCAGGATGAAGATGTGATTGACCAAAGGAGGCAGCGCGCCGTATGTCGACTGTCTGGAACCAGTTTCGATTATTCTTAGCCGGCCTGTATTTTCCGAAGATCCAGGTCATAGATATCATCGAGATCCTGATCATCGCGTTCATGATCTATTTCTGCATGCTCTGGATTCAGAGGACGAGGGCGTACTCGCTGCTGAAGGGCTTCATGATCATCGTGGTGTTCATCGCCATCGCCTCGATCCTGCAGATGTCGGCGATTCTGTGGCTCGCTTCGAGAGTGGGTTCGATCGCCATGATCGCGCTGGTCGTCATCTTCCAGCCGGAGCTGAGAAAGGGCCTCGAGTCTCTGGGCACGAAGAACTTCCTGTCATCGATTTTCTCCTTTGACAGCTCAGGCCGCTCCGATCAGATCTCCGACCGGACAATCACGGAGATCGCGCGCGCGGTCAATGAGATGAGCGAGGTCAGGACGGGCGCGCTCATCGTGGTCGAGCAGACGATTCTCCTCACGGAGTATGTCAACACGGGCATCGAGTTAAATGCCGACGTCTCGAGTCAGCTGCTGATCAATATCTTCGAGCACAACACGCCGCTTCACGACGGCGCGGTCATCGTGCGCGGCGACCAGATCGTGGCGGCGACCTGTTATCTGCCGCTGTCGGAAAACGCCCAGATCAACAAGAAATACGGCACCAGGCACAGGGCGGGCCTCGGCATCAGCGAGGCCAGCGACTCCTTCACCATCATCGTCTCCGAGGAGACGGGCCGCGTGTCCTATGCCTACATGGGAAACCTGACGACAGGCGTCACGTCGAGCATGCTGCGCGAGGAGCTGCATAAGCTTCAGAAGAAGTCCGGCGTGAAAGAGGACCGAAAACTCCGATTCCGGAAAGGACAGGCGAAGAAATATGAAGAATAGACTGCTGAGCCATCCGGTCCTCCGCATAGCGTCGCTGATCATCGCGTTTGTCGTCTGGCTCATCATCATGAATGTCAGCAACCCGGTGATCACAAGAACCGTAAGCGGCGTACCGGTCAATGTCACGAACGGCTCCTATATCGAGAGCATGAACCTGTCATACGCGATCATGAGCGGGTTTGAGACGGTGAGCGTGACGGTGGAGACGAACCGCTCCGTCGTCGAGCGCCTGAATGTCTCCAACATCACGGCCAACTGCGATCTGACGCAGATCGTCAACATGGAGTCCGATCCGGTCATGGTGCCGGTCACGGTATCCGTGCCGGGCGTGAGCGCGGCCGGCGTCACGGTGACGCCCCAGAATATTCAGATCAGGCTCGAGGAGATGGAAAGCCGCGACTTCGTGATCAACGCCGTCGCAGGCTCGGGGGCGCCCGCGAGAGGCTTCGAGGTCGGGTCCCTCACCTCCAATCCGGAGAAGCTGACGATCCGCGGCCCGAAGTCCATGATCGAGCGCATCGACAAGGTACAGGCCGAGGTGGACGTCTCCAATCTGAGAGAGAACACGACCGTCACCGGCGCCCTGCACGTCTACGACAGAAACGGCGACGAGCTGACGGAATCCCAGATGAAGTCCCTGACCTTCTCGGTCAACGAGAGTGCGGTCTTCGTCGACGTCACGCTTTACCGCATCCTTCCGGACGTCGGCATTTCCGCTGAAACCTACGGAGAGCCGGCGGCGGGCTATCAGATCGGAGAGGTCACCGTGACGCCGCAGACGATCTCGGTGGCGGGCACGGATGAGGCGCTCGACGACTTCCGGGAGGTGGGCCGGAGGCTCTTCATCACGGAGGAGTCGCACGCGGTCGATGTGAGCGGAGCTTCCTCGGATGTGGAGATCCGCGTGAACCTTCCCGACTATCTGCCGGCGGGACTGCGCATTGCGGAAGGATTCAGCGACACAGTCGTTGTGACTGTCAAGATTCTGGAGTATAATACCAAATCGTTAGAGATCGAAACGAAGGCGATCGACAAGCAGAACCTGCCGACGGACATGAACGCGGTCTTCTCGAGCCAGGTTCTCGACATCCGCGTAAAGGGCACGGATTCGGCGCTCAGCGCGCTCACGTCCGATGATGTCATCGCATCCGTGGATCTGTCCGGCGCGGAGACCGGCACGGTAATGGTTCCGGTTTCCATCACGCTGCCGGACGGCTTCGAGCTCGCGGAGCAGGTATCGGCCGAGATCACCATCTCCGAGACGACCGTGATCACACAATCGGAAGAGAGCGATACATAGAGGAGCTGAAGCTTGTTTCCGAATGCGAAGCATGAGGATCACAAGCTTCGCATCCGGAAACTGTCAGATAAGCCTCGGAATTAGAATTCCTGAAGGAGTATAAAGAAAAGGGGAGAAAGCATCATGGTAAGCAGAACTGCAGTGATTATCAACGAGGCAGGCCTTCACTTAAAGCCTGCGGCCCGCTTCTGCGAGGAGGCGCTCAAGTACAAGTCGACAGTGACATTTACGTTCGGCAACACGACGGCGAACGCGAAAAGCGTCCTGTCCGTGCTCGGCGCCTGTGTCAAAAAAGGGGACGAGATCGAGATTGTCTGCAACGGAGAGGACGAGCAGGAAGCGCTCGACGCTCTGTGCAAAGCGGTAGAAGAGGGTCTTGGCAATGAGGAATAGCAGAAAGCTGCTTCACGGCGTGCGTGTACTTCTGCCCGCCGTGTTTCTGATCTTTGCGCTCGCTTTTCCTGCGTTCGCGGAGGAGGCGGCTGAAGCGCCGGGAGGCCAGGCGGAGAGCTCCGAACCGGCCTATCCGGATGCGTCGATCATCCAGTCAAACGGCACGGAGGGCTGGCCGAAGCTCTATGACATGGCCAGCGATTATTTCTGTGTCATGGACGCGGATACGGGCGTCATCCTCGCCGAAAAAGGCATGGATACGGAGACGCCGCCCGCCTCGCTCACAAAGATCCTGACCACCATGCTCGCGCTTGAAAACGGCGACCTTGACGCCGAGGTGACGATGACGTCCACCGGCGTATCCTATGCCGTCGGGGGCAGCTCCAATTTATACACGCAGGTCGGAGAGAAGTTTGTCTTAAGGGACATGCTCTACGGCGTCATGCTCAAATCCGCCAATGATATGGCGACACAGGTCGGCGAGTTTATCGGCGGCGGTTCTCTTGACCGCTTCCTTGAGATGATGAACGCGCGGGCGGCGGAGCTCGGGTGCAGGCATTCTTATTTTGCCAATTCCTGCGGCATGCCGAATGAAGCGCATCACTCGTCGGCGCACGACCTGGCGCTCATCTCTAAGGAGGCGCTGAAGAACCCGATGTTCCGCGAGATCGTGCACACGAAGGAGTACACGATTCCCGCGACGAACATGAACGAGGCGAGAATCTTCCAGAATCACCACAAATTCCTTGTGACAAGCGAATACGCCTATGACGGCATCATCGGCGGCAAGACCGGCTACACGGATCTTGCCGGCAGCTGCCTCGCGACCTATGTGGAGCGGGACGGGCGGACCGTCATCGTCATCGCCCTCCACTGCCTCGGCATGGACAACTGCCTGCTCGACACGCGGGAGCTGTGCGATTACGGTCTCGAAGAATTCGAAAATGTCTCTGTCACTTCCGATGACGGCTCCGCGCCCACCGGCCTCATTACGCTTCCGAAGGGGCACAGCCTTACAGAGTGCACGACGGAAGAGACAAAAGAGACACTGCAGGACGGCAGCGTGAAGACCACCGTATCCTACAGCTTCGGCGGGCGGCCGGTCGGCACGCTCACGGGCGTGACTGCACCGCCTGCGGAGACGGAGGCGGCTGCGGCCGAGGAGGAAGCGGACGCGCCTGAGGACGCGCAGGCGGAAGCGGACGCGGCGAACGCGGCCGGCAATGAAGAGAAGCGGAGCTCCGCCGAGGTGACGCGCGCATCCTCCGGCGGTCTCGTGAAGATCTTCGGCATTCTGATCGCCGCGCTGCTTCTTCTGATCCTCATTCTCTTCGTCGTCAACGTGCGCCTGCAGCGGAAGAGAAAAAGAGAAGCGCACTTGAGGCAGCGCGAACAGGACAGAAAGGGGAGACGCCGATGAAAACAGTCATTCTCGCGGGCGGTTACGGCACGCGGATCAGCGAAGAGAGCATACTTAAGCCCAAGCCGATGGTTGAAATCGGCGGCAAACCGATCCTGTGGCACATCATGAAGCAGTATTCCGCCTACGGCGTGAATGACTTTATCATCTGCTGCGGCTACAAGCAGCATGTGATCAAGGAGTATTTTGCCAACTACTTCCTCTATAACAGTGATATTACCTTCGACTTCTCGGCGGGAAAAAACGACGTCATCGTCCACAGGGACAGCACGGAGCTGTGGCGCGTCTCGGTCATCGACACGGGACTCGACACCATGACGGGCGGCCGCATCAAAAGAATCGCGCCCTATCTGAACGGCGAGAGCTTTTTCCTCACCTACGGGGACGGCGTATCCGACGTAAACATCCGCGATCTCTACGCGTTTCACAGGAAAACGGGCGGCCTCCTCACGATGACCTGCGTCCACCCGTCGAGCCGCTACGGCAACCTGGACATCACGGAGGAGGGACACGTCCGCTCCTTCCGCGAAAAGAACGCGGAGGACGTCGGCTGGATCAACGCAGGCTTTATGGTCTGCGAAAATGGCATTTTGGATTATCTGACGGATGACACGACGGTCTTTGAGCGGGAACCGATCGAGCGCTGCGCCGCCGACGGCAAGATGAACGCCTTCCGGCACGAGGGCTTCTGGCAGTGCATGGATACGATGCGCGAGAAGGAGATGCTCGAAAGACTGTGGAAGAGCGGCGAGGCGCCGTGGAAGGTCTGGGAGAACTGAACATGCGTGAGCTTGCATTTTACAGGGGAAAGAAGGTTCTGATCACCGGGCATACGGGCTTTAAGGGCGCGTATCTTTCGCGCATTCTTCTGCTCGCCGGCGCGGACGTGACAGGCTATGCGCTCGATCCTCCGACCGATCCGTCACTTTTTGCCCTCATGAAGCTTTCTTCGGACATGCGCTCTGTCAAGGGGGACGTGCGGGATTTCGACCATCTTGACAGCGTGGTGCGCGAGGTGCGCCCGGACGTGGTCTTTCATCTCGCCGCGCAGCCGATCGTGCGGGAATCCTACCGCATCCCGAGGGAAACCTTTGAGATCAATGTCATGGGCACCGTCAATCTCCTCGAGGCGCTCCGCCGCGCGGAGGGCGTCCTGTCCGTCGTCAACGTGACGACCGACAAGGTCTACTTCAACCGCGAGGACGGGAGAGCGTACCGCGAGGATGAGCCGCTGAACGGCTATGATCCGTATTCGAACAGCAAGTCCTGCTCGGATCTCGCGACGCAGAGCTACAGGAGCTCCTTCTTTGAGGAAGCGGGCATCCCGGTGTCCACGGCGCGGGCCGGCAACGTGATCGGCGGCGGCGATTTCGCGAAGGACAGGCTCGTTCCGGATGCGGTCCGCGCGTGTCTTAAGGGGGAGCCGGTCGCGCTCAGGAACCCTTCGTCCGTGCGGCCGTGGCAGCATGTGCTTGAACCGCTCTCCGCGTACCTTCTCCTGGCGGAAAAGCAGGCGGCGGATCCGGCCCTCGCCGGGGCGTGGAACGTCGGCCCCGCGCCGGAGGATATGGTGCCCACGCAAAGAATCGCGGAGCTTTTCACGGAGGCGTGGGGAAGCGGCGCCTCGGTGACATTTACGCCGGATGACGGCCCGCACGAGGCATCGCTGCTTATGCTTGACAGCGCGAAGCTGCGTGAAACGCTCGGCTGGAAGAGTCGGATGAACATCGCGGAGGCCGTTCGCGCGAGCGCCGTGTGGTCAAAGGAAGTCCTAAGAGACGGCGCGGACGCGCGCGCCGTGTCGGACAGGCAGATCAGGGCGTATTTCGAAAGATAACTTGAAGGAGGAGACCGGCCATGTTTAAGGATATGACCGAGCAGGAGGCGCGGGAGCAGATTCTTAAGTCTGTCGCCGCTTATTGCGATACTTACCACAACAGGACGAAAGCTTTTCAGCCCGGGGACAGAATTCCGTACGCGTCCCGCGTCTACGACAGCGAGGAGATGGTAAATCTCGTGGATTCCGCCCTCGACTTCTGGCTGACGGCGGGCCGCTTCACGGAGGCATTTGAGAAATCCTTCGCGGAGTATCTGGGCGTCCGTTTTGTCTCCCTGGTGAATTCCGGCTCGAGCGCCAACCTTCTCGCTTTTGCGGCGCTGACTTCGCCGCTTTTGAAAGAACGGCGGGTCCTGCCCGGAGACGAGGTCATCACGGTCGCGGCGGGCTTTCCGACGACGGTGGCGCCGATCCTGCAGTGCGGCGCGGTGCCGGTGTTTGTCGACGTGAAGCTTCCGAACGCGGACGTGGACGTCTCGCTTCTTGAGGGCGCGATCTCTCCGAAGACGAAGGCGGTCATGCTGGCGCACACGCTGGGAAATCCTTTTGACATCGGGGCGGTGAAGGCGTTCTGCGACGCCCACGGCCTCTGGCTCATTGAAGACAACTGCGATTCTCTGGGCAGCCGCTACACGCTTGACGGCAGAACGGCGCTCACGGGAACCTTCGGGGATATCGGCACGTCGAGCTTCTACCCGCCGCATCACATGACGATGGGAGAGGGCGGCGCCGTCTACACGGACAATCCGCTGCTCAGCCGCATCGTCCGCTCGCTCAGGGACTGGGGGCGCGACTGCGTCTGCCCGCCCGGCCGCGACAATCTGTGCGGGCACAGGTTTGACAGACAGTACGGAGAACTGCCTGCCGGCTATGACCACAAGTACGTCTACAGCCACTTCGGCTTCAATTTAAAGGCCACGGATATGCAGGCGGCGGTGGGCGTCGCGCAGCTGAAAAAGTTCCCGGCCTTCGCGGAGGCGCGCCGCGCGCACTTCCGCATCCTCAAAGAGGCGCTTGCGGGAACGGAGCACGCATACCTTCTGCCGGAGGCGGCCGAAGGCGCGGATCCCTGCTGGTTCGGGTTCCTCATCACCGTGAAGGAACCGTATCAGCGGGGCGACGTGGTGAAGCATCTCGAGACGAACGGCATCCAGACGCGCATGCTCTTTGCCGGGAATCTCACGAAGCACCCGTGCATGACGGATGACCCCGCGCTTAACGGGCGCTATCGCATCGCGTCGGCCCTTGCCGTCACAGACCGGATCATGACGGATTCCTTCTGGATCGGCGTCTATCCGGGCATGACGGAGGAGAAGCTCCTCTTTATGGCGGAGAAGCTCCGCGAGGCGGCCGGCGTAAAGTGAATGTGAAGCATGAGGAGATGGAGATGAGGAAAAAGACCGGGCCTTTGGAGGCGGCGAGATGGAAAGGGTATTTCGCGCTGGATCTGATGCGCGGCGGCCATGTGCGCGAGAAATATGATGAGGACGCGCTCGCGTTCCGCTTCGGCACGAGCGTCGCCGGGACGGAGGAAAAAATCCGCGCGCTCATCGCGCACGCGGTCTCGACGACGGAGTTCTACAAGGACTATGCGCCGGATGCGCCGCTTACGTCGCTGCCGCTTGTCAACAAGGACACCTTTAGGGAGCACTACGAGGCGTTCCGCTCCTCCCTTTACAGGGACGCGAAGGACAACCGCATCATGACGACGAGCGGCTCCACGGGGACGCCGCTTTCGATGATCCAGGACAGGCACAAGATCGCGTGCAACACGGCGGACAGCATCTTCTTAAGCGCTCTTGCAGGCTACCGGATCGGTGAGAAAATGGCGTTTATCCGCGTTTGGGTGAACAACGTGCGGAAGAGCCGGGTCCAGCTCCTTATGGAGAACAGCATCATGATGGACAGCTCGTCCCTGTCGGACGAGGCGATCGAAGAGATGCTGCGCGCGATGAAAGAAGAGAAGGTGAAATGCCTCATCGGCTACGCGTCCGCGCTCTCCGAAATCAGCCGCTACATCGCGGAGCACCACGTGCCCATGGACGAATTCGAAGTGCACTCGATCATCCCGATCTCGGAGTCGATGCCGGACCCGGTGCGGGCGCAGATGGCGGCGCAGTTCGGCTGCCCCGTGCAGTCCTGGTATTCCAATGAGGAAAACGGCGTCATGGGCGTCCAGGGAAAGCAGGACAGCGCCTACTATATCAACAGCGAGAGCTATTACTACGAGATCCTGAAGCTGGATTCCGACGAGCCTGAGGAGGACGGCAAGCTCGGCCGCGTCGTGATCACGGACCTCACGAATTACGCATTTCCGATCATCCGCTACGACAACGGGGACACGGCCGTGGCGAGAAGGACGGAGAGAGACGGCATGTACCAGCTGTTTCTCACGGAGCTTTACGGGAGAAGAAGCGACCTCCTCTACGACACGAAGGGACGCGCGGTGACGCCCTACGTCATCACGAACAATCTCTGGAACGTGGAGGGCGTGAAGCAGTACCGCTTCCTGCAGACCGGCGAGAAGACTTACGAGCTGCGCCTCAACGGCGATCCGGCCTTAATGGACACGGAGGAGATGCTCCGGCGCATAAGGCCCGCCTTCGGAGACGACGCGGAGATCAGCGTCACGTATGTCGACGAGATCCCGGTGCTCGCGTCCGGAAAGCGGAAGTATATCGAGAATCTGTACCGCTGACCGGAAAAAAGGCAGAGATATGGAGACGAACGCGAAAACGAAAAAACTGGCGGCGGGCACGCTGTACACGATCGGCGGCGCACTGGTTCTGAACGGTGTGCTGCAACTGCTTGTGTATCCGCAGCTTGCCGCGCGTCTCGGGGCAGAGCGGAACGGCTCTGTCCTCTTTGTGATGGCCTTTGTCAATATCCTGGGGCCGTCGATCGGCCAGGCGCTGAACAACAGCCGCCTCGTGCTGCGCCGCGACATGGACGTCAGAAATGGTGACTACAACCTCCTCGTCCTTGCCCTGAGCGCCGCCGGCATCCTCATCTCGCTCATCGCCTGCGGCTCCGTGATCAAAGGGACGGGGCTCTTTGCCGTGAGCGATCCCGCCGTCTTTGCCGGAGGAGCTTTTGTCCTTGCGGGGCTGCTCATCCTCCTGACGAATTTCCGCTATTACGGCGACGTCGAATACCGTCTCTCCGGGGATTTCCGGAGCTATTTTTTCTATTACGCCATCTGCGGCGCGGGATACATCCTCGGCTATCTGCTGTACCTTCTCACAGGCGTCTGGTACCTGATTTTCCTCGCCGGCGAGGCGGCCGCGCTCGTCTATGTGTACGTCCGCGGGCGGATCTTCAGGCCCTTTGCCGACCGCTCGGACTTCTTCAGCACAGTGCGGCGGCGCGGGACACTCCTCGTCCTTTCCTACCTCGTCACCAACATCTCTCTCAACATCGACCGCATCTACCTGAAGGCAGCGCTGTCCGGGGAGGCGGTGACCGAGTACTATGTGGTGTCTCTCATCGGCAAGACGCTGGTGCTCTTCATCGCGCCGATCAATACGGTGCTGATCTCTTACCTCACGAAGGACAATGTGCGTCTCACGAGAAAACGCTTCCTGCTGTTTGCGGGCGCGGGCGCCGCGGTGAGCGCGGTATTCTTTATTCTCTGTGAGATCGGCACGCCCATTTTTGTCCGGCTGTTTTATCCGTCCCTCTATGAGAGCGTGCGGGACCTGACAGCCGTCGTCAATTTGTCGCAGATTCTCGCGATGTACTCGGCCTACCTGTTCATCATCGTGCTGACCTTCACAGGCGCGCACTATCAGCTGCTGCTGCAGGGGGTGCATCTCGTCGTCCTTACGGCGCTCATGATGCTCATGACGGGGCAGGGCGGCCTCAAGGGCTTTTCGACAGCGGTCCTCATCGCCAACGCGCTGCGGATCGCGGCCGTGATCACGCTTGGCATGTACTTTGCGGGGAAGGATGAGACAGGCCGGACCTGAACACGCGTTTTTAAGAGGCGGTAAAAAGCATGGATAAAAATACAGAGCTTAAGCAAAGAACAGTGAAGCGCGCCGTCATCACCGGCCCGACCGGCGTCGTCGGCAGCGCGCTCGTGCGCGAATGTGCGGAAAACGGGATGGATCTCTATCTTCTTCTGCGCCGGGGCTCCGAAAGGAACGCGTGCCTTCTTAAGGAGGGGGCGGCGCTCACCGGGGCTGCGCCTGAAGAGGACGGCGCCGACGTGCTTTTCCGGGGAGAAGAGGGCAGGCCGTCCATCCGCATCTCCTATTGCGCGCTGCATGAGCTGAAGGACCTGCCTTCTCGCGAAGAGGCCGCATACGACATCTTCTTTCATCTGGGCTGGAGCGGGACGAAGGGCGCGGACCGCTTTGATCCTTACATTCACATCGCAAATGTCAGCTATGCGCTTGACGCGGCCGCGCTGGCGGCGAGACTCGGCTGCCACACCTTCGTGGGCGCGGGCTCGCAGGCCGAGTGCGGGAGGACGGATGAAAAGCTCACGCCGCGGACGCTGCCCCGGCCTGAAAATGCCTACGGCATAGGAAAGCTCGCCGCCTGCCACATGACGAGAGAGTACGCGCATGCGCTCGGCCTCCGCCACGTATGGACGCGCATCCTGTCCGTCTACGGGCCGAACGACGGGGAGAAGACGCTCATCACCTACCTGATCCGCTCGCTTCTTGGCGGAGAGTGCCCGAAGGCCACAAAGGGGGAGCAGATCTGGGACTACCTCTACAGTGCCGACGCGGCGCGCGCCCTCCGGCTGATCGGAGAAAGGGGGCGGGACGGCGGCATCTACCTCGTCGCCTCGGGCAAAGAGAGAAGGCTTTCCGACTATATGGCGGAGCTGCTTTCCGAGGTGGCTCCGGGCGGCAGCATCGATCTGGGCGCCGTCCCCTACGGGGAGCGGCAGGTCATGCACCTTGCGGCCGATATCACGGAGACGACGAGGGACACGGGCTTTGTGCCGGAGATCTCCTTCGCGGAAGGCGTGCGGAGGATGGCGGAAGAGATGCGCGCCTCTATAAAACAAGACACCTGACAAGTCACCAATTGGGATAAAGCTATGCTGACGGTATGCATCTGTGCCGGCCTGGCGCTTCTTATGAGCGCCCTGCCCTTTGTCTTCGGGACCGTGTACTTCATGGTCGCCGACGACTATCTGATCAACTATATCGCAAATGGTTCCTACGGATTCACCTTCAGTGACCGCCTGACCTTTCTCCGCATGCCGGCCGGCGTGCTCCTTAAGCTTCTCTACGGGCAGACGACGGCCGTGAACTGGTACCTCGTGCTGCTTCTTGGCGTCCTCGTGCTGTCATTTGCGGCGATTCATCTGGTGGTCTTAAGGCGCACGGGAAGCGTGCCGGCCGTCCTTGTGTCCGGCGCCGTGAATTATCTCGTGGTTGCGCATTTTCTGAGCTTTACGGTGGCCGCCTTCCTCGCGGCGCTCGCGGGGGCGGGCCTCCTTGTGCACGCGGCGGCTGAGGGAAAACATGTCGGCAGGTGCGCGTTCCTTGCGGCCGCTTTTGCCTTTGTGAGCTGGTGCCTGAGAAGAAACGCGCTCTACGAGGCCGCGCTGCTCATGCTGCCTCTCGCCGTCTTAAGCGTCGTCCGCTTAATGAGGCGCGGGACGGGAGAGGAGAGATCTTTTGCGGGCGCGCTGAAGGGACTTTCTCCGCTTGCGCTGCCGCTGCTTGTTTTCTGCATAGCGGCCGGGGCCTCCGCCATTTACGAAAAGAAAGCCTACAGCTCGCCCGAGTGGACCGCGTTTCAGGCCTATGACGAGGCCCGCTCCCTCGCCGTGGACTATCCGGCGGCGGACTATGACGAGGTCAAAAAAGAACTGAAAAAGATCGGCGTTACGCGCCTTGACGGCAATCTCCTCCAGAGCTGGCGGTACGCGGAGAAGAGCTTTTTCACGGAGGAACTGCTCCGCGGCTACGCTGCTGTCAACCGCGCGGGCATCACGATGAAAAACCGGATGGATGCGCTGAAAAGCGCGCTGCACGTCCGCATGCTTCCCTTCCTCATCGCCCCGCTGCTGATCTTCCTTCTGCTCGTCATTACCGGGCGGGCGAAGCATCTGCCGGTGTCTCTTCTGACGCTGCTCTTCGGATACGGCCTGCTCTTTGTCTTCGCATTTATCAGGATGCGCTTTGTCATGCGCGTCGTGCTTCCGACACAGCTCATCACCTGCTACGCGCTGGTTTTTGCGGCGGATGCAGGAGAGAGGACGAACAAGGTCTTTTTTGCGGATCTCTTCGCGGCGGTGCTGCTGCTCCTTATTTCGATGCAGTACCTGGGCTATTATGAGGACATCAACCCGGTCTCCCGCACGTACTGTGAGGAGGAGCCGGCCGCGGCCCTCACGCGGGAGATGGCGGCGCATCCGGACACACTCTACGTGCTGGACTCGTCGGTGCTGAGCCACCAGTTTTACTTCGGCACGCCCGCCTCGCAGGTGAAGACGACGGACCGCTTCCGGAACGTCGTAAGGAGCGGCAGCTGGGACAGCTACTCGCCGCGCTACTACGAGCAGGTGGCGCCATTTCTTGAAAACCCCGACGATCTCCTCACGGCCATCGTGGAAGAGGAGAACGTCGCCTATGTGAGCGGCGGAGGCGCGGAGGAGATCCTCGCCTTCTACAAGGAGAGGACGGGACGCACCGCCACGCAGGACGGACAGGCGTTTCCGGGATCGGGCGTCACGATCTGGCGCTGCCGCGAGGGACAGGTAAAAGTTGACGTTTCATGAAAAACAGGATAAAGTAGAGATTCAGGAGGGAATCATCCTATGCTTAAGATAAGACGAAATCAGAAGTCCGCGAAGGGACTGACGCTTCTGCTTGCTCTGATCTTTATGCTCGGCATGCTGCCGCAGACGGTCATGGCGGCAAGAGACCAGAACGATCCGATCATCACGAACCGGACCGAGGGCTGGCCGAAGGCGTCTGAGAAGGATTGTGACTACGTGTGTCTCTACGACACGTCGACAGACACGGTGCTCATCAACAAGGGCATGGATGTGCAGACGCCGCCCGCTTCTCTGACGAAGATCATGACGGTGCTCGTCGCGCTCGAGAGGGGCAATCTCGACGACATGGTCGCGATGACGCAGACGGGCGTCGATTTCGCGGTGTCCGGAAGCTCGAACCTGTACACCGTTCTCGGCGAGTCCTTCACGCTCCGCGACATGCTCTACGGAACGCTGCTCGCGTCGGCAAACGATATGGCCACACAGGTGGCCGAGTATATCGGCGGCGGCAGCGTCGACAACTTCGTCGCGATGATGAATGAGCGCGCGAAGGAGATCGGCTGCACGGGGACGAATTTTGTCAACGCCTGCGGCATGCCGGCCGACGGCCACGTGTCCACGGCGCATGACATGGCGCTGATCTCTGCGGAAGCCATCAAGAATGACACCTTCCGCGAGATGGTAAGCACGGTAAATTATACGATCGCGGCCACGGACATCTACGCGGCGCGTGAGATCACGAATCATCATCCGTCTCTTGCGAGCCCGGACGCCTACGGATTCCAGGGCGTGATCGGCGGCAAGACGGGCTACACGGACGCGGCGGGGAACTGCCTCGTGACTTATGTCGAGAGAGACGGCCGCCTCATCGTCTGCGTGACCATGCACGGCGACGGCATCGGCGCCTGCCTGCAGGACACCTCCGAGATGATCACCTACGCCTACGTCAAGTGGGTGCTGCGGAACGTGAAGCCGAAGGAGGGCGAAGAGCTCGTCGCAGGCGGCAAGGTCCTGACGCCGAAAAAGAAGAAGATCAAGAACTGCGACAAGAATGAAACCGTCACGGATAACGGCGACGGCAGGGAGAAGGTCGAGAACGTCTACCTGTGGAAGGGAACAGAGGTCGGAAGAGCGACGATCCTTCGGCCGAAGCCTACTCCCGTGCCCACGGAGACGCCTACGCCTCAGCCGGCAGCGCCCGAGACCGGTGCGCCTCAGGGCACTGAGAGCACGGCCGGGACAGGATACGGCGCTTTCTTCGGCGAATCCGGCGCAGAGACTGCGCAGACGGGGACAGCCGCGAACGCGCTGACGACGGACAAGGCGCAGGCGGCGCAGGCGGAAGAGGCACCGAAGGTGCAGCTGCCCTTCGGCATCACCATGAACCGCGCGCCCTTTATTTCGATCGCGGTGCTGGCGCTGCTGATTCTTCTTGGCATTATCCTGATTCTGCTCACCGTTGCACTCAGGAAGAAATAATCACACGAGATGACTTGCCTGTACTAAGAATAATCACACCTTATGATTTGTCTCTACTAAGAAAAAATGATCACACAATACTACTTGCTCACGTTTGCAGTTTCCATCGCCCTCACGCTGATCTACGCTGCGGTCTGGCACAAGCATAATGATATTTCCATCACGCTTTGCTTTGTCCTGATCCCTTTGGTCAATCTGGGCTATGTGCTGCGGGCGTGGGCAACGAATACGGAGGAAGCGGTCGCCGCGCAGAAGATCATCTACATCGGCGGCTGCTTCCTCATGTTTATCCTGATGTTTGTCATCCTCGAGATGTGCCGGATCCCGATCGGGCGGCTGTTCCGCGCGCTTACGATGCTGATCGCGACCGGCCTCTATATGACGGTTCTTTCGATCGGGTTCTTTCCGCTGTTTTACGCGAAGGTATCCTATGACACTTCGAGCGGAGAAGGCGTGCTTGTCCGGGAGTACGGCCCCATGCACACGGTCTTTCAGGCTGTGATCCTTACCTGCTTTGCCATCTGTCTCGGCCTGATCATATATGCTTATTTTAAGAAAAAGCAGGTCTCGCGGAGGATCCTCACCCTGCTTTTTATCCCGGAGGTCTTTGCTCTCATTGCTTATGTTTTCGGGCCCATGATCTCTTCGAAGGTGGAGCTGATGCCGGTGTCCTATCTCTTCGCGCAGGTGATGTATCTGTTCATCAACAGGCGCCTGCAGCTTTACGACATGTCCGACACGGCGATGGACTCTCTGCTTGCGAGTACACGTCCGGGCATCGTATCCGTAGATTTTAAAAACAGGTATCTCGGGAGCTCCGATGAGGCGCAGGAGATTCTCCCGGAGCTCTTAGAGCTCACAGTGGACGGTCCGGCCGGGAAACAGCCCTATATCGCGGAGACACTTCTTTCGAGGATTCCGCCATTTCGCGAAAATGAGGAAAATCAAACCTTCATGCTGCAAAGGGACGGCGACGAGCGGATCTTTCTCGTCCGCATCCAGTACCTGTACGACGGCAGCAGGAAGCGGGGCTATCAGTTCGTCTTTATGGATGACACCAAAAACCAGCAGTATATTTCCCTCATCAATAACTACAACGCCGATCTGGAAAAGGAAGTCAAAAGGAAGACGGAAAATCTCGTCTCGATGCACAACAAGCTGGTTCTCGGCATGGCGACGATGGTTGAAAGCCGGGACAACTCCACGGGCGGACACATCCGGAGAACCTCCGAGGGCGTGCGCATCCTCATAGAGGAGATGCTCTCGTCGGGTGACAGCGACCTCCCGGAGAAGTTCTGCACCGATATCATCAAGGCGGCCCCGATGCACGATCTCGGCAAGATCGCCGTCGACGACGCGGTCTTAAGAAAGCCCGGCCGCTTTACGCCGGAGGAGTTTGAGATCATGAAAAAGCACGCCGCCGAGGGCGCGCACATCGTTCATGAGATTCTGAGGGATACGGACGACGAGCCCTTCCGGAAGCTCGCGGAGAACGTGGCGCATTACCACCACGAAAGATGGGACGGCAGCGGCTATCCGGACGGCCTTAAGGGCACGGAGATCCCGCTCGAGGCGAGAATCATGGCCATCGCCGACGTCTACGACGCGCTGGTCAGCAAGCGCGTGTACAAGGAGGCCATGTCCTTCGAGAAGGCGGACGGCATCATCATGGATGGCATGGGAAAACATTTCGACGCGTCCCTTAAGCCGTACTACGTGAGCGCGCGGCCGAAGCTTGAGGCATATTACAGATCTTTGGATGCCTGAGGTTGACTGCAGAACTTTGGAAGATTAATACTGCATACGGAAAATCACGCGGAGGCGATGCGGTTTTGATAGACCAGCTCGTCTCCGTTTTTGTCTTTGGCCGACATCTCTGAGATGAGCTGAAGGGAGAGACTGTCCGCTTCCTCCCGCGTCGGCGCGGCGATGCTGAAGCGCGCGAAGTAGGGCATGCTCTGCGGATCGCCGACCCGGTCGCCCTCGCTGTAGAAGAGCTCGCTCAAGGTGACAGCCGGATGCTGCGCGACGCTTCTTGCGGCGCTCTCGTCGGCGACGATCCCGTCTCTGGCGTGGAAGTAGAGCACGGCGGCTGTCCCGGCGCCCTGCGGCCTGACTGCTGCGAGAATCCGCTGCAGCTCTTCTTCGTCCTCTTTAGCGGCGGCGAGGAGGAGCTCCTCGATGGATATGCAGCAGGCACGCTCGAGGAGATCGTGCTCGTATCCGAGAAAACGCGCGGCGATCTCACAGACGGAGACGCCTTCGCCGGGCTCATAGAAGAACTGCATGGACAGCGGGCCGCTCGTCTGGCCGGTCCGTTTGACGTAAGCGCTGAGAACCTCCTTTGCCTTCGGAAGGATTTCTTCTGTCCTTCGCGCGGGATAGACGTTGCGCGTGCTGAAGGGGATCTGTCCCTCAAGGAAAGCGGTCTTCTCGCGGTCGCAGATGCCGAGCACGTGCACTTCGCCGCGGTGGACAAAGCACTGAATATTGTACTCCCTGCCGGTGTTGTACTCTTCGGCGAGGAGCGCGGCTTCCTGCGGAAATGCCTCGCGGATCTCCCGCGCGTACGCAAGCGCTTCCTCCGGAGAGCCCGCCACGCGGAGGCCTCTCGAACCGTAGAGATCCAGGGGCTTTATGACGATCGGGAAGCGGAGGGAAGAGATCGCCGCCGCGTCGTCTTCGCCGGTGAGCAGCGCGCTTTTCGCATTTTTGATGCCGAGGTCATCCATTGTCTTCTTCATGACGGATTTGTCGCGGTAGTACGGAAGGAGATCGGGTGTCAGGTGATAGGGCAGGCCCGCGGCGTCCGCAATGCGCACGGCGCACTCGAAGAGCAGGTCCGAGTAGGCCGTCGTGATGGCGTCCGCGCCTTCTTTTTTTGCGATCTCCGCGACCGCAGCCGCGTCCCGTATATCGACGTCACAGGCGCGGTCGGCGAGTGCTTTCGCCTCCGTGCCCGTATTGCCGTCGGCGACGACGGTGCGGAAGCCGCGCTCCTTCGCGAGGCGGACGAGCGGCGTAAATTCTGTCTTGGATCCCAGAATGAGAAGTGTAAAGGTGTGCATATGGTTCCTTTCCGGCATTTACAGAAGCTTCTGCACCTCTTCCGCGACGTGCGCCATGTCTTCCGGCGTATAGCGCTGGTCGCAGGGAAGCGGGAGAATGTCCGCCGCGTAGATATGCGCGGTCGTTCCTTCTTCTGTTTCTGCCATCACGTTGTTCCAGTAGGTCGGGACAAAGATGCTCTTTTTGGCGAGCTCTCTGCGGATGCGCATCCCTTCAGGGACGAGCAGCGGGTAGACGAAGGGGCCGACATCCGGCGTCCTCAGATGGCCGGCGGAGACAAGGCCGTTCTGTCCTTCGAGGCGCTCGTGAAGCGCGAGATAATTTGCCATGCGGCGCGATGCCGCGGTATCGTAGTCGATGCCGCGCAGCAGGTTCTCCGTGAGCGGAGACATGCGCAGCGCTTCGGCGTGTTCGTAGCCGTGCGCGGTGTCGAGCATTGCCTGATAGAATTCGCCGGCCGGCTTTTCAAAGCGGCCGAGGACGTGGGCGAAGCGCGAAGAGGAGCTGTCGGATGCGCCCGGCATGGCGATGGGGCGGTCGCTTTTGAGATAAGCCCCGTCCGTGAGACCGAAAAACTTGCGCAGCGACGCGACCGCCGCGACGCCCTCCGGCGGCTGCTGGAAAAAGGCGTGCGTGAAGTCGTAGAGGATGCGGCCGTACTTTTCTTTGAGCATGAGGACCGCGCTGTCGGAAAGCTGGCCGTAGGCATTTAAGACGAAGAGACATTCGTCTTCGCGAAGCGGTCCCTCAGGGAGCGCGGCCGCCTCCGGCAGAAAGTCCTCACCGATCGGGTAGATCCGCACTTCGACCGGCAGGGCCTTCACCGCGTCTATGACTGACCCGCACAGGAAGTCGGGCAGGTAGACGCGCTTCACGCCGGTTTCCTTCAGGTACCAGGTGATCGCGGTGCGCCCCAGATTGAATTTGAAGAGGTCAGGATAGTACTCCTGACCTCCTAATCTTTCAAGTTCCAGATATCCGCCGATTTCTTTCATGCTTTCATCCGTTCCGTATTTTTGCTGAGACGCGCAGGCGTCAGTCGATATCCTTTTGCCTGAGCACATAGTTTGGCATCTTCTTTGACTCGTTGAGTACGTGCAGCATATATTCGCCCAGGATGCCGATCGACAGGAGCGTAAGGCCCGTCGACGCGAGGAGCACCAGGATGATCGAGGTCCATCCGGGGACGGTGATGCCTCCCGTCAGGTACCGGATCAGATAGACGATGCCGAGGATGATGCTGACGAGGAAGGTGAAGATGCCGATGTTCCGCACGATGACGAGCGGGAGGGCCGAGTGCGTCGTGATGTCGTACATCAGCTCGCTGAAGAGCTTCCGGAAGCTGTAGCCGCTGTGCCCGTACGCGCGCGCGTCGTGATGGACGTCCACGTTGATGATGCGGTTCGAGGTCATGACGAGGAGGTTGCCGATCTGCGGCAGATGGATGCTCGTGTCCCGGATCGCATCGACGATGAAGCGCCGCATGAGACGGAAGGAGGTGATCTCCAGGTCCGGATCCTTGTTCAGCATCTTTGTCGTCATGCTGACCGAGATCCAGGTGCCGATGCGGCGGATCAGGTTGTGCTTGCGGTTCTCGTAGCGGGCCAGGATGACGTCGACGTCGTCGCGCTCGTCCATGACATGGATCAGCTTCGGGATCTCTTCGGGCGGGTGCTGGAGATCGTCGTCCATGGTGATGACGAAGTCTCCATTGACGTACTGAAAGCCGCAAAGGAGCGCCGGGTGCTGCCCGAAGTTTTTGGCCATCTGGAAGATCTTGACGCGATGGTCTTTCTCTCTTAAGGACTTCATGATCTCAAAGGAGCGGTCCCGCGAGCTGTCATCGACGAGGAGAAGCTCGAAGGGCCTTTTGAGCTCTTCGTCAAACACGTGCTTAAGACGCGTGTAGAGATCCTCAAGGGTGTGCTCTGAATTGTAGACGGGGACAACGATGGAATACAGCATCTTGCAACCTCTTTTGTTAGTCTGATTTGCCGTTTGGGCGGTATTATTGTATCATGGACGGAGGGCTTTCGCAATCGTCCCGGGCTTCATAAGGGGACGGTTCCGGCCGGTGAAGATCAGGACTCCGGCGGAAAGGGGAGGCAGATGACAGATCAAAGGAATAAACGGGCCCTGTTGGCTCACATATATCGGATATTGCTTGCGGCGCTCATGATCGGCGCTTTTTCAGGCGCGCCCTGCGCCGCGGCAGAGGAAGGGGAGGAGGGCGCCGCGGATCGCCCGCTCATGTGCGAGGTCGCGGATTATGCGGCGAGCTGGGTCGGGAGGATCAGCTACAGGCTAGGCGCGTATGAGGATCTGCACGAGGGCGGAGAGTCGGACTGCTCCTGGTTTCTTTTTCACGTATTTAACGACTTCGGGCTGCTGGATGAGTGGCAGAAGTCGACGACCTGGGGCAGCGGCTCCGTGCCGGGCACCGTGCAGGTGGCGAGTATCGGCGACGCGCAGCCGGGGGACGTGCTCTTCTGGGAGGAAGGGTACAACGAGGAGGGCGTGCTCCGCGGACACGTCGTCATGTACATCGGCGCGATGCAGGTCGTGGGCTGCAACGGGTCCTCGCCGACGACGGGCGCCGTGATGCGGACGGCGTACAAGGTGCCGGGGGGAGGGCGCGAGCCCGATTCGATCTGGCGCCTCAAGGCTCTTGATCACGGGGATGAAAAGCTGCTGTTCGGCCTCCCGGCGGTGACAGAGCCCATAAGCGGGCATCTCTATGTCCTCGCGCTGAAGGAGGATCTTCAGAAGGTACTGTATGTGCACGTAAAGAAGAAAAAGAACAGCGCGCCGGAGCTGCGCGCGGCGTCTTTCAGCGGCGGGCAGAAGGGCGTCTTCCGCTTTGACGACCGGGGAGACGGGAGCTTCAGGCTGACTTCTTACTTCAGCGACCTTGTGCTCGGCGCAGACGGCGACGCGCTGAAGCTCAGTGAGGACAGCGGCTACCCGTCGCAGAGCTTCCGCGTCCGCCCGGGGGAGGACGACTCGGTGAAGCTCGTCAACGAGGCGCTCCTGGATGTGGTCGCCGTGCGCAAAGAGGGAAAGCATCTCTTAGCGCAGCTCGGCCCGGACGGCATCGCGGCGGAGGATGCGGATGCGGCTTCGTCGTTTTATCTTGTCGACGTGACGGGGTTTTACGAGTGAAAGGATGCCTTCTGAAGGAGGCACTCGCGACGCGGCGGCAGATCCATATTCTCTCTGCAGCGACTTTGACCGGAACGCAGACTTGCAGTGCGATTTCAAGCCCTGCGTTGCGAGGCCAAGGGCCCGCCGAGAGCCAGGTAGGCGTAGTGCGGGACGCCCATAAGTGATATTAAGCGCCCCTCGGCGGGGCCGAGCGGTTTTAGCAGAGCTTGAAATCGCAGCCTGCAAGCACGTGGAGGGAACGGAGCAAAGAGAGAATATGGATCAGCCGCCGCTCCCGATGCGGCTGAATCAGCGCATTGTGGCAAGATAGATCCGGTGATCGTCGCAGGCATACAAGAGGAAAACACGCATATTCAGCGTAATCGTTTCCCCGGTATTCTTCTGAAAATCGATGCACCCCTCACTGCCGCCAAGCGCGTGCGAGTCCGCCTGTTTCAGCAGATTGCGGAAAAGCTCCTTCTGCGGCTCTTTAAGATGCGCCTCGAAGTTCTGCATCGCTTCCTCCGAAGCAGGGATGCCGGTCAGCGCAGAACACGCGCTGTTGATCTGAACGATGCTGATCTTTTCATCCTGCAGGCGGCAGGTGGCCGCTGCTCTTATGATGTTGTTGAGCAATGTCTCCGAAACCAGCCCTTTTTTGATCATTTCCCTGAAGTGCAGCTGGCTGGACGCACTGATCCGGTCTTTCTCGTAACCGCTTGTGACCATGTCCGGATTACGGATCAGCTCCTCAAAGGCTTCTTTCGGCATCGGTTTATAGAAGTAGTATCCCTGCGCGAAGTTGTCTCCGAGCGAGATCAGGTTTTCCATCTGCAGCTGTGTCTCAACGCCTTCTGTCACAACGCTCATGCCGATCATGTGCGCCATGGAGATCACGGATTCGACAATGCTGATCGCACGGCTGTCCAGGTTGTCCCTGGCCATGAACTGGACATCTGTCTTCAGCACATCCAGATTCATGGTATGCAGCATGCTAAGGGAGCTGGAGCCGCTGCCGAAATCATCCATGAGGATGCGGAAGCCTGCGTCATGCAGTCTGCGGCACGCATCCAGGATCAGGTCCATGTTTTCCGTAAATGCGGTTTCTGTGATTTCCACTCCGATCAGCCGGGGATCCAGGTCATAGGTTTTGACCAGGTTGATGAAGAAATCCGCGACATCGCCGAAGTAGAAATCCACTCTGGACACATTGACCGAGACAGGGACGGGAAGGATCCCCCTGTCAATCAGGCCGCGCTGCCACTTCGCCACACTTTCCCAGATAAAGGTATCGACCGCATAGATAAAACCTGTTTTTTCAAGCATCGGGATGAACCGTCCCGGGGAGAACAGCTGTCCTTCATGGATCCATCTGACCAGGGCTTCCGCGCCTATGATCTTGCCGCTGCTTTCATGAACCTGCGGCTGGACGTAGAAGAGGAACTCTCCGTTTTTCAAACCTTCCTTTACCTTCATCAGGAGGAATTTGTCTTCTTTCTGATGGCGGTGCCTCTCCGGACTGTAGAAATGGATATGCTTCAGGTAGTTTCCTTTCACCTCGGACAGCGCGTTCAGAGCCCTGTCATACAGGCTGATGACGGTCTCCCTGCAGTCATGTGACAGATAAGCGCCCATGGCGAGTGAGAATCCGTCAGGGAACTTCAGCGTGTTGTAGATTTCCTGCAGAAACGGATACAGGTCCGCTGCATCCTGCGCTTTTGTGGGAAGGATCAGGCAGAAATTGTCGCCTCCGATATATCCGCAAATCCCGTGATGGACGGACGCATTTTCCCGGAGGGTCGACGCGATCGTCTCAAGGAAGATGTTTCCGCTTGAACGGCCGAAGATATCGTTGTAGAAGTTGAAATAATTAATATCGGTGACGATCGACAGGATCGATTCCTTGAAAGTGGAGGCAAGAAAATGCTCCGCGAGCCGGAAAAACTCGTCTCCCTTCGGAATTGTGATATTTGCCTTCTGGAAAGAATCCTGCTCATCGGCGGACCGGTCAAAATGAGTCCGGTGGTTGATAAGGATACGGCGGTCCTCATCCGCTTTCTGCTGTACCCCGTGGATCACGGAATCGACGGAATCAGGCATTTCAGGAATCCATTTTCCCGCCACGGACGCCAGAAGGTTGTGTTCGCGAAGCAGGATCCGGATCCGGGCCAGATCCTGCTCGAAGCTGTCATGATCTATGCCGTCTTCCAGAATGATGAATACGCCGGACGACAGCCGGAAGACATGCTCCTCGTCAAACAGGTTCCTCAGGATATCACCTGTGCGCAGCAGTGTCTGCTCTTTTTCAAGATGGGGGAGCTTTCCCTCGTCGTTAGCCCAGCCGATCACATCCACGCAGATCAGGCCGAGAGGCCTGGACAGATCGATGCCTTCCAGATGCTCCTGCATGGAGATCCGGTTGCCAACGCCCGTCAGGGTATCCGTATAGCCGATCCTGCGCAGCCTGCTGACGAGATTGCGGCTGTAGATCAGCGAAGACAGAATATAACGCATGCCGGGCATGATCAGATCTTCGTCGTTCATCACGTCGTCATCCGGATTCTCCAGAATGAAGAAGCCGAAGTTCTTTCCGTGGAAGGCCAGAAGGGATACGATGGCAGTTTCGATATTCTGCTCGATAAAAGCCTGATAAACATCCGGATCCTTCGCCTTCAGCTCGGAAGGGCTGCGCACGATGATGGTCTCATTGCCAATCAGGCGGTCATGCCAGGTATCGAATTTTGAAATCGCGATGTGCTGCAGCAGAATCTGCTCGTGCACCACGCCTGGCCTGCACCACTCGTAGGTATTATTGCAGGTTCCATCCTCGCTCTCTTCGAAGATACTGATCCGGTCGCAGCCAAGCTCTTCGCCCATGCAGGAGAGCAGTTCATCAATTGTATCTTCATCGCCTTTGTGAGAAAATGCCTTTTCAAAAGCCCGATTCAGCGCCATTATATATTTTTCCATCTCCTGTCTCCTGTGGAGGTCCCTTGTTTTTCATTCAGTATAAATGCTGAGGAGTCTTTTTGGCAAGACATCAGCGTTCGGACAGTCTCCGCACAAAAGGATGCAATTTGCAAAGCAAAAACAGTCATGCTATAATGAAATGTCCGTTATGCCGGACAATATGATCGATGCATGTATATTAAAAGGAGTGTATAAAAGTGAGAACATATCTCGTGACGGGCGGCGCCGGTTTCATCGGCTCGAACTATATCCACTATATGTTTAAAAAGTACGGCGACGACATCCGCATCATCAATGTGGACAAGCTTACGTACGCCGGCAACCTGGAAAACCTGAAGGACGTCGAAGGCAGGGAGAACTACAGGTTCGTGAAGGCGGATGTCTGCGACGCGAAAGCGATCGCGGAGATTTTCGCGGAAGAGGATATCAGCCGCGTCGTACATTTCGCGGCCGAGAGCCACGTCGACAGAAGCATCGAGGACCCGGGCGTCTTCGTGCGCACAAACGTGCTCGGGACGCTCACAATGCTGAACGCGGCGAGGAACGCCTGGGAATTGCCGGACGGCAGTTTCAAGGAGGATCACAAGTTCCTGCACGTCTCAACGGACGAGGTCTACGGATCGCTCTCGGATCCGTCGGATTATTTCTATGAGACGACGAAGTACGACCCGCACAGCCCCTATTCGGCTTCCAAGGCCTCTTCGGATTTCATGGTGAAAGCCTTCATGGACACCTATGGTTTCCCGGCGAACATCACGAACTGCAGCAACAATTACGGCCCGTATCAGTTCCCGGAAAAGCTGATCCCGCTCATGATCAACAACGCCCTTCACGGCAAGAAGCTCCCGGTTTACGGAGACGGCAAGAACATCCGCGACTGGCTCTATGTCGAGGATCACTGCAAGGGCATCGACCTCGTGCAGGAGAAGGGAAGACTCTTCGAGACCTACAACATCGGCGGGCACAATGAGATGCGCAACATCGACATTGTGAGGCTCATCTGCCGTCAGCTGGATAAGCCCGAGAGCCTGATCACCTTTGTCACCGCCCGGAAGGGCCATGACATGCGCTATGCCATCGACCCCACCAAGATCCACAACGAACTGGG
>DEFE01000008.1:0-268 GCA_002350625.1 Lachnospiraceae bacterium UBA2860
CGACGCCCGCCGCCATGAAGAGCGTCAGCTTGATCGTCGAGTGATTCAGCATGTGCAGCATCACGCCGGAGAGCGCGAGCATCGTCCCCTCCTCGCTCGATGCCGAACCGAGGAGCACGTACATGCCGACGCCGGTCAGGATGAAGCCGACCTGCGACATGGAGGAGCAGGCGAGCGTCCGCTTGAGATTCACGGAGAAAAGCGCAAGCAGGGCGCCGAGGAACATCGTGATGACGCCCGCGATCAGCACGACCTCGCCGTACACCGC
>DEFE01000008.1:312-516 GCA_002350625.1 Lachnospiraceae bacterium UBA2860
GGCGCGACCGGGTGCGCCTTCGGAAGCCAGACGTGCACCGGGAACATGCCGGCCTTGGCCCCGAAGCCGAGAAGGATGCAGAAGGCAGCCGCACGGATCTCAGGAATCCGGCCCTGCGCCATTTCCACCGCCGCCGGGAGCTCCGCGAAGGACAGCGTCCCGCAGGCGTTCATCAGGAGAAGGAGGCCCATAAAGAGAACGAGC
>DEFE01000008.1:597-38423 GCA_002350625.1 Lachnospiraceae bacterium UBA2860
TCGTGGATGACCCAGGTAAAGGACGTAAATGACAAGAGCTCGAAGAAGACAAATGCCGTCATCAGGTCCGCGGAGAGCATCACGCCCTCAGTCGCGCCAAGCGTCACGAGGACAAAGAATTCGTAGCGCGTGAGATTCTCCTGCTCGTGTTTAAAATACTCTTTGGAAAAAATCGCCGTAAACAGCCACATGTAGGCGGTCACGAGGGCGTAGCAGCTGCGGAACCCGTCCGTGCGGAAGCTGAAGCCCGAGACGAGGAAGCCGCCGATGTGCACCTCGGCGCCAAAAGGCACGAGGCAGAGCGCGAGCACAAACGCGAGCGCCGTCACAAGGACAAAGCTCCCGTCCCGCATCCCCGGCCCGCCCCGCCTTGCGCGCCCGAGCGCGGCCGTGACAAAAGCCCCCGCCATGGGAAGACATACAAGCGCAATGAGCAGCATCAGATCATACCTCCCGCTATCTGTCCGATAAAATCCGTCACCGGTCCGCCCCATATGCCGAGCGCCACGTTCGCGGCCGTGAAGAAGACGATCGGGATCAGCATCTCCCGGCTCGCTTCTTTCAGGTTCGTTCCGGCGTAGAGATCCTTCCCGCGCACCGGGAAGAAAGCGCGCACCGTCACGGTCAGTGAGTAGATGGCGCACAAAAATGCCGCCGTGATGAGCGCGGCGCAGCCGAGGACGCCGTACATCGTGCCCTCCTCCGCCCCGGCCGTGAGCAGCTGCCATTTCGACAGGAAGCCGCAGAAGCCCGGGATGCCGATAAGAGAAAGCGCTCCCAGCGTGTAGCACGTAAATGTCACCGGCATTTTCCGCCCCGCGCCGTCGATCTCATAGACATAGCTCTTTCCGGTCTCGTGCATGAAAGCCCCGGCGCAGAGGAAGAGGGACATCTTGATGATCCCGTGGAACAGCATGTGCATGAGGCCGCCCTTAAATCCCGCGGAAGACATCATCATCGCGCCGAGCAGCATGTAGGACAGGTTGCTCATCGTGGAGAACGCAAGCTTTCGTTTAAAATGCCGCTCCCTGACCGCCATGGCGCCCGCGAAAACCAGGGAGAAGGCCGCCGCGACGAGGCAGGCTCTGTGCGTCCGCGTGCCATAGAGGATATCCGGGCCGACGACGTAATAGGTCAGGCGCATGACGGCGAAGGCGCCCGAGTTGACGACCGCGACCGCATGAAGCAGCGCCGTGACAGGCGTCGGCGCCGCCGAAGCCGTCGGCAGCCAGTCGTAGAAGGGGAAGACCGCCGCCTTGGTCCCGAAGCCGAAGAAGCCGAGCAGAAAGGCCACCCGGAGGAGGTGCAGCGAGATCTCTCCGCTTAAGCTGCCCCCGTAGATAAAAGAGGAACCCGCGCCGTGAAGGCCCGTGAGGACAACGGCGAAGAAGGCGAGGGCGGCGCCGCCGATCGTGTAGGCGGCGTATTTGCGCGCGGCGAAGAGGCTCTCGTGATTGCCGTAGTGGGCGACGAGCGGGATCGTGACGAGCGTCAGCATTTCAAAGAAGACGTACAGCGTCAGCAGATTCGCCGAAAACGCGACGCCGAGCGTGATCCCGTACGTCATCACGAAGAAGCCGAAAAACATGTTCTTCCTGCTCTCCTTGCGCATGTAGGCAAAGGCGTAGAGCAGGACGAGCGGCCACATGAGAGAGATCATGCCGGCGAAAAGCATCGACATCCCGTCCGCGGCAAAGGACACGGAAAAACCGCTCGCGAAGCTGAAGACCGTGATCTCGCCTGCGGGCGCGCCGGCGGACAGGCCTCCCGTAAAGACGCCGCTCATGAAGATCAGGGCCCAGACAAGGACCGAGGCTGCGATCGCAACGGCTTCCGCGAGAAGCTCCCGCTTCGCGTCATCCTTAAGATGCAGGAAGAGGATGCTGCACCCGCCGAAGACCGGCAGCAGTATGGAACTGATGAGTAAAAGCGCTAGCAAATGTCAGTGCCTCCTTTATAAGCCGGTTAAATTCCGAAAGCGGACAGAATCTGTGTCCCGAAGAGGCCCATGACAAGCGCCGCAGCGCAGAGGCACATCATCGGGATCGTCATGCACACCGTGGGCTCCGCGGAAGGCAGCGCCTCTTCTTCCGCTTCCTTCGCCCCGCCGTGCCCGTGCGCGCTCTCCGCGTGCCCCGGGAAGAAGCCGTCAACGGTGATCGGGAGCAGGTAGCCGGCCGTGAGCAGCGCCGAGATCAGAAGGACCACAGGCGCGAGCACCGCATAGACCGGGATGCCGCTGCCGATCGCGGAAGAGGCGATGACCCATTTACTTAAGAAACCGCCCATCGGTGGGATGCCGACGAGGGAGAGCGCCGCGATCGTAAAGCACCACAGCGTGACGGGCATGCGCTTCCCGACACCCTTCAGGTCCGCGACGTTCCGCACGCCGAGCTTGTAGATGAAGACGCCGGCGACGAGGAAGAGGCAGCCCTTCGAGACCGCGTGGCTCATCAGGTGCAGGAGGCCGCCGCGCAGCCCCTCGTCACTTAAGAAGGAGAGACCGAGCAGAATATAGGAGATCTGGCTGATCGTCGAATACGCCAGCCGCTTCTTCATGATTTTTTCCCGGAACGCCATCATCGAGCCCATAAAGATCGTGAGCAGGCACAGCGTCATCCACGCGGTCTGCACCCAGGTGCCGCGGATGCGGTCCGGCCCGACGGCGAAGTAGACGACGCGGATGATGGCGATGACGCCGGCCTTGGCGACGATGCCGGAAAGCAGCGCGGACGCCGGTGCGGGCGCGATCGGATGCGCCGTCGGCAGCCAGCCGTGCATCGGATAGAGACCGGCCTTCGTGCCGAAGCCGATGATGCCGGCCATCGTGACCGCAAGGAGCACCTTCTCGTGGCCCTGCAGCAGCGCGTCGCTCAAGAAGCCGCCGAAGACAAATCTCCCGTCCCCGGCCGTGTACTGATAGATGAAGAACACGGCGAGAAGGCCCATGAGCGCGCCGGCGATCGAGTAGAACAGGTATTTCAGCGCCGCCGCGACGGCGTCCTTTGTCATCTCGTGGAGCACGAGCGGCATGGAGGTGAGCGTCAGGAGCTCAAAGGCGAAATACAGCGTCACGAGATTGCCCGCCATGCACACCGCGATGAGCGCGCCGAAGGAGATGAAGAAGAAGGCGAAGAACACATGCGGCCGCTCCTCCATCGTCATGTATTCAAACGCGTAGAACAGGACCGCCGTGTAGAGCACGCACACCGCGAGCAGCACGATCCGGCCGATCCCGTCGAGCATAAAATGCGCCTGCAGCTTCTCCGTAAGCGTCAGGACCGTCACCGGCCCGCCGCTTATGGCCGCAAGGAGGCACAGGATGTCCGTGATCAGAATCGCGCCGGCATAGAGCCGGTTTCTCATCCTTACTTCCATGCGGGGCACGGAGATGAGGATACCGGCCAGCATCGGGAAAAGCATCGCACATATCAGCATGATTTCGCCCTCCATTAACGATTCTTAAGCGAACATCGAAAGTCCTGTCTCAATCCAGCCGACGAAGACGCCGGAGGCGAGGCCCAGGAGCAGATTGATCACAATGAGTACAAGCATCGGCATAAGATAGTCCCATCTCCCGCCGATCGGACAGATCTTCCTGCTCCCGTCATCCCGGAAGATCCGGATCACGGTGCGGAGGAAGTAGAGCGCATTTAAGACGGAGCTCAGCGCCAGCGCCAGCATGAGAAGCAGCATCATGGGCTCCGATGCCGAGGAAACCGCCGCGATGCCGAACAAGAGCTTTGACGAGAAACCCGCGAAGATCGGGATGCCGATCATCGACAGGGATCCCATGAGGAAGAAGGCGCCCGCGTCCCTGTCGCGGATGGCGCTCCCCGTCAGATTTTTAAAGAGAAGAGAGTTATCCGACACCTCCGCGAGGCGGGGCGTCGTGAGAAACAGCATCGACTTCGTCACCGCGTGCACCGCGATGTGGAAGATCGCCGCGATCCATCCATAGCGGCCGCCGAGGCCGATGCCGGCGTAGATATAGCCGATCTGCGCCGCCGAGGAGAAGGCCACCATGCGGTTGATATTTGTCGCACGGAGCGCGGACACCGAGCCGAACACCATGCCGCAAAGGCCCAGTGCGAAGAGGATGTACTTCAGCGGCATGGCCGCGAACACGTCTGTCCCCAGCACGCGCCAGTAGATCTTGATAAGCAGGAAGATATAACATTTCGAGACGAGCGACGAAAGAATCGCCGCCGAGGTCGGCGTCGCCCACCCGTACGTATCCGGCATCCAGTAGTGGAAGGGGAAGAGGCCGCTTTTAATCGCGAGGCCCAGCGTGAGGATGCCCGTCGCCATCGTGAGCACGAGGGCGCTGCCGGGATCCTTCATGAGCTCTATGATCTCCTGATGCATCGGCACCATGAGCAGGTGTCCCGTGACGTCGTAGAGCAGCACTACGCCGAGCAGGAAGAGGCCCGAGCCGAGCAGGTTCATGATCATGTAGCGGATCGCGGCGAGCGTCGTGCGCCCGATCTCGCGGACGATGAGGATGCCGCAGCTCGTCAGCGTCATGATCTCGACGAAGACATAGCCCGTGAAAATGTCATTGGTAAAGATCTCGGCAAGAAGCGCCGCCGTCATCAGGTTCAAAAGCGCGGCGTAGAGATGCACGCGGCTTGCGTCCATGTCGTCCAGGTAGTGCATGCCCGCGATCACGCTCATGAGCATGACGATGAGGAAGAGCAGCGCCATCCCCGCCTCGAGCGCGCCCGCGCGGATCTCATTGCCCCAGGGCGCCGGAAACTCGCCCATCACGTAGGTGAAGGACGTCCCCGTCTGAAGCGTATAGATGAGGACGAGCGCCATCCCCGCGATCAGCGCGCACTCAAAAAGGACGGTGTAGATCCGCGCCGCCTTATTTTTCAGCATCGTGCACAGCACCCCGGAAAAGAGGCTGAGGACGATGGCAAAAAGCGGAATGTTTTTCACAGCCTCCACGTCACCGGTCCTCCGTCTGATGCTTCGAGATGATGTAAATGTCGTCGAGATCCAGCGTGTGATACCGGTGGTACAGGCGCACGGTCAGCGCGAGCATCACGGCCGTGACGGAGACCGACACGACGATGCCGGTGAGGACGAGGCCCGCCGGCACGGGATTAATGTAGCGCGCGGGATCCGTGACACCATTTGCGATGATCGGGGCCTTGCGCCCCTTGATGTAGCCCATCGAGGCGAGGAAGAGGAAGACGCCGGTGTCCATGATGTTCATCCCGATCAGCTTCTTCATCAGATTGCGCTGGAAAAGAAGCATCGTGAATCCGATGCCGAACAGGATGATGGCAGCAGCCTCTTCATAATTGGCCATGAGTGTCTCGATCATGAAGCGCCTCCGATCGTGCCTCTTCTGAACAGGGAATAGAAACCGAACATCGTGCAGGCGACGACGAGGCCGACTGCGATGTCAAGCGGCAGGATGAGTCCGCCGCTTAAGATGTTCCCCGGCGTGCCCTTCGGGACGCCGTTCGGGATCCCGTTCGCGCCGGTAAAGAACACATACCCCTTCGCAAAGCTGTAAAAGGCGAGCGACGAAAATGTGATCCATGCGCTCACGCGTGCCGTGAAGAAGCGGTCCATCCGGTCAAAGCCGAAGGCCGCCGAGGCGATGATGAGCCCCGAGCCCATGACGGCGCCGCCGGAGAAGCCGCCGCCCGGGCCGTTCTGGCCGTTTAAGAGCACATAGAGCCCGTACACGAAGATGCAGGGAATGAGCACGATCGCGACATTTCTTAAGATCGCCTCCGTCGTCAGGTCGTGGAAGCGCTCGCGCGTCGTCGTGTAGTAGTCCTCGTAGCCCGTGCGCATGTTCTTCTTGTCCATGATGAGCAGGATCATGACGCAGACGAGCGCCGTGAAGAGCACGTGCGACTCGCCGAGCGTGTCGAAGGCGCGGTAGTCGAGGATCATGCCCGCGACGACGTTGACGGCGCCGGTCTCCTCCACGCCGCGTTCGATATAGCGGTCCATCACCTCAGTCGCCCGCGGATTCTCCGCCCCGTAGCGGGGCAGGTGCGCCACCGTAAAGAGCAGCACGCCGATGAGAAGGATGCAGCTGATGACCGCCACCACATTGTAGACGCGGTAGTAGCTCTCCTTCTCCGCCCGCATGAGCTTCTGCGCCTTGCTCGTCCCGATGACCGTGCGGTGCCTGCGCTTCATCGCCGCCGTCAGTTCTTTTCTGCCGCTGTCTTCCTCTTCGGCAACGTTCATGATCCCTTCGAGAGGATCGATCTCGCCGTCAAGAAAGCGCCGGAATGTCTCATTCATTGTCTGCGTCCACCTGTCTGATTCTGCGGAGGGCAAGAAGGAACAGCACGCTGCTGATCCCGGCCCCGACGGCTGCTTCCGTGATGGCGAGATCCGGCGACTCCATGAGCACCCAGATCACGCACATAAGAGAGCTGTAGGCCATAAAGACGATGACGGCCTGCAGCAGCGTCTTTGTCAGATTCACACTGACCGCGCACGCGATCAGAAGGACAAGCAGCAGGATCTTTGCCGCTGTGATGAGATCCATGGTCACTTCTCTCCTTTACCTTCGTTTCCCGGTTTCACATCATGATCTTCGCTGTCCGGTTTCGCATCTTCCATGTCCGGTGCTTCGACGGGTCTCATGTCTTTTGTGTCATCCGCCTCTGCCAGTACGGCTCCCGTCGCGCCGTCTTTCCCGCCGTCTGTCTCAGCAGGTGCTGCTCCCGTCGCGCCGTCTTTCCCGCCGCGCGGCGGCAGCGCCCTGAGGAAGCGGCCGATCTCCGGATTCGTAAAAAACTCGACCTGTCCGACGAAATGCGTCGATACCGGCGACGTAAACCACAAAAAGGCCGCGATGAGGACGAGTTTTAAAGATTCAAGACTCAGTCCCGCCGAGATCACGGCGGCGATGATCACGAGGAGCACGCCGAGCGTGTCCCCGATGCCCGCCGCATGCAGGCGGTTCATGACGAAGCCGAAGCGCCACGCGCCGAGCACGGCCCCGGTAAAAGCGATCAGCGCGGCAATAAGGACCGCCGCGATCAGGAAAAAGCGGATCCACTCTGCCGTCATGCCCTGCTCCTCCGTTTCTTCTTCCCCCGCTGCGTCCGGGCGGCGCCCCCGGCACCGCGCTTTCCGCCAAGATCCGGGATCTTCGGGTCGGCCGGGATATACATCGCCGCGAGCATCAGCACCGTCACGAGGCTGACCATGGCGTAGATGAGCGCCACATCGATCAAGAAGGTCTCTTTCAGGAGCTGCGACAGGATTAAAATGGCGCAGATCACCATCGTGCCGATCATATTGATGGACATGATGCGGTCGGTGATGCGCGGCCCTTTGATTGCGCGCACGAGCATCGCGCCGATGAGCACGATGAGCGCGATGAGCGCGCCGCTGTATAAGATCTGATAAGCTTCCTTTATATCCATTATCCCGCACTCCCCGTCTTTCCGCTTTCCCCGGGACCGAGCCTCCTGAGGAGCTTTATGAACACGGACGACTCGATCCCTTCCGCAAAATCTTCTCTCAGCGCGTGGACGACGAAGCCGTCGCCTTCCTGAAAGAGCGTATAGGTGCCGGGCGTGAGTGTGATCGAATTGGCAAGCAGCACGTTCTGAAGGTCCGTGGGCAGGCCGGAATGAAACTCCACGATGACCGGGTCCGCCTTCTCGCTGCTGAAGAGAGCCATTTTCAAAACAGACAGGGAGGCCTTCACGATCTCGCGAATCAGGACCAGCGTGAAGACGGCAAGCAGCGGCACATGCGTAAGAAGCTGCAGCTCTTTCTTCAGGCTGTAGCCGAATACTTTATAGACAAGGAGCGTCGCCGCGCCGGCGATGAGGACCCCGAAGACGAGGATCTCGGGCGTGACGGCTCCATTTAAGACGATCCAAAGAATCAGATAGAGAAAAAACATGGTGTATCTCTCCCGTCTCCATGTTTGTCGTTACTAAAAATGAATTATAAACAAATCGCGCGGGTTTTCAAGTGATCCGGGTGTTTTGCCGCGCGGCGCCTTGACTTTTCACCTGCCCTGATTACAATTAAATTAGCAGGAAAGGAAGGTGCCATGCTGCTCAATCCCCGAAAAACAAAAGATGAACTGGTGGCGTGGATCCGCGGGTATTTCCAAAGCGGCGGCCCCGCGCTTTCGGCCGTCCTCGGCATATCGGGCGGCAAGGACTCGAGCATCTGCGCCGCGCTCCTCAAAGAGGCGCTCGGAAGCGAGCGCGTCGTCGGCGTTATGATGCCCTGCGGGACACAGAGCGACATAGACGATGCAAGGCTTCTTGTCTCTCACCTCGGCATCGCCGCGGTCGAGCTCAATATCGGGCCGGCCTGCCGCGCCATGACCGGGATGCTGATGGGGAATGAGGCGCTCGCTGCCTTATGCGGCACGGATGCATGCTCCGGCGCTGACGCGCCCCGCCTTCCCGGCGAAGCAGGCGTCAATCTCCCGCCGCGGCTGCGCATGGCTGCGCTCTACGCCGTGGGGCAGCTGCTTCCCGGCGGCGCGCGGGTCGTCAACACCTGCAACGCGTCGGAGGATTATGTCGGCTATTCCACGAAGTATGGCGACGCGGCCGGCGATGTCAGTCTCCTCTCCCACCTCCTGGTGGAGGAGGTGCTGCAGATCGGAGACACACTTGACCTTCCGCCGTCCCTTGTCGGGAAGACGCCCTCCGACGGACTCTCCGGACAGACAGATGAGGAGAAACTCGGCTTCACCTATAAAGTGCTGGACCGCTACATCCTGACCGGCATCTGTGAGGATGAAGCCGTAAAAGCGCGCATCGACCGCCTGCACGGGGCGAACCTTCACAAGCTCCGGCCGATGCCCGCCTTCGCGCTCCCGAAAGAGGCGCGCGCGTAAACTGCAGTGAGCATAAGAGAAAGGAGGACATGCAAGATGAGAGACCTGAAACGACGGATTCTTCCGGCCTGCTTCGTGATGATGGTGAGCGTATTGTTCTGCGCGGTTCCGGTTTTCGCAAAGCCGATCATCATAAAGGAGCTTGAAGATGTGACGACTGAGGTAGAGAAGCCCATTAAGTTTACGGTGGATGCTGAAAATATAAAATCCTACGACTGGGCGATTTATGATCCGGACGATTTAGTCTTTCGATGGGGCGAAGAAACCCTCAAAAACCATTGTGCCTATACTTCCCTGAAGAAAGATACCGTTTACATTCTGCCGACAGATACATGGCTGAACGGAAAACTTATTATTTGTCATTTAACCGGGAACGATTCAACGTCAGTCGATACAAATTATGCAACGATAACGGTTAATCCCAAGCCCACGCCCACGCCGGAGCCCGTCCCCGAGCCCCCGGCAAAGGGAACCTCTCTGAAAGACTCCTCCGGGACCTATGAGGTGACGGGAGAAAAGACCGTGGCCTTCAAGGCAGCTGCCGGCAAGAATAAATTGCTCTCCATTCCGGCAGAGCTGACCATCGACGGCTGGACCTTTCAGGTAACGGAGATTTCCGACAGTGCCTGCAAGGGCAACAAGAACCTGATAGCCGTGGAAATTGCGGCGGGGCTGACGAAGATCGGCGATAAGGCTTTCTATGGCTGCACGAATCTCACTTCCTTTGAGATCGGCCCGGATGTTAAGGCGATTGGGGCCTCTGCTTTCTACAATTGTAAAAAGCTGCAAAAGATGACGTTCCCCAAGAATCTGGAATCCATCGGCGCCAAGGCCTTCTATAAGTGCAAAAAATTAAAAACCTACCTGATTAAGACCAAAAAGCTGACCAAGAGCAGCATCGGCGCCAAAGCCTTTGCCAAAGGCTATGTCGCGGTAAAGGTTGACGTGCCCGGCGCTAAGAAAAAGACGTATGCGGTAATCCTGAAGTCGAAAGGAATGAGCGCGAAGGCAGTGTACTACTGAAAGACCAAGGTATACCTTACGGATCACTAAGGAAAAGCCATCAAAAAGGAGGATACATGATGGGTATGTTTATCAGAAGCCAGGACGGAAAGCACCTTGTCGAAGCCACCAGCGTCGATCTTGACGGGGCGAAGATTCTGGTCAACGGCGAGCCTTTTGCCGCCTATGAAGACGAGGAAGTGGCGCAGGACGTCTTCCGCGAATTGTGCGAGGAGTGCGCCGATCTCGAGACCTTCTTCGACTTAAAGGGTGAGATCGACCCGGACGGCGATGACGACGAAGACTGGGACGGCGATGACGATGATGACGACGACTTCGATGATGAAGGCGGAGACCGCGGGTTCCGCTTCCTGTATCCGTAAAAAAATCTGTAAGCAGGAACTGTAAACAGGGACGGTTCTTCATTCATCTGACGGAACAAAAATGTTCCGGCAGGCGAGCGAAGAACCGTCCCCTGTTTCTTAATATGTCCTGTTTATCGGACGAATCATCGCCCCTTTATTCCAACTGCACGCTTACTGCGTCAGATCCTGTACCCACTTATACTTCCGGAACCGCGCCATCACCCACGGAATCTTCCCGACCTCGTCGAGGCAGGTGCAGGCGTACACCGCGAGCGGATGCCAGTGGAAATGGAAAGCGCCGAGCAGCGCCAGCGGGATCGCGACGCCCCACATGCAGACGATCAGGCTGTACAGGTCGAAGATCGTGTCTCCGCCGCCGTCGAGGATCCCGTTGATCGTGATCGTGTTGACGGCGCGGCCGATCATGTAGACAGCCATGATCACCATCATCCCCGTGAGGTAGCTCCGCGCCTGATCCGTCAGGATGACCATGCGCACCGTCAGCGGCGTGACCGCCAGCACGATGCCCGTGGACATAAAGCCGATCACAAAAGACAGGTTGCGGAGCTTAATGCCGACAGCCTTTCCTTCTTCAAGTCTCCCCGCGCCGAGCTCGTTGCCGACCATGATGCCGGCCGCCGTGGCGATGCCGTTGCACATGCAGCAGACGAGGTCACGGACGACAGCCGCGACAGAATTGGCCGCTGCCGGGTCCGTCCCCATGTGGCCGATGATCGCCGTATACGCGGTAAATCCCACGCCCCAGCACAGGCCGCCGCCAAGGAGCGGCAGGCACTGCCGCATGAAGTCCCGCGGCAATCCCTTTCGGATCGCGAAGAATTTTGTAAGCTGCGACCGCACGTAGGTCTCCCGCATGGAAATGCCTATGCACAGGCACAGCTCGATGAGCCGGGCGATGGTCGTCGCCAGGGCGGCCCCGCGCGACTGAAGGCGCGGCGCGCCGAGCAGTCCGAAGATAAAGATCGAGTTCAGGATGACATTGCTGACAACCGCGGAGCAGCTGATCAGCACGCAGGGCCGCACGTGGTCCGTCACCTTCATCGCCGTGAGATAGCACTGCGAGATCCCGGAGAGCAGATAAGAGACGCCGGCGATCCGGAGGTAGCGCGCGCCGATCACAATGAGATCGGGGTCGTGCGTGAAAATCTTCATGAGGGATTCCGGCATGAGCTCACAGGCGCCGAAGAACAAAAGCGACACGATGCCGGACGCGATCAGCATGATGTGCAGGAGCTCCGTCAGCGCATGGCGGTCTCCTTTCCCGAAATACTGCGCGCCGAGAATCGAGCCCGCGGCTACGGCCGCGGACACGATCATGTTCTGAACGAACTGGATCTGCGTCGCGAGCGAGACGGCTGTCATCTCGTCCTGCGCGATTCTGCCCAGCATGAAGGCGTCGCAGGCTGCGACCAGCGCGAGCATGAGGCTCTGCAGTCCGATCGGCAGCGCGATACTTACAAGGCGCCTGTAAAACGCCCGGTTTTCATCTCTCATCTCTTCCTCAAAACGGCGACCTCATATGGTTTCAAAAGGACCTGATCCGCGATCTCCTGTTCGTTAAGGAGCTCCGTATATTTCCCGTCGACCGGAACGACAACCGTGTGCCGGTTGTGGTTGAGCACAAAGAGCGCCTCGTTCTCCCCGTCCGTTGCGGGGACGATCTCGACGCCTTCCTGCGCGCCTTCCGCCACGGCGATACCGTGCACTTTGCACAGTCTGCCCATGAGCGCATACATGGCCGTCTCGTCGAGGTCGCATCCCTGATAATAGACGGAACCGGCGCCGTACGCGTTCTTTGTCAGGCAGGGCTCGCCCGCGTAGTACCCGGCCGTATAGACGCCGAGGACTTCTGCGGTGACGGGGCTAATAATATCACACCACAGCCGTGCTGTGCCACTGCCAAATACGCCGGCTGCCGTCGTCTCTTTGCGGAATTGCGGATCGTAGTCGTCCACTAAGACGCCCGCCATGTCCTTAAAGACGCCCGGGATCTCAAGCGGCAGCATCGTGTTGTCCATGCTCTTTACGCCGCTCCTGAAGCTGAGAAGCAGGGTGCCGCCCCCGCGCACGTAGGCTTCGAGGTTCTCCTTCTGCTCTCCGCTCACCATGATGAGCGCGGGCGCGAGTACGAGATCATAGCCGCTCAGATCCTCCTCCGGCGCCGTGAATTCGACGGGGACGCCCAGGCGGTAGAAGGCGCGGTAGTAATCAAGGAGCAGCTTGTCATAGCTGAAGTTCTCCACATGCCTGTGGATCTTGTGGCTCCACTCGCTGTCGAAGGATTTGACGATCGCGACCTTCGCCTTTGGCGAAAGCTTTCCGTAGATGCGGCTGAGCTTCTTCATCTCGGCGCCGACCTTCGCGAATTCATAGTAGCGGCGGTTCGGCTTCCCGTCGTGCGGAAGAATGCCGTTCCAGTACTCTTCCGTCCCGAAGAGGCAGGACCTCCAACGGAAGAAGACAACTGTGTCCGCGCCGTTCGCCACGGACGAGTAGGTCCACAGCCGCAGCTGCCCGGGCTCCGGCACCGATCCGAGCTGCGTCCAGCCGATGGCGCCGGCCTGCTGCTCCATGACCCAGTAGGGCGCGTGCTTGTAGCTCCTGAGGAGCGCCTGGTCGCGGGACACGCAGGCGTCCTCGGCGATGCCCCACTGGAAATTGATGTAGTTGTCCCAGGAGACAAAATCAAGCGTTTTGCTCAGCTTGAAATAGTCGATCCCCGTCCCGGAGTTGATTCCGGCGTCGAGGAGATTCGTCGTGATCGGACGGTCGCTGTACTGCCGGATGATGTCGACCTGCTCGTTCATGAAAGAAATCACGCTGTCCGAGGAGAAGCGGTCGAAATCGAGCACAAGCGACGGGTTCTGTCCCTCCGTCCCGTCCGGATCCGACCCGGCGCACGCGCCCTCCTCCGGCACGATGACCTGGGAAAAGTCATTGTAGTCTTCGCTCCAGAAGACGGTCCCGTAGGTCCTGTTCAGCACCTCGATGCTTCCGTATTTTTCCCACAGGTATTTCTGAAATGCCTCCCGGCACTTTTCGCAGTAACAGCGCGTCGTGTTCGACCAGCCGAGCTCATTGTCGATCTGCCACCCCTCCACCGCGGGATGCGCGCCGTACCGCTTCGCGATCATGGTGACGAGTTTCCGGTTTTCCTCCCGGTATACCGCGCTGTTGAAGCAGTAGTGCTTTCTCGTTCCGAACGGGCGGATGCGCCCGCGCTTGTCCTTCTGATAGAGCGCCTCGCCGTACTTGTCGCACATCCACTTGGGCGGCGTCGCGGAAGGCGTGCCGAGCACAGCCTTCATGTCGTGCTGTGCAAGGAAATCAAGGATTTCATCCATCCATTCGAAATGGTACTCGCCCTCGCGGGGTTCATACAGCGACCAGTCAAACTCGCCGATGCGCACGACGGAGATGCCGCACTCGTGCATAAGCTTAAGATCTGTCTCCCAGCGCTCTTTTTCCCAGTGTTCCGGATAATAATCTGCTCCGATTCTCATATTTCTCTCCTTTTTCCGTAAGACCGCAGCTGCGAAAACCGGACCGCAGCTGTGAAAACCGCATCGCAGCTGCAAAATCCGTCTCGCAGCTGCAAAATTCGTCCCGCAGCTGCAAAATTCGTCCCGCAGCTGCAAAATTCGTCCCGCAGCTGCAAAAACTGCCCGCAGCTTCACGCGCCGCGGGCAGTCCCTTCATCTCATATGTGCTCTCGCACCGCCGCCGGCAAACGATCTGTTCAGCCGAAGCGGAAGCGCAGACTCTTCAGCTGTTCGCCTTTGCTGCAGTTTCCGATGAGTGCCGTGTAAGTAATATCCTCTGTCACGAAATCATCGGCCTCTTCCGAGAAGTACGCCATCTCCTGCTTTGTCACGGACAGCTCGACTTCCTTCGTCTCGCCTGCCTTCAGCGTCACGCGGGCAAAATCGCGGAGCGTCTTCACCGGGCGATCCACGGCGCTGCCCTCACAGCCGATATACAGCTGGGCGATCTCCGCGCCGTCCACATTTCCGGTATTCGTCACCGCAAAGCGGAACTTCGCCGTATCTCCGAACACCTCCGCCACCGGCTCACTGAAGGAGAAGGAGGTATAAGACAGGCCGTAGCCGTAGGGATAGAGAACCTCTTTGTTCTCCTTGTCCATCTTGGCGTAACCGTGATAGTACTCATACGTGATCTCCGTGCAGTCCGGATCGAAGAACGGATAATCATCCTCATTGTAAGCGACCGTGTAGGGAAGCTTTCCGCTCGGGTTCACGTCCCCGAAGAGGATCTCCGCGAGCACCGTGCCGCCCTCCATGCCGCCGTAGAAGGAGAAGAGGATCGCGGGCACCTTGCTCTCCCACTCATTGATGAGGATTGCGCTGCTGCCGATGAGGGAGACGATCGTGTTTGGGCAGATCCCGGCGACAGCCTCGATGATATCCGTATCCCTCTTGTGAAGGCGCATCGTCATGCGGTCGCCGCCGGCCGTCGCCTCTGTCTCCACCTTGGAGCTCAGGAACTCGCCTTCGTCGCTGTGCACGTAGCCGGCCACGATGACGACCGCGTCAACGTCCGCCGCCTGCTTCTTCGCGAGCTCGAGATCCGTGCCGTCGTTGTAGAGGATCAGGGCTCTCGGCATTCTCTTCATGATGCCGGAGAGCGGAGACACCGCATAGTACGGATGGACCATCGATGAGCCGTGGTCGCCGATGTTCTGCGCGTTTCCGAGCTTGCCGAGCACGAGGATCCTGCCGGTTCTCTCCGGATTAAGCGGAAGCACATGGCCTTCATTTTTCAGCAGGACCGCCGCCTCTTCCGCAGCTCTTTTCGCCACCGCGATGTGGGAAGGTCTCGCGATCACGTCCGGCGTAAATGCCTCCGGATCCTTTCTCGTCTCGTAATACAGAATGGTTCTTAAGATGTAGCCGACCGCCTCGTTCAGGTCGTCCTCCGTCACGCGGCCCTCTTCAAGCGCCTGCGGGATCTCGTTCTCATAGAACGCCACGCAGGGCATCTCGATATTCATGCCCGCCTTGACGGACTCAACGGCGCGGCCCTCATGCAGCGCCCACAGGAAATCCGAGAGGGTAAAGCCCTCGAAGCCCCAGCGGTCGCGCAGCGTGTCGTGAAGCAGGTACTTGTTCTCCGAGCAGAAGCTGCCGAGCACGCTGTTATACGCGCACATGACGGAAGCGGCGCCCGCCTCGATGCACTTCTTGAAGTGCGGCAGGTAGACTTCATGCAGCGTTCTCTTGTCGATCTGCACGTCCGCCGTGAAGCGGGCATTTTCGATGCTGTTCAGCGCGAAATGCTTGATGCAGGCCATGACGTTCTGGCTCTGGATGCCCTTCGTGAGCGAAGCGCCCATCTCGCCGATGTGATAGGAATCCTCGCCGTAGGTCTCCTGGGCGCGGCCCCATCTGGGGTTGCGCGGCAGGTTGATGCAGACGCCGCCGTAATAGTTGCCGCCCACGGCCCGGATCTCCGCGCCGATGCAGCGCCCGATCTCCTCCTCGAGCTCGCGGTCAAAGGTCGCGCCGCGCGCCATGGACACCGGGAAGCAGGTTGCAGAGCCGGCCACCACGCCGCGCGGGCCGTCGACGAAGCGGACGTTCGGGATGCCGAGGCGGTCCACCGCGAGGGTGGGATAGGGATCGAAATTGTAGTGCACGATCTCAAAGAGGTCGTAGAGGAGCTTCTCCTCCGTGATCTGGCCGGACATGATGCCGATCTTCTCCTTGACGGTGAGCTGCGGGATCAGTTCCTTGTCCACGTACTCACGGATGGTTTCCTTGCTGCAGTTCTCTGTCAGCTTTGTATTCTTGACTGCTTCTCTCATGTTTATCTCCAATCTCGTTACGGATTATTTTCGCTTCGCAAACTTTCTCATGTCGACGACGACGGCGAGAAGAATGATGAGTCCCTTGACGATGTACTGCCAGTACATGTTGACGCCGATGAAAGACAGGCCGTAGTTGATGACTGTGAAGATCAGCACGCCGGTGACGATGCCGCCGACCGTGCCGATGCCGCCCGACATCGAGACGCCGCCGACCACGCAGGAGGCGATCGCGTCCATCTCGTAGCTGTTGCCGGTCGTGTTGGAGGCGCTGCCGATGCGGCCGACCTCAAGAACAGCTGCGACCGCGTACATAACCGCCGCGAGCGCATAGGTGGCGATCAGGATCTTCGAGACATTGACGCCGGAGACCTGCGCCGCATCCGGATTGCCGCCGACGGCGTACATATACTTGCCGAACTTGGTCTTGTTCCAGAGGATCCACATGAAGACGATCACGAGGATCGCGATGATCGTCAGGTACGGCAGACGGAAGGAGCCGATTTTTACGCCTCTCGTGCAGAGCTTCGTGAGGGACTCCTTGATGCCGCCGATCGGCTGCGCGCCGTAGGGCTCGCGGTCGAAGTAGATCGAGGAGGCGCCGTAGAGCACCAGCTGCATGGCCAGCGTCGCGATGATCGGCGGGACCTTCAGCTTCGCCACGCAGGTGCCCGAGATCGTGCCGAGCAGAGCGCAGAGCGCGATCACGAGAAGCAGCGGCACGATGATCGGCAGAGACGGCAGATTCTGGTACATGCGGTACGCGTAATCCACGTCCTGCAGAAGCGATGCGGAGATGACCGCCGCAAGGCCGATCATACGTCCCGTGGACAGGTCGCAGCCCCGCACCATGAGGACCATGCCCGCGCCGAGCGCGATGATGATACGCGTCGAGGACTGGGCCAGGATGTTGCTGAAATTGATGATGGACAGGAACCGCGGTTCGATGCAGATGATCACGATGATCAGCGCGAGCAGAACCACATAGATGATTTTTTCCGTAAACAGTTTTTTAATCAGATCCCCGGCGGATACTTTCTTAGTCATACGCCAACACCTCCTGCAGATACATATTTCGCGGACGCTTCCATGATGGCTACCTGTGTCGCTTCCGCCGCTTCAAAGATACCGGCCTGTCTGCCGTTGCTCATGACCAGGATCCGGTCGCACACGCCGAGGAGCTCCGGCATTTCAGAACTCACCATGATGACGCACTTGCCCTCGGCGGCCAGTTGATTCATGAGCTGATAGATTTCGTATTTGGCACCGACATCGATGCCTCTTGTCGGTTCATCGAGCAGAAGCACTTCAGGATTGGTGAGGAGCCATCTGCCTAAGATGACTTTCTGCTGATTGCCGCCCGAGAGATTGCCGATCTTCTCTTTGCTTCCCGGCGTCTTGATCCGCAGGTCGCTGATCGTCTTGTCGACCTTCTCTTTGATCAGGCTGTTCCTCAGAAGGCCGCCTTTAAGATAAGGATCCAGATTGGCGATCGTGGTGTTGAAGGCGATGCTCAGATCGGCGAATATACCGTTGTGCCGCCGCTCCTCCGTCAGCATCGCGAAGCCGTTCTTCATGGCCTTCTCCGGCGTGCTGTTGTCTACTTCACGGCCTTCCACAAGGATCCTGCCCTCGCCCTTCGTCCGTATCCCGAAGAGCGTCTCGAGCAGCTCTGTCCGCCCGGCGCCCACAAGGCCGGCCACGCCCAGGATCTCGCCCTTTCTCAGCTCAAAGTTTACATCGATAAACTTGGGAACCGCACTGGAGAGGTGTTCCACCTTCATGTAGGTCTCCCCCGGCACCGTCGTACGCTTCGGGTAGCGCTCAGTGAGCTCGCGGCCGACCATGAGGCGGATGATCTTGTTCGTGTCAAGATTCGACACCGGTTCCGTCGCGACCCAGCGGCCGTCGCGCATGATCGTCACTTCATCCGAGATCTGCATGATCTCTTCCATCTTGTGGGAGATATAGATGATGCTGACGCCGCGCTTCTTCAGCATTTCAATGATGCGGAACAGATGCTCGACTTCATCCTCCGTGAGCGAGGAGGTCGGCTCGTCCATCACGATGACCTTGGCGTCATAAGAGACAGCCTTGGCGATCTCAATCATCTGCCGGTCCGCAACCTGAAGGCTTCCCGTCATCACCCTCGGGTCCACATGGATGTCAAGCTGCTCAAAAATCTTTTTCGTTTCCGCATACATCTTCTGGTGATCGACAAAGATCCCCTTCATCGGAAATCTGCCGAGCCAGATGTTTTCCATGATGTTGCGGTCCAGGACCTGATTAAGTTCCTGGTGAACCATCGATACATGGTTCCGGAGCGCCTCCGCAGGACTCTCAAACGCGACCTTCTGCCCGTCCAGGATGATCTCTCCGCCATTTAAGGAGTAGATGCCGAACAGGCAGTTCATCAGTGTCGACTTTCCCGCGCCATTTTCTCCCATGAGAGAATGCACGGTCGCCGGCCGTACCTTGAGCGTCACGTCATCCAGCGCTTTTACTCCGGGAAATTCTTTTGTGATATTCTTCATTTCCAGGATGTATTCATTCGCCATTTTCTCTGCCTCGTCATGCGATCGATTCGTTCGCCCGATCCGATTTATAAGATATGCAGAAGCCCGAGAACTTCTGCATATTCATCATTGCGTGTTTATCGCGTCTTCCGCAAAGTCCGTCTCAGGCTTCGTATGTCGCTGCCGCTTCATCGACATTATCGACTGTGACTGCCTTGTAAGGAACGCGGATCGCCTTGGAGCCGTCGGTATCGAATTCGAAGTCCGTGCCGTCCAGCGGCTCTTTGCCTTCATAGAGGTTCTGCGCGATCTTGACGATCATCTGGCCCTGTGTATTCGCGTCCTGAAGGACCGAGCCGATCATCTCGCCGCTCTTGATCTTCTCAAGCACGTCCGGAAGGGCGTCGATGCCGATCACCGGGATGAACATCTCGCTCTCTGCGCCTTCTTCATTGAAGCCCGCTGCCTGGATGGACTGCAGAGCGCCGAGCGCCATGGCGTCGTTCGCTGCAACGATGAACTCGATCTCGTCGCCGTACTTGGAGATCCATGCATCCATCTTTTCCTTGGCCTTCGCGGTATCCCACATGCCTGTGTCTTCCTCGAGAAGGTCGATCTCAATGCCGGCGTCCTCGATCGTGCTCTTGACATACTGCGCGCGGGGCGGAGTAGCCGTGTGGCCCGGGTCACCCATCAGGTCGATCATCTGGATCTTGCCGTCGCCGTTCTTGTCAGCTTCCGGATGTGCCTTCCAGTACTCGACGACCATCTCGCCCTGGATGGAAGCGCCGTAGTCGCCGCCGGTGGAGGTCACCTGATAGAGCTTGTCATAGCTGTTCACGACTTCCTTGTCCTCGATTTCCTTGTTGAAGAAGATGATCGGGAGCTCGCCGTTTTCCTTTACCTTTTCGATGATGGCCGGAGCCGCCGTGACGTCAACCACGGAAACCGCGATGGCGACAGCGCCCTTGGCGATGGCCGTGTCGATCTGGTTGAGCTGTGTGGACTGGTCCAGCTGGCCGTCGTCGACGTTGCAGTCGAACACGCCTTCACTCGTATTCTTGATGGCCTTGGCGATATAGGAATTGAAGTTGTCCGTGGATGAATAGATGCCTGCGCCGAGAATCGGGAGATCATCCGCTGCTGCGGTCATGGCCGATCCAGCGAGCATACCGACTGCCATCGCACCGGTAAGAACCAGACTGATGAGTTTTTTCATTATGCATCCTCCTTTTTTATGTGGCCGGAGGCCTTCCTCCTGCCGTTTGATGAATTTTCCAGGCCTTTAAGCGTCCCGGTTTTGCTCTTGCTGTATTCTTTATACCCGATGGGGCGCGCGGCGGACAACTTGCTGTTTTTAGATTTGGGGGGTCACTTTTTGGGAGTGTGTTCCACGGTCTCTTTCACCCTTAAGATTCGAAAAAAAAAGTGCTACAATGTGCTTTAGAACCTGTATTTATACAGTTATGCTGTAGGTCCTTTATGAAATGTTCAGGAGAAAACGATGCTGAAAGTACTTATTGCTGACGACGAAGTGAAAGTCATCCAACTCATCGAGCATCTGGTGGACTGGTCCTCCTTCGGCATGGAGATTATCGGGCGTGTCCACGACGGGGAGAAGGCACTTGAGATGATCTGCTTCCTGAAGCCCGATGTCGTGATCACGGACATCCGCATGCCCGGACTGATCGGCATCGAGCTCGTGCAGAAGACGCAGGAAGCCGGTCTTCATCCTTTCTTTGTCATGATCAGCGGCTACAGTGAATTCGAATATGCGCAGAAAGCCATCCAGCTCGGCGTCGAGGATTATCTTTTAAAACCGCTGCGGAAAAAGGACCTGGAGGCCGTTCTCCTCAAAATTCTGGAAAAAAGACGCGTCGAGACGGAGACGAGCGAAGCGCTCGGCGCGCTCACAAAGACGACGAAGCAGGCGAAGAGCAAGCTCCTCACCGATGTTCTCGTCAATCAGGACCTGACCGTCTTTGACCTCACGCAGGAGAATTTTTATGAGCGGTACGGGTTCCATTTTCCGGGCTCCTATACGGAGTGTATCGTCACGCTCCTCTTCCCTGGCGCGGTGCACGGGAGCGGCGCCATTTCCAACGACCTCCGCTTCATCCTTCCGAAGATGGAGGAGCTCGAGGAGACGCGCCTCCAGCCCTTCTGCAAGGAAATCATCTCCACGGTCCGCCACAATGAGATTATTACGCTCATCAATCACGAGGATGCGCACAAGGCTCACATCCTCGAGGAGCTGAACAAGCTGAAGATCAGCGTCCTGAATTACAGGAGCATAAGTCCCAATCTCCGGATCGCGATCGGCGTAAGCAAGCCTGTCTCTTCCATCCGGCAGATTCCCTCCGCGTATCTGGACGCGAAGCAGGCCCTTGCCAGACGCTTCCTTGATGAGAACCGCTTCGTCTTCCTGAGCGAAGATTATTTCCGCACGGAGGACGCGGCCAAAAACCTGCTCACGCCGAACACCCGCAAGGCGCTTCTTACCAGAATCGAGCTCATGGATGCGGACGGGTACGCATCTCTTGCCAAAGAGCACTTTGCCCTCCTTAAGGAGCACCTGAAAGAAACGGGCGGGCTGCGGGACTCTTACAAGGAGCTCTGCGATCTCTTTCTCTTCGGGCTGCGCGTCTTTGAGGATCTGCCATCTGAGCTCACCGCATCCGCCGCCGCGCTCGAGCCCGCCTTTGACCTCGTCTATACCTTCAGCGATCTGAAGGCCTATTACATCGACACCTGCCGGAACGTGCTGCTCCGCTGCGCGGACGAGAAAAAAGCCTTGGAGGACAAGCCCATCCGCCAGGCGAAGCAGTTTATCCAGGAGCATTATAACGAGGCGATCTCCCTCGAGACCGTCAGCAGCGAGGTCGGCTTTAACCCGGCCTACTTCTCCACGATCTTCAAGAAATCGACCGGGCAGAATTTCATGGACTACATCAAGGAAATCCGGATTGATCACGCCAAGGACCTGCTCGTCCGGACACACATGGACGTGGCCGCCGTCGCGCAGGCCGTCGGCTACACGGACATCAAGTACTTCACGAAGCTGTTCCGGAAAATGACGAGCCTTACACCTACGGATTACCGCAAGCTGTACGGGTAACAGGGAGGGACTTCTCATGGCCAGGAAGCGAACCTTATTCTCAAAGCTGACAGGGCAGTTTTTCCTTGCGCTCGCATCCGTTGCTGTCCTCATCGCAGGGTTGATCGCCATCTTGCTCACCGGGTGGAACCGGCGCCTCATCATAGTCTTTTTGTGCATCGGCATCGTCACGGCCGCCGCATCGCTGCTCTTATACCTGATGAAAACCCTGCCCGAGAGCCGCCGCTACAGCCATCTCACCCGGCGCTTCCGCGACGGGGAGATCTACCAGGATTATATCCGCGGCATCGACGGGCTCTTTCCTTATCTCAAGGAAGATATCGACCGGCTGGACGCCCTGATCGACCGCCAGAACATCATGCAGCTGTCGACCAAGCAGGCCGAATTTCTCGCGCTGCAGAATCAGATCAACCCGCATTTCCTCTACAACACGCTGGACTCCATCCGCGGCGACGCTCTGGCGGCCGGGGCGCAGTCGATCGCCGACATCACGGAGGCGCTGTCCACCTTCTTCCGCTACACGATCACGGAGACCAGGAATCTCGTGACGATCGGCGAGGAGCTCGAAAATGTCCACAACTACTTCGTGATCCAGCAGTACCGCTTCGGCGACAAGCTGACCATGGTCGTGGACATCAAAGACAACCGCGACGAGATCCTCCGCATGCAGTGCCCGAAGCTTTTCCTGCAGCCCATCATCGAAAATGCCATCTTCCACGGTCTCGAGCGCCGCAAGGACGACGGTCTTCTGACCATAAGCATCGAGCAGGCGGACGAGGACCTGCACGTCGACATCAGCGACAACGGCGCCGGCATCCCTGCAGAGCAGCTCTATGCGCTCAACAAGAGCCTGTCCCGCGTATCCGTGGGCGCGATCATGGAGGAGCCGAACGGGAAGAAGGGCGGCATCGCCCTGAAAAATGTCTGCCGCCGCATCAAGCTTCTGTTCGGCGAGCGGTACGGCATCCACATCAGCAGCATCGTCGGCATCGGCACCAAGGTCGAGGTCGTGCTGCCCATCTCCTTCAAGGAGACGAAGTCATGAAGCACGAACTTTTTTCTCTCGAGAAGGCGTCTGTCTTTTCCGGGGAGACTCTGATCCTGAGCGATTTTTACCTGCATATCTACGAGGGGGAAATCCTCGGTGTCATCTGCGACAGCCTCACGGAGGAGCAGACGCTGATCGACCTGTTCCGCGGAAAGTGCCGCGTCGAGGGATCTGTCCGCTTCTCCCGGACGCAGATCTCCGGAAATGCCGTCCGGCAGGAGTGCACGAAGTCTTTCTTTGTCGTCGACGAGCATCTCCCGCTCATCCGCACGCTGTCGGTTCCCGAGAATATCTGTATCTTCAGGAACCGTGATTTTCTGGTACGCTCCAGGCAGTATACGGAGCTCAGCGAGCGCCTCCTTGCGCAGTTTGATCTCCGCATCGATCTCACGAAGACCGTATCCGCGCTCACCCCGCAGGAGCGTCTCCTCGTCATCCTGCTGAAAGCATATGCAGAAAAGCGCCGCGTCATCGTCCTCGCCAACATCTCGGAGACCGTCACGGAAGGTGAATTCATGCCCGTCCTGCAGCTGATCCGGAAGATGACGCGCCTCGGGCACGCCTTTCTCATCATAGACTCCATCGACACCAATATTTTCAGCGCGGCGGATCAGGTCATGGTCGTCCGCGGCGGCAGCTCTGCGGCCTGCTTTTCGGCGGCATTTTTCAACCGGGAGAAATTCTGGAATTACATGTTCGAAGAGCAGCGCGCAGCCTATGCGGACGACATGCTCTACGACGAAGAGGATGCGGAGGAAGCGGAAGATCTTCCCCCCTCCATCTGCCTCGAGCACGTCTCCACCGGCCGCCTTCATGACATCAGTTTTTCCGTGGACAGGGGGGAACTCCTCAAAATCCTGTGTCTCGACAGGAGAACGATCGGCGGATTCCGGCGGCTGATGAGCGGCGACACGGCGGTGACAGCCGGCCGCATCCTGATCAGCGGACAAGCCGTAAAGCCCCCGCATTCCTTCAGCGCCGCCCTCCGGAACGGCATCATGTGGTGCCCCGAGTCCCCCTACGAAAATGCCGTCATAAGTACGATGTCCGTCCGCGACAACCTGATGCTCGGCCTCTCCGAAAAGGTGCGGCACATCTGGCTGACGGGGCGCTTTTCGGGGCACATCGACGCGATCATCCGCGAGAGAATCGGAATCGACGCTCCTCTGACCAAAGCGTCCGACTGCTCTCCGGAAGCGCTGCAGAAGCTTGTCTACACCCGCTTTCTGATTAGCAGGCCGTCCATCCTCGTACTGGAAAAGCCATTCACCGAGACGGGCGCCCGCATCCGCGAAACGACGCTCGAGATGATCCGCGCCCTGCTCGCGCGCGGCGTCACCGTCATCGTGCTGACATCGACGCCGTCTACCTTGTCACTGGTGGACGGCGATGAGATCTACGCGAAAAACGGGCGGATCATCTCAGAGGAAGAAATGTACAATTCTTTCTATGGCACGGTCAGCGAATGATCTGTTCCCGCACGTTTCTTCTCCGGCGCGGCCGGTGAATGACCTGTTCTTTTTCCGTTTCGATATGATATGATAGGTGCGTACAAAATACCGCGGGAATGCGGGGGGGGTATAGAATCGTGAAACCGAACGAAGAGAAGTCTCCTGATCTGAAGAAGAAAAAAGTCAGCGACACAAGAACCGAGCAGGTGTATATCGTCCGCTCGCAGCACATCAACGGCTACGGCCGCCTGTTCGGCGGCATGCTCATGCAGTGGATGGACGAGCTCGCCGGCATCGTGGCGCGCCGCCACGCGGGCATGACGGTGACCACCGCCTCCGTCGACACGCTCAACTTTGAGGCGCCCGCCTATCAGGACGACATGGTCGTCCTCATCGGCCGCATCACCCACGTGGGCACCTCCTCGATGGAGGTGCGCATCGACGCCTACGTCGAGGACAACGAAGGCATGCGCCGGCCCATCAACCGCGCCTACTTCGTCCTGGTCGCGATCGCAGAGGACGGGAAGCCCGTCCCCGTGCCCGGCCTCATCGTGGAGAACGAGAGCGAAAGATATGAGTGGATGAGCGGGGAGAAGCGCTACAAGCTGCGGAAGACACGCCGGAAGGAAGGGTATTAAGGACCGCGCTCACGCGCGGTCCTTGCCTTGCAGCACCGTCATGGCGGCGGTCATCACGATATCCTCCACGGAGCAGCCCCGCGACAGATCGTTGCAGGGCCGGTCAAGTCCCTGCAGGATCGAGTAGGCCTCCGCGCCGCCCAGCCTCTGAGCGATCTTGTACCCGATGTTGCCGGACTGCAGATCCGGGAAGATGAGCACCTCCGCCCGGCCCGCCACCGGTGAGCCCGGCGCCTTCAGCGCGCCGACCTCCGGTACGAGCGCCGCGTCGAACTGCAGCTCCCCGTCGATCGTGAGCGCGGGCGCGATTTCGTGCGCGATGCGCGCGGCTTCCCGCACCTTCGTCACGAGCTCATGCTCGGCGCTTCCTTTCGTCGAAAATGACAGCAGCGCGACCTTCGGGTCTTCGTTGTCAAAGAGTGTGCGCGCCGTGTCCGCCGTATTTACGGCGATCTGCGCGAGCTCCTCCGCCGTGGGGCAGGGAACGACGACACAGTCGGCGCATAGCAGAAGCCCGTCCCTTCCGATCGCGCGGTTCGGGAAATCCAGAATAACGGCGGAGGAGACGACGCTCATGCCGGGTTTTGTCTTTATGATCTGCAGCGCCGGGCGCAGCATATCCCCCGTGGTGTGCACCGCCCCGGAGACGAGTCCGTCCGCATCGCCCGCCTTCACCATCAGCACGCCGAAGTACATCGGGTCGAGGACGAGCTGCCCTGCCTTCTCTTCCGTCATGCCCTTTTTCTTCCGAAGATCATAGAGAAGCGATGCGTAAGCCTCTTTTTTCCCGCTCTTCTCCGGATCGATGTGCGTGATCCCTTGCAGATCCGCGCCCGCGGCAGCCGCCGCTTCCTCGATCGCGGCAGCATTTCCGATGAGAATGGGTTCTGCAATACCTTCCTTTAAGAGGATTTCCGCGGCACGTATGGTCCGCCGCTCGTCCCCCTCGGGGAAGACGATAGTGCCCTTGTATTTCCTTGCTTTTTCCAAAATGCGCTCTTTAAGCGTCATATTATAGTCCCTCGAATCCTTCCCACACCGGCCGCCCGGTGTATGTCAGCGCCTCCTTCTCTCCGCGCAGGACCTTGAGGACGGGGTAAGCCATCGCCTCCTGCTCCATTTCTCCCGGGTAGAGGCTCACGGGCGCGATCCACTCGCAGCGGTCTTTGATGCCGTCCACGATATCCTTGAAGCGCACGAGCCCGCCGGTCAGAAGGATGCCGTCCACCTTCCCTTTCAGCACGGTGCTCATCTCGCCGATCAGCTTGCAGATCTGGTAGATCATCGTGTCCCACACGAGGGTCGCCCGCGGGTCGCCCTCTTCCTTCCACTTGTGGACGACGTCGGAGTCCGAGGTCCCGAAGTAGCTGACAAAGCCGCCGGCGCGCGTGCACATGAGGCGGATGTCCTCGTATGTCAGGTCGTGGGCCTTGATGTAGTCGAGAAGGTCCGGCAGCGGCACGGTCCCGATGCGGGTCGGCGTGAAGGGGCCTTCCGCGTCCGCGCCCATGTTGCCGTCGATCATGCGCCCGTGGTCGTGGGCGCTGACCGTGATGCCGCCGTCGATGTGGCAGACGATGAAGTTCATGTCTTCGTATTTCCGCCCCATCCGCTCGGCGTGGGCCTCCGCCACCGCCTTCTGGTTGAGCACGTGGGAGTGCGAGACGCGGTACAGGCCCTTGATGCCGGTGAGGCGCGCCTCGTCGCAGAATTCATCCGTGTTCGTCGGATTCAAGGTGTAGGCGTTGCGGCCGTATTCCTGCGCGAACTCGTAGGCCAGCATGACGCCGAGCTTCGCGGGATGTTCGCTGCCGCCCACCGCCGCCACGGTGTCGTCGTAGAGGCGCTTGTCCACTTTTGTGACGCCGCCCGGCTGGGAGTAGGCGCTCCCACCGCGGCCGACGAAGACATCGATGTCTTCGGGCGGCTCGCCGTGCTCGCGCAGCATCTCCGTGATGACGCGGTAGCGGAAAGGAATCTGCTTATTGACGTGGTCGTATTTCAGAAGCTCCGGGGCGTCGTGAAAGATGCTTTCCTCGAAGAGCAGCGTCTTGTTTTCGAACAGGCTGACTTTCGTCGAGGTGGAGCCGGGGTTGATGACAAGGATTTTCCACTTGTCTTTGGCAGGGGTCATGCGTACTGCCTCCATCTTATGAATCTTATGAATAGGGGATCCGTGATGCCTTGCGGATCCTGATTGTAAGGACATGCTTTTAAATCATTGAAAGACTAACATATCCGCCGGATTTGTCAAGATGCGCGCTTTACATGCATCCGCTCTGCTTTTATACTGAAAATGCAGATGAGTGATTCGTTAACCGGACGCCGCTCCCGCCGCAGGTGCAGATCTCCTGCGGACAATCTGCACAAGCCTTAGTACTTCTTGTTCACCGAAAATCACGTTGTTCGAAGAAAAAACCTTTGTCTGAGCGAAGCGAGTTAGGTTTTTTCGATGAACCGCCTTTAGTGATTTTCGGTGAACTTAGAAGTACTTAGGCGCGGAAGCCGTCCGCAGGAGATCTGCACCTGCGAAGGGAGCAGCCGCTTAGTCTAAGGTAAGGTATAAAGGACGAAAGACATGCATAGCATCAGAAGTGTTTATAAGATCGGCAACGGCCCCTCAAGCTCGCACACGGTCGGGCCCTACAGAGCGGCCAAATATTTCTCGGAGCGCTACCCGGAAGCGGATGCGTGGAAGGTGACGCTGTTCGGCTCCCTGGCTTTTACCGGACAGGGGCACGGCACCATGAAGGCGATCCGCACCGCCCTTCCGGACGCGGAGGTCCTCTTTGACCTGAAGACGCCGGAGAAGGAGCTGCCGCATCCCAACACCATGCTGTTTGAGGCGAAAAAGGGCGGAGAAGAGCTCGGCCGCTGCCGCATTTTCAGCATCGGCGGCGGATCGATCCGCGTCGAGGGCGAGGCGTCGGACGAGGAGCTGGAGGTGTATCCGCAGAGCAGCTTCTCCGAGATCAGCGCGCTCTGCAAGCAGCGCTACCTGAACCTGCCGCAGTTCGTGTACCGGATGGAGGACGACAGCATCCGCAGGAAGCTCACGGAGATCTGGCACGCGATGGAAGACACGGTGCGCCGGGGGCTCGCCGCAGAAGGCGTTCTGCCCGGCGGGCTCGGCGTGGCCAGAAAGGCGAAGCTGCTGTACGAGACGCGCTGCTACAATGAGAGCTCGGACGTGACGATGAACCGCGTCATCGCGGCCTATGCGTACGCCGTCAGCGAAGAGAATGCCGACGAGCATCTCGTCGTGACGGCGCCGACCTGCGGCAGCTGCGGCGTCCTTCCGGCCGTTCTTTACTACATGCAGTACGACCGGGGCTTCCCGGAGGAGGAGATCATCGACGCGCTCGCCGTGGCGGGCCTCATCGGAAATGTCATCCGCACGAACGCGAGCATCTCGGGCGCGGAGGCGGGGTGCCAGGCCGAGATCGGCAGCGCGGCCTCCATGGCTGCTGCGGCGCTCGCGGAGCTGCACGGCCTCAACATCGACCAGATCGAATACGCGGCGGAGATCGCCATGGAGCACAGCCTCGGCCTCACCTGCGACCCGGTGAAGGGCCTCGTGCAGATTCCCTGCATCGAGCGCAACGCGGTCGCCGCCATGAGGGCGATCAGCGCGGTGAATCTGTCCCAGTTCCTGTTCGCCACCCGGAAGATCTCCTTCGACGACGTGGTCGCGACGATGTACCGGACGGGCCTTGACATGGATGAAAAATACCGCGAGACTTCGCACGGCGGGCTCGCGACCATCTACTCGAATCAGTAACGATCTTCGGGCGCGCCTGTGCGGCCGCCCGACGGAAAGGATTATATGACGCTAGACAAACTGACGATAGGATCTTCGGCAAAAGTAACGGACGTCGGCGGCAAGGGATCGCTCCGGCAGCATTTTCTTGATATGGGCCTCATCCCCGGCGCCATAGTATCAGTCGTCAAGCTCGCTCCCATGGGCGATCCCATGGAGGTGCGCATCCACGGCTACGAGCTGACGCTGCGCCTGAACGAAGCGGCGCAGATCGGCGTCGAGCCTGTCCCGTATGAGACGCCCGCCGCGCAGGCAAAGAAGCGGGAGGCCGTCTCTCACCCGGGCCTCGGCGAGAGCGGCAAGTATCATCCCAAGGGCAGCGGCAACCCGCTGCCGAAGGGCACGGTGCTCACCTTCGCCCTCGTGGGGAACCAGAATACGGGAAAGACGACGCTGTTCAACCAGCTGACCGGCGCCAATCAGCACGTCGGCAATTTCCCCGGCGTCACCGTCGACAGAAAGGACGGGGTCATCCGGGGGCACAAGCACACCCTGATCACGGATCTTCCCGGGATCTATTCGATGTCCCCGTACTCCAGCGAGGAGCTGGTCTCCCGCGACTTTGTCTTAAAGACGAAGCCGCACGCGATCATCAACATCGTCGACGCCACCACGATCGAGCGGAATCTCTACCTGACGATGCAGCTGCTTGAAACCGGCATCCCGACCGTGGTCGCGCTCAATATGATGGACGAGATGACCGGAAACGGCGGCGGCGTCGACGTCAACCGGATGGAGGAGCTGCTCGGCGTCCCGGTCGTGCCGATCTCGGCGTCGAAGAATGCGGGCGTCGACGAGCTCGTGGAGCACGCCATACACATCGCGAAATATCAGGAGGGGCCGGCGCGGCAGGACTTCTGCGACAGCAACGACAACGGCGGCGCGGTGCACCGCGCGATCCATGCGGTCGTCCACCTGATCGAGGACCACGCGGAGAGGGCCGGGCTTCCCGTCCGCTTCGCCGCGGTCAAGCTGATCGAGGGAGACGCGCGGATTCTCGAACAGCTCGCGCTCGACGAGAACGAGCAGGAGCTGCTCGAGCACATCATCGTGCAGATGGAGAAGGAGCGGGGGCTCGACAGGAGCGCGGCGATCGCCGACATGCGCTTTTCTTTCATCTACAAGATCTGCGACGCGTGCGTGAAGCGCCCCGCGGAGAGCAGGGAGCGCATCCGCAGCGAGAAGATCGACAACGTGCTCACGGGAAAATGGACCGCCATTCCGTTCTTCATCTTCATCATGGGGACGGTCTTCTTCCTCACGTTTTATCTGATCGGCCCGTTTTTCCAGGGCCTTCTCGAGACGGGGATCGGGCGCCTCGCCGAGCTTGCCGGCCGCGCGATGGAGGCCGGGCACGTACAGCCGGTCATCCAGGACCTGGTGCTCGAAGGCATTTTCGACGGCGTCGGCAGCGTCCTGAGCTTCCTGCCAATCATCATCACGATGTTTTTCTTCCTGTCGATGCTCGAGGACAGCGGCTACATCGCGCGCGTCGCGTTCATGATGGACAAGCAGTTCCGGAAGCTCGGCCTGTCGGGCCGCAGCATCGTGCCGATGCTCATCGGCTTCGGCTGCACGGTGCCGGCAGTCATGTCGACGCGGACGCTCCCGAGCGAGCGGGACAGGAAGATGACCATCCTGCTCACGCCATTTATGAGCTGTACGGCGAAGGTGCCGATCTACGGTTTCTTTATCACCGTCTTCTTCCCGCATCAGAGCTGGTGGATCATCACCTGCATTTATCTCCTGGGCGTTCTCGTGGGCATGCTTGTCGCCCTGCTCTTTAAGAAGACCCTGTTCAAGGGAGACGCGGTGCCATTTGTGATGGAACTGCCGAACTACCGGCTGCCCTCTCCCCGCAGCGTTCTGCAGCTTTTGTGGGAGAAGACGAAGGATTTCATCCAGCGGGCGTTTTCGGTGATCCTCATCGCGACGATCGTCGTCTGGTTCCTTAAGAGCTTCGACTTCGGCTTCAACCGCGTGCCGGTGGGCTCCGACCGGAGTATCCTGGCCGTGATCGCCGGCTTCATCACGCCGGTCTTCCGGCCCGCGGGGCTCGGCGACTGGCGGATCGTGACGTCCCTCATCAGCGGATTCATGGCGAAGGAGAGCGTCGTCTCGATCATGGAGATGCTCTTCGGCAGCGGCGTGGCCTCCATCGGCGCGCTGACCGCGGCGTGCATGCTGGTCTTCAGCCTTCTCTACACGCCATGCGTGGCCGCCATCGCTTCCATCCGGAGAGAGCTCGGCGTCAAGGCGGCGCTTGCCGTCGTTCTGTGGCAGTGCTCGATCGCGTGGCTTGCAGCCACGATCGTGCATATAATCGGTATGCTTGCGGGGGTGAGCTGATGAATATCTGGGATGTACTGATCCTTGTCCTCATCGGGACCGTTGTCTTCTTCTGCGTGCGGACCTACCGAAGAAGCGGGGGCTGCTGCAGCAAGAGCTGCGGTCCGAACTGTCCGCACTGCAATGAGTGCGACAAAAAAACATGACAGGGGGTCTGACCCCTTGTCACGTTTACATTGCATACAATATGACAGAGGGTCAGACCCCCTGTCATATTTTTCGGCTCTCGTACACGGAAAGCAGCGTCTCCATCGTGACTTCGCAGGACGCCGGATCGTTGGCGAAGGGCCGCCCTTCGCGGATGCTCGCGTAGAAATCCGAGATGCAGGCCTTGTGCCCCACGCCCCAGTAGGACTTCCCGAGCGCGATGTCCCCGCCGCAGTCGACGCTCTCCGCCTTTCCGCCGCGCCGGATCTCGAGGCCGTCGCCCTCCAGGCGGAGCACGGCGCCTTCAAGATCGAGCTCGATGATCACCGGCGCGTCCGCGCTGTACGCCGTGGACGCGTAGAGCAGCGCCGTCCTGTCGCCGCTTCTTAAGTAGATCTCCGCGGTGTCCTCGACCTCGATGACGCCCCGCAGGTGGTGATTGGCGAGGTGCGCCTCCACCTGGTCCGGCGCGCCCAGAAAGCGCAGCATAAGATCGAGCGTGTGCACGGCCTGATTGATCAGCGCGCCGCCGCCCTCCGTGGCCCACGTTCCCTTCCAGCCGCCCGCCGGGTAATAATCCGCAGTCCGGCACCAGGTGACGAACGCGCGGATCCCGCGGAGCGCGCCGAAATCACCCGAGGCGGCCAGCTCCTGCATGCGGATGACATTTCCGTGATAGCGGTTCTGAAAACAGATGCCGACAGGCACAAGCCCCGCCGCCTCGCGGATCATCTCCCAGCCCTTCCGGTCGATGGCCGGCGGCTTCTCCGTGAACACGGCGATCCCCCGCTTCGCGGCCGCGAGCGCCATGGCGGGATGAAGCCCGTGCGGCGTGCACAGATGGACCGCGTCAAGCCGCTCCGCCTCAAGCATCTCTTCATAGTCCACGTAAGCCCTGCAGCCGTAAGACGCGGCCATGCCATCCGCCCGCTCCCTCACGATGTCGGCACAGGATACAAGCTCCGTCTCTTCAAGTGCGGCAAGCACCTTGGCGTGCACGCCGGAAATGTTGCCGCAGCCGACAATCCCGACTCGATACATACCTCTCCTCCTCTTCCCGCGTCCCTGAAAAATCAGGCGCGGACAGTCTTCCTCCATGCCGCATCCCTGAAAAATCAGGCGCGAACCGTCCACTCCGCCTGCGCCTCCGCCTTCAGGCAGAGCTCCGCCGCCTTCAGGGCATGCGCCTGCGTCATGGCGTTCTCCGTGCGGTTCAGGCAGTCGAGGATCAGCTGCCCGAAGAAGGGGAAGCCGGTGACGCCCGTGGCATTGACGTATTTTTCACCCTTCCCGTTCGCGAGGAAGACGTGGTTCTCGTCCACCATGCCGGTGCCGATGTTGATGTACTTGCGGATCTCGATGAATCCCTCCGTGCCGACGATGAAGGTGCGGCCGTCGCCCCAGGTGCCGAGGCCGTCCGGCGTGAACCAGTCCACGCGGAAGTAGTTCGTGCTGCCCTTCTTCCCGACGATCGAGCACTCGCCGAAATCCTCCAGCTCCGGATACTCCGGGTGCGCGTAGTTGCCGACGTGGCTCATCACGACCTCCGCGTCCTCCTCGCCGGCGTAATGCAGGTACTGCTCGACCTGGTGGCTCCCGATGTCGCACAGGATGCCCCCGTAGTATTCCTTCTCAAAGAACCAGGCCGGCCGCCCGGGCGCGCCGAGGCGGTGCGGGCCGAAGCCGGTCACGCTGATGACGCGGCCGATCTCGCCCTCGTCGATCATGTATCCCGCGAGGATGGCGCCCTCTACGTGCAGTCGCTCGGCGTAATAGACCATATACTTTCTCCCGGTGAGATCGATCGTCCGCTTCGCCTCAAGGAGCTGCTCCATCGTCGTAAATGGCGCCTTGTCCGCAAAGTAGTCCTTGCCCGCCTTCATGACCTTGACGCCGAGCGGGCCTCTCCTGCTCGTCACGTTGGACGAGGCGACAAGCATGGTCTCGGGGTCCTCGAGGATCTGGTCGAGGCTCGCCGCGGCCTTTGCCTGCGGATAAGTCTTTATAAATGCCGCCACCTTCTCCGGGTCCGGATCAAAGACATACTTCAGCGTGCCGCCCGCCTCGATGAGGCCGTTGCACATGCCGTAGATATGGCCGTGGTCGATATGCGCCGCGGAAAAGACGAACTCGCCGGGCTTTACCACCGGCTGCGGCTTCCCCTCCGGCGCGTACATCATGCCGTTCATTCTGTCCATCGTATCTCTCCTTTTCACTTTTAAACTCTCTGCCGAAGATGCGCCTCCCTCTTCACTTTTTGAAATCGCTGCCGAAGGTGAGACTCCCCTCCTGCTCCATGACGGAGGTCGTCTTCTCATAGAAATGCGGCACGGATGCCTGTATGCCCGCCACCGTATAGAACGGGTCATCCTTAGCGAGCGGCAGCTCCGCCGCCTCATGCGTCGAGCCCGCCTTATAGATCGCCGTGATCAGCTCGATCGTGCGCCGGCCGTCCTCGCCTGTAATTGCAGGCCCTCTGCCCGTCTCGAGCGCCGTCAGCACGTCGTCGAGCTGGCCCGCGTGCATCTCGTAGGGGAGCGGCGGGAGAGATGCGAGGAAGTCTGCGGCTTTTTTCTCAAATGCCTCGTCCGACGTCTTCAGCGGAAATCCGTTCGGCATCGCCACCGAGCTGTAGACGGCGTAAGGCGCGGAAATACGGGCTTTCTCGCACTGGAAGATGAGCTTTTGGTCCTCGCCGTGGTGAACCAGCGAGGCGGTCACCGTGGCCAGCGCACCGGGATACCGCAGGATGGAGACGGACAGGTCCTCGACTTCCGCGTTGTCGTGGGCGGTGTTCGCGAGGACGCTCGTGACGGACTCCGGAAGGCCCATCATCCAGCCGAGCATGTCGATGTGGTGCACGGCGTGATTCAGCGTGCAGCCGCCGCCTTCCTTCTCCCAGGTGCCGCGCCACCACAGGTCGTAGTAGCTGTGGGCCCGCCACCAGAAGCTGTCGATCTCGGCGTGGCGCACCTTGCCGGCGAGGCCGCTGTCGAGCAGCGCCTTCAGATCGCGGATGGGGCCGCGGAAGCGGTTCTGCGCGATGATGGACAGGAGCTTCCCGCTCTCGTCGCGCGCCTTCAGCATGGCGTCGCACTCCTCGAGAGAAGCGGCCATCGGCTTCTCGCACACGACATTGACGCCCGCCTGCAGGCAGTCGATCGTAATCGGCGCGTGCACGTAAGGCGGCGTGCAGACGTCGACGAGATCGACGCCGCCCTTTTCGAGCATGTCCTTATGAGACAGATACGTCTCCGCCGCAAGGCCGAATTCCTCCTTGAAGCGGGCTGCCTTGCCCTCGATGATGTCGACAAGCGCTACGACTTCGCATCTGTCCGGCCACAGCTTGTACGCCTCCATATGCGTGTGGGCGATGCCGCCCGTTCCCACGATCGCCACTCGTATCATGCTGATCTCCTCCCGTTCTCTTATTTTTCTTATGCGCTCTCTTATTTACTTTCTCTCTTTTTCTTATGATCTTTTCTGCCTTACGGTTTCTGTCTTTTGGTCTCTGTCTTTTTGCCTTTTATCTCTTATATTCTATCTATCGTCTTCATCCTCTACCTTCTGTCTGCGCATGCATCCACGGCTTCTCCTGTCAACTTCTGTCTGCGCTTTCATCCATAGCTTCTCCTGTCATAAAGCGCCGCGTCGTCTCCATGATCTCTTCCATGTTCCGGATGTCCGTCCCCACCTCGCCGGTCTCAAGCGAGTGATTCGCCCCGGGGATCACAGTGACGGGGATCCCCCGCTCACGGCAGAGCTTAGGAATCGGGCTCTTCTCCTTCCCGACCCACTGGTCCGCCCCGCCGGTAAAGGCCACGGCCTCCCCGAAGGGCAGGGAAAATGTCTCCGGAAGCGGCGTATAGAGAATCAGCCGGATCCGGTCCCGGAGCTTGCTTTCCGACGCCATTTTCGCAGCGACGACAGTGCCGATACTCTTCCCGACGAAGAGGATTTCCTCAAAGGCCGAAAAATCAAGATCCTTCAGCATCTCCTCCGCCTGCCCGTACGCGATGGCGAAGGAGGCGGTCATCCTGTCCCTGTCGCCGATGATCTTGTCGGGAAATCCCGCGTACGGCAGGAGCCGGATCTCATAGCCGGCATTTGCCGCGAGCCGCCGCGCGTAGTGCATCAGCGGCTTGTCAACCGTATAGCCGATGCCCGGGAAAAAAACTGCCAGTTTCTTCATCGCTTCACCTTACCTTCTCACATGAACGAACCATTTTCATGATACTAAGAAGCAGGTAGTAATGCAATTGCAAGTGCCGCTTTTACAGGCTTTTTCCGCGCGCGGGGCACCTTGCCATTTCCGCGCGCAGTTGTTATGATACTGCTATGAAAAAGCTAATCATTAACATCTGCATACTGACCTTCGCTGTGATCGCAGCCTGTCTGCTGTACCGCGTTTTGATCGGAAATACCTATATTGACTATATGCCGGTCCTCGGCGGGTACAACAAAGACGACCTTCACCTGGGAGGACCTTCGGAAGGCTTCTCCTACGAAATCCTGAGCAAAAATGACAAATACCTGACGATCGCCGTAAAGCCCGACGGCCCGGGCGAGGCAGATCTTTTTCTCTATGAAAAAAATGCGGATCCCGTCTATGAAGCCGCCTACTTCTTCGGAAAGGACAAAACGGTCTACAACCGGGCCAATGGCGGCTTTACCGGGGACAACGCCTTACTCGTCGCCCTCACCTTCTACATGCTCGCGCTCGGCTTCATGCTGATGCGCTACACGCTGAAGCTCCGGGGTTCCGCGTTCTACGCCTACTTCACCATCTATACGGCCGGTTTTTCCATCTTCTCGCTGGCCGGGGGTATCGATCTCCTCCTCGTGACGGTGCAGCGCCTTCTCAATCCGGCGACGCACACGATGATGCAGGTTTATGCTTCGATCGCCGGCATGAGCTACACTTTTGTTTTCCTGCTCACGCCCTTCCTGATGGTTTTTGCCGTCGCGATGGCCATCAGCAACGTGGCGCTGCTGCGCCATGAAAGAAAGCGTATTCAGAACGTGCTGGGCATTCTGATCAGCGCCATGCTCATCATCGGCGAGCTGGTCGTCATCCTCGTGCGCTTTCAGGATTTTTCGGGCTCCTACGAGGAGCTGCGCATCCGCATGACGGCCGTCAACGTCCTCACCACCGCGTTCGCTTACTTCGAATGCATGCTGCTCGGTTCCATCATCTGCGGGCTCCGCTCCGTGAAAATGCAGCCCACCGGACCGGCGGACTATCTCGTCATTCTCGGCTGTGCCTTCCGCAAGGACGGAACGCTCACGCCGCTGCTCAAGGGGCGCGTGGACCGCGCCGTAGCCTTCAACGAGGTGCAGAAAGCGGCGGGCGGAAAAGAAGCTGTCTATGTGCCCTCCGGCGGGCAGGGGCCGGATGAGAGCATGCCGGAGGCGGAGGCGATGAGCCGCTACCTCCGGTCGATCGGCATTTCCGAAGCACAGATCCTCAAAGAGGACAAGTCGCGGAACACCTATCAGAACATGCTGTTTTCCGGAAAGCTCATCAAAGAGCGGAGCGAAGGCGCGCGGGTTGTCTACTCGACGACGAATTACCACGTCTTCAGAAGCGGCGTGTGGGCCAACCTGGCCGGCCTCAGGGCGGAAGGCATCGGCAGCAAAACAAAGTGGTGGTTCTGGCCGAACGCCTTTATGCGGGAATGCGTCGGCCTCCTGGTCAACCGCTGGAAGCAGGAGCTCGCGTTCCTTGCCGTCCTCACCGGATTCTTTGCGATCCTCACGATGCTGCTCGGGTACTGATCTTATCTGACTTCCCGCGCAGGAAACGGTTCTTCGTTCTTATGCACCACAGAAAAACCCGCCGGGCGTCTTACGCCGGCGGGTTCATCCTTTCCACACTGTCATTACCGTTTAAAAATCTCATAGTATTCTTCCAGTGCATGCTCGATCTTCTCAAACAGTTTACGCATGGCTTCTTCCTCCTTTATGATGCTTCCGGGTTTCACCCGGCTCGTCTGATCTGTTCTGTCATCATCATAAAACAGGAATTCGAAAAACGGAAATACCCGTATCAGATGACATCTGATAGGATTCTCCTATGGCTCACATGGCGCAATCTCCAGCGCCCCGTCCCGCAGGCGGATCGTACACTGCCCCTCCGGGTCTTCTTCCCCCTGCGCATAGACGACTTCAAGATACGGCCCCTCGCCGTCTTCTTTCTCATATGCCTCGCGCACGCCGCTGCACCGGCTGATGATGCCCCCGATCTCCCCGGCTTCCGTATAGAGCGAAACCGCCATGAAGCCCGGCGCTTCGCCTCCGGCCCCGGCATAATCGAAAAACATCTTCTCTTTTTTTCCGTCGCCGTCTGCATCCCATTCGATCTTTTCGATCAGCGTCCCGGGCGCAGACGCATCCCGAGACACAGATTCTTCTAAGGACGCAGGCGTATCCTGAGATGCAGCTTCTTCTAAGGACGCAGCCGCCGAAGAAGCCACGCTGTCCGCCTGTCTGCCGCAGCCCGCTGCCGCAAGTGACAGGAGCACCAAAGAAATCACTGCTTTTTTCCGCATGACTCCGGCCTCCCTTGGCCGTTCTCCTTCAGGATAAGGGAAACTCACCGCACGGTCACCTTCACTTTTGCAGAAATGCCGTTATGTGCATACACATGAACCTCCATCCCCATGCG
>DEFE01000056.1 GCA_002350625.1 Lachnospiraceae bacterium UBA2860
TGACCACGTTGGGGTCTGACCCCTTGTCATAATTGTTTACATAAAACATGACACAGGGTATCGAAATGAAGGAGAAGATGATGAGGTACAGAAATCTTGGCAATACGGGCCTCAAGGTCAGTGAGGTCGGCTTCGGCGGCGAGTGGCTTGAGCGGCATGAAGAAAATGAATCTGTGGAGCTGCTGCGATATGCGCACGAGAAGGGGATCAATATCGTGGACTGCTGGATGCCGGATCCGAAGTCGAGGGATATTATCGGAAAAGCGATGGCCGGATGCCGGGACACATGGTATGTTCAGGGACATATCGGTTCTACTTATCAGAACGGGCAGTACACCCGGACGCGCGATCTGACATATGTCCGTCCGGCTTTTGAGGATCTGCTGAAAAGGCTTCAAAGCGATTATGTGGATCTCGGGATGATTCATTACATTGACTCCGAGGACGACTGGAATGCCGCCATGAACGGCCCGTTCATCGATTATGTCCATGAGCTCCACGAGAAGGGAATCATCAAGCATATCGGCCTCTCCACGCACAATCCGAAGATGGGGAAGCGCGCTGTCGAGACGGGCTTTGTCGAGATGATTCTTTTCAGCATCAATCCGGCCTTTGACATGCGGCCGGCGACGGATGATCTTGATTCGATGTTTGAGGGCTATGACAAGGCGGATTATGCGGGCATTGACCCTGAACGGGCGGAGTTCTACCGGCTCTGTGAGGAACGCGGCGTCGGGCTGACGGTCATGAAGGGATTTTTCGGCGGCAGACTGTTCAATAAAGAGCAGTCACCTTTCGGCGTGGCATTTTCGCCGACACAATTGATCCATTACGCTTTGACGAGGCCGGGCGTCTCATCGATCCTGTGCGGCTATGATACGAAAGAACAGGTGGATGCGGCGGTTCATTATGAGGTGGCCTCCGATGACGAGAAGGATTATGCGTCCGTGCTGGCGTCGGCGCCGCTGCATTCGTATACCGGCCAGTGCACGTATTGCGGGCACTGCAAACCATGTCCGGTGGATATTGATATCGCGATGGTCAACAAATTCTATGACCTCGCGGCGTCGCAGCCGCAGGTGCCGGAGAGCGTCAGGGAGCATTATAAGGCGCTTGCCCACACGGCCGCGGAATGCGTGGGCTGCAGGGGATGCGAGAGCAGATGTCCCTTTGGCGTGGAAGTGTCGGAGAGGATGAAAAAGACGGCGGAGCTCTTCGGCTGCTGAGGGAAAAATATGACACGGGGTCTGACCCCTTGTCATATTAGGAAGGATAGACGATGGCATTTTTGAAGGCGCACCAGCTGAATATCATGCTGTTCATGAGCGGGATCTGCTGTATCCTGGCGCTTCTGACTGCGATTCCGAAGTCCCTGTCCAAAAGGCGGAAGGGGATTCTGGCGATGATGGCGACCGCCGCCATGCTGCTGCTCCTTTTTGACCGCGCCGCGTATATCTACCGCGGGGACGTGAGCGAGCTGGGCACCGGCATGGTGAGGCTCAGCAACGGCCTGGTGTTCTTTTTCCAGATCCTGATTCCGCATCTTGTGACGCGGTATACGTACGATCTCATCGAAAATGAAGCCGGCATTAGCGTCGGGTCGAAGCGCCTGCGCGCAGCCGAAATCCTGTTTGTCATCGGCACTGTCCTCATCATCGTCTCGCAGTTTACCGGCCTTTATTACACCTTCGACGAGCATAATTACTACCAGCGCTCGCCCGGGTATGTTTTCTGCTATGTGATTCCATTTCTGATGATTATGCTGCAGGAATCCGTGCTGATTCAGTACCGGAAGCAGCTGCCTCGCGGCTTCGTGAACTCCATGATCGTGAGCATCGCGCTGCCTGCGGTCATGTCTGTCGTCCAGGCTTACTGCTACGGCCTGTCGCTGACCAATATGACGATGGTCTTCATGGTGATCGTCTTCTTCATCTATGCGCTGATCACTCTGAACGAAAATATGGAGAGTGCAAAGCAGCGGGAGATTCAGACGCACTTGGAGGCGCGGCTGCAGGAGAAGGCCATGTTCGAGCAGACGGCGGAAGCACTCGCAAATGCCATCGACGCGAAGGACAGGTACACCCGCGGCCATTCCGCCCGCGTCGCGACGTATTCCCGGATGATCGCGGAAAAAGCCGGCTTTACCGAAGAAGAGTGCGAGCAGGTGTACTATGCGGCGCTGCTCCACGACGTCGGCAAAATCGGCATTCACGAAGACATCATCAACAAAGTGGGCAAGCTGACCGACGAAGAATTCAATGAAATCAAGATGCATCCCGTATACGGCAACCAGATCCTCTCCGGGATCAAACAGTCGCCGTATCTGTGCATCGGCGCCCATTACCACCACGAGCGCTACGACGGCAAAGGATATCCGGTGGGACTCGCCGGCGAAGACATCCCGGTCTATGCGAGGATCATCTCCGTCGCCGACGCCTACGACGCCATGACCTCGATGAGAAGCTACCGCGAGCCCATGCCGCCGGAAAAAGTCAGGGAGGAACTCACGCGGGGCATGGGAACCCAGTTTGACCCGGCCTATGCGAAGATCATGCTGGAGCTGATGCCCTGACAGTGTGGTTTTATGTAAACTAATATGACACGGGGTCAGACCCTGTGTCATATTTTTATGTAAACTATTATGACAAGGGGTCAGACCCCGTGTCATAAAATGCAGCTGCGAGCTTCCTCAATATATGGCTTCATGTTCTGATACACGACCTGATAGCCGTTGGCGTACATATGCACGCCGTCGATCGTGTATTCTTTTTTGAGACAGCCGGTCTCGTCCGCGAGCCCCTCGTTGACGTCGATGAATCTGATCTGCAGCTTTTCGCAGAGCTTTTCCAGCGCGGCGTTTGCCGGAGCCAGCTTCGCTATGCGGGAGTCGAGCATGCCTCTGATGAAGTCCGGAACTTCGACATCGCGCCCGTTCGCCGGATAAAATGCCATCACATAGATCCTGGCTTTCGGGAGCCTGTCCTGAATCCGCCGGAGCAGGTGTTCATACCGTTCGATCAGCAGCTCTACGCTGCAGGCCGGATAGCTGATGTCGTTGGTCCCGATGTTGATGAAGATGGACGACGGCTCCAGCTCAAATATCTGCTCCTCAGCCGTCTCTTCCATCTCGGGAATCGTGTATCCGCCGATCCCGCGGTTGTAGATCACCGCGTCCGAATGATCCGCATACAGGATCTCATGGACGGGAAACTGCTCCATAAGAGAAGAACCCACAAAAAGGATCTGTCCCTTTCGTGCCAGCGCGTTCAGATACTTGAAGCGCCTCGCTTTTAACGCTTTCTCTTGTATTTCCCGTTTTTTCATCTCGTCAAGTTCCATCCGGTTTTCCTCCCATCGTTCATGACAGCCCAAAATCCCGTCGGTTTGCAGCTTTTTTCATTTTAAGAATGGATGCATGTAAAGTCAATCACGTCCGGAAAATCGCGGATGCAGGGCCGGATTCGTCATCGCCGTGCAGGATTGCCGTGCAAAATGGCGGAGACGGTTTTCGGGATCCTTGTTTTCGTATATAATATGACACGGGGTCAGACCCCGTGTCATGGTTTTATGTAAACAAATATGACACGGGGTCAGACCCCGTGTCATAAAAAAAGCCTCCCGCAGGAGGCTTCGTTTCATGCATCTATGCAGTTCGCTTTGGATCAGCCGTAGATGTTGCCAAGAAGGTGGGAGGCAACCCAGTAGCCGCTGTCAAGCTGCGACCAGTTGTAGCCATCCTCTTCGCTGTACTTCTTAGCGACGACGTTGACAACCGTGCCGTTGTCGAGCGTGAAGGCGACGCCGTAGAATGTGCCAGGGCCGCGGCGGACATTGACGTAATCCACGTTCGGATTCTCAACGATCATTCTTTTGCCGCCAACAACGTTATCAAGAGCTTCTTCATTGATTTTATTGATATCTGACATAATTAGTGTTTGGTCAACAAC
>DEFE01000005.1 GCA_002350625.1 Lachnospiraceae bacterium UBA2860
TGAAAGGCGCGCACCGAGGCGGCCGAGCGTTTTTAGCGGCTCCTGAAATCGCGCTGCAGACTACAGGCGGAGCAAGAGGAGGAGGTGAGGACGTATGGCGGAAGCTGCGTATATATGTATATGTGTATATATGTGCAAAAAAAATATGACAGGGGGTCTGACCCTCTGTCATATTTGTTTACATAAATCTCACATTTTCATAGCTTCCACAGCCGCCCTCTCGATCGGAATCCCGTCCTTATAGAGCTGCGTAAACTTCTCAAACCCTTCGATCTCTTCCGGCGTCGGCGCGATCGTCGAGCCTTCCTGACCGGCGAAGATCCGCTTCTCGAGATAGTCCTCAAGGCTCCCGTCCTTCTTGCCGTCGATCAGATAAGCCGCAAGAATCGCCATGCCCCACGGGCCGCCCTCGGAAGCCGTATCCATGCAGGTCACCGGCGCGCCGACCGCTGCGGCCAGATACCTCTGCCCGACGCCCTTCGTCTTGAAGAGGCCGCCGTGGCCCATGATGCGCTCCACCTTCACGCCCTCGTCCTTCAGCAGGAGGTCCAGGCCGACCTTCACTGCACCGAGAGACGTGTACAGATGCGACCTCATGAAATTCGCCAGATTAAACTTGCTGTCCGGCGTGCGCGCGAAGAGCGGTCTGCCCTCATTGAGATGCGTGACGCCCTCGCCCGACAGATAGCCGTAGCTGAGCAGTCCGCCGCAGTCCGCGTCGCCCTCGAGCGAATGCGTGTACAGCTTGCCGTACAGCTCGCCCGCATCGGCCTTGATGCCCATGAGGTCGCAGAACTCCTTAAAGATGCCCACCCACGCGTTCAGATCCGACGTGCCGTTATTGGCGTGCGACATCGCGACCGGGAAGCCCGTCGGCGTCGTCACCATATCGATCTCGCGGTACAGCTTGTTAAGCGGCTTCTCGAGCACGAGCATCGCAAATGCGCTCGTCCCGGCGGACACATTGCCCGTTCTCGGCGCGACCGAATTCGTCGCCACCATGCCTGTTCCCGCGTCGCCCTCCGGCGCGCAGAGTGGAATCCCGGCCTGAAGCGCGCCCGTCTCGTCGAGGAACGCAGCGCCCTCCGCCGTGAGCACACCCGCCTCGTCGCCGGCCACCAGCACCTTCGGCAGCACGTCGCGCGTCTTCCACGCGTAGCCCTTCGGCGCGATGAGCGCGTCGAACTTGTCCACCATGCCCTGGTCGTAATCCAGCTTCTCCGAATCGATCGGGAAAATCCCGGACGCGTCGCCGATGCCCGTCACCTTCTCGCCCGTCAGGCGGAAATGGATATACGAATCCAGCGTCGTGACGAAATCCACGTCCTTAAGATGCGGCTCGTCGTCCAGCACGCACTGATAGAGATGCGCGATCGTCCAGCGCAGCGGAATGTTGAAATTGAAAAGCTCCGTCAGCTCGTCCGCCGCCTTCTCCGTGTTGCTGTTTCTCCAGGTCTGGAACGCCGTGAGGAACTTCCCGTCCTTGTCAAGCGCGATGTAGCCGTGCATCATCGCCGAGATGCCGATGGCGCCGACCGTCGTAAGCGTCACGCCGTACTTCGCCTCGACGTCCTTCCGGACGCCGCTGTAGCAGTCGCGCAGGCCCTCTTCGATCTCCGCGAGCGAATATGTCCAGATCCCGTCCACAAGAGAATTCTCCCAGTCGTGGAATCCGATCGCGAGAACCTCTCCCTCAAGATCCGTCAGCACACCCTTGATACGTGTCGACCCGAACTCGATGCCGAGCGCGGTCTTCCCAGATAGAATCAATTCTTTCTTATCCATCATAATCTCCTGCTTAAGTGAAACTGTGGCGGCATTTTCGAAAATGCCTCAGTGGTCTCCCTGTCCGTAATATGCGTTCGGTCCGTGCTTCCGCATGAAGTGCTTGTCCTGGATGCACTGCGGCGCCCGCTCGACCTTAGGATCGACCTGCCTTGTGAGCAGCGCCATCTCCGCGCACTTCTCGAGCACGACCGCGTGGTAAACCGCCTGGAACGGATCCTTGCCCCAGCTGAACGGGCCGTGATTCTTGCAGATCACGCCCGGCACATGCACCGGGTTCCTGTCCTTAAAGGCCTCGATGATCACCTTTCCGGTGTTCTTCTCATACGCCTCCTCGATCTCCTCCGGCGTCAGATTCCGCGCGCAGGGGATGTCGCCGTAGAAATAATCCGCGTGCGTCGTCCCGTAGCAGGGAATGTCGAGCCCGGCCTGCGCCCACGCCACCGCATAAGTCGAGTGCGTGTGCACGATGCCGCCGACCTCGGGGAAGGCCTTGTAGAGCTCAAGATGCGTGTCCGTATCCGTCGAGGGATTCATCTTCCCCTCGACCTTGTTGCCGTCAAGATCCATGACGACCATGTCCTCAGGCTTCAGGTTCTCATAGTCGACGCCGCTCGGCTTGATGACAAAGAGACCCTTCTCCCGGTCGATCCCGCTGACATTTCCCCACGTAAATGTCACGAGCCCGTACTCAGGAAGCTGCATATTCGCCTCATAGACAATCTTTTTCAGTTCTTCAAGCATGTCTTCTTTCTCCTTCTTCGGTGATTACACTCACCGACTCGCGTACCACCGGATCACTGTCAAACAGGTAGCCGCCGTCATATTCCGGGTGCTCGATCATGGCGATCAGGTTCTCTGCCGCCTTTCTGCCGAGCATGTCCTTCGGATGCGGGAATGAGGTAAACGGCACCTTGGACACCCCCGACAGATATGAATCGTCGATGCCGACCACGGACAGGTCCTCGGGTACGCGAATGCCCCTCTTAAGGGCCAGGTCGATGAGCTGATACGCCACTTCATCGTTGTAGCAGAGCACGGCCGTCGAGCCCTCGAGTCTTGAAAAGATCACGTCCTCGATACTCGCGAGATCCCTGTAATCGAAGGTGTCGATCCAGATGACCTGCTTCTCGCCCGGCGTCATGCCGGCCGCAAGGAGCGACTCAAGGTAGCCCTTGTACCGGAGCTGCCCCTGTCCGTCGTCCGACTTGAAAATGCCGGCGATCTTTCTGTGCCCTGCCTGAAGGAGCAGATCCGCCGCCTTCCCCGCGACCCTCTCGTCGTCGAGGCGCACGCACGGCGCGTCGATCTCCTCGTAACTCGTGTTGAAGAAGAGGAGGGGGATGCCGCGGCTCTGAAGCTCCCTGTAATAAGAAATGTTCGGGTTCGGGAGCGCGCTCTTCGCGGGCTCCACGATCAGGCCGTCAATGTTGTCCTTCTCAAGGAGGTCACGCAGGATCTGCTGCTCGCGCGGGATCCTGTTGTCCGTGAAGGAGACCTGCATGGAGTAGCCGCGCTTCGACAGCACGCGCTCGATGCCCTTCATCGTGGGCGGAAAGATGTAGCTTTCATAGAAAGTACTCAGCACTGCGATCCGCATGTGCCGCCGCCGCGCTGCGGCCGGCGCCGCCTTTCCGCTCCCGATATAGGTTCCGCTGCCCTTGACTCTGGTCACCAGATGCTCTTTCTCAAGCTCACCCGTCGCATGACGGATCGTCTGGCGGCTGAGCGAGAACTTTTCACTCAGTTCCATTTCCGACATCAGGCGGTCGCCCGCGCGCAGCTGACCGTTCGCGATATTCTCTTTTACCCAGTCAATGACCTGCTGGTATTTCGGTTCCTCTGCCATGAGCGCCTCCCGACGAATTGTCTGTTACTTAATGACCTGCAGCGACTGCCTGTCGGCGAAGACCGCCACGAAGATCAGGAATACCACGCCCTGGATCAGCTGCATCGTCTGCGTGGTGAGGCCCAGCATCGTAAGACCCGAGCTCAGCACGATGTAAAGAAGCGAGCCGATGATGACGTTCTGGAACTTTGCCTTCGCGCCGCCCGAGATCGGCATGCCGCCGAGGACGAGGGCGATCAGGATCTGCGTCTCGAGCTGGTTGCCGCCCGAGGATGTCACCGATCCGACCTTGACGACGTTGACGAACGCCGCGAAGCCCGTGATCGCGCCGGCCAGCACGTAGATGAGGAACTTCATCTTATCCGTGCGGATGCCGGCGAACTTGGCCGCCTTTTCCCCTGCGCCGATCGCGCGCAGATACATACCGAACTTGGTGAAGCGGAAAGCGATGAAGCCGATGATGAGCACGACGAGCGTGCAGGCCAGCTTCAGTTCGTCCTTATTCATCATGACGAGCTTCGCGCTGCCGGCCACCGGGGCATTGGACGTAAGATACTTGATAATGCCGCGGAACAGGAACATCGTACAGATCGTGACGATGAAGGACTTGATCTTTCTGTTCACGTAGAAAAATCCGTTGATCGCGCCGATGGCTGCACCGGCCGCGATGCCCGCGACGATTGCGAGCGGCACGTTCACCTTCGAGACCATGCAGACCACGATCGAGGTGATGCCCATGATCGAGCCCTGCGAGAAATCAAGGCCTCCCATCGTCATGATGAAGAAGACGCCTGTCGCCGCGATGAGCGTCACGTAGATCTGCGACATGACGAGCGACATATTCTTGATCATGCGGCCGCCGGTCAGGACATTGAAGACAATGAACACCGCGACAAGGCCTAAGAGCGGGAGAAATGAGCGGATCGTCGACATCGTCGACAGCTTCTTCAGCTCTTCCTCTCTGGAAATTGCTTTTGTATTTTCAGCCATGTTCTTCCTCCTTACACCATCTTCGCGATCAGGCTGTTCTCATCGAGGTCCGGATCTCTCATCAGCTCGCCGCTGATCTCGCCGTCCTTCATGATGAGGATGCGGTCGCACATACCGATCAACTCCATCAGTTCCTCGGAGATCATGATGATCGACTTCCCGTTCTTTCTCATCTTGTCCATGAGCTGATAGATATCCTGCTTGACCTTGATGTCGATGCCTCGCGTCGGGGAATCGAGCACCAGGATGTCGGAATCCTTGCCGATCCATCTCGCGAGAACGACCTTCTGCTTGTTGCCGCCGGAGAGGTCGGAGACGAACTGGTCCGTATTGACCATCTTGACCGACATTTCCTTCGCGTATTCATTCGCAAATGCCTTCATCTTCCGGTCGCTGAGAAGCCCCGCCGCGCCCTTGAGTGCATCCAGGGAAGGCAGGCAGATGTTGTCGCCGATGCCCTGATTCATGACGACGGACTCGTTGTCGCGGTCCTTCGAGGTGTAGGCGATGCTGTGGGCGATCGCGGTCGGGATGTTGTCGATCGACGTGCCGTCCGCAAGCGTAACCGAGCCCTGGCGGTCGAAGGACGCGCCGAAGCATGCCTTGCCGACTTCGTGCATGCCGGATTCGGACAGACCGCCGAAGCCGAGGATCTCGCCCTTGTGGAGCTCGAAGTTGATGTTCTTAATGAGGCCCGGCACCGTGACGTTCTTCACGGACATCACGACTTCGTCCGAGATCTTCTCGCCGTAGTCGGCGCGGTAGTAATCGCCCGTGACCTCGCGGCCGACCATGAGCTTCTTCAGGTCGTCTTCCGTCACGTCCGCGCTCTTCACCGTGTCGATGTAGACGCCGTCGCGGAGGATCGTGATCGTATCGGACATCCGGAGCACTTCCGGAAGGTCGTGGGAGATAAAGATCACGGTGTTGCCCTCGGCGCGGATCCGGTTCATGTGCTTGTAGAGCTCCTCGCGGCCTTCCTGCGAAAGAGCCGTCGTGGTCTCGTCAATGACGACGATCTTCGGGCTGAAGTAGGTCGCCTTGACGATCTCGACCAGCTTTCTGTCCTCGAAGTTGTATTCGTCGACCATCGCATTCGCGCGGATGCGGTTAAAGCCGTACTTGTTCAGCAGGTCCTGCGCTTTCCTGTTCATGGCGCCGGTGTTCTTGATGCCGAACTTCACGAACTGGTCTTCGTGGCCGAGGAAGATATTTTCCGCAACCGTGAGGCCGGACAGCGTGCCGAGCTCCTGCACGATGATGGAAATGCCTTCGTTGTTCGCTTCGACCTGATTCTTCGGATGGACTTCTTTGCCGTCCAGGATGAAATGGCCGCTGTCGATCGTGTAGATGCCCGTCAGCATGTTGGTCAGCGTGGATTTGCCGGAGCCATTTTCGCCGATGAGGGCGTGGACTTCACCCTTGTTGATATTGAAGGATACATTCTGCACCGCCTTCGTGATGCCAAAGGTCTTGCAGAGATCCTGAACCTGTAATCTTACTTCGCTCATATCTGCCTCCTTCGGTTCACTTGACGATCTCGCCCTTGTCGACCTTCGTCGTCAGGGTGACGATGATGAGGAGCGCGAGGCCGACGATCACGTCCTGGATCGCGGTAGGCGCACCGAGTGCGACAAAGCCGTAGTAGATAATGTTGATGAAGAACTCGCCGATGATGATGGCCTGGATCGGGATGCCGTATTTCTTTAAGGCGAGGCCGAAGAAGCAGCCCATCGTCGGGAAGAAGTTGCGGCTCATCGAGCCCATGCCCGTCGTCGCGACCATCGAGGAGCCGTAGCTGATCGTGAGGACCGCCTCGACGCCGAGGAAGGAGCCGGAGATGATGAACGCGAGGATCTTGTACTTATTGACGTTTATACCCATGTTCTTCGCGACGAACTCGTTGGAGCCGATCGCGTAGGTGTAAGTGCCGATCTTCGTGTAGTTGAGAAGGACATAGGACACGATGAAGGCACAGGCCGCCAGGATGATGTTGCCGGGCATGGAGCCGAGCGCGCGCAGATCCGAAGGAAGGGTCGGCGCCTGGCTGCCGGCGATGTAGTTGGCGATGGACTCGTAAATCAGCGCAAGGCCGGTCGTGACGATCATGGACGGGATGCGCAGCTTTACATAGAAGAAACCGTTCAGCGTGCCGACGAGCGCGCCGGTGATGATGCAGCCGAGGATGAGTCCCGGATATCCAAGGCCGAATCTCTGGGCCATGACGCAGCCGACGATCGCGGAAAGCATGATGTTCGCGCCGATCGAGAAGTCGAACATGCCCATGACCATGACAAAGAAGAAACCGACGGCGCCGGTGGCGACCATCAGAGAAGCTTCAAAATAACTGAGAAGGTTTTTCGGCGAACCGAAATTGCCCGGCGTGATGATCTTGAAGATCGCCCAGGCTGCGACAACAAGAAGGACAAGGATCAGATAGCCCTTGACTGATCCGGACAGCTTCCTGGCCGCTGCATTTTCAGAAGAACCCATATTGTCTACCTCATTCTCCAGGCGCGCGCCCGTATCCGGCGCCGCCTTACTCGCAGGAAGGGCCGGTACCGACAATTGGTACCGGCCCTTCCGAAATGTCTCATTCAGCTGATTGTACTAGATATCGGAAGTTCTTTACGCACCGGCGCGGGCAGCAGCGTCCTCGATGGACAGGGAAGCAGCCTTCTCGGCAAGACCTGCGAGGTCAAGCGTAGCCATTTCCTTAAGCTCGTCAGCCGTGTAAGGAAGCTGATCGACGAAGTACTTCTCATAGTCAGCATAGTCATCAGCAGAAGCAACGAACAGATACGGGAAGTTGATATCGTTGAATGTGCCCGCGAAGTCTGTGTAGTTGCCCTTGATTGCGTTGTAGACCATCATGAAAGCGAACAGCGGGTCGCAGTAATGTCCGCCGGACTCACCAGCCATGGAGCCGTTGGCCAGTCTCTCGCCAAGGTCCGGAAGGAAGTCTGTGGAGACGATGCTGATGCTGTCGGTCTTGCCGGCTCTTTCAACAGCTGCGATTGCGCCCTGGAGCGGGTCGCCGCCGCCGCCTGCCGGGATCAGAGCGTCGAGGTCCGGATCAGCTGCCATCAGAGCGTCAGCTGCCTTGGAGCCGCCTTCAGAAGTCGTGCCTGCATACTGCGGGTCGGAAAGCTTCGCCTGATCATCCGGATGCTCTGCATTCCACTTCTCAACGCCTGCCTGATAGCCTTCCCAGCGGCCGAGCCATGTGGCGTCGCCCTGCTCCCAGCCGATGAGGCCGATGTCGCGGCAGCCCTTGTCAAGAAGGATGTTGACCAGCTTCTCGCCGTTCTCCGGCTCGTTCTCATGAACCGCGCCGACATAGTAGTCAGAAGCCTTGGCAAGTTCATAGATGTCTTTGCTGTTCTCTTCGCTGATGATGCGGAAGAACTGTGCAAGATAAACGCCGTTCGCGTTGCAGGAGCTGATGGCGGAGGTCATCTCTGTGTCTGCGGAGTTGCAGATGATGATGCCCTGGCAGCCGGCTGCGATCAGTTCGTCGACAGAAGCCGTAACCTGCTCGGAAACATGGCCCTGATCCCTGTACTGGACCTGAACGCCGAGAGCGTCAGCCGCCGCATCAAGGATGAGCTTGCACTGAGAGCCGAGAACGTCCGTGGAGCTCCAGATGGAGACGCCGATCTTGATGTCGCTGTCAGCGATTTCATCGGCTGCTGTTGTCATGGCGCTGCCTGCAAGCAGGGAGCCGATCATGGTTGCACAAAGTGCTGCACTTAAGAGTCTGCGTTTCATAGTACCCTCCTATCATGGATAAAAAGTTGTATTTACAGGTTCTGCCGTATCAAACCTGTAAAGGATGCGCCGGATCCGGGCTCTCGGCCATTTCTTCCTCTGTGCAGCCTGTTTCTGCAGTAACATGCGTACATTTTGACGGAATTATGGAGTTTGCGCCTTTCTCCTTTAGCTAAACACAACTATATACCGGTCTGTACAGGTCGTCAACATGGAAATACAACTTTGGAAAATGTGTACAGAACAGGTATACAACTCTTGTACATTATTAAGGTTTGACAGGCAAAAAAAGCCCCTTTTGGGGCC
>DEFE01000059.1:0-19697 GCA_002350625.1 Lachnospiraceae bacterium UBA2860
GGTCGACAAATACACCTGGCAGGATTACGGCTCCTCCTATCTCCCGAGCGATCTGAACGCCGCCTATCTGTGGGCGCAGCTCGAGGTGTACACACAGGTCTACGAAGACCGCATGCGCACCTGGGGATGCTATAACAAGGCGTTTGCGGATCTCAGGGACGAGGGCCTTCTCGAGCTGCCTTTCATCCCGGACGACTGCACGCACAACGCGCATATGTACTACGTGAAGCTCCCGGACCTTAAAGCCCGGACGGCTTTTCTCTCCTACCTGAGGGATGAGGGCATCCTGTCCGTCTTCCACTATGTGCCGCTGCACTCCTCCCCGGCCGGCCTGAAGTACGGCCGCTTCCACGGAGAGGACGTCTACACGACAAAGGAGAGCGAGCGTCTCGCCCGTCTCCCCCTCTACTACGGGCTCTCCGAGGAGGACCGCGCTCTGGTCATCCGCACTGTCCGTTCGTTCTTTAAGAGGTAAGTGCCGTGCGCAGAAACGCGAAGTACACCGTGTCGCTTCTTGCTTTGACCACGGCTGTATTCCTTGTGCTCATGCGGCGCTTTCTCTTCGGAAATGCCGTCTATCTCTACACCGACATCGGCTCCGATTCCGTCGCGTCGAGCTATCCGATCCTCGTGATGCTCTCGCGGCTCTTTCAGAGCGGGGATTTTTCCTTTTACACGCTCTCCTCGGGACTCGGCGCCGACACCACGGCGACATTTCTTCAGTATGTCAATCCTTTAAAGGCGCTGCTCCTCTTCTTTAACAGGAGCACCATGCCCGCCGGTCTTCTTCTCCAGCTCTATCTGGGGACGCTCGTCACGGCCTGGGCTTCCTTCCGCTTCTTCCTGCTCTATACGGAGCACGGGATCGCCTCGGTCGCGGGCGGGCTTCTCTTCGCCTTCTCCGGCTACAGCGTGCTGTGGAGCCAGAACCTGAGCTACGGCGTCTGCGTGAGCATGTTCGCGCTGACCATGCTCGCTGTCGAAGCTTTCGCAAGGAAGCGCACGCCGGCGCGCTTCCTCGCGCTCACGGGCGTGCTCGCCCTGTATCTTTTCACCAACTACTTCTTCACGTATATGACCGCGCTCTTCGTGATCGCGTATCTGCCGCTCCGCGCCCTGTTTCTTAAGGAGCGCCTTCCGGCATTTTTGAAGCAGTATTTCGGGACCGCCTTCGCGGCGCTCCTCTCCCTCATCCTCTCCGCCGTGTGCGTCGTGTCCGTATCCGTCACCTTCCTCGGGTCGGTGCGCACCTCCGACGCCTCCCGCCCGCTCCTGACCTTCCTCAAAAAAGGGATTGATCCCCGGATGGTCTACGCGTGCGCGGCGCGGCTTTTCTCCGAGAACATGACCGGGATCGGCGATCTCTACACCGGCCCCGACAATTACTACGAAATCGCCGTGCTCTCCGTGAGCGTGCTCTTTTTCTTCGCTTTCTTCTACCTCCTTTACCGGAGACAGTCGAGGAAAGCGGTGCTCACGGGGGCGCTCCTATGCCTTGCGGCGCTCTTTCTGCCGGTGCTCCGCTACATTCTGAACCTCAACTGGCTGGTCATGCGCTTCTCCTTCTGGATCAGCTTCCTCATGTGCCTCGCGGCCGTGTTCTTCATCCGGGAGCTCCTCACGGATGCCGACGCCCGCGCGCTGGCCTTCTCCGTGATCGCGGGCACCGCGTGTACGGCGCTCATCTTCTTCGGGCTCTTCCGCCTCGCGGGAAGGTACGAGTTCACCCTCTCCATGCGGACCGTCCGCTTCTTCGCGCTCTTCTTCGCCGCCGCGGCCTTGTTCCTGATCCTCTTCCGCTTTCTGCCGAAGCGCGTGGGCGGCCTTCTCCTCATCGCCTTCATCGCGGCGGAGATCCTCGTCATGCGGCACGACACGCTCTACCTGCGCCTATACCTGACGAAGGAGCAGTTCGGCAATTCCGCCTACAGCGAGGACACGGACAAGGCGGTGCAGGATCTCATGAGGGAAGATCCCGAACTCTACCGCATCGCCTCGACCGAGAGCTACGCCTACGCCAACGAGGGACTCGTCGACGGCTTCAACGGCACGACCCTTTACAACAACACCAATCCGGCGTCCCTCCGCTCGATCGCGCAGGCGCACGGGACCAACGAAGTCAGCACGCCCTACTTCATGAGCGGGTATCCGGAGTACGGACAGTTCACGCTTCTTGGCGGCCGCTACCTGATCCGCCGCGAGAAGCCGGACGCGTCCTTCACGGAAGAGGCGCTGTTTGAGAAGATCGCCTCCTATCCCTCGAAGGACGGCACTGCCGTCACAAATGTCTACCGCAACAAGAATGCACTGCCCTTCGGCTATCTGCTGAAAGGCGAGATCAGTGAAGACGACTATCTCGCCGCGGACCTGCCGGACCGCATGCAGTATCTCACGCAGGCCTGGTACCTGACGGGCACGGCGGCATCTGATGAAAGCGCCGAGGGCACGGCGGCATCTGACGAAAGCACCGAAGACCCGACGGCCTCGGAAAGTGCCGAGGACCCGGCGGCCTCGGAACGTGCCGAGGATCCGGCTTCCGTGGAAAGCGCATCCCAGGCGCCGGCCGCGTCTGCACAGGAAATTCTCGCCGAAAATGCCGACACGCGCCGCGACCTGCTCTCGACTGCCCTGTGGACGAATCCGCACAATCTGAAGATGGAGAAAACAAAGAGCGGCGTCCGCTTCACGGCGACGGGCGAAGACCCCTACATCTACGTCTATCTGAACACCCCGCCCGAGAGCAAAGATACGTCAAACTACCTGCACATGACGGTGCACACGAAGAAGAATGTCATGCGCACCATCGCGCTCTACTATCTCCCCGACGCGGAGACCGACGCGCATCCGGACTTTGTCGGAACCATTGCCTACAACAAGTACTATCCGGAGTCCCTGACGCTCCTGCCCGACGGCATCGCCGGCTTCCGCTTCGACATCGACGAGGATGCGAAGAGCGTGACGCTCTCCGCGCTTGAGCTCGTCACCTGCAGCGATCCGCTCGCGCACTTCGAGAAGCTGAAAGCGTCGCCCGTCGAAGAGATTTCTTTTAAAGACGACACCTACACGGCGGTCGTCAGCTCGGATCAGGATGAGGCGCTTCTCCTCGTCCCCTTCCTGTACCTCTCCGGCTGGGAGGCCGAGGTGAACGGAGAAGCGGCAGAGGTGCTGAATGTGTGCGGCGGATTCACCGGCGTGAAGGTCGGACGCGGCACCTCCCGCGTGACGCTCCGCTACAGCATCCCGCATTTTAAGGCAGGGCTCATCATCACGCTCGCAGCCGCCTGCGCTTATCTGCTCGCCTGGATTCTTGTCGGCGTAAGCGCCGCACGCAGGAAGCGCAGCCGCAGCTGACGAAGCGCAGGGCCATCATTTAAACGACACGCGCAGCCGCAGCTGACGAAGCGCAGGGTATCCATGAAACGATATGGGCAGCCGTCTGCCGGAATCAGCGGACGGCCGTGATGCAGAACCATGATGAAGATAAACATAAGAGAAAAACATATACCGGTCTTTCCGCTCTGTCTCCTCGCCGCGGCCGCGCTCACGGTGCTGCCGTGTCTTTTTGCCGACATTTTCTACATGTACGGGGATGACTATCTCATCAATTACATCGCAAATGGCTCTTTCGGAGAGACGTATCAGGCGCACCTGATCTTCGTCGGCTATCCGCTCGGTCTTCTCTTAAAAGGGCTCTATCACATCCTTCCGGCCGTCAACTGGTACGCCGTTCTTTTGCTTGCTGGATTTACGCTGAGCTTTGCGCTCTTTTATGACAGTCTGGCAAGTTGCGGCGCGCATCCGGCCGCCTACGCTCTGATCGCTCTCATCAATGTCGCCGCGGCGCCGCTTTTTCTCACCTACACGGCCGCCGCGTTCTTCACAGCGGCCGCCGGCCTTGCTTTCGTGCTGGTCCGCCTGCGCGGCGGAGCGCCGCTGCGCCGTCTGCTTCCGGGCCTTCTCTTCATGGCGCTCAGTCTCGAGTTCCGCAGCGACTGTCTGCTGCCGACCTGCGCGCTCGCCTTTCCGCTGTACGCCGCCTGCCTTCTGCAAAAAGATCTAAGGGCGGACAGTGCCTGGAAAAAAAGGCTGCTCACCTTTGCCGGGGCGGGACTCGTTCTCTTAGCCCTGATCGGCGCCTCGCGCCTCGTCGAGAAGCGCGCCTACAGCGCTGAGGCGTGGCAGGATTTCCGCAGCTACAACAGCGCGCGCTCCGACTGGCTCGACTATCCGCTCATGGCGTATGAAGATTTTGCCGACGCGTACACGGAGGCCGGCTTCACGAAGGAAGCTTACCTCATCCTCAACCGCTGGACCTTCTGCGAGAAACAGACCTTTTCCAAGGAGCGGCTGCTCGCCATCTCACAGATCCAGAAACAGGCCTATACGAAGCGGTTTCGGCTGTCCTATACGCTGGAGGCATTTTCGTCGAAAACAAACCTCCTCTTGCTGCTCATCCCGGCGGCCTTCTTCCTGCTGCTCCTCATCGCGGACAGAGACGCGAGGCGCCTGCCGCTCTGCCTGACCTTCCTCATGCTGCTGCTTGTGCTGGGAGCGCTCGCTTTCATCCGGATGCGCTTTCTTCTCCGGGTCGCCGCGCCGCTGGCCGTCGCCGACATCGTCTTTCTCGCGATCAACGCGCCGCGCCGCGAAAGGAAGCTGTCTCTGCCGCTCGCGCTCATCAGTGCGGCGCTGCTCTTTGTGCCCTGCTTCCTGTTTCTGCCTGCTTACAACGAAGCCGTCGCCTCCCTGCGCTCCGCAAGTACCGCCGCTTCCTACCGGAAGCTGAGAAAGGAAATCGACGCCCACCCGGAGCGCATCTACGCGGTCGAGAGCCCGATCTACGTGCACCTCTTCGCGTGGGGGCACACGATCGACGAGATTAAGCCCACGGACACCTTCTCCCACGTCTTCCGGGCCGGCAGCTGGGACAACTTCACGCCCCGCTACTACGCGCTCGCGGAGGCCGCCGGCGTGCCCGACCCCGACAATCTCCTCAGTTCCCTCATTGACAGCGGCCGCATGCGCCTCGTCACGGAGAACGAGGATTTTGTCCTTCAGTTCCTCACCGCCGAGACCGGGACTCCCTGCGTCGCGCAGAAGGTCAATAAAAAAGGCCCCGCCCGCATCATCAAAGTGGGCAGTGCCTCGTGATGTTGTTTTTTCCTGTCGGAAACGTTAAAATATTACAGGCCAGATAAAGAAAAGACAGGTGTTCTGCCATGAAAACAAAACGATTGTACAAAACAGGACGAATAGCCATTGCATGCATGATCTTTGTCATGTCTTTTGCCTTCATTCCCGCGAATGCCGTTTCCGGGGAGACTGAAGAAGCTGCTCTGGTTGTCGGAATTCCCGTGGACCGCTGTCCGATCTTTTATGAGGATCCGGTGACAGGTGAAGCCGTGGGCATCGGTGTGGATCTGATGCGTTCTGCGGCACAGGAGGCAGGTTTTACTCCCGTATTCCGGCCGATTGGGGAAGAAACGCTGAAAGAAGCACTGGATCATCCGGAGTACGATGTGATTATGCCATTTGGCAGCGATATTCCAAGTGCTTCAGGGAAGCCAAGCATCGTCTCCGATAACCTCATGCAGACACCATTTACGCTTGTTACGGAAGGCAGCAGGATCCTTCCTCCGCTGAATCACCTGCATGTCGGGATGCTTGCCTCTCAGGCGGGCGTCGCAGAGACTGTCCGGGAATCCTATCCGGGCGTGGAAATCAGCCTTTACGAAACAATGCCGGACTGTGTCAGAGCCCTTCGCTCCGGCGGTGTAGATGCACTGCTCTACAATTCCTATGTATGGAATTATGTGCTCCAGAAGCCTTCTTACGGTGATCTGGTTGTACAGCCATCAGCTATGTTCTCCATGGACTTTCGTGCAGGCACTTTGAATACGCCGGAAGGACAGGCTGTCATCGAACGTCTGAATCAGGGCATAGCTGCGCTCACTGAGCATCAGCGGCAGGCGATTATTCTGGATTACACTTCGCGAAAGCTGTATCGATACGACTTCTCCGACTATCTATACCAATATCGGCTGATCCTGCTTGCAGGGTTGATTATCATTGCGCTGGTCATTGTGATCGCGGTACAGAGGGTTCGCTCTGAACAAAAGCTGCATGAGCAGACGATTCAGCAGATGATGGATAAGGATCCTCTGACCGGCCTTCTAAGCATGAACGGATTCCGTAAGCGTGTAGAAGAACTGCTGCGCGCGCATCCGGACACGCCGTATTTCCTGTCCTATAACAACATCCGGGACTTCAAGTACATTAATGACAGTCTCGGCAGGGACGCCGGGAACGCGCTGCTGAAATTCTGGGCAGAAAAGTCCCTGGAGAATCTGTCTGAGGAAGAAGCCATCGCAAGAGTAGATGCCGATCATTTTGCCGTTCTCCGGCTGATCACAGTGGATGAGCAAATGCGGGAGGACGAAAGGAATGTGTTCCTTCCCATACAGAATTTCTTTATCAACCAGGGAATAGAGACCAGAGTCCAGATCTGCAGCGGCATCTATGTGCTGACGCCGAAGGACTTCAAAGAGATCGATGTAGACCATATGCTGGACCTTGCCCGCGTTGCGGAGAAAAGAATCCGGGACAGCCGAAAGGGCGCCTTTCAGTTCTATAATCCCGAGCAGTGGAAAAAAGGAAAACGCATCGCGGAGATCATTAATTATCTTCCGGAGGCGATCAGCTCCGGGGATATCCGGGTATGGTATCAGCCGCAGGTGGATTACGAGAAGGGACAGATCATCGGCGCAGAGGCTCTGTGCAGGTGGGACCATACCAAACTCGGCTGGCTGTATCCGTTTGATTTCATAGCTACACTTGAAGAGGCCGGACTCATATTCGATCTGGATTGTTTTGTCTGGGAGACGGTCTGCAAAGACCTTCACCGGTGGAATGCATCCGGGAATCGAAGATCTGTTTCCGTGAATGTCTCACGTGATGATATTCGCAAGGACTATGACATTGCGGAACATTTTTATCGTCTGATTCAGACCTACGATCTTGCGCCTGACCAGCTTCATATCGAAATCACGGAAACTGCCTATGTTGAGAATTCCGAGATATTGATCGATGCCACGGAAAGACTGAGGGCGATGGGCTTCCTGGTGGAGATGGATGATTTCGGCAGCGGCTATTCCTCCCTGCACATGCTCAAGGAGGTGCCGGTCGATCGCATCAAGCTTGATCTCCATTTCCTGACGTCGTCAGGTGATGCGGAGAAGAGCCGGACGATTGTCAGCTGCATGGTCCAGATGATTCGTATGCTTGGGATGGAAATGATCGCGGAAGGCGTGGAAACAGCTGAACAGGCTGCATTTCTAAAAGACAAGGGCTGCTTTGAAATGCAGGGTTACTACTTCTATAAGCCCATGCCGGTCGAAGAATTTGAAAAGATAAAGACGGGCGATCCCATTGATATTCATTAAATTGATGCGGTCCCGGCCCGGCGCGTACAGGGTCGTACGACACAGGCGATCGAATCCGGTTATAAATGGAGCGGACAATGAAGATCAGACAGAAACAACATAACGGGTTTTCTTTACGCATATTTAACCTTTGGATGGTCGTGGCGGCGATCGTCATGACAGCGATCATGGGCTACTCCACCTACCGTCTTTCATCTTCTTTCCTGCGGCTGAAAGAAGCGACAGATAAGCATATTGCTATGGAAGACGCTGCGACCAGTCTGATGGATGCGTCTGATTATCTGACCGAGAGAGCGCAGCGCTTTGCCGGAACCGGCAACATGGCTTTTCTGGAAGAATACTTCACGGAAGCGGAAGAATCCACAAGGCGGGAGAAGGCCCTGGATCAGATGAATGACGATCCCCTCTACGATACTGCGTATCAATATCTCGAAACTGCCATGGAGGCCTCCCTTGAACTGATGAATCTGGAATACTACGGGATGAAGCTCGTCATTGAGGCAAAAGGGTATCAGTACTATCCGGAGGCTCTCAAGGATGTCGGGCTGTCAGAAGAAGACGCTGCCTTAAGTCCCGATGAAAAGATGTATCATGCGGCGCAGCTCCTCCTCAGCAATGATTATTACAAGCTGAAAGATGTCATTCGTTCAAACATGAAGCGCAGCCTGAAGGAGATCAAAAACCTGACCCGGAAGGAAGAAGAGGCATCCCTGAAACTTCTCCAGCTGGAGCTCAACATTGTGAGGCTCATCATCCTGCTTCAGACGATCGGCTTCCTGGCCGTCGTATGGATGACGTCAAGACTTGGCATCCACCCTGTTCTGGAAGCGGCAGACCGGATCAAGGAGGATGATCCGCTTCCCGAGATCGGGGCAAGTGAGTTCAGATACCTGGCACAGGCATATAATAAGATGTACGATGTCTATAAAAGAAGTCTTGAGAGCCTGAATTTCAAGGCATCTCATGATGAATTGACCGGCGCGTACAACCGGGCCGGCTATGACCTTCTTTTACCTGTCATTGACCGGGCTTCAGCGTATCTGCTTCTTTTTGACATAGATAATTTTAAGGATATTAATGATCAGTATGGACACCAGATCGGTGATAAGATCCTCGCCAGATTCGTCTATGTGCTGAAGAAGAATTTCCGGGCCGATGATTATATCTGCAGACTCGGCGGCGATGAATTCTGTGTTCTTATGATCCATGCGGAAGAAAAATGGAAGGATCTGCTGATTGATAAGCTGGAGAAGATCCGGGCGGAACTGAGCATTCCGAAAGAGCATCCGGGCTTTACCGTAAGCTGCGGCATCGCGCACGGATCAAAAGCTAAGGACACGGCATCCCTTGTCCGCATGGCAGATGAGGCGCTGTACCGGACGAAGAAGAACGGAAGAGACGGATATACGTTCGCAGATTAAAAATATGACAAGGGGTCTGACCCCTTGTCATGTTTTTTACTCCACTATCGGCGTATTGTCTTCGAATCCGATCCGCTCCTCCTCCACGACCAGCGGGCGGTCCAGCACCCTCTGGTTGATCGACAGGATGTACTCCCCGAGAAGTCCCGTGAAGAACAGCTGTACTCCGCCGATGAAGAAGACGCCGATCACAAGCGGCGCGATCCCCGAGCGGAACCAGTCCCAGTGGACGAGCTTCAGAATCAGATAGACGATCGCGATGACAAAGCTCACCGCGCCGATCGCCATGCCCCCGAAGGTCGCGATGCGGAGCGGCACCTTGGAATAGGCCGTGATTCCGGTCATCGCCACGTCGTAGAGGCTGTAGTAGTTGTTCTTGCTCTTCCCCGCGCGGCGCTCGGGCCGGTCATAAGGCACGGGCTTGTAGTCATAGCCGAGCTCGGCGATCATGCCGCGCAGATACGGCATCGGGTCGTGTATGCCGCGCACCACGTCCACGAAGGCTTTGTCGTAGAGCCCGAAGCCCGTAAAGTTCTCGATGTGGCCGATATCGGTGATCCTCCTGAGGATCTTGTAATACTCTCTTCTGACAAAACCGATGATCTTTCCCTCCTCGGTCTTGTTCTTGATGCCGATGACGATCTTGTTGCCGGCCTCCCACTCGTGCACGAGCGTCGGAATCATCTCCGGCGGATCCTGAAAATCCGCGTTGAGGCGGATCACCGCGTCGCCGTACGCCTGCCTGAGGCCGTGCACCGGCGAGCGGAGCTGTCCGAAGTTGCGCGCGTTGAAAATGGCTTTGACATGCGCATCCTCCGCGCAGATCTTCCTCAGGAGCTGCCGCGTCCCGTCCTTCGAGTGGTTGTCGATATAGATGATCTCATAGTCATAAGCGGGCAGCTGCTCCGTGAAGATCGCCCGAAGCGTCTCCGTCATCGGCCCGACGTTCTCCTGCTCGTTGTAGGTCGGGATGACGACGGACAGCAGTTTTCGCTTCTCACTCATTGCCGTCTCTCTCCTTCCGTCATCGGAATTTCAAGTTCTCTCTCCAGCTCGGCCCGGTCAAGGAACGGGGCCATGTCCTCAAGCGGCACGGTCGCGTAGCTGCCGTCCGGAAGCCGCCTGGAGGAAGCCTTCGGCTCCGTGCTCTGCAGCGGGGACGCCTGCACTTCGATGAGCGCTGGCAGCGGCAGTTCCATCGCCGCCGCGAGGTCCTCATCAAGCGTCTCGTTCCTCAGGCAGGCGCCGTAGGAAAATCCGAAGGTCTCCGCGACCTTCGCCGCCTCCGGGAAGCCGAGGTCCCCGCTCTCCGGCCCGATGCCGATGAGCTTCTCATCCCCGAAATAAGCCCGCTCGGTCTGCCTGATCGAGTNNNGATCGGGTGGTCCCCGCCGTTGCACAAAAGGAAGACGCGGACGGGCAGGCGGTTCGTCGCGATCGTCTGCATCTCCTGCAGATTCATCATGAAGCACCCCTCGCCGTTCACCATGTTGACCGCCGTCCCGCTTGCGCCAAGCCGTACCGCCATGCCGATCGCGGCGGGCAGGCCGTAGCCCATGGAGGCCGTCGCCGTGTTCGTAAAGAAGCGCGCGCCGTCCTTCACCCGGAACGCCTGGATCGCGGCGACGCGGGAGGTGCCGACGCTCACGACGAGCGGCTCTCCCTCCGGGATCTGCTCCGATAAGGCATCATAAAATGCGTAAATGTTTCCGGCCCCGTCCGCCTGCGGCCCGCGCATCTTCTCCGTGACCGGCGGATAAGCCTTCCGCCTCGCAAGGCTCCGCGCGCACCACGCGGCCGCCTCCTCCGTCCGGAACGGGTGCGCCTCGTCTGCGCCTTCCGCCCGGAGCGCCTGGATCAGCGCGTTCATGAAGGCCGCGGCGTCGCAGATCACCGGAAGCTCGACGTGGACGTTCGGCTTTTTCAGCTCCTCCGGGTCGATCTCATTTGCGATGACATAGGCCCCGCGCGCCCACTCCTTGTAGTTGAAGCCCGTCTGCAGAAAGCTTAAGCGGCTTCCGATCGAGAGGAAGACGTCGCTGCCGGCCATCGTTAGATTCCCCGCCCTCTGGCCGGTCATGCCCGTGCGGCCCGCGTAATAAGGCCAGCTCTCCGGCACGAGGTCGACGCTCGACATGCCGGTCAGCACGGGAATGCCGAGGAGCATGGAGAGCTCCCGGAAGGCCTCCGCGCCGCCTGCAGCGCGCACGCCCGCGCCGCCGAAGAGGACCGGCCGCTTCGCCGTGCGGAGCTTCTCGATCGTCTGCCTGACCGCCCCTTCGCGCACATCTGGAATGCGCTCCTGCCTGTCCTCCGCCGGGTCGTAGCCGCGCAGACACGCGGGGTCGATCTCCGCGCTCTGTACGTCGAGCGGGACGTCCACCCACACCGGTCCCCTGCGGCCGCTGTTCATCAGGTACAGGGCGCGCTCGACCGCGTAGCGGACATCCTCTTTCTTCTCCACCATGACCGCGTATTTCGTCATCGGCGCCGCACTCTTCGTGACGTCGAATTCCTGAATGCCGGTCGAGCGGAGGCTGAGGCCCATGCCGCGCACCGTCGTCGCGTACCGCGCCTGGCCGGACAGAATAAATACGGGAATGGATTCCATATAGGCGCACAGGCATCCCGTCAGCGCGTTCGTCGCGCCGGGGCCCGTAGTCACGATGACGCAGGCGGGCGTGTTGTCCTCTCTCGCGTAGGACTCCGCCGCCATCGCCGCGGCCTGCTCGTTGTGGTGATAGGTGCAGTGCAGCTTCTTACTGTGCCCGAAGGCGTCGTCGAGATACATCGCGCCGCCGCCCACGACCAGGAAGACGTCGCGGATGCCGGCTTCCGCCGCTTTTTCTGCCAGATAATCCGATACTCTCATGTCGCCGTTCTCCTCACAGGTAAGCGCCGCACTTCTGCTCGCACACCATCGTCTTGCCGGACTGCTGCTGCGGGAGCGCGTCGACATACGTGAGCGTGATCTCCGCGTCCTCGCCGAGATAGCGCTGATAGGACGCTTTGACTGCCGCCTCGTCGACCTTCACTCCCCTGTAGGGATTGAGCTCGATCGTATACTCCTTTATGCCCGTCTGGATGCACCGCGCCTGGCGCAAAATGCCTTCGAAATTGAGGAGATTGTTCATGAAGACGTGGATGGAGAGCGGCTCTCCCTTCGTGTTGTAGAGGAGGGAGCCCCTGCGTCCCCAGATCTCCGTGAACTTCGCCTTGATGCGCCCGCCGCTCGTGCGGATCACCTGCATCCGGCCCGTGTCGCCCGTGTCGTAGCGGATCATCGGGAAGGCCCGGTTGTAGTAGTCCGTGATCACGATGCGCCCGACCTCGCCCTCTTCTACCGGCTCGTCCGCGTCCATCTTGAGAATCTCGACATAGTAGTGGTAGAGGTCGATCGTGTAGACGTCCTCGCCGGGGAGCGAGACCGCGATGAAGCCATTTTCGTTATTCCCGTAGGACAGCACCGGCGTGATGCCGAAGAGCTCCTTCGCCTTCTGCCGCGTCCCCTCGCTCAGCGCCTCGCCCATCGTGAAGATCATCTCCACATCCCAGCCGCTGATATCCGGGTGCTTCCGCTCCGCGTAGTCGACAAGGGCCGCGATCGCGCTCGAGTAAGCGACGAGCACCTGGATGCGCTCTCTTTTAATCCGCCGGAAGATCGCGGCGATGTTCTCGTCGCTCATGTTGGAAATGTCGACCATATACAGGTTGTTCTTGATGGATCTCATAAGCGGGACCGTGTTCTTTCCCTTGATCCACGCGCGGAACTCGCCGCGCTTCATGCCCATGCGGAAGCCGTTCAGCTCGAGCACCGCCATGAAGTTCATATTGACGTGGTCCATCTTCTCCCTGTCCGCGAGCACCGTAAAGGGCGTCCCCGTCGAGCCGCTCGTCGTCAGGTGCGCGAGGGCGTCCCTGTGCGCGCTGTAGTGGTCGCTGATCGTGCTCTCATAGTGGGCGATGAAATCTCCCTTCGTCTGCACCGGAAAGTCGTCCAGGCAGCCTTTATACTCCACCAGGCGGTAGAAGGGGCAGTTCTCATGCGCGTATTCGCAGATGGCTCTCACGCGCCGCCGCATGTACTCCTCCGTCACCCCGTTTTTAATCTCCGATTTTGTCACTTCTTTCAGACGGCCGAGACGGCCGCCCTGCGCCTTGTCCAGCAGCTCAAACGCCTTCCTGCGCGCGATTTCCCCTATCTGCATATAAGGCCTCCGATCCTGTCATTCTTCATTGCCTTCTATCATACATCTTTTTATCCCCTGTGCCAAGAAGCACGATCAGCACGAAAATGGCGGCGCCCCCGCAAATGAGTATGAGCGGAGACGCCGCGCGTCCTTTCCCTTATTCAGATCCTTGCGGCCGGTGCTTCCGGCCGTCTGCCTTTTGCACTTATTCAGGCGATCCCGGCCGCCTGCCTTATCCTTTACGCCCTGCTCGCCGCAAAGCCCTTCTCGAGATCGGCGATGATGTCGTCGATGTGCTCCGTGCCGATCGACAGACGGATCGTGCTCGGTTTGATCCCCTGATCAAGGAGCTCCTCTTCCGAGAGCTGGGAGTGCGTCGTCGAGGCCGGGTGGATCACCAGACTCTTCACGTCGGCGACATTTGCGAGGAGCGAGAAGATCTCAAGCCCGTCGATAAACTTCCAGGCCTCCTCCTGGCCGCCCTTGATCTCAAAGGTAAAGATCGAGCCGCCGCCGTTCGGGAAATACTTCTCGTAGAGCGCGTGGTCCGGATGATCCGGAAGGGACGGGTGGTTGACCTTCTCGACCTGCGGATGCCGGCTCAGATACTCGACGACCTTCTTCGTGTTCTCCACGTGCCGCTCAAGCCTGAGGGACAGGGTCTCCACGCCCTGCAGGAGGAGGAAGGCGTTGAACGGAGAGATCGTCGCGCCCGTGTCTCTTAAGAGGATGGCGCGGATGTAGGTGACGAAGGCCGCCGGGCCTACCGCCTGATAGAAGGAGACGCCGTGATAGCTCGGATTGGGCTCCGCGATGTTCGGATACTTCCCGGACGCGCTCCAGTCGAACTTGCCCGACTCGACGATGATGCCTCCGAGCGTCGTGCCGTGTCCGCCGATGAACTTGGTCGCGGAGTGCACGACGATGTCGGCGCCGTGTTCAATGGGCCGGATGAGGAAGGGTGTGCCGAAGGTATTGTCGATGACGAGCGGGAGCCCGTGCCTGTGGGCGATGTCCGCGATCGCGTCGATGTCCGGGATGTCACTGTTGGGGTTACCGAGCGTCTCCAGATAGACGGCCCTCGTGTCCTCTTCGATCGCGTCCTCAAGCTCTTTCAGGTTGTGCGCGTCGACAAAGGTCGTCCGGATGCCGTACTGCGGAAGTGTATGAGCGAGCAGATTGTAGCTGCCGCCGTAGATGGTCTTTTGCGCGACGATATGCTCGCCTGCCTGCGCCAGCGCCTGAATGGTGTAAGTGATCGCCGCAGCGCCCGATGCCACCGCAAGAGCAGCCACGCCGCCCTCTAACGCAGCGATCCTGTCTTCAAAAACGCCTTGGGTAGAGTTTGTCAGTCTGCCGTAGATATTTCCGGCGTCCCTCAGACCGAAACGGTCGGCGGCGTGCCGGGAGTTATGGAACACATAAGAAGTTGTCGCATAGATCGGTACGGCTCTGGAATCGGTAGCAGGGTCAGCCTGTTCCTGACCAACGTGTAATTGTAATGTTTCAAAACGATAATTGCTCATGATGATTACCTCTTTCATAATAAATATTGGTTGAATAGATATGATCTCTGACAGTGAAGACAAGAGGTAATTCACATTCGCCCGAACCGAAAATTATGGCGCAGCGCCCGAAAGACAAGGTACATTTTGATCGCTTCTTTCCTGAATCAACTTTTTACAAAACCTATCGAATTGGTGTGCGTTTACTATAACATATTATTCCTATCTTGTCAATAGGTATTTGGGATTTTTTCTCAAATTGTTTTTTGTGACCCTTCTCTGTATTCTTAGACAAAATACGGCGAAAAAAAGCTGTTATTTTACATCAGTATTGATGTATCAAAAATGGAAGAATCGTGATATAATCTGTTTGGAATAAGAATGAATGAAAAATGTCGGCTCGTGACCGCAGACGCTCAAGCGGCGCTGATCGGGCAATGAATGCTGCATATCAGGGGAGAGGATCATATTGAAGTATCAATTTATATCGGACAGCCATACACACAGCGAAAATTCATTTGACGGAAAAGACAGCGTTGTCATGCTTTGTGACAGAGCGTATCAGATGGGACTTTATTCTATCACCGTGACAGATCACTGCGATTGTAACGACTATTATCCGAACAACGTCAGACAGGATATCGAAGGCTCGATCAGAGATACCCTCAAGGCAAGAGGATTGTATGCCGAAAAGATCAAGATCTATCTGGGGATCGAACTTGGACAGCCGACTCAGGATACAAAGGCGGCAGAAGAAGCGCTGTCGCTCGGCGCATATGACTTTGTGCTGGGGTCGCTGCATAATCTCAGGGGTGAACAGGATTTCTATTTTCTGAAATATAATGAAGAGAACGCGCCAAAACTGCTGAATCGCTATTTTGAGGAAATGATGGAGCTGATCGAGGATGACCGCTTCGATTCCCTTGCACATCTGACCTATCCGTTCCGCTATATTGCGGCTAATCCGTCTTTGCAGATCACAACGGCGCAGTACCGTGAACAGATAGACGAGGTGCTGAACGCTCTGGTACGAAATCACAAGGCGCTTGAAGTCAATACGTCGGGTCTGCGGCAGAAGATCGGCGTAACGCTGCCCGATGAAGCGATCCTGCGGCGTTTCCGTGAGCTTGGCGGAAAATATNNAGCTGCCGCCGTAGATGGTCTTCTGGGCTACGATGTGGCCGCCGTTTGCCGCGAGCGCCTCGATCGTGTAGGAAATGGCTGCGGCGCCGGAGGCGAGCGCAAGGGCCGCGCTGCCGCCCTCAAGGGCCGCGAGTCTCTCCTCGAGCACGCCCTGGGTGGAATTGGTCAGTCTCCCGTAGATATTGCCGGCATCGGCGAGGCCGAAGCGGTCCGCGGCGTGCTTGCTGTTGCGGAACACATAAGAGGTCGTCTGGTAAATCGGGACCGCGCGTGCGTCCGTCGCCGGATCCGGCTGTTCCTGACCGACATGCAGCTGCAGGGTTTCAAATCTGTATTCGCTCATACTCTATCTCCTCTATCTATCAGTGTTTACAGTATCTGTTGCTGACTGTTTTCAGATAAACGCTTTTCATATCCATACGCCTTTATGCCGCTTCCGCCGGTTCCACAACCAGCGTGTCCTCGTAGTCTGCGCCGTAAGTATCGATGAGGGTTGCTTCGTAATCCGCGTGGAAGAAGTTCTCCGACCCGAGCTTCACGAGCTCTTCATTCAGCCATGTCAGCAGGCTCTCGTTGCCCTTTGTGACAGCCGGGGCGATCGTGTCGGCGCTGCCGAGCGAGTCGATGCCGACGGTATAGCCTTCATTTTCCGTCGCAAATGCGATGACCTCTGTGTTGTCGTTCGCCCATGCGATGCCGGTGCCATTTTCGAAAGCACTCTTCGCCGCCGCGTAGGTGTCGAATTTCTGCAGCTTGATGTCCGGATATTCCTTCGTGAGATAGGTCTCGGCCGTCGTTCCCGAGATCACGATGATCTGGTCGTCGGCGGTGACATCGTCGAGGCTTGTCAGCACGTTGTCGTCATGGGAGACGACGCCGAGCGCCACGTTCATGTATGGATAAGCGAAGTCGACGACCTCTGCTCTCTCGTCCGTCACCGTGAAGTTGGCGAGAATGATGTCGACCTTGCCGGTCTCCAGATACTCGATGCGGCTGGCCGCTTCGGTGGATACGTAATTGATCTCTACGCCGAGATCCTCACCGAGCTTCTCTGCGAGATAGACGTCGTAGCCCTGATACTCGCCGTTCTCATCGACATAGCCGAAGGGGGATTTGTCGGAGAACACGCCGATGTTTATCGTGCCGTCAGCGACGATTTCATCGACGGATCTGTAAAGCACGTCCTCCGCCGCGGCCGGTACCGCCGTAAGACCTATGACTGTCACTGCTGCGATCGCTGCCTTCACTATCTTTTTCATAATTTTTCTCCTTCATTTCATCTCAGGATGAATGGCGTCTTTTTGAAAACGCCGGGGTTTTATGTTCCTGCATGCAGCCCTCTTTCAACAAAAAAGGGAGCTCGCATCTCGAGCTCCCGGGCAGATTGACAGGCAAACCCATGTTCACACATGCCGCAAGGAAGGCATGGAGGAAGAACCGTCGATGCGCCTGCCGGGTAAAACCGCCCGGGAGTTAAGCATTCGACAGCGGCACATGCGCGCTTTACTGTTTGCGGCTGCCAGGATTAACATATGGCTCTCTCCTTTCTTTTAAAGGCCGGCGGATCATCGCCGTTTCGCATATACTACCTCTTTATTCTTAGTATGTCAATAGGTTTTATGGATTTTATTTTAGGATTTTTTCATAAGTGAAGGTATTCAGGAAGCGCTGCGCCCTCTCCGTCGACGGATGCTCGAAGAACGCCTCCGGCGTTCCCTCCTCTACGATCCCGCCGTCATCGATGAATATGACTCTGTCCGCCGCCGCCTTGGCAAAGCTCATCTCGTGCGTGACGATCACCATCGTAAGTCCCTGCTTCGCCAGCTCGAGCATCACCACAAGGACCTCGCGCACCATCTCCGGGTCGAGCGCCGCCGTCACTTCATCGAAGAGGATCACCTCGGGATGCATCATGAGGGCCCTGACGATCGCGACGCGCTGCTTCTGGCCGCCGGAGAGCTGCCTGGGATAACTGTCGCGCTTGTCCGGAAGGCCTACCCTCTTAAGAAGCTCGAGCGCTTCCGCCTCCGCCTCCGCGCGCGCTCTTTTCTGGACCTTAAGCGGCGCGAGCAGGATGTTTTCAAGGACTGTCTTGTGAGGAAACAGCTCATAATTTTGAAAGACCATGCCCACCTTCTGCCGGATCCGGCCGACAGACTTCGAGCTGCCGTCGACACTTTCTCCGCGGAAGGTGACGGAGCCGCCCTGGATCGGCTCGAGCCCGTTCATGCAGCGGAGGAGCGTGCTCTTTCCGCAGCCGGAGGGGCCGACGATGACGACGACTTCGCCCTTATGAACAGTCAGGGAGAGATCGCTGATGACGGCATTTTCGTCATACTGTTTGACAAGATGACTGACTTCAATCAAGACTTCGGAACTCATGCTGCCCATTTCCTTTCCAGATATTTTGAGAACATGCTGATCGGCCAGCAGGCGATAAAGTACAGGAGAAACACGGCGGCGTACACGCCGAACGCGGCGTTCGGGGATGACTTGCGGTTCGCCTCTATGATCTGCTGCCCGACCTTCAGGACTTCAACGACGCCGATCATCATCACAAGGGAGGTGGTCTTGATCATGCGAGTGACCAGATTGATCGACAGCGGGATGAGGCGCCGCAGCGTCTGCGGGACAATGATATAGCGGTAGAGTTGCAGGCGCGTCATGCCGAGCGCCTCGGCGCTCTCGTACTGGTGGCGCGGGATGCTGATGAGCGCGCCGCGGACGAGGTCGGACATCTCGGCCGTTCCCCAGAAGCTGAAGACGATGATCGAGGCGGTCTCCGCCTCCACGTTCCAGCCGAAGACTCTGGTCGTACCGAAGAACACGATGAAGAGCAGAACCATTTGCGGCATAAAACGCACGATCTCCAGATAGAGGCGCGTGAGAAAGCGCACCACCGGCTGCTTTCCGGTCATCACGACGCCGATGACGAGCCCGAGCGCGATGCTGATCGCCACGGAGATCAGGCTGATGCGCAGAGATACCCATAAGCCGCCGAGGAGCCGCTGCATGTTAATGCCTTTAAAAAGAACGTCAATCCCCAAAGCCTGCATAGCGGAGCTTCCTTTCTATCACACTTCCCAGTGCGGACACGGGGAGAAGAATCAGGAGATAAAAGATGACGAGAAGAACCAGGCACTCCACGGTCCGGTAGTAGAGACCGATCAGGTCCTTCGCCGTAAACATGAGATCCATGAGGGAAATCGCGGAGAAGACACTTGTCTCCTTCAGAAGAAAGATGACATTCGCCGTAAATGCCGGAACACTGATCGAGACCGCCTGCGGCAGGACCACATAGCGCATTGTCTGAAAACGGCTCATGCCGAGGGAAAGCGCGCTCTCCGTTTGAATAGTGTCTACAGCTTCAAGGCCGCTGCGGAAGGTTTCCGCCATGTAGGCGCCGCCGTGAAGGGCAAGGCCCAGGACGCCGCAGGCCTCCGCCTGAATGGAGAAGCCGAGCTTAGGAAGGCCGAAATAAAGAAAGAAAAGCTGTACAAGAAGCGGCGTGTTCCTGAACAATTCGATGTAGGCACCTGAAAGCTGAGACAGAACAGGAACTTTGCAGCGGCGGGCAGCCGCGCAGAGAAAGCCCAGAGCGATTGCAATGAGAATGCCCATCCAGCCGATCCTCAGCGTCAGCAGCATGGCTTTCCAGTAAAGAGGGAGATAGGACGCCATCACAGAAAAATCCATAATAACCTCTACTCACACAACGGATTGCGGCTGATGGTGCCCGCCGCGATGTGTCCTGTCTATTTTAAAAATCATAACCCATTGTGTCAATAGGTTTTATGTATATTGCTGCAAGGTTTTATGGACAAACTCTTTATCGCATCTCCAAAGTTCTCGGCTGCAGCATGGAAAGCCTTCTTGAACAATAATCCAGGGATTCCCGCAACACATAACAAAAAAAAGAGATCTGATCATTCAGATCTCTTTCGAGGCGACACCCGGAATCGAACCGGGGATAAGGGTTTTGCAGACCCGTGCCTT
>DEFE01000059.1:19738-19934 GCA_002350625.1 Lachnospiraceae bacterium UBA2860
TGACCCCAAGCAGATTCGAACTGCTGTTACCGCCGTGAAAGGGCGATGTCTTAACCGCTTGACCATGGGGCCTGAGAAACATGAAGAGCGACCTATTGGGGCCGCTTCTTGCTGCCGATCAACCCGGCCTGTTCTTTAACAAACTCCCCGAGTTGGGCTCGAACCAACAACCCTTCGGTTAACAGCCGAATGCTCT
>DEFE01000020.1:0-16600 GCA_002350625.1 Lachnospiraceae bacterium UBA2860
GCAGTTTCCTATTAAACAAAAAATATGACAGGGGGTCTGACCCCTTGTCATATTGTATGCAATCTATTTTTTATCTCAGAATGCCGGCGATCAGAATCGCGATGCCCTGCATGATCACGTTGTGGCTGTTGAGCCAGCTGAGCAGCGGGCTCTCCGCGACCTGTCTGGCTGCGCCGGAGATCTGCGGCACGAAGGCCAGGAGGTTGATGAGGCCGAGGATGATCCAGACGACGACCAGGCCCCGCGCAAGTCCGAGCGGAAGGCCCAGCACGTGGTCCAGGGCGCGCACGCCGCGGTTCCGCGTCGTTCTGCCCAGGATGATCCGCAGGATGAGTACGCCGATAAAGACCAATAGGAAGGTTACCAGCGTGGCGGTCATGCCGATTTCAAATCCGACGAGCCTCTCCAGCACGACCGAGCGTACGCCCGCGGCCGAGAGGAGCGAGGAAAGAACGGCCGCGGCCAGCCGGAACGGCGTCTCCGCGATGCTCTCTCCCGCGATGCTGATGTTGCTCAGGTCCACGGAGCCGTCGCTCTGCACGTAGGTCTCGAGGAACTTCGCGCTGTTCTCCGTATAGAAATTCGTCACCTCGCGGCTGTCCGCGAGCAGCCGGCTCATAAGCGGCGTGAGCAGCATCGTCAGCACGATCACGATGACGAGGAACAGCATTGAGAACATCGTCCGCAAAAAGCCGCGGTAAAATCCCCGCGCCATCGCGATGGCGAGATAGATACATACGATGATGGTAAGCAGATTCATATGAAATGTCATTTCAGACGAAGCACCTCCATATTGTAATCCGTCAGCGCGAGCAGCCGGTTCCTTCCGATGCGCAGCACATCGGCCACGCTTCCGCCCTGCACCTTGCCGCTGAAGCGGCAGAAGCCGCTCATGCTGTAGACGCTGAAGTCGGAATGACTGCTGAAGATCACCTCGTCGCCGCAGACGTGTACCCGCTCATAGGTGTGGTCCACATAGGCGGTCGAGACGAGATTGCCGTTTGTCGTATAGATCCGCATCTCAAAGCGGTGAAGCTTATTCGCGCTGCGGAATAGGAAGCCCATATGGGATCCGTCGTGGAAGAGGCTGACAATCTCCTCCTGAAAGTCAACCGACCGCACCGCCTCCGGGGCGGAGCGCCCGCGGTACACGGTAAATCCGTTGTCGCGGAACACGACGCACTCGCTGCCATTTAAGAAGTCCACTTCCGGCGCGAGCACGCCCGGGAACACTTCTTCCCCGGTCATGTTGTTCTCATGGCTGCGGCCGGCGGCGCCGAAATGATAGAACCGCACCGTCGTCCCCACCTGTCCGGTGGCCGCCGTCAGATAGGAAATCGCGACGCTCACGCCGTCCTCGGATACGGCCATCGCGAGCGGATACCCCGGATCGGTCATGCTCGACTGGCCGGAGGCGATCATCTGCCCGTCGCTTCCGTAATAGACAAAGTCGACTCTCTCCCCGTCCTGCACGAGCATTGCCACCGTATTTTTCCCGGATATACGCGCCTCGAGGATCGGTCCATCCGCAGAAAAGCTGCTGACACATTCCTTTTCATTATAGATGTAGACATCCGTCCCGAGCCTGTCGTAGAGAAGAATGTGGCGCCCGCAGATATCCGTGCGCGGATCCGACATGGACCAGGCCGCGCTCCAGGCCGTGCTGAGATTCTTCTTGATCAGCGCGGCTCCGTCAGTCGAATACCGAAGCACATAGCCGTCCACATAGACATATTTGGAGACATTGTCGGCCTTGTCCACGAACTTCTCGACCACATAGGAGCTGTAAGTCCTGTGATCCGCCGCGTACTTCAGGAGAATGACGGCCGCAACAGCAAAGACCACGACAAATGCCGTGGCTATATAGCGCAGTCTTCCGTTTTTCTTTCCCTTCTCCTGTTCCGGCATACGTCCCCTTTACAAAAATCAGCGTTCCGTCCGGCCCGCCGGGGCGCGGACTATCGTCAAATCAGAGCTCCGTCCGGCCCTCCAGGGCGCGGAGCAATGTCACTTCGTCGATATTTTCGAGATCCCCTCCGACCGGCACGCCGTTTGCAATCCGCGTCACCTTGATGCCCGTCGGCTTGATCAGCTTGCTGATGTACATCGCTGTCGTCTCGCCCTCAAGCGTCGAATTCGTCGCGATGATCACCTCGCGCACGTCTCCCTCCAGCCGGCGCATCAGCTCCTTTAAGCGGATGTCGTCCGGCCCGACGCCGAGCATCGGGGAAATGGCGCCGTGCAGCACGTGGTATACGCCCCCGTACTTTCCGGTCTTCTCATACGCGGCGAGATCGCGCGGCGTCTCGACGACCATGATCGTCTCGTGATCGCGGGCGCCGTCCGCGCAGATCGGGCAGACCTCGCTGTCCGTCAGCGTATAGCATTCCCTGCAATAGCGGATCTTCTTCCTCGTCTCGATGAGCGCCTTCGACAGGCGTTCCACCTTCTCCTCCGGCATGCTCACGACATGATAGGCAAGCCGCTGCGCCGTCTTCGTTCCGATTCCCGGCAGCATGGACAGCTGCTCCACGAGCTCTCCGAGCTGCCCGCTCATATACTCCATGTCAGAACAGGCCTCCGCCGAGGCCGCCAAGGCCGCCAAGTCCGCCGAGGCCGCCCGTGAGCGAGCCCATCTGCGAGGACTGCTCCTTCTCGATTTGCTCCATCACGTCGCGGAAAGCGGCCACGATCATCTCCTGCAGCGTCTCCACGTCCTCGGGATCCACCGCGTCGGGATCGAGTTCAAGAGAGATAATCTCCCGCTTGCCGTTCATCACGAGCTTCACGGCGCCGCCGCCGATCGTGGAGACAAACTCCTTCTCTTCGAGTGCCTTCTGCTGCTCTTCCATCTGGCGCTGCATCTTCTGCGCCTGCTTCATCAAATTGTTCATGTTGCCCGGCATGCCGCCGCCAAAACCACCGCTGCGTTTCGCCATAGTTTTTCTCCTCTTACTAACCCCTTCTTTAATCAGATATCCTCGTCGTCTTCCGACTCTTCCACTTCCATGCCGATCCGGTCGCGGATCAGGCGGTCGATGTCCACCGTGTGGACGCCGGCCGGCCGCGCCTTCGCCAGATGGAATTCCACGTCGATGTGCTTTCGCATCGTCCTCTCGATCTGTTTCTCGAGCTCGGCCCGCCAGTCGCCCAGAAGGACAACGTCCGCGGCCGGTCCACCGGTGCCCGTCCCGAATTCGACATAGAGCTTGTTCTCAAGCGTGTCCGCATTGAACTGCGGGTGCGCGTTTTCCATGAGCTGCTGCTTCAGGATGCTGGAGGGCAGCTCCGACACGAAATGCTTCCAGTCGCCAAGGAGCGTCCGCAGATCCTCCGGCGCGCCGGGCGGAAGCGCCTCCTTCTCTTCGCTGTCTTCCTCTTCCTTCGCGGCGCTGACCTGCATGATCACCGGCGCAGCGCCTCCCGCAGCCTCAAGCGCTTCAAGTTTTCTCTCGAGCTCCCGGATCCGCTGCTTCAGCGCGTCGTTCTCGCCGTCGCTCTCGGGCTTAACAAGCGTGAGCAGCGCGGTCTCAGCGAGAATGCGCCGGTCCGACGCATAGCGCATCCGGTTCAGAAGATCCGACAGGATGCGGATGAAGCGCATGACCGTGTCCGCGTCGATGTCCTGCGCGGAGGATCTGAGCTCCGCCATCTGCTCTTCCGTCGCGTCGATGATCTCCCGCGCGTCCTCCTCATCCGACGTGATGACGATGAGAAGGTTTCTTAAAAAACCGATATAATCGCTGATGAACTGACCGACCTCGGCTCCCTCCGCCACCTTCTTTCCGAAGATGCGGAGCGCGGAAGCCGCCCGGCCGGCCTTGATCTCCCCGGTGAGCCGGGCAAAGACGGAGGTATCCGCCTCGCCGAGCGCCGTGAGAGCCCGCTCGTAGGTCAGCGTCTCATTCATGTAAAAAGCGATGCAGCGGTCGAGCAGGGACAGCGCGTCGCGCATCGACCCGTCCGCCGTCCGCGCGATAAAGCGCAGCGCCTTCTCCTCGGCCTCCACGCCCTCGATGTCGAGCAGCTCCCGCATGCGCCCCGCGATCGTCGCGGTGTCGATCCTGCGGAAGTCATAGCGCTGGCAGCGCGACAGGATCGTCACCGGGATCTTGCCCGCCTCTGTTGTTGCCAGGATGAAAATGACATAGTCGGGCGGTTCTTCAAGCGTCTTTAACAGCGCGTTGAAAGCGCCCGCGGACAGCATGTGGACCTCGTCGATGATGTAGACCTTGTAGCGGGCGTCCGTCGGCCGGTACTGCACCTCGTCGATGATCTCTCTAATGTGATCGACGCCGTTATTGGAGGCGGCGTCGATCTCAATCACATTCATGGATGCGGCGTCCGCGATCCTTTTACAGGACGGACAGACACCACAGGGATTACCGTCGTCAGGATGCTCGCAGTTGACTGCTCTCGCGAGGATCTTGGCGACGGAGGTCTTTCCCGTGCCGCGCGTCCCGCTGAACAGGTAGGCGTGCTGCAGACGATCTGTTTTCACCTGATTCCGCAGCGTCCGTACGACGTGGTCCTGCCCTCTGACCTCAGAGAATGTCGAGGGCCGGAACTTGCGGTATAACGCGACATAAGACATACTTTATCAATCTCCGAAACTGATTCCCATATATTTTGCGAGCTGAACGGTCTGGTCCTTGGGATCGACGCCCTTCAGCTTGCCCGCCGACTTCTCGAGCGGAACCTTCTTGATCTTGTTGTTGATGGTCGCGACCATGATGCCGTACTCCTCATTCATGATGCACTGCGCGGCGTAGACGCCGAGCTTCGTGGAGAGCACGCGGTCAAACGGATCGGGAGAGCCGCCGCGCTGTACGTGTCCGGGCACCGTGACGCGGACTTCGTAGCCGGTCTTCTGTGTGATGTCGGCGGCGAGCTTGAAGGAGATCGACGGATATCTCTCGAGGATCTTCTCCATCTCCTTCTTCTGCTCCTTCTTGTCGAGTTTGGCGATCTCCTTCGGGATCGCGCCTTCCGCGACCGCGAGGATCGTGAACTTCTTGCCGCCCTTATGGCGCTTGTCGATCGCGTTGCAGACCTTCTTCAGGTCGTACGGGATCTCCGGAAGGAGGATGATGTCCGCGCCGGACGCCACGCCCGCGGAGAGCGTAAGCCAGCCGACCTTGTGTCCCATGACTTCGACGATGAAGACGCGGCCGTGGGAGGAAGCCGTCGTGTGAATCTGGTCGATCGCGGTCGTCGCGATATCGATCGCCGACTGATAGCCGAAGGTCAGGTCCGTGCCCCAGATATCGTTGTCGATCGTCTTCGGCAGATGGATGATATTGAGCCCTTCCTCGCGGAGCATATTGGCCGTCTTCTGCGTGCCGTTGCCGCCGAGGATGACGAGACAGTCGAGGCGGAGCTTGTAGTAGTTCTGCTTCATCGCCTCCACCTTGTCGAGACCCTTCGCATCCGGGACGCGCATCAGCTTGAACGGCTGGCGCGAAGAACCGATGATCGTGCCGCCCTTCGTCAGGATGCCCGAGAAGTCGGCGGAGGTCAGCAGGCGGTAATTGCCGTAGATCAGGCCCTTGTAGCCTTCTTCAAAGCCGTAGATCTCAAGATCCTTGCAGTTGTGGCTCAGTCCCTTGACGACGCCGCGCATCGTCGCATTTAATGCCTGGCAGTCGCCGCCGCTTGTCAGTAGACCGATTCGTTTCATGAGTTTTCCTCCTTGTCTTATAGATTCGCGCTTTTGCACTATCTCATCCGCACTTCGTGTCCTTCATTTTCCCGTCGAAAATGCTGACTTTTCTTCTTCCGAGTATACATCATTCAGCTTCGTTTGACAATTCGGGGAATTGCGGCTATACTAGACGAATCCGTGCAGCCGGGGCATTAGCGGGGCCCTGTCACCTGCAATCCGCTACAGCAGGGGTGATGCCGATCCGAGGGGACCACGTTGGTGGAGCCGCCCCCTTCAAGTGGCGTTGACGTCCGGGTCTTGCGCAACGGGAATCCGTGAACCGTGTCAGGGTGGGAACACAGCAGCACTAAGCGGAAGCTCTCGTGTGTCGTGAGGGTGCCTGGGCTGAGCTAACTGTCGGGGTAACGTCTGTTGGCGTGTCTTCAGAGTGAGGCGCACGGATTTTTATTGTCTTTTTTCAGCCCGGAGGCTGTCTCACTTTTCCTCCCGGCTTCTTACTCTCTTCTCTTCCCTGCGTCTCTCTCTTCTCTCAATTCGTTTCTCGTCCCGCATCACACGCACGGCCACGCCGATCAGGATGAAGGCCGCAGCGATGAGCAGCGCGAAGATCAGCGTCCGCACGCCGCGGGCCGCGCCATTTGCGTCTTTCTTTTCATCATTCCCCGAAGAAGAAAAATGGCGCAGTTCTTTATACTGCGCCTCTGTCATCTCCGCACTGCCGACAGGCAGCTGATTGTAGTAGAACCGCACGGTCAGGCGGCCGTCCCCGGCGTCCTCCGTCTCGTCCGTCGTGTCCTCCAGCGTCTTTCCGGCGGGCAGGGTCACGAAGCCGCCCGGCACCTCCAGTTTCTCGAACTCGTTAAAGCCGTATTCGAACAGCTTCGCCGCGTCGACAAAATCCGACTTGTCCGGCCCCTTCATAAGCACGAGCACGAGCGTCCTCCCGTTCTTTTCCGCCGCCGCGAGATAGGTCCGCCAGGCGGCGTCGGTGTAGCCGGTCTTGCCCGCGATGCAGGGCTCGTAATAGTACTCGCTGCCCTTGATGAGCAGCGCGTTGTGATTCGTATACGTGCGCTTCTCCGCCGTCTTGTTGGTCGGCGGGATCGTGGCCGTCTCGGTCTGCGCGATCTTCAGGAAGGTCTCGTTTTTGATGGCCTCCCGCATGATCAGCGCCATATCCTCCGCCGTCGTGTAATGCTCGGAATCCGGCATGCCGCTCGGGTTCGTGAAGTGCGAATTCCTGCAGCCGAGCTCCTCCGCGCGCCGGTTCATGAGCTCTGCAAACTTCTCCAGGGATCCGCTCACCTGCTCCGCGAGCTGATTTGCGATGTCGTTGGCGGATTTCAGCAGCAGCATGTAGAGACACTGCTCCACCGTGAACTGCTCGCCGACAACCGTCCCGGCGTTGCTGCTCCCGGAGACAGCCATCTGCGTTCCCGTCTCCGTCATGGTCACGACGTCCTTAAGAGACGTGTTCTCGAGGACGAGCAGCGCCGTGAGCACCTTCGTCGTACTCGCAGGATAGCGGATCGCGTCCCGGTTCAGAGAAAAGAGCACGCCGCCGCTGTCCGCGTCGATGAGGAGCCCCGTGCCCTCGCTGATCGGCCCCATCTGCGGCCATCCGTCGATGAGATCCGTGAGCGCGACGTCGCTTTTGTCGCCGGAAGGGGCCTCCTCCGCGCACACAGCGCCGCTCAGGCACACAAAAAGCACGCTGACCGCAGTCAGCATGCTCAGCATTTTTCTAAACATCCCTCTTTTTGGCAAGATGCCTCACTCCATTCGTCTGCTCTCGACAAGCGCCTCAAAGGCCGCGTACCGCTCTTCGTAAAACGCGCTGTACGAGGCGTCGCCGCTGCGCACGGGCACGTCGAAATGCTCCGCGATATACCTGCCGATAAACCGTGTAAACTTCTCCGCGCCGCTGATATTCAGATGCATCCCGTCCACCGTGTCCGCCGCGAGGTCGAGGTCAAACGCGGATCCGTCGTTGATCAGGTCAAGGAACGGAACCCCGTAGGAAGCCGCCAGCTTCTCGGCGCCTCGCACGGCGTCGACCTTGCTGTGATAGACCTTCTCGCTCACGTACTTCGTCGGATTGAGCGACGGCATGGCGATGAAAAGCAGCTGCGTATCCGTCCTCTGACACAGCTCGATCAGGCTCCGGAGCGCCTCATAGGAGGCTCCCGGAAGGGCTGCGTCCGGATTCCCCTCGTAGGGGGTAAATGGCGCCGGCGCCTTTTTCATCACGCGCGCGTCCACCTTCGCGCCGAAGGTGATGCACTTTTCATCCGCAGCGAAATCCGCGCCCGAAAGCTCTTCCCAGCGGCCGTGATACTCCGTGATGGGCGCGGCGATGCCCGCCGCCTCGTCGACATCGTAGTCTCCGGCTTTCACGGCTCTTGCGACCAGCTCCCACCGCTCCGGCGCGAACACGGGCATGCGGTCCGTGACATAGTGAAGAAAGGCGGTCGAGTCGACCACGCTCCCCACGCGCGCGCGCACACATTCGAAAACGATGAGCCTCGGATGCTCCCTGCGGATCACTTCCTCCGCCACGCAGTAAGACCACCAGGGCCCCTGGTTGCCCGACCCGAGATTATAGGCGGCAAAGCCCTCCGTCTTCCACAGAAGCAGGGGATAGACGCCGTTCATAATCGTCGACGGCCCGAGGAATATGATGTCGTGCTTTCCGCTTGCGGCCTTGTAATAATCCGCCGTCAGCATTTCCGGGTTCTTTTCCCGAAGAGCCCTCTCCGCCCCTGTCAGGCAGAAAAAAAGGACGACAAGAAACGCCGCGCATCCGGCAAGTTTTCGCAGTTTCATCTACTTAAGCGCCACAGGAAGCCGCAGGGTCAGATTACATATATTTCTCGAACACTTCCGCCATCGCGTCGACGGAATTGAAGTTCTCCGGGATGATCTCCTCATAGGGAAGCTCCACGTCAAACTCCGACGACAGCGCGGAGATGATGCCGACGACTGTCAGGGAATCCAGCGTGCCGTCATCCACCAGCTCGTCAGAGCTCTCAAAATCGATCTCGGGATAGGTCTCGCTGAGGATTTCCAGAATCTTCTCTTTCATGTCATTTTTCCTTTCGTGCTTTACTTAATAGACTTTTTTATGATCAACCGCGGCATGCTGCATTTCGAAAATGCCGCCCGGCCGTTCACTCCTCCCCGTCTTCCTCATCGATCTCGGGGTTTTCATCCCCTTCGGCGATGAAGTCCGCGCCGAGGCTGTTCGCCTCCTCCCGGTTCCTTAAGGCCGCCTCGTCCCAGGCCGCCTTGACCGCATCGGAATGCTGCGTGTCGATATTGTACTCCCTTTTGATGTATTCTCCAAGGGCTCTCGTCACTTTTTCCGCCCCCCACATATTGGTGTGGGACCGGTTGTAAAAATCATAGCTGTAATCGAGGTCAAGGTTTTCGTCCCGGATCATGTCATAGAGCTTGTAGCCGTAGCTCTCCACCATCGTCCGGAGCGTCTCGGCGCGCCGCGGGAAGATATCCGACTTGTATTCGCAGGGCGTGAGAATAAACAGCACCTCCCTGTTCTTCTTCCGGCAGTCTTCGAGCAGTTCTATGAGCGCTTTCTCATTCGGCTCGATGAGCGGGAGCGGATCAAGCTTTGACGGAAGCTCCGGCTTGTTGATCGCCGCCACCTTCGTGTTGTTCTTCCAGCTCAGCTTCTCGTCCTTCACGCGGTTGTTCCAGTACGGCAGCGTCTTCCCTTTCATATCGTGCCAGAAGCCGTGATATTTGGTGATATCGAAGAAGCCGTTCAGGCGGTCCTCCCAGCTCGCGTAGCCGCGGCAGAGCATCAGCCATTTGTTCAGCGACAGGTCCATCGAGTCCGAGACGCAGTAGACGGCCGTCTCCTGCTTGCTCTCGGGCAGATGCACGAACTCCCGCGCCTCCACGATAAAGAGCGAAGGGCTCTGGCTCTTCTCGGCTTCATTCATGATGAAGCGGGTGACGGAGGTCGGCTGCTGCGCCGTCGCCAGGTTGTAGGACGTATAGCCGAAGAGCTCGTACAGCATGGGCGTGTCGATGTAGCGGTAGTCCGCGCTGCTCCCGATCGTCACGATGTCGATGGAGTTCTTCTCCTGCGCGTAGAAGGACGGAAATGCCCCCTTCTGGAGCCTGTACTTCACCTGCCGCAGCACATTGTTGCTGCAGATGATGAGGAACAGCGCAAGCGCGAGAAATACGACCGCCCGGACCAGCCTGCCGATGCTTTTCCCGATCCCGTTTTCCTTTCTCACCTCAGGCGCTTCCGGCGCCTCAGATTTCTTTTGCATAAGCCGCGATCGCCTTTCTGTCCAGCTTCTGCATGCGGTTTCTCGGAAGCACGGGCAGCTCTATGATCTTCGCCGGGAGCTTGATCCGCTCGAGCCGGCTCGCGAGATACTTGCGCAGCTCCTCCGCGCTGTAGGACTCGCGGCACTGGCCGACGAAGAGAACCGGCACCTGCCCGAGAAGTCCCTCGGGATCCGGGATGCCGATGCAGGCGTACTCGCCCGCGCCTTCGTACTCGCTCGCGATATTCTCCACTTCAAGCGGGGAGAGCTTCTCGCCGCCGATGTTGATGATGTCGTCGGAGCGGCCGAGCATGTAGATGTAGCCGTCCGCGTCCTTGTAGACCAGGTCGTTTGTGATCAGCCAGCCGTCCTTCAGAGCTTCCTCCGTCAGGTCGGGTCTTCTCCAGTAGCCGGACATGACCATGCGGCCATAGAGCGCGAGCTTGCCGGGGTGGTCTCTGTCCGACCCGATCTCCGCGCCGTCCGCCGCCTGTCCCTCCGCGGGCAGGATCGCCGTCTTTGCCGTGTCGATCGCAAGTCCGAGCGTGCTGACGCGCGTCTCGTCCTCCGCCACGTCGTGCACGTAGGTAAAGATCACGCCGCCGGTCTCCGAGGAGCCCCAGGTATTGGTGATCCTTGTGTTCTTCAGATGAGAAGAAAGCCGCTTTCTCTGCTCGACGGTCAGCGCGCCGGCGCCGATCTCGATGAAGCGGAAGCGCCCCATGATCTCGTAGAAATGCTCCTGCATCTGCCCGCGCAGCAGCTCCATGGATACCGGCACGGCCGCGATGCCCGTGCAGCCGAAGGTCTGCTGATTGCCCTCGGTCTCCCTGGCAAAGACAAATCCGTTCTGCAGCACCAGATGCCCGCCCGCGTAAAGCGTCGCGCGGCTCACGCGAAGCGCCAGAGAGTGATGCAGCGGAAGCGGCATCAGCACGACGTCCTCAGACGTGATACCCACGCCGTTCATCGTGTTCTGCAGGATCTGCAGCACGGCGCGGTAGCTGAGCATGACGCCCTTGGGCTTGCCCGTCGTTCCTGACGTGAAGAGAATCTCGGCGATCTCCTCCTCGTCCGGCAGCTCATAGGCCATCGTGGTCTCCGCCTCGGCGAGCGAGGCGAGGAACTCCTTCTGCTTCACGACATGCTTGCCTTCCGGAGCTTCAGCGAGCTTCAGAGCCGTGATGAGCAGCGACGCCTCCGCGTCCTCATAGAGAGACAGCTCGTTGTCCACGATGCCCGCCCTGTCCGTCGGCACCGCCACGGCGCCGAGGAACTGGATGCCGAGATAGAGGACGAAGGTCTGCGGCTTCGACACCGCCGTGTAGAGCACGCGGTCCCCGCGCTTCACGCCGAGCGCCTGAAGGCGCGCCGCCGCCTGACGGATCTGAGCGCCGAGGTCAGCAAAGGTCAGCGTCTCCTTGCGGAAAGACAGCGCCTTCGCCTTCGGAGCCGTCCGCTCCATTTCCAGAATCTTATATACCAGTGTTTCACATACCATCTTTAGAATCCTCCGTACACAAATGCCTTGGCGTCATACGCCTTGCCGTATATTCCGAAGATCACGACCGACATCACAAGCGCAAGATACAGCACCCAGCGGAACACGAGCGGCTGCTCGTCGATCTTTTTGCGGACGTCAAAGCGCGCGCTCAGGATGTCCACGAGCCACACGACCGCGAGGCCGATGAGCACGACGTGGAAGTTCTTCTCGTCGAGTCCGTGCGAATAGAGTGAGCCGTCAAACAGCGTATAGAGCCGCTTTTCCCTGAAAATCTGCCCGAAGATGAGGAAGACGCTTCTTCCGACGCCGACTGCCGTAATCATGCGGCCGATCGCGAAGAAGATGAAGGTCCGGATCATCTGCAGAAGCGCGTAGCCGAAAGTCTCCGTGCGCATGTGCAGCTTCTTCGGAATCGCCTTCAGCTCCTTGTCAAAGGCCGTCTCAATGATAATCAGGACGCCCCAGTAGAAGCCCCAGAGCAGGTAGTCCTTGCCCGTGCCGTGCCAGAGTCCCGTGAGAATCCAGACGATCATGAGCGGGATCGCCGCGGAGAAGACCTTGCCGAAGCGGGCGCCGAAGCGCTTTCTCGCATTGCCCGTCATCTTCATGAAGCGGGGATTCATCGCGATCGGCATGTAGACGTAATCCTTGAACCAGGTGCCGAGCGTGATGTGCCATCTTCTCCAGAACTCCGCCGCGCTCTTCGCGAAGAAGGGCTGCCGGAAGTTCTCGTCGAGCGTCACGCCGAGCGCCTCGGCGGCGCCGATGACGATGTCCATACAGCCTGAGAAATCCATGTAAATGGCGATGACATTTCCGATGACGGCGAGGACCATCTCGACGCCCGCGTAGGAGAAGACGTCGGCGAACATCGCCGTCGTCACCGGCGTGATGCGGTCCGCGATGACGCTCTTCTTGAAGAAGCCCCACCACATGCGCTGCAGGCCGTGGCAGACGCGCTCATAAGAGAACTTCGGGAGCTCCCTGAACTGCTGCACCAGCCTGTCATAGCGGCCGATCGGGCCCTGTACGATCGTCGGGAAGAAGGTTGTACAGGTGAGAAGTGTAAGGAAATTGTGCTCCGGCTTCGCTTTCCTCCAGTACACGTCCGCGAGATAACCGATCGAGGAGAAGGTGTAATAGGAAAGGCCGAGCGGAATCATGATCTTCTTAAAGGACAGCTCGCGGATGCGCGCGACCTCTTCAAAGTGGAGCAGTTTTCCGACCTTCACGTAGATGAGAACGCCGAGAAGGATGAAGACGCCGAGAAACAGCACGCGCTTCGTTTTCTTCTTATAGCTGTTGAGAAGCGGCACCTGTTCCTTCCTCGAAAGGCCCTCGGCCTCCCGCTCGAAGCCGGCGTAGATGCGTTCCATCCAGAGGGAACAGCCGTAGATGAGAATCGTCGACGCGATGAGGACGCTCATGCAGTTGAGGCCGCCCGCGTACTTGTAGAAATAAAAGTTGCCGATCAGGATAACGATCTGCTTCAGAATCCTCACCGGCATTATCAGATAGACGATCAAAAGGACCGTAAAGAACAACACAAAAAATAAACTGTTATATGTCATAATCGGCATAAAAACTACTCCCCGTCAACTGCCTCCGGAACAGGATTTATCATACATCCGGCAATACACGCACTATGAAGCGAGTATATCACATTATTTCAAAAACGCAATGTTTCTTATCTTTTCATGTCCCTCAGCCGGATGTCGAAGCGGATCACCGTGTCGCTCTCATAGGCGGCGCTGACCCGGCCGCCCCCCTGCTCCGCGATCGCTCTTGCGACCGAGAGCCCGATGCCGCTGCCGCCCGTCTTCTGCGTGCGCGCCTGATCCGCGCGGTAGAAGCGGTCAAAAAGCCGCTCCGGATTTCCTGTCAGCGGCCCCGCGCAGTCATTCCGCTCGGAAATGACGACTTCCTTTCCCTCTCTCCGCAGCCGGACCTCGATGAAGCCGCCCTCGCGGGCGTACTTGGCGGCATTTTCGAAGAGCAGAGACAAAAGGTGCAGATACGCGTCGCGCTGCCACACGAGCACCGCGCCGCCCGGGATTTCTTCTTTGATGGCGACGCCCCTCACCTCCGCCATCTCGCGGAAAGGCCGCAGCGCCTCGAGGAGGGCCGCCCCCGCGTCAAATGCCTCCGCCGGGAGCGCCTTCACCGCCCCCTCTTCCATCCTGGCAAGCGTCAGCATGTTCTGCGTGAGCGAGCCGAGGCGCGTGACCTGCGCATGGATATTGTCCGTCCACTTGTTCGCGCCCATGTGCAGCTCGAGCGCATCCGTGTTGGCCTGGATGATTGCGAGCGGCGTCTTGATCTCGTGGCCCGCGTCCGTCACGAACTGCTTCTGCCGCTCGATATTTTCGGCGATCGGGAGGATCGCCCGCTTCGAAAGAAAGATGACCAGCAGAAGCATGAGGACCCAGGTGACCGCGCCGACGCCGAGCGTCACGAGGAGCGTGCGGAGCACGGCCCGCGTCTCCTGGCCTGCGTCGAGGAAAATATAGCGCGTCTCGCCGCGCGTGCGGTCCTCTGCGCGCAGGAAGCGGTAGTGCCCGACCATTCCCCTCTCCCGGCCGTCCGCGGCCGCCTCCGCAGCGAGAGAGCCCATCTCATCCTCCGTGAGCGACGCCACGTGCGCCGCGTCTGCCTCGATCAGCTTTCCGTCCTCCGACAGGCGCACGGAGAAATACTGCTCGGACGTAAGCGCCTCGCGCGCTGCCTCCGTCTCCGGCTTCACCGGCGGCTCTTCACCGGCACTCTCCGACGCTTCCTCTCCGGACGGTTTCACCGGAAGCTCTGCCATGGAATTCGCCTCAGGAAAGTCCGGCGGCTCCGCCCCGGAGATCTCCCCCGGCTTCTCCCCGCGCATCGCAGGCATCTCCATGCCGGGATTTCTCCCGCCCGGCTCCTCCGGCGTCTCCCCGGCGAGAATGATCTGCAGCGTCTTCGCCGCGTCGCGCTCAGCGGTATACCGGTTCAGCAAATTGATCGCAATAAGAAAGATCACCATCACGAGCGTGACGGCGATCATCGCTGCTCTTATAAACTTTCTCTTAAGGCTCCTGACCAAGTAAGTTCCCCCTGTCAGCCGGCTTCCAGCATATACCCGATGTTTCGCTTCGAGCGGATCTTCACGCCCGACCCGATCTCCTTGAGGCGCTTCCTGAGCGTCGACAGATAGACCCAGACCGTGCTCACATCCGCATCCGTATCATAGCCCCAGGCCTTCACGAGCAGCTGCTCCGCGCTCAGGTACATGCCGCTGTTCGTCATGAGCGCCTCAAAGAGGCGGTACTCCAGATTCGGCAGCACCACGGACGCCTTGCCGCAGGCGAGCGCAAATGTTTTCGGATCCAGCGTGAGATCCCCGAAGACCGCCGCGTCCGGCCGGTATTCCTCCCGTCTCCGCAGCATGGCCCGCACCCGGGCGAGCAGCTCTCCCATCGCAAATGGCTTTGGCAGATAATCGTCCGCGCCCGCGTCAAGGCCCTCGATCCTGTCCTCCACCTCGGCTTTCGCCGTGAGCAGCAGCACCGGCGTCCGGTTGCCCTCGCGGCGCAGCTGCGCGAGTACCTCAAGGCCCGACTTCTTCGGCATCATGATGTCGAGGATGATCCCGTCGTAGTCGCCTTCCCTCGCATAGGCGAGCGCTTCTTCTCCGTCTTCCACGGCGTCGACCGTGAACTTATGAAATGTCAGTATGTCGACGACAGCCTCCGCCATCGCCGGCTCGTCCTCAGCGTATAGAAGGCGCATAGTTCACGCTCCGATCAGCTCGCAGATCGCGCCGGAGACCGCCGCGTAGTCCTTCTTCACCTGTTCAAACAGCGTCTCCGCCCCGGGCTTCCTCCCGTCCCGCAGCGCCTCCGTGAGCGCGGAAGACGACTGCGTGAGCGGCGTAAGGCCCAGATTGAGGCACAGTCCCTTCAGCGTGTGCACTGCCTGGAAGGCCTCCCGGTCGCGCGAGCCGTCCTCGCGAAAGCTCTCGACGAGCAGCTTGTAGCACGGGTCCTTAAGAAAGCGCCGCAGGTATTTCTCGACCAGCTCGGGCATCACCAGCCGCTCGAGCGTCTCGCTGTAATCTCCGCCGAATTTCTCATAACATTCTTCAAGCGTCATTCCCATCTTCCTCCCGGTATAACCAGCGCTTTCCCTTTTCAGAACGGGTGCGTATCAATCTCTGTGATCGTGCTTTCCGCCGCCGGAGCTGCCTTCTCCGGTTTATAGGAGCGGTACTGCTTCTCAAGATCAAGCATCTTCGTGTATTCGCGGTGAATGTTGCTCGCCACGCCGACAGCTCCCCTGATTTCGTGTGAGCCGTCAGCTGCGTGGATCGGCCGCGCGATGATGCGGTACCACTCCTTCCGGTCTCCGTTCCTTAGCTCCACCTCGCAGCGCACCCGCATATCCTCGCGAGGCAGCGCCTTCAGCTTCTCGAAGACCATGTCGAGATCCTTCACCGAAATGCAGGAAAGCAGGCGCTCATTCTTCCGCGGATAGTAGATCGACTCCGGCAGGTTAAACTTCTCCACGCCGGTCTGCGAAATTGTGAGAAGATCCGGGTTGACCGAATAATCAAAGAGAATATCCTCCGAGATCGAGGCATAGAACTGCGCCTTGCTCCGCTCATACTCAAGCAGGCGCAGCGTCCGCGCGGAGACGGCGGCGTCGATGCCGGCGTACTTCTCGGACGCCAGCATATGCGCGTCCACATCCATCCGGCTGCTGTAGGCGTCCTCCATGAGTTTTCTCTGCAGCTCATCCTCGGCGTCGCGCAGGCACTCGAGAAGCAGCGGGTTAAATACGCCGCACTCGTTGTTTAAGATCATCCGCATCGCAGAGTCATGATCAAAGGCCGGCTTGTAGACGCGGTCGCTCGTCAGCGCGTCATAGACGTCCGCGAGGCCCACGACCTGGGCCGCGATCGGGATGTCGTCCCCCACAAGCCCGTCCGGGTAGCCGCGGCCGTCATAGCGCTCATGATGCCAGCGGCAGATCTGATAGGCCGTCTTCAGCAGGATGTCATCCTGGCCGAAGGGAATCTCCTCCAGCATGCGGGCGCCCGCCATCGAGTGCGTCTTGATGACCTCGAACTCCTCCGGCGTCAGTCTTCCGGGCTTA
>DEFE01000020.1:16638-35949 GCA_002350625.1 Lachnospiraceae bacterium UBA2860
CGATATCGTGAAGGGACGACGCCATCGAGATGACCGTCACGTCAGAATCCGTGAGCCCGTAGCGCTCCGTCTTCTTCAGGAGATGCTTCAGCAGAACGCGCGTCACCGTATTGATGTTCATGACATGGAGCCCGCTCTCCTTATTCCGGAATTCGACGATATGGGAAAGGACCATGATGAGAAGGCTCGAGCGCTTCTCATTTTCGTAGATTTCATCCTCCACGAGCGCTATCAGCTTTCGCTGCTTGACGTAGAGCATGAGCGCATTTTCGACGCGCTTCTGCACGATCATGAAATTGAAGGGCCGCGAGATATAATCCACGACGCCGAGCTCGAACGCCCTGTTCAGCGTGCGCGTCCCCGTCTCCGCCGAGATCACGATGACCGGGATGCTCTTGATCATCCAGCTGTTCCGGTTCATCACCTCGAGCACTTCGAAGCCGTCGATGCCCGGCATCACGATATCGAGCAGCATCAGCGCCAGCTCGTGCCCTCTCTTCCACAGGATCTCGATCGCGTGCTCGCCGTCCTGCGCCTCAAGCACTTCGTAGCGATCGCCCAGCATGTCAATGAGCAGCGCGCGGTTCAGCTCGCTGTCGTCGACGATCAGGACCTTTGGTTTGTTTCGGTCGCTCATATCATCACCTTGTCTTCATATAGCAGGCGCCGCTTGAGACTGGCTTAAGCGGCGCTTTGCTTTTCTTTATGAGTTACTACTTGTGTTTACAACCAGTACGTGTTCGTAGCCGTCTTCCCAGTCGCCGACGTGGACGTACCCGTTTGTGGGTGTGTCGGTGCCGGGCAGCTTAAAGCTCACGACAGAGGTAAAGGGATACTCGTTCAATGCATAGGCGCTGTCGTCGTAGCGATATGTGGGCGCATAGGTATTCGTCACTGCACTCAGTGTCAGAACATCCAACGACTTCACGCTGTTTTCAGAAGCGCCATCTTCCTGTGCACCGGCAATTCCTTTTATGGTATCAGCGTTGACGCCTTCTACATATACGAGAGAAGTCCCCTGCACGAGAGAAGTCCCCTGCTCGTTTCTTCCTGCAAAGGCACCTGCACTTGCGGTTCCTGTTCCGTAAACAAGGCCGGTCGCGTAAGCGTTATTAATGGAGACTGACGTCGGGGATCCGATAAATCCGCCCACTGTCGCACCTGCCACAGAGCAGGTGGAATAGCAGGTATCGGTTGTCGCGTTACTGCCGCCAATAACAGCATTTCCTTCTGCCGCACCGACAAAGCCGCCGGCAGAACCGCTTGCCGTAACATTGTAGACCACAGGCGCATTTGCATCATTCGATGCTTTCACATTAGCATATTTTCCATCGACCGTATGGCCGCCGGAATAACTGGCCTTCACTGTACCGCCATTCATGACGCCGATCAGACCGCCCGCGCTTGCAGCGGAGGACATCACAGCAACCGAAGAGGCGCTATTCGTTACACTGCCGCCGTTCATCGATCCGATGAGGCCGCCCGCACCGGCGTAGGTGCCGACGTGGATCCCGGCTGTGTATGCGTTGCTAATCTTAATGTCACCATAGTTGTAATTGCTGCCGTCCCTGTCTGCATAGACCAGTACGTTATCGACGTTTGTGCTCACAGTCTTGCCGGCAAGTGTACCCGCAAACGAGTTGGTGGAAGTGCCGTTTTCCACAAGCACGTTCTTAATCATCAGGTTCCTGATCGCATAGGATTCCGGCAGTGTGGCTGCCGTCCCAAACACGGCAAAGAGGCCTGCCCCTTCTCCGCCATCTGCGACCGGAAGGTTTTCAATTGTCCGGGCGCCGGTGACGTCTCCGCCTACACTGTAAACACCGCCATCGTAGCTGAGGAGACCCTCATTCAAAACCGGCAGATAGCGGTCTTCTGTATGCGCCGCCCCGCTTGTCGCGGTTCCGGTCAGAAGTTTTGATACCTTGATGCCTCCTGATTCGATTCCCTTTGCCTTCACAAGGAAGTCGCGATACGGAAGCAGGCTTGTTTCATCTTCTTCTGTTCCCGCTGTCACACTGCTGAGCGCACTGGTTGCCCCTTTCTCCAGATTTTCTTTCCAGGTAAGATTCCTTGTCTGTGCCGCTTTGATCACAGCCGAAGCCGGCACGCCGGATACCGCGCTGCTCAGATTCTCAAGATGGCGGATGGAATATATCTTTGCCGCCAGACCTTTAAGGGTCGCAGTAGTCTTGCTGCCCGCTCCCTCGCCTGTCGTCTCTGTTCCGGCCGTCGTCAGTGTGTACTCCGCCGGCTTCGCAGGTGTGTCCTCGCTCGCTTCAACAGCATCGCTGTATCCGTACAGACTATTTGTAACCGCCATTCTCCGGATGGCTGATGTCCCGTCGGAAGTTTCCGAGGACACATCTCCGGTCACAAGTGTTTCCAGCCTGGCCTGTTCGGTTTCCGTTATCATTTCGGTGGCTGCTGCACCTTCTGCCGGTGCGCTTGCCGCGATTGCCGTCTGAATCTTCTGCGCGACGCGCCTCTTAGTATTCTCTGTCATAGGAATGCGGCCTTCCCTGGCAAAGATGAAGATGTTCTCACCGGGGATCAGATTCTCACAAATCTGTTTGAAATGTCCGTTCAGATCCGTGATGTCATCGAGCGCAATGGCGTAAGTTTTCTCGTCCTCGCCTGTAAACGAACCGTAGCTCACCGGCGTCGCCGCCTCACCGTTGTGATTCAGCGGTTCCTTCGAGAGGCCGCCGTTTTCGCCCTGCTTCAGAATGATCTGCTCCATCGGAATTTTATCGGCATTCAGAGCAGAGCTGCTCGCCGATCCGAAAATCTGGAGGGAGATATAATCTTTCTCTTCCGGCACCGTGACGTAAAGCATCAGGCGGTTGCCATTCACAACCTTGACCGGGAGATAGCTGCTTGGGTTTTGCCAATCACCGAAGTGTGCATATGTGATAGATTGATTACTCTCAGCCGCAAGCGTCTCCCTGCTTGTTGCCGCGTCACTGCCATCTGTCACCTTCGTCACTTCGTAAATCGGGCTCGTCTGGTTCACTGTGCGATATGGATAGACTGCTTTCGAATCGGCCATTCTACTAATTTCGAAGGGGTCCGGTAAAGCGTAAGACCAGGTCTTAAAAGTGACACTTTGCGCCTTAATCAACGGGTCGTTGCCGGTAACCCCTTTTAATTTCGCCGTTAAGCTCGTCTGCTCATATGCAGAAACCGCCTCTGCATCCACCGCGGCGAGGCCATCAAGACCGACATTAATTCCGCTTAAGAAACAGTTGCCTGAACCGATTTTCCCTATTTTTTTGACAGATCCGGCAAATGCGCCGGCGCGTATTATCGCAGAAGTACTCGCTGCCGTTTTATCATCGGTCTTATACTCAACAAGTCCCACGGAATAACTATTGATATATGTATATGCGTCGGGATCATCGTTATCATCGTTATCAGATTCGTCGCAGCCAATCAGACCACCAAGCCAGACATAATTGCTTTCCGCACCGACAGAACTCGTAGAGTAACAATTATAGATGGAAGACGTTCCTTGTGACGTCACATGGCCGATCAAACCACCAGCTGCAAACTTCAGAGTCGCATTCTTTGCTTCCTCTGCAGTATCTGCTGCAGTCGAAGTTACATTAAGGAAGTCCGGATCGTATAGGTATTCGAAGTCACCCTTGGCAGAGAGTGGTACACTTCCCTTTTTCACATGTCCGCCGCTGTAGCTGTTTCTAAGTGTCAAAGTACCGCTCGATTCACCAACTAATCCGCCGGCATTTCTACCGCTGACCTTCACTGCGGCGAAGCTTCCGGCATTTTCCTCCGTTCTAGAATCTTCAGTTGCAATCGGGGACGGCGATGTCGAAGAATCCGTTGTGTCCGCAGCTGTATCACCACCGATCGTCAGTATTCCCCTCTCTGCGACATCACCCACAAGTCCGCCTGCATTTCCTTTCTTTGCAATGATTTGGCGTGTCTCTTCAGCAGTCGTGGAGGATCCTTCGCCTCCTAAAGAAGAAGCGGCTTTTGTTTCCACCTTCCAGGCGTCTTTCGTCGGTATTTTATGCGCCGGGGAGTCTTCACGAGGTACAGTTTCCGAAACAACAATCTGCCCGGTAGAATTTACTGTATAGCTTTCATAGAAAACGCCGGAATTCTTAATAACTACACCATCAGAACCAGAGGGTGCAGCTTTTGTAAGTCCGATCAGGGCACCAGCATGATTTCGTTCGCCTGTGCCTGTGACGGTGCCGCCAGTCACTGTTGGATTGGTTACAAATAAGTCTGTCACAACAAGTTCACCGGTCTCGGCAAAGATCCCCGCATTTCCGGTTGTCCTGTTAGCCGCAACGTCAAAAGCAGCCAATCTGTGCTTGTTGCCTGTAAAGGTCTTGATATTGTCATTGACGATACCGTAAAAATTATTATCAGGAAGTGAATTCCCTGCCGTAGACCCATTTTTACATGTATAGATCTTCACTGCGTCGCCTTCCAGACCATCATATAAGTTTTTTACGCGGTCAAGGAAATCCGGCAACTTAGCCTTGTCACTAGTTGAAAGGCTTCTTATCTGATCTGCTGCTTCAGAACTATCCGGTGCCTTCCAGTGAATATCATTCACAAGCACAGCTTCGCTTACATTCACGCTATTCGAAGATGTACCTGTTGCTCTGCCAACACCTGAAATCTCTGTGGAGAGATTCTGTAAGTGTCTTCCGTTTGCAAGGTAAGCCGTTCTTTCTGGGGCTTGAACTGTCTGTCCGGCCGGCACAACTGTATTGCGGAAGAGACTGTTGGTCGTCGCTGTCACCTGCTTGGATTCGCTGAGCACACCGTTTACGGTCTTCTCAAAATAAACCGTCACCGTAATATTTTCTCCGGGAATAAAATCCGGGAAAAGCTCCGCAAAGTGGCCTCCTCCTGTAGTGATACGGTCGAGATACAGTTTGTGCGCGAGTGCATTACGATTTTGCACCACGCCCTCTTCTGTGGCAGTCGGACCAATCGGAGAAAGCTCCTTACCATATCCTTCCTGGAGCCCCGTTTCAGAGGGTGGATTGATTGCACCTGTATCCGTGCTGATCGTTCCCTGAGCAGACTCCGAAGAAGTTCCTCCGATCAACAGCTTCTTCTCTGCCCCACTCATATCACCGTTAATCACCACATGAATAGCAGAGGCATATACGGGAGCAATTGAATCTGCTCCAGCCGCAAGCCAGGGAAGATCATCAATATGTAGAACCAGAGCTTCCGCATTTTCAAGCCATACGATTGGCCGCTCAACAGTGTCTCCCTCTGTGAAAGCCGCCATACCAAAACCATAGCAACCGATCAGATCAGATCTGTTGCGCCGATTAGCCTTACTTTGTTTTTCATCAGGATAGTTCTCATTATACCAATCATTGATTGTTGCTGTTGCTAATTGTGGTGAAGTAGAAAAAGACACGTCTGTATCATCCGTATACACGACGCTGGCAATTGTCTTTGTATTTGCATTATATGCTATCAGATATCTGCCGCCGGTCCTGACCGTATCATCGATGGCACCAAAAGGCAATACCATCGTGTTGAGTCTGCTTTCTTGATCGTTGATGTCATCATTTGTATAATAGAAAAAATCATCTCCTGCCTGTCCGGGATAGTAATCTGTTACTTTATTCGAATCAATGGCTATACCGTACTCTCCATGAGTTTCATACTCCGTAACATCATTTCCATTATAATTCCATCTTCCTGATGCAGCACTCGCCGTCAGCTGGTTCTGCGCAGCAATAAAGATCTGGCGCGCGATGTCGTCGCACTCCTTGAGCTTCAGGTCCTTCTGATAGCGGATCACATTGACAAAGCCGAAGCCCGCGACGATCAGGATGATCGCGATCACGATCAGCAGCTCCGCCATCGTGAAGCCGGCCTGTCTCCTATTCTTCTTATTCCGTATATTCTGCACAGATCTCAGTTTTTCCATAAAAACCTCTTTCTGTATTCGTACAAGTGCAAGTATGATTGTTTCTGCCTGTGCCCCGGTGACCGTTTTCCGGCGTTTCGACCGCCCCCCTAAAAAAGGTCACAAAAAGACACTTACTCAGAATCTATATTACACTGCGTGACGGTCTATTGCAAGAAATCGAGAACAATTTCACCTGTTTTTCATCATTATGAAAAAATGGCAGCGGTGTGTTGTAGGACCGCTGCCAGCTGTTTCTTCATTTTCAATTTGCTCACTCGTATGCCTTCGCCCGTGTCTCCAGCGCACCCGGCTCGTCGCTCTGTGAGGACTTGTCAATGATCAGTCCCTCTCTCGTGAGAGCGCCTTCCACTGTTTCGAAGAAGGTGCCTTTGAAAGAAACATTGAGCTGTGTGCTGTGCCTGATGCCGCGTCTCATATTGACGACATTGATCTTCGTCATCTTCCCGCCGACGCGGGCGACAACGGATCTCGTCGTGGGCGAGTTGTCCGCCACAGACAAATCATGGATGATGCAGCGGTACTTGCAGGTATTAAAGGCATCCAGGATTTCCTTCATATTGGCATACCGGTTGGTCTGGAAGGTGATGCTGAAGCCGCGGCGCACCGTCGTGCCCTTAAGCACCGGCGTATCCCAGGTCACGCTCACCTTTTCGGCTTTTTTATTCGTAATCGAGCTGATCATGTTGATCTCGGCCGCCAGATTGTTGTAAACCATCAGGTCGCCGATTTCCCTGCCCTGATTCGCTTCGATGACACTCTCCATCTCTTTGATCTTCGCCGCGCGCATCTGCTCCGTCTCAATTTCCGCCTCGAGAGCGTCCGTTGCGTAATTGGAGATCTGCTGCCGGACGCCTTTGAAGATAAACTGGTAGTACAGCACTCCGAGTGCGAGAAGCGCGCACACAAGGAGCAGAACCTTCTCTTTTGTCGTAAACTCTCTGCTCAGCATTATGAAGCACCTCCCAGCACACTTGCATCGTAGTCGTCACCAAGGAGCTGCTTTGCGAGCTCCTCCTTGGACGGTTTTTCCGCCGCTTCAGCCTCGGCGCGTTTCCCGATGAACTGAATGATCACGGACGCCTTGACCCTCTCTTCCCCGTCGATCTGGCTTGCCGCCGCGGTCGTGGTAACCGTAGCCGTTAGGTTTCTCGGATCCTCCTGAAGAATCAGCAGGAATTTCGACACGACCGGAAGCGTCGTCTCTCCGGTCTCCACAGAGACAGTCGCACCATTCACCTGCACGCGCATGAGCTCGACATAGGGCATCAGATCCTGCTCCAGCATGGCGATGACTTCCGTCTTGTCAATGATCTTCTTCTCCTCGTCGGTCAGATACCACTCCGTGACGGAGTCGTACGCCTTCTTGACATCGTCGTAGCGGGCGTTCGCCTGTCTGAGTTCCGTGAGCTGGTCCTGCACGGCGCCGTATTGATGCTGTGCGCGGCTGAGTTTGTCAAATTCATCGTACACGAAGAACTTGCCGAACGCTGCCAGAAGCACGACGATGAGGAACATCACGAGGAGATCCATCGTGTTGCTCTTCTCCGTCTCGTAGCGGACGAGGTTGATGCTCGTCTTCTCCGGATATTTCGTTACGCGCTTTCCGCTGCTCTTCCCGATATTCTTCGAAAAGAGCGACTTGCTGCCCGTCTTCTGCTTCGCCACCTGTCCTGTCCCCCCCTTATTTAGTCGTTCCAGCAGATTCCGACTGCTGCCGGTCCGTCGATGAGCGCACTGCCGTTTTTCCCATCGTCCTCCATAAGAGCCGTCAGCGGAACCAGATGCAGCTGAATCGTATCGCGAATCTCGTTGATGAGCTGATCGATGTTGCTGCCGCCCCCGCAATAATACATGGTTTCAAGTGTATTGTCACGGTTTTCAAAAGTGTAGTAGTTGATCGCCCGCATGACGTCGATCGCGATCCTTCCGTAGAGATCCGTACAGGTCTCGCTCAAAAGAATGTTATCCTTGTTTTCGCGCATCTGCATCTCCGCGATGTGCGGGTCAACGCCCGTCGCATCAGCAATCAGACCTGCGATCGTGCGGCAGCCCGCATCGATCGTGCGCGTCACCTGATAGATGCCCTTGGAGAAGATATCGATCTTCGTCCCGCCGGCGCCGATATCAAGCACGGCAAAGTCGTTCTCCGTCATCTGCGGATTCAGTCTCCGGCAGGCATTGCCGAGTGCCCGGTTTTCGGGCGCGGCTACCGTAAGCTTAAGGCCAGCGCGCTTGAACATGCGGAGATAGTTGTCCATGATCTCCTTTGATACGGCGACGGCCAGCATGTCCATCTCCGTGACATTCCCCTCCGCATCCTTGATGAGACCGACCATCGAGTAGTCATAGATATATTTGTTTTTCTCATCCGAGATAAAATCGTGGAACTCATAGGTGAGGTTGTACTCGAGCTGGGCCGCGCTCATCGGAGGCATGCGCGTGCGCCGCGTGTAAGCGATCGAGTCCGGGACGACGACGGCGGCATTTTTGCAGGAGAAGCCGTTCTTCTTGAAGGAGTCCTTCAGGAAATCCGCCATGGCCTCCCACTGCACGATTTCTCCCTGCCGCACGATATCGTCCGGCATGTCCTCCGTCGCGAAACGCACCAGCCTCTGATTTTTTGTCTCCGCAAGCTTGAGCCGGCTGTTGCCGATCTCCACACCAAGGAATGATCTTTTTGCCATTTTTATAGATTCCTTTCAGAAAAGCCCTATATACCAGTTAATGACGAAGCTTCCGATGAGCAGCGTCACATAGGCGGCCAGTGAAATCGCCGGCCCGAAGGGAATTCTTTTTTTCTTCATCGCTGCCACAAACACGAGTCCCAGGATGCATGACAGAATCAGATTGAAGAAGCTGCATGCAAATCCCAGATAAAGCCCGACCACAAAGAGGAGCTTTATATCGCCTCCGCCGAGAGATTCCTTGCCGCTCACTTTGTCAAAGACAAGGGCCATGAGCAGCATGATGCCGGCGATCAGAAAGCCGCCGAGGAGGCCGCTCAGCGTCGAGACGCCCGTGTCCAGAAACAGCGTCGACGGCTGAAAGAAGCTGCCCTCTCTCCCGAAGAGTCCCGGCTGGACAAATGGTATCGTGACGGCCCACCAGACAATGCCGGCGATGAGGAAGCCGTTCGGGATGCGGTAAGTCTCCAGGTCCACGAGCGACAGCCCGAGAAGAATCACGGCAAAGCCCATATAACGGACCGCCTCTCCCGATGCGCCGTACCGCAGCACGAGAAGGACAAATGCCGCTGCAAGAAACAGCTCCGTCAGCATGTAGCGCGGGGAAATCTTCTTCCCGCAGTAGCGGCACTTTCCCTTGAGTGCCAGATAACTGATGACCGGGATCAGGTCCCCGATGCCGAGCACATGCCCGCACTCCGCGCAGTGGCTCCGCCCTTTCAGGAAATTCTCCCCGTGGGCGATCCGCCAGGCCGCACAGTTGATGAAGCTGCCGAATACAGCTCCGGCCACAGCGGCCAGTATGCAGATGTAAGCGGTCATTGCCGGCCCCATCTCACCTATACTCATTTTTTCCCGATCTCCCAGTTCAACTTCACGTCCGCGTCTTTTACCACCACGCGGATCACCATGGTTCCGGGCTCTCCGTGCCAGGTCACGCCGTCGATCGTCATCGTGTCATATTCGTTATAGCCTCTGGGGCGCCTTCCGACGATTGTATTGTTCACGTCATCATAAAAGCCGATGTAACACTCTCCGTCAAAATGAACACACTTGCCGCCCCTGCCGTCGCAGTTTTCCACCGGGCAGCTGAGACCGTTGTTGGAATTGACGCGGGCGACGGAGATCGCCGTATTTTCCCTGAGCGCGTCATTGCCCTTGCGCTGCTGCATGTCCAGATAGTGCATGCCCTCAAAAGCAAAGAAGAGGGTCATCACCGCAATCAGCGCGACGAGCAGCACTTCTCTTCTCGACACGCCCCCGGAGGTACTTTTCAGTTTCCTGATGACAAGCTCTGTCTTCATACTGTCTCGCCGTCCTCAACTTCCAGACTTACAGTTTCATTCGGCACCCGCTGTGCTCCGCGTCTTTCGTCGTACTGCATGGCTGCCAATAATTTACATCAGATCATACATCGTGAACATCGGCAGATAGATCGAAATAACGATAAAACCGGCAAACAGTGCGAGGAAGATCATGATGGTCGGCTCCAGTTTGCTGATCGCCTTCTGTACGGCGTAATCCGATTCGTTCGTGTAGTAGGCGCCGATGACCTGCAGTGTCCGCTCCAGTTCACCGGTCTCCTCGCCGATCGCCGTCATTTCCTGCAGGATCTGCGGGAAGTGGTCAATCTGCCGCATGCAGTCGCCGAGCCGGTAACCTGCCTCGACCTGGTCGACCATGCGCAGCACGTCGAGACCAAGCACGTAGTTATCCATGACCTTACCCGTGACGCCCAGCGCATTTCCGACAGGGAGACCCGCCTGGAGAAGCGCCGTCATCGTATTGGCGAACTGCGCCGCGCCGTTCAGGGTATTGATATTGCCGAGCACCGGCATCTTGAGCAGCAGCTTCCCGGCCCAGATCTTTCCCTTCTCCGTTCTTGTATATAGCAGAAGACTAATGATAAGTACCGCAAGGATGCCGGCCATCAGCCACCACCAGGCACTGAAAAAATTTGACATATCGATGAGGATCTGCGTCATGGTGGGGATTTCACCGCCCAGATCCCCGAAAACAGCCGTCAGCGTCGGCATGACCTTGATCATGACGATGAAGAGCACGACGATCGCCACGGCGAGGACAAACAGCGGGTAACTCATCGCCTGCCGCACCTTCTGCTGGAGCTGATAAGACTTGGAATAGTAGGCTTCCAGCGTGCGGAAGGAATTCTCCAACGTACCGGACATCTCACCGGCGCGCACCGTCTCGATAAAGGTGACCGGCAGACCTTCGCAGTTTTTGGCGAAGCTGGACGCGACCGAAGCGCCCTGCGCGACGTCCTGCGCGGAGTCCTTCAGCATCTGCCTGAGCTTCTTGTCCTCAGTCTGATTGCCGATCATGTCCATGCAGACGGCGATGTTCAGACCGGACTCGAGCATGATCGAGAACTGCGAGCACATCACCGAGAGGGCTTTCTGGTCGACCTTCTTATTGATATCTTTACTTAAAAATGACAGAGCCTCGCTTTTGACGACAGGGTCAATCTTGACGACGACCGGATATTGCGCTTTGATGCGCGCGACCGCCGCAAATTCGTCAACCGCATCGATGACGCCGCTCACTTTGGCGCCTTCTGCCGACAGGGCCGTATACTTATAAGTAACCACTATGCCTTACCTTCTTCCGAGGAAGCCGCCCTGCGGCCTGTTTGCAGAATTGTTCATACCGCCCTGCGGCCTTGCGGACATGCCGCCAAGCCCCGCCATACCGGTATTCTGTCTGACGTAATCTTCATCCGCCGCCGCGTCAACTGCCGTCTCCGCGTCGATGAGGCCGTCGCGCACCATCTGGAGCAGGCAGTTGTCCATCGTGATGCTGCCCTGCTTGGCAGAAGACAGAAGGGAAGACTGCATCTGCGGCGTTTTTCCTTCACGGATCAGGTTGCGGATCGCGGGCGTCACAAGCATCGCCTCGCAGGCCGCGCAGCGGCCTCTTCCGCCCTTCTTGCGCAGCAGCTGCTGCGCGAGCACTGCCTTCAGCGTCGTCGACAGCTGCATGCGGATCTGCGTGTGGCGCTCTGCCGGGAAAGTGCCGACAATACGGTCGACGCTGTCCACCGCGGAATTGGTGTGGAGGGTCGCGAAGACAAGATGCCCGGTCTCCGCGGCCGTAAGCGCGGTTTCGATCGTCTCGCTGTCACGCATTTCGCCGATCAGGATGATGTCCGGGTCTTCGCGGAGGATCGCGCGGAGGCCGTCCGCATAACAGCGCGTGTCCTTGCCGACCTCACGCTGATTGATGAGACACAGGTCCGGCGTGTAGATATATTCGATCGGGTCCTCGAGTGTAATGATATGCTCGCGGCGCGTGTGATTGATCTCATTGAGGATGGCAGCCAGCGTCGTCGACTTACCGGAACCGGTTTCACCGGTGACCAGGATGATGCCCTTCTGCCATTTCGGGAACTGCTGTACGAGCGGCGGCAGCCCGAGATCGCCGATCTCCGGGATGTGATCACTCAGAATACGGAGCGATGCGGAGACGGCGCCCTGCTGACGGAAGAGATTGATACGGACGCGGGAGCCGGCGATGGTCTTGGCCAGGTCGAGCTCTCCGATCTCCTCGATGTCGTTGTAGCGGCTCTTGGCCAGCTCCTTGGCATACTCCTCACAGTCGCCGTAATTGAGCGGCGTCTCGTCGAGGTTCTCGAGCAGGCCGTCGCGGCGGAACTTGGGCGGAACGCCCGAGGCGAGATGGATATCCGAACCGCCGAGCTCTCTGGACTTGACGACCATATCTTCTATCGTCATATGCATAATTCTTTCTCCTCCTCCCGGAATCCAAATTCCGAAGCGTGACCTACTGCTTCCTGATGCGAAGTTTGTCATCCTCATGCTTTGCATTCGGAAACAAACTTCAGTTCCCCGTACAATCGTTTAACAGTTTTTTATTCCACCGTGACGATCGTGCGCACCAGCTCCTCGACCGTCGTGATGCCTTCCTGCGCCAGCTGGCGGCCGTTGGCAATCATCGGGACGAAATCCTCGTCCTTCATCAGTTCGCGCCGCAGCACGCTGCCCGTGATGCCGGACGCGATACTGTCGCGGATCGACGCCCGCACCGGCAGAATCTCGAAGACGCCGGTCCGGCCGCGGTAGCCGCTGTCGAAGCACATGTGGCAGCCGCGCCCTTTATAGAAATGCATCTCCGGATCCGGCTTAAGGCCGATGAGATCGAGCACATCGGGATCCGGCGTCACCTCCTCCTTGCAGTTCGGGCAGATGCGGCGCACCAGTCTCTGGGATACGACGCCTCTGACGGAGCCAGCGATGAGGTAAGGCTCGATACCCATATCCTTCAGGCGGTCGATCGCGGAGATCGTGTCCTCCGTATGAATCGTAGACAGAACGAGGTGGCCCGTCATAGCCGCGCGCATCGCGATTTCGGCGGTCTCGCCGTCACGGATTTCTCCGATACAGATGATGTCCGGGTCCTGCCGCAGGCAGGAGCGCAGCGCACTCGCGAAGGTCAGGCCGACTTTCTCGTTGATGGCGACCTGCGTGACGCCGTCGATCTGGAATTCGACCGGGTCCTCGAGCGAAATCATGTTGACGGTATCGGATTTCAGCTCATGGATCATGGTGTAGAGCGTGGACGTCTTACCGGAGCCGGTGGGGCCGACGATCAGGATGACGCCGCTCGTATTCTTAAGAATGCGGTCAAACTTCGCATTGTCCTGCTTCGTGATGCCGATACCCTCGCGGGTGAGATAGGTCTTGTCCCGGATGAGGAGTCGGATAACGATCTTCTCCCCGAAGATCGTCGGCAGCGAGCTGAGTCGCATGTCGATATCCGAGCCGTCGGGTCTCCGCATCACGGCGCGGCCGTCCTGCGGCACACGTCTCTCCGCGATGTTCATGCCGGCCATGACCTTGAAGCGGGAAATGACGGCGCCCTGCAGATCCTTCGGGATCTCCAGGATCGTATTGAGCCGGCCGTCGACACGGAGGCGGACCACCATGCCATTTTCGCGCGGCTCGACATGGATGTCAGACGCCTTCTCCGTGATGCCTCGCTCAAGGATCGAATTGACGAGCTTGACCGTCGGAGCCGCATTGCTCTCTTCGTTTTCAAGTACGCTGTCCGATCGCTCGTCGAGGGAGACAAAGCCGCCTTCCTCGCGCATCTCTTCCATCGCGCGGGCGGCGCCTTCGTTCTCGTAGAGTACGTTGAGGGCGCGGTCGATCGCACGGGAATAGGCGATCATCGGGGTGACGCGCTTTCTCGTCGTGTTCTTGACATTTTCGATCGCCATGAAGTTCATGGGATCTTCCATCGCGAGATAGAGATTGTCGTGCACGAGCTTGACCGGCACGACGCGTTCCTTCTTGGCGATGTTCTTCGGGACCAGATTCACCATCGACGGATCGATCTTGGCCTTGTTGAGGTCAATGAAGTCGATACCGAGCTGCATACGCAGCGTCTCGATCAGCTGTGTCTCCGTGATGAAATGTTCATCGACGAGAACTGTTCCGAGTCGTTTGCCGGAGCCTTTCTGCTTCGCAAGAGCCTCTGTCAGCTGTTCCTCTGTGATGACGCCGACGTCGACGAGCATTTCACCTAAACGTTTGTATTTCATAGTTTATTGTTCACCACCTATGCTGCTTATGCTTACACCTGAATCATTATTCTGTCTTCTCAACGCAAGACGGGACTACTGATTGGGGAAACTTTAATTGTCTTGGTTTCTATCAGCCTTCCGCCTTTGTCCCTCACCTCGACGGTATATTGAAAATACGCGTATGGATTCGTTGTCGGATCCCCAATAAACTGAAGTTCAGCGAGCTCGTTTAACAAATTAGTTGATAGATTCATCTTGGTAGAAGCTGCATCAGTTACCACTGAAGCATTTGTCATCACACCTGACCCTTCATCTGTCGAGCCTGATATCTGCGTTCCAGATGCGTCCGTGATCACAAGTTGAATTGAGCTTACTCCTCCGGAAGAACCGGAAGTTTCAGTTTCAAACTTGCACCAGGTATTACGATAAGAACTGTAGAAGCAGCTCACTTTGGTTTTATCAGGCTCATCAAGCTTTACAGCAGTCGCTGATTCGAGATCCGCATTCATCGCAGAAACTGTTGTCGCAAGCAGGACCTGCGCCTGAGCGCGCTGTGTAACCTTCTCGTAATTATTTTTCAGAACGATCACACCACCGCCAACAGCCGTAAAGATAATTGACATGATCAACACGGCCAGAAGCGTCTCCGCAAGTGTGAAACCTGCGTCGCGTCTGCGGCACAAGGATTCGTTCTCCCGTGGTCTTCTCATCTCATTTCCCATTCGTCTGTCTCCTGTAGCTTTTTGCACCGTCATAGTTTGTGTCCCAAGTAACTAATGGACCGTTATGCTAAAGATGCTCTACTTCAATTGACAAATTCGTTTAGCCTGAGCCAGCTCCACTATCCGGTCTGTTTCCCTCATAACTGACAAAGAATTTGACGGATGAATCACTCTCATAATAAACGGTGTAGGATGTGACTTCTGCAAATGCCAGAGTATACCCACTTGTGTCAGTGATAGTAACGCTCGCCTCATTGTTTAAGGATGGTGTCGGTGCATACGCGCTCGTTCTTCCATCTGCCATCTGTATCGACGTCTGTTCTTCATGCGTCTCCATGGCGTTACGCCGACTATAAAGGCTGTCAAAGCTCTTCTCTGATTTTGTAATCATATTGCCGGCGCTCATGATCATCGACACAACCATAAGAAGAGCCAGTTCAATAATTAGCATCGCGATCAGTACCTCTGATATGGACTCGCCGCATGAGGATGCAAGCTTCTTGTGCAATGATTTAATCCACGTTTTCACCTGGCGTCCCCCCTTATGCTCTTTTTTCGTTCATAATGATTACCGGCTTCAGCCATGTCACGTTTACATCTGTCTTTTCAACCTGTTTACTTCCTCTCAGGACTACGCCGGTTGTTTCCGTAAAATCGGCATCAAACGTCATCATAAGAGACGGCATCGTCAGATCCCAGTCAGTTGTTTGATAGGGCAGCTCACCACTATTCTTTGTTTTTTTACACACATGCAAATCTACATAAACGGTGTAATCCGGCCCCAACATTAATACAGCATAAACCGGTAGCATTAAATCCGAACTTCCGTTCAGGGTAATAATGACTGGCTTCTTATAGTCACCGCTCGCAGTCTGATTTTTTATGCCGGCCTCCGCAACAGCGTCTTTGATCGCATTCATCACCTCTCCGGGATCAGACCCATATCCTGCTCTTGTAACTCCATCCTCTTTCCAGCGATAATTGCTCAGTTGCTCACTCATATAAAAGACAGTCGACATGCAATTAGCCGAATTGAGGGTCCCTCCTGTGCCCATGGTATATGGTTCACCGTCCCCAGGAGATTTGACCTTGCCCTGTTCACTCTCACTTGTCGTGCCTGTCCGCACATAGGACCATCCAGTGAGCTGACTCTCTATGAGGTCCGCAGCCGATTCCAGCGTATACCTGGCCTGATCCGACTTTTGCAGGTTCGCAATGCGCCCCGCCGCAGCCGTCGCAGCCGCCAGTACAACAGATCCCACCATCGCGCAGATGACAAAGAAAAGCAGCGCAAGCGCGAGGGATGCACCATTTTCTGATTTCAGTTTTCTACGCATCATAGGCACCTCAATGATGCAGATGAAAAGGCGGTTCTCAGCTTTTCTGCTCTGCATCCGTTCAAGTATAAATCATCAGATAGATATACAAGGTATATTATACATCAAATGGGCTGATAATTCCAAAAAATATGTGACCCTTTGTGACAATTTGTCACATGGTCACACAATTTCACCGCTGTTCGGATTTGTTCTTATGTCTGTGCTTCACCATTGTTTCCTGCATCGCGCTTCCGAAACCTGTCCAGACGCGCCTTGATCTTTGCAAAGTCGACTGTACAGTGTCCGTCGCTGATACCGATCGGTATCTTCTCATGAAAGCTGTATACCGTTGGGTCGAGCGCCTCTTCCGGATCCTCTCCAAACTGATAGACGAGCACTCTCTCCTTTTTCGGATCAACAATCCAGTACTCTTTGACGCCCGCATGCAGGTATTTCGTCAGCTTAATGCCCCTGTCCCGGCTGACTGTGGAAGGAGACAGAACCTCTACACAAAGTGGCGGGGCTCCCTTCACATATTCATCTTCTCCTGGGATCATGTCCTCACAGATGATATAGATGTCCGGCTGAACAACGGTCTTATCATTGCGGTTCAGCCACACATCTGAAGGTGCCGTAAGTATGACGCAGTCTTCCCTTCCGGCATCTTCCATACACCTGTATAGCAATGCGTAAAGTTCGCCTGTGATGAGCTGGTGCAGCGGTTTTGGCGAGGCCATATCGTACAGAATGCCGTCAATCAGTTCCGTGCGGACATCATCGGGAAGGGCGTCTCGATCCGCTGCCGTGTACTCGCCCTGGCGCTTATACGGCAGCAGCGGGTAGCAGTCGTCAAAGCCCTTATGTGCGGATGTCCCATAGACATAGGTACCATAACCGGCAGGCGGCTCACATATGAAAGTATTTCCATCTGCGGGTTTCCGACCGAGATACGTCCACCCTTCATACGCAGGCCCCAGAACGCGTTCAAGTGCCCGGATCGTGTCAATCCTCGGGGATTTTGTGATTCCGCCGAGAACCTTCTGCACCGTGGCGAGGGGGACATTTGACAGTTCCGAGATCATCTCGTTCGTAAAACCGAGCTCTCGTTTTCGCTTCTGCATCTCTTCGATCGTCATTTGGCACCTCCTATAAAGCCCCACGTCTTCATAGAAGGATAATAGCATGGATCGCAAATATAATAAACCGTTTTTGGAAATATTATGGTTATTTTGTGGTTGTTTTGGCGAATATAAATACGGTTCTGTGTCCGATGATCAGGAAACAGAACCGTCTTCTATCCGGAGTTCCCAGAAAGCAATTGCGCTCGCCGCGGCGACATTCAGCGAATCCACGCCGTGCTGCATGGGGATTTTCACCGTGTAGTTGCAGGCACTGATGATCTCTTCTGAAAGACCGTCGCCTTCGTTGCCGAGGATGACCGCCAGTTTGTCGGCGGCTTTCACGGCCGGGTCGGTAAGCGGAACGGTTTTTTCCGTCAGAGCCATGGCTACAGTCTTGTAATTCATATCTTTCAGTGCGGCAAGCCAGGTTGCGTCGCCGCGGGTCCAGGGCAGCTGCAGCACGGTTCCCATGCTGACACGCAGGCAGCGGCGCGCGAGGGGATCGCAGGTGCCGTCCCCGAGGATGACCGCGTCAAAGCCGAGGGCGGCTGCATTTCGGAAAATGGAGCCGGTGTTGGCGGGATTGACGACGTGGTCAAGGATAGCGATCCGGCTTTTTGTCTGCGCTCTGAACGGGGCCAGCAGCTCGCGGACGGAAGGACAGGCTTTTCTGCGAAAGGCACAGAGCACACCGCGCGTCATCGGGTAGCCGGCGATCGCAAGGAAGTTCTCGTGCGATGCCGTATAGACCGGCACTGCTTTAATGGCTTTAAGCGCAGCAAGGAGCGGCTGCGCGTCGTGCGCAAGCTGCTCCTCTTCTACAAGAACGGCGATGGGCTCGTATCCGGTTGCGAGCGCGCGCAGCGATACTTTAGCGCTCTCCGCGATAAATGCGCCCGGCGCCGGCTCAAAGGCATGTGCCAGGTCCGCGTCTCTGCGGGAGTGGAATAGCGTGAGCGTCAACGCATCGGCCCGTTCAATCGGTATGATGTTTCTTCCGGCAGGTATTTCTTGTGTCATGCAGGTCTTCCTTTAAATGAAAGGCATTTTGTCCGGGTGCTGCAGCGATCTGCTCCGGCATCCGCAGAGAAGCGTTCAGCTTCGTTTTAAGTCTGCGATGAACATCTCGTATACGTCATCTTCCCAGGCGAGCAACGGCGAGTTCTCTCCGCCTCCGTTGGTGCTCCGTTTCATGGCCGCATAGGCTTCCTCGCCGGAGGTGATCATCTCCATCGCGGTGAGCGGAATTCCGTATTCCGTGGCAATGCGGCAAAAGGCATGCAGTGCGTCCTGTTCCGATTCTGTGGCGAGAAGCCGTTCCCGCAGAATATTATCCTGGTAGACGGCCCGTCGCAGCGCTTCCAGTTTTTCTTCTGTTGACATCATTAACCTCCTTAACTTGAAATACCGTCAGGCTCCCGGGTATCCTTCCGTGCTGATCCATCCGCAGATTTCTACGTCTTCATCCGGCATGACAAAGGAGTATGTTCCCCAGCCGTGCCAGGAACCGATGTCCTCGCCATTGACCTCCAGCTTCACTTCGCCGTCTTCCACCGCTACCGTTTTCACGGTGACGATCTCTCCGGCGGCTGCCGACGTCGGGCATTCCACAAATACATCCAGTTCTCCGGTGAGCGAGATGTGATGTTCTCCCTCCGGCAGCGGCTTGTCATCCTCAGATCCGCTGAGGCCGAGCGTGTACTCCTTCTCCTCCAGAACCTCCGCATCTCCCTGCAGATTTTCATAGATATAGACCAGCTGATAAGACGGCGTCATGCCTGTTCTGCAAAGGAAGCAGTAATTGATGCCGGCGACCACCTGCGTGCCCAGAAGGGCCACGGCTTTCTGCTCCGAATCCTTTACGGCCTTGTCAAAGGCAGCCTGCGCTTCTTCCGTAATCGAGAGGTCCTCCCTCACCTGCCAGCCGCCGTCCAGACCGCCGGGCAGAGGCATTTCCGAAGGAG
>DEFE01000020.1:36024-61005 GCA_002350625.1 Lachnospiraceae bacterium UBA2860
TCGCAGTCATAGAAGGCATCTTCCCCGACGGTGACATTTCCGCAGAGGATTACTTTTTTGAGCCCGCGGCAATACTCGAAGGTATCCGGCTCAAGCTTGCTTCCGTCAGCGCAGACAACGGTCTCGAGACGGTCGCAGTAGCCAAAGGCGTTCGCTCCGATGACGGCATTTTCCCCGACAAGAACCTTCGTCAGTCCCTCACAATAACCGAAGGCATTGGGGCCCACGATCATTCCCGCAGGGATCGTCACTTCCGTGAGTTCATCACAGTATTCGAAGGCCCGCGCCCCGATGCGCGTGAGGCCGTCCGGGAGAGTCACCCGGGACATCGTCGCGTAGGAGAAGACCTGCGGGCCGATCTCCGCGACCCGGCAGCCGTCAAGCTCCGCCGGAATCTCCACCTCGTTTTCCGTACCGTTATATTCGCAAATGGTAACTGTTTCAGCGTCATCATTCACTGTGTAAGCATAGTCGCCGGACTTTATGATTTGGGGCTCTTCCACGTCAGGAAGATAGACCGAAGAAGGATCGGACGCGGACGAATCGGCACCTTCTGTGCCCGCACTTGAAAAAGTGTGCGCATTCCCCGGGCGGAAGCTGCCGATGACATCCTCGACGCCGGCCCAGAGGACATCGTAGGCGGCGCGGATTGTGTCGTCATCCATGTAGGCCTGATAATCTGTCGGCATTTGCGCATAATAATGCATCGCCGTGTCTTCATCAAAGCCGAGATACACATAGCTCGGGAGCTCCTGAAAGCTCGTGTTGACAGAGGCGCCGAGCGTAAAGAGGCGGCCGCCGTCCAGGCCTTCTTTTTCATAGGCCTTGTAGCTGTCGGTGTGGTAGAAGGTCGCCCCGGCGTCTTCGACGACGACCATCGTGTTCTGATACCACTGCTGATTCATGGTGACGAAAACGTCCTCGTTGAGAAAATAGTAGGAGTACGTTCCATCTGTATTTTTAAAGTCATTGTAGTCATCAAATCCGCCGGCCCATACGGTCGTCCACGCGGTCAGCATCAGGGCCAGTGTGAGCAGCGCCAGTGTTCCCTTTCTCATGATGATCCTCCTCTGTGATTGCTTTACATCAACTTAGCCGGCATTCCTTTTTCAGAATACACGTTATGAAATATGGGCGCAAGGATTTCGAAACGGATTTACGCTCACTCCCACACATACTTCTTCAGGCGCTCCACCGCCTCTGTCACCAGTGAATGCGGCAGGGCAACATTGATGCGAATGCCCCACGGGTCATGGAAGGGCGCGCCCTGCTGCCACGCGACCCCGGCGTCCCATCCCTTCTGAATGAGCTCATCGATGCTCAGGCCATGCTCTCTGCAGTATTCCTCACAATGCAGGAACAGCATATAGGTTCCTTCCGGCCTGGAAGCCTCAATGCCTTTGACGTCATGCGTGATATGGTCATAAACATCATTCACGTTCTTTGACAGCACTTCACACAGCTCATCGACCCACCGGTATCCCTCCGGCCGATAAGCCCCGATCAGTGCATGCATGGAGAGTACGTTCATGTCGTTATAGTGCGTCATCGCCTCCTGCCGGCGCAGGCGGTCGCGCAGGTATCTGTTCCATATGATGTGATAGCTCCCGATCAATCCGGCAAGATTGAAGGTCTTGCTCGGCGCATAGACGGCAATTGTCCGCTCCCTGGCATCCTCGTTCACGCTCTGCGTCGGGATATGCCGGTGCCCGTTCAGCAGGATGTCCGACCAGATCTCATCCGAGATGACGACGCACGCATTCTCCCGGAACACCGCCATGGCCTTCTCGATCTCTTCTCTCTCCCACACTCTGCCGCAGGGATTATGCGGACTGCAGAAGATCGCCAGATGAATGTGATGTTCCTTGATCCGCCTGTCCATATCCGCATAGTCCATTCTCCAGATGCCGTTTTCATCGCGGACCAGCGGGCTCAGTGCAGCACACCTTCCGATGTCCTCCAGGACATGCGTGAACCCGATATACGTCGGACTGTGCAGGAGAATCATCTCTCCCGGCGCGGTAAATGCCTGGATCGCGCTGCTCACGCAGCCGAGGACGCCATTTTCGTAGCCGATTTCCTCCGCCATCAGGCCGGTGACGCCATTTCGGCGCTCGTGCCAGCGGATGATCGAATCATAATATGCATCGGGAGGGATATAATACCCGTACGCCGGATGCGACGCCCGTTTTATGATCTCCTCGGGGATCGTGGGCACCGTCGCGAAATTCATGTCCGCAACCCACATCGGAATCGCGGAAAGGCCATTCTTCGGAGCAGTCGGCGCCTTTGCCCAGTCCACATTGGCTCCGATGGCATCGACTGCCAGCGCGTCCTTTCCTCTCCGGTCCATGATTGTCGTAAAATCGTAAGTCATGTAAGCTTCCTCTCACTATGATTATTTTGATAATAGGTTCATGAGATCTCATCCAGTGTCCGGCTATCTGTTCCGGATCTCCATCCGGTCGAGAATGCCCTGCACGCTGATATCCGTATGTGTCAGGTACATCCGCATGACATCGCTGATCCAGTCGGCAGGCGCCCCTGTCTTTTTCTGTATCCTCGCGGCATTGTATCCTTTGTCCGTATATTTTATGATGCGGCTGACTAAGTCATATTCACGGGCGGCGTCCCCGCTTCCGCTGATGCCGGCCTCCCGGCTTCTGCTGCTTCCGGCCCCTGGTGTCTCAGGTGAATCCGCAAGCTTTGCCGTCCTTGCATGACCATAGTAAATGGTTTTCGGCTGCATGGAAAGCAGGGTATCCCAGCTCTTCCCGATCGCTGCCCCGCGGTGCATCTCGAGTTCATACAGCGGGTTCAGGTCACCGACGAAGAAGCTCCCGTCATCAAGACACAGGGAAATGCTGTCGTCACTGTGTCCCGGCGTCGCCAGAATCACGCCGTCAATGCCTAGCTCCTTCAGAAATGCGCGGCTGTCGGCAAGATCGATGAAGCGGATTTTCTGATCCTCAATCGGATGGAAATCTTTCTCCGGTTCCCTCAAAAGAATCTCATCAGCGGCATGGATGTAGTCCCGCTGCAGATCCGCTGCCGCGATGACCGGGCCGCAGTCCGCAATCTCCTGGGCGATCCCGCAGTGATCCGGATGAAAATGCGAGATCAGGATGCAGGAAATCTTCTGCACCGGCATGCCGATGCGACCCATCTCGCTGCAGAAGGCGCGGAAGGTTCCGGCCCAGCCGGTGTCAAAGAGGAGGGCGCCTTCGGTGCCGGTGATCAGGTATGTATTTGTTGGGGAGTAATGGAGTTCTCTGACCATCATGCAATTCTTTATCCTGTTCTGTCTTTTAGAAGTTTTTCTTCCTCAAACCGGCTATCTTTCACCTAGAATTCGGTCTCAATCGCACCCAGGAAACCTGGATTCTGTTCCTTATCTCAACACAAGGGCTGGATTTACTTTCAATTTATCAATCAGTGTATGCATGGATGCCTTCATAGCCGCCGATGTGAACTCCGCAATCGCAGTTGTCCTGCTTACGCCCGCATCCTTAGAGGATGCGCCGCAATGATACATCTTTTCATCGGGAGTGTCATAGTCCAGCACGATGAAACGGTCGTGCATGATTCCGGCGTTTGTCTGGAAGGTAACCTGGATCTGCGGAAACTCAACCTGGAAGTCCGCATAATCTGACGCATGCAGCATATTCCGCACATTGTCGCTGAATACGATCACCAATACGCCGGGCTTGACATCCTGCAATAGCCGAAGCGTCTTGATATTTATATAGTTGTCCACAAGGAAAACCGTATATTTTGCTTTGCCGTAGATATCAATATAAGTTTCATCCGCTTTTGCGGGCTGACCATTCAACAGCAGGTACTCGCGTTGATCCTCAGGTCTGCTGAAATCGAGGAGAAACGGTGAAATCTCAGATGTCTTTACAGTGTCACTCAGTTGCTCCAGCACATCCACAAGCTTATCATCGTGTTCGCGCATCATGATCTGCACCTGTCGAATCGCTTCTGTGTTCTCTGCCGTCTGCATTGAGATGCGCAGCAGATCGCGCTGACCCACAAGGCTTTGATTCTCAACAATGTAGTCCTTCATTGTCTTAAAAGCCATTACAAGCGCCCTACTCTGGCGAATCGCAAGATCACCGCGGAGAACCGTCATAAGCATATACACGCCCTGCTCTGTGAAAGCATGAGGAAGGTATCGTATACCGCCCCAATTTGAGGTGAAATTTCTGCACCTCAAGATGTTCTGGAATTCGTCTCGGGTGAGTTGAAACATGAATTCATCGCCCTCAAACTTAGCAATATTGTTTTTAACTTGCCTGTTGAAATTCTTCGTCTCGTACCCATAAATCTCTGCCAGTTCAAAATCCAACATGACCTTCATGCCGCGGACTTCATAGATTTTGCTTCGGATAGTACGCTCATCAATGACGGCAATTTCTGTGGCCAGCGCTGCATCAATCACAGTCTTTTCTTCCACAGCGGTTTTTTCAGCTTCTGTGCTCATCTTACTTCTGCTCTCCTACGGATGTTTTCACATTCTGTTTGCATCCATTTCCCCACATTTGGGTCAGGGTACCCTTTACGTTTGAAGACATTAAGTAGGTTCCCCGCTTAAGCTTATAACAGGAAGGGCAGATTAGCCATCACAAAGAATTACGATTCTGATTCGATCTTACAATTCTTCAGAAAATGGCGTCGAATTGTGCGACTGTTCAGATACGGCACGTCTTCGAAAAGTGAGTGAAGAACACCGCCCCCGTTCACAATACGCTTATAAGAAGGCGGACAGAGAACCGTCCTCTGCCCGCCTTCTTAGATAATTTCCGCACTGCATCCAGTCATTCTGCCCGTAAGCAAATTCCTTCAGGAATCCCTGTACATATCATTATGTCCTTTATTGTATAAACCCCCTTTGACATTTCATAAAGGTGCCTGACACGCAATCCTCGGCAGCATACGCCTCCGGTAAAACATAACCTGGCTCTGTTGAGATCTTCTTCTCATAAAAGGAACACGCATCACTCCATATTCTTTTCAGTTCCTTTTCCGGCAGCGGCTTCTCACACTGCGCCGCACGCTGCATGAAGACCTCATGGGCACGATCACTGATGCCGTACTTCTTTATCATAGAAACAGCGGTATTGAGCAGCGTATCATGTCGATGTCCCGTAGGAATGACTGTGCCATATCTGGGCCATTGTGCCTCTTGTTCAGGAGCATTATTTTCAATCAATGCAGACAGATCATCCCTGGCGCACACAGCTGACCAGTCAGAAAGAATCAAACCCTTATCCGTACCGAAGAAGATGCGGTCCGCATTGATGCAGTCAGCATCAGCCTGAGGGAATAAAGAGATAAGGCTGGCTTGTAAGCAATCCCGCTCCTCTTTGTCGGTAATGGCTTCATCAGCCACCACTGCAAACCGGAAGCGGAGAGCCTCCTCAGTGCTGCTGAAAGTTTCATACATGAACGCCGCTTTCAGGTTATGAGTGGAAAGCACCTCAACAACGTGCTCAGATGTTTCAGGCGGCACGTCATCTCTCTTATTATCGATGTCGATCATGAAAATGGTCTGTTCAGCGAAGTCCTCCTTCACCGTTCCTTTGCGTTTCTCTGCTTTGCTCTTTTCCGAGAACGGTGTCACTCCAGGCTGGACGGTCCTTCCGGCGGTCAGGGCTTCGGCGATCTGTTCTATACTCAGATCCTTTATGCTCTCCTCCTTCGTAAACCGCGCCTTGATGCCGCCGATTTGCGGTCCGGTTGGTTTCGTAACAAATTCCCTGCTGTCAACGTGTATCCTCATAATGGTTCCCCCTTCCCCTGCCGTATGAGATAAAATAAAGACCCCACGCGGAGTCTTCATGTTCTTTCTGGGCATGAAAAAAGCTCCGGGGATTAATCCAGAGCTCTGCTTTAAAAGGCAATCCATGCTTATTCAATTTTGGGGTGGCAGATGGTTCTCCCCCACTCTTCGACGATACCATCGTATCAGAAAATGCAATGTATTTCTTCCGCGATTTTCCCCACTTGTGGTCTTATGGAAAAGAAGAAAAGCAGCCACAGCCCCTGGTCGAATTCGACTAAGGGGACCATTTCCTCTGCACTTTCCATGCTATCACTATATCAGAAATTGCAATAAAGGTTTTACACGATTTTACTCATTTGAGTGTTCTGCTGAGGTTTGGAGTTAGAAATGGTTAACCCCTTGTCAAAAAGTAAGCCCCCACCCAGGTAAGGGGTGAGGGCTGTGGTTGGTTTTTATTCTGTGTTGTCTGTATCTTCTGAGCTCTGCGTTCTTTCCGTTGTCTGCGGATTTGCAATCAGCCAGGTCTTCAGGTTTTCTACTGCATCATCACCTGTAAACTGCTGACCGAGCAATTCACCCGCCTCATCTCCAAGGCTTCTCTGCGTCACTCCGTTCGTGTCCACAATCAGGATAAAGACTTTTCCTGCATTAGTGCCCGCAGCTCCGCTCGGTACTCCGGTTTCCAACAGATAATACCTGCCCTCCGGTAAATCACCGATAAAGTAGACACCGGACGCAAGGGATGTGAAGCACTTATCCGTTGCATTGTATCCGTAGTCAGTATCTATGATCTCCGACATATCAGCACGGAAGATACGGAACTTAGCGCCGGGAAGCGGAGTATAGGTGGAGGCAGCCACCTTCTTAAGGATGACTTTGCGCTGAATCGTAGGAGTATTCATGATATGGTACTGATACTTGGCGGGCTCAGCTGGCTCTGTGGCTGTTGCCGCCTTAGCAGCTTCCGTCTGTACCTTATACACTTCCACGTACTTATCTTCATCCTCGGACAAAAGCTTTCTCCGAATCGTCGGTGTACCATCAGAAGCTATCGTCACCTTATAGATGGTAGTAACTTCATCTGTATTCGCCACATATCCGGAAGGTACCGTGGTTTCAATCATATAATAGTCTTTCGGAGCAACCTTGCTGAAGAAAACGGTACCTTTCGCCTGTGCTTTGGTGTTGTCCTCGGGATCTGGGAATTTCGTTGTATCCGTTCCATTCGAAGACTCTGCCTCGACGTCTGCGCCTCCTTTCTGATATGGCACATTTTCACTCGTACTTGTATACGATGTATACAGCTTAAACTTAGCTCCTGCCAGCGCAGCGTCAAACCCATCCACCTTCAGGAAGCTGAAGTCAAAGCCTCCGGTCCAATAAATGCATTTTGTGTTGCCAATATTCTCTCCAGACTGTCCGGTTAGGTAATCTCCGCCACAATCCGTATCCGCATCTGCTCTCGCATTTCGGAACGCATTGTAAGTCACATCCGAGACAGTTCCCGAGAAGGAAGTATCCAGAACAGCAAATTGTTTGAGCATGTAGTAATGATTCAGCTGTGTGTTGTCGGTGCCTGCCGCCCAAACCCAGATGGATCCGGCAGGAACGTTGTTATCAAGATTCCCAGTCAAAGCAATTGATGTCAGAGCCGTTCCTTCGGCAGCGACTTCATCCAAGTAAATATCCTGCCTTACTATGTAGTTCTCTCCTTCCTTTGCATAATCTTTGGTGCCATTCTTCGGAACACCCGTCCCTGTTGCTGCAACAAGCTGCTCACGGGTCATTGTGACAAAATTGCCTTCCATGCCTTTCAGTGAACCATCCGCATACCGATCTGTCCCACCAAAGCTCGGATTGCCGCTAAGCTTCAGCGTCGCACCTTCCGACAGGTAGATGCCTGCGCCAGCGACAGTAGCGGTATTGCCATTGATCTCACCGCCAAGCATATTCACCGTTCCGCTTGCAACGTAAATCGCGCCGCCCTGACCCGCTTTGCCATAGACAAGGCTGGCATCGGCGGAGAGGCTAAGGGTTCCGCTTTCAACTTTGATAATGCCACCCTGTTGTCCTTCTGTTCCCTTGCTGTTGCCGTCAAGTGTAATATTCCCGATGGTCAGCGTGCCTGAGCTGACAAACATGCTGCCCTCATCATCAAATCCACGAGTGACGGTCGCAACGTTGTTGTTTGTCGCTCCGGTATAGGGATAATCGCTGTCTCCCCGGTCTGCTGTGGTCAGCGTAACCTGTTTCTCGACGCCGTTCATATCAACGCTTTCCATCAGAGTATACTGCGGCACAACCATCTTAACTGCGAGGTTTTTGCCACTATACTCGTTCGTGCTGGCTTTTCTGTACAGCGGTGCTTGCAGCGCTTCCACAACCGTATTATCAAACGCCGGGAAGACGGCCGGGAGGGTATGCTCCTGATCCAGATACAGCAATTCGCCGTTGTTGTTGCCTCCATTGATTGTGATTTTGCAAACCGCCGGTTTGTTGGTGAAACTGATGGCGCAAGGTTTATCGGCCTCGAGAGAATCAATGGAGATACGATGTCCCTCATTGGTGCTTGCTGCATACACCTCAGCATCCGCTTCATCATCAGAATCTGCTACGCCTGGCGACGCAGTGGTCACGTACAGCTCGGAAACCTTGAAGCCGGTATCTCCCACCAGCTGGTCCGTCAATTCCTCTATGGTGATCTTTACGCCGGTAGGCAGACCCGCTATCGTCCAGCTCTCGCCATGCTTCAATGTGATAGTGTCTGACACACCGTTCTTGATCAGTATCGCGTTTTCGCCTTCGCCAAAGGTCTTTCCATTGGGAGCATCCTCCGTCGGCTCACCGATGGTATCGTCGTCCAGCGTCACGACGAACTTGAATTCAGCATTCAGGTCTCGCGGCTGATCGCTATCAACATTTTTGGTGATTGTCAAGTCGCAGGTCTTGCGGGTATTGGTAATCTGTGCGTTCGCCTTGTCGCCAACGCAGATCGTGCCCTCATTGCCGGTCGTGTAGTCAATAGCGTCGCCACACTTAACCTCGTTCACGGTGTCAAAATCAGTATTCTCCGTCTCCGACACAGTAAACTTCACATCGGTTGGCAGGCCGACTGCCGTCTTGCTCTCGCCGCCCCTCAGCTCCAAGGTAGCGACGCCATCAGCAAACTTCATGTCCCTGTACTGCCCGCTTATTTTGTCATCATCAAGAGTCACCTGGATGGTGAATTTGAGATCTCTGTCGGCGGCCAGATCGCTGACAAGGACCTTGCTAACGACGAGATTACCGAGCTCGCGGGTGTCGGTAAATGCCGCGACAGACTTCGCCCCGCCGATCTGACCATCCGCGGAATAGCCAGTCGTTTGCTCGTTCTCTGTAACAGCACTCAGCGTTATCGCGTTGCCCGCCGCGTCCTCGGCCGCGACCGTCATGTTTTCTATCACGGTTTCGGTCACAGTATAAGTCGCGCCGATGGGCAAACCTGAAATCAGTTTGTTCTCACTGCCCTTGAGTGAGAATGTATACGTCGCCTCCGTTCCCTCTTCGTTCAAATTCGCGCCGGCGTCGGTATATCTTTTCCGATCCTCTTCACTCACCACCTTCAGCCCGGTCACCTTCACAGTGAAGTTGAACTCAAGTTCACTGTCCTTTGTTCGATTGCTGACCAACTGCTTGCGGATCTCCAGCTCGCCCGTCTGGCGCGTATTGGTAAAGGTCACGCCATCCCCATCATCACTTTCTAGTTTCCCTGTCACGGAGTTGCTTTGTACGTCGCTGCCGGAGGCAATCTTGTGCGTGGTGGTCATATTCGTCGCCTGTGTTTCGGTCACCGTATAGGTAACGCCCTTCGGCAGCCCCACAATGCTCCTGGTCTCGCCGTCTTTTAGCCGAACTTCGGACTGGCCATTGACAAATTCTGTGGGATTCTCATTGTCGTTGTCGTAATAGGTTGCGTTGATCTTTTGATCCAGCTTCACGGTGAAGGCGTAATCCAGCGCGTCATTTCCTGTCGCCTTGTCCGCTGCCAGATCACTCACGACGTTCTTCGTAATTGTCAGCGAGGTTTCATCCCTCGTGTTGGTAAATGCCTCCACCGATTCGGTATCGCCGATCTCGCCAACCACGGAGTAACTGGCTACCGGATCGCCTTTCTCGTCAGAGTAGGAAGTGGTAAAGCCATTTACCGCCTTTTCGGTGACGATGTAGTTGATGCCCACAGGCAGCCCCCCCGCCGTTACGGTATTCTCGCCGTCCTTACCCTTCAGCGTGAACACCGCCTTGCCGGTAGCGTCGAAATCCATACCAACCAAACTCTCGTCATTGTACATGCCCTCTTCAATTGTCGCGCCGGAGAGCTGCACAGTAAAGGTGAATTCCTTATCGAAATCGCTCGGCGTGTGGCTGTTGACGGTCTTTGTAACCGTCAGCTTGCCCGTCCGGCGTTCATTCGTAAACTCTACCATCGCCGTCTTGCTACTATTAATCCTGCCACTGGCAGCATAGCCAGTTACAGTATCATCGCTCTTGATTTCAGTAAGGTTAATCTCTTTATCCGCCTCGTCCTTGGCAGTGACATCCATGTACGGTACGGCAGACTCAGTCACGGTATAATTCACGCCCGCAGGCAAGCCCGTGATGGTCTTGCTGCCGCCGCCCTGTAAACTGACGCTCGCAACGCCCTTTACAAACGCAACGTTACTGTACGTTTTGTCTATTTCAGAATCCAGAACGATCGTGAAGCTGTATGACCTCATGCGTTCAGCCAGGATCGGGCTGACAACCTTCTTGCTTAGTTTAAGATTTCCCTTGTTACGGGTATCGATGAATGTCACCGTCGCGCCAGCCTTCTGGGTCGTGGCGCTTTCGATCGTGCCGCTGGCCATATACTGTTCCATAACGGTCGCGCTGCCCTTGACGGTAGCGGTCATATCCTCCGTCTGGGTATTCTCGACCATCTCGTATTCGGCGCCGACGGGCAGACCTGCTATGGTCAGGCTCTCTTCATCTTTGAGCTTAAATGTAAACGTCGCTGTCCTGACCGAAGAGTTATCACTCAGAGTCGGTTCCAGGACAACCTCGTTTTCGTCATCGTCATTTTCTTTGTATTTGAAGGTATTTCCACTCTCGTCCTTGCAACTGAAATCCTCTTTCTGTACCGCTTCGCTCAACCCTGACACGGTCATCGTGAAGCTGTAGGACCGCGACTTGTCCTCAGGCAGGTCGCTCTCCACCTTCTTCACAATTGTGATACTGTTCGTATCTCGTGTATTGGTGAACGCCGCAGTGATGCCGTCCTTGTTTATCTCTCGCCTGTAGGCGCCGCGTGCATCCTCGTTGCCGTTCTTGTAGGTGGTAGTCATGCCGATCCTGGCAGTCTCGGTCACGATGCAGCTGGCCTCGGTCGGCAGGCCTTCGATGGTCAGGTTCTCGCCATTCTTCAGCTTGAATGTAAACGTCGCGGTACCGGATCCGGCCTCCAGAGTGTCACATTCAACTTCTACATCTTCTTTCTTGCACTTGAATTTTACTTTCGCGGCCGAGGTGGTCATCGCGGCAGACAGACCTGTCACCTTCACGGTAAAGCCGTATTCCGGTACTTCATTTCCCTCCGCAAAATCCGATGCCAGGTTGCTGCTCACGACTTTGCTGACCGTCAGCTTGCCTGTAAGGCGCGTGTTGGTAAACGTCGTCACGGATGTTGTGCCATTGGTGATCTCGCCGCTGGCTGCATAGTCTGTCACAGTGTCACCGCTCTTGATTTCAGTGAGGTCGATCGCTTCACCCGCAGCGTCCTTAGCGGCGACAACCATGTTGTTCACGGCCGCCTCAGTTACAGTATAGGTCACGCCAACGGGCAGGCCAGTGAGGGTAATAATCTCACCGCCCTTCAGCTTGATCGGTTCCTCCGTCTCGCCGTTATTAAACGTCACGCCGTTGTAAGTCCCGTTAACAGTCCCGTCGGACAGCGCGACGTTGAAGGAGAACTCTCGGCTCTCGTCGCCTCTCAGGTCACTGATGACCCGATCGACGGCGATCGTCAGGTTCCCCGTCAGATGGGTATTGATGAACGCCGTAGCGGTGTCATCCTTACCGAGCTTCAGGCTGCCCGTGGTATAGCTCGTCTGCTCATCGGCCTTGACGGCGGTCAATTCGATCCCGCTGTTCGCCGCGTTCGCAGCCGTAGTGATCATGTTATCTGCCGCAATTTCAGCAACGGAATATTCCGCGCCGACAGGCAGACCTGTAATGATCGCGCTGCCTTCATTCGAAAGCTGGAATGCAAACGTCGCCACGCCGTTCGCCAGCGTATAGTTCTTTTTCTCATTCCCAACTTCGAAGCTGTAAGAATCGGTGCTGGCGCTGTCGCCGAGTCCGGTTACTTTAACTGTGAAGTCAAAGCTCTTCGACTTATCCACATCCAGAGCGCTCATCACCGTCTTGCTGACCGTCAGGCTGCCTCCTCTATCGCGCGTGTTGGTAAACGTGGTCGCGACAGATTCTGTACCGATCGTGCCGGACGCATTTTCATCGTTCGTGGTGGTCATGTTCGCCGCTGCGGCTTCGGTCACCACATACTTCGCACCTACAGGCAGATCTGTGATGATAGCGCTGTCTTCATTTTTCAGCTGGAACGTAAACGTCGCCACACCGTTCGCCAGCGTATAGTTCTTTATCTCATCCCCGACCTTGAAGTTGTAGGAATTCACACTGGCAGTTCCGCCGAGTCCGCTCACCTTCACGGTGAAATCAAATAGTTCATTAAAATCCGCCGCAAGATCACTGTTTACCGTCTTGCTGACTGTCAGGTTGCCGCCTCTATCACGCGTGTTGGTGAACCCGATCGCAATGGGGTCTGCGCCGATCGTGCCCTGGTCCCGGGTGGTATACCCGGTTGTTTTCCCGTCCGCCGTGACAGGAATCAGAGTGATCGGATTATTTCTTGAGTCCACGGCCGTGGTGGTCATATTCTGCGTCGAGGCTTCGGTAACGGCATACTTCGCGCCGATGGGCAGGCCCGTGAGGATCGCGCTGCCTGCGTTTGCAAGTTTGAATGTGATCGTCGCCGTACCGTTGCTGAACGCCTTCCGGCTGTTGATCGCCGCGCCGCTCGCGTCCTTGATCTGGATCACATCCGTATTGAACGAGGTTTTCAGATTAGTAATGGTCACAGTAAATCCATAGGTTACGGCACTGCCGTTCTGTTCAAAGTCCGCCGCGAGATCGCTGTCCACCATCTTACTGACCGTCAGGCTCCCCGTCTCACGCGCATTGGTGAACGTTGCGACGGATTTCGCGCTGCCGATCGTACCCTGGTTCCGGGTGATATAACCGGTCGTATTCCCGTTCTCCTCGACGGGGTCCAGGGTGATTGAGTTATTCGACGCATCCTGAGACGTCGTGGTCATGTCCTGTACTGCGGCTTCGTAAACAGTATACTTCGCGCCGATGGGCAGGCCCGAAATCAGCTTCTTCTCGCCATCCTTGAGCGAGAATGGATACGTCGCCTCAGTGCCCGTATCGTTAAAGTTCGCTCCTTCGTACTTCGTCCGCTCTGCCTGGTCAACAGCCAACCCGGTCACCTTCACGGTGAAGCTGTACTGCGGCGCAGCATCCCCGGTCGCCTTGTCAGCGGCCAAATCGCTGTTTACAATCTTTCTGATTTCCAGTTCACCCGACTTGCGGGTATTCGTAAATGCGGCTGTGGACAATGTGCCAATCTTGCCGCTGACAACATTACCGGCAAGGCTGCCATGGGAGGTAGCCATATTATCCACTTCTCCCTCTGTCACCCTGTAATCCGCCTCAAGTGGCAGACCTGAAATCGTCAGATTCCCGCTGTGCTGGAGGACAAATTGGAAGGTCGCAACGTCGCTTTCAATCGTCCGTGTAACGTTAACTGTCTCAGGCGCACAGGTGAATCTGTCAATATCGGCCGTGCTCTTAAGCCCGCTCACCGTCACGGTAAATTTGTATTCCGGAGCACCTTCTCCAGTCTCCTTGTCGGCAGCTAGGTCGCTGTTCACGGTCTTGCTGACCGTCAAACTGCCCGGAATGCGCGTGTTGGTGAAAGTCACCACGGCTTCAGTGCTGCTGATCGTGCGGCTCGTGGAATAGTCGGACACATTGCTACCATCCGCAGCCGTATAGGTTGTGGAGAAACTGTTGTTCGCCATTTCAGTCACGACGCAGGATGCACCAACGGGAAGGCCCATGAGACGCTTTTCCTCACCGCCCTTCAGCCTGAACGTGGCCGTTGGCAGATTTCCATTGTCTGCGTCGCGCTTATAGTTTACGCCGCCATAGGTCACACCGTTGTCAGTCGCCCCGACATTGGCATCCAGCCCCGTAAGCTGCACTTTGAAATCAAAGTATTGATTATCGTCCTTGGCGAGATCGCTGACCACCGCTTTGCTCACTGTCAGGCTACCGGAATCGCGTGTATTGATGAACGATAGCGCCAGGTCGTCGCTAAGCGTACCGGTCGCGTAAACGTTACCGCTTGAGTCGCTAACGCCAACACTCTTGTTCTTGTTGGTCACGTTCAGGACCGTGGTGGTCATATCCGGCGTCGCCGTCTCGGTCATGGTAAACTTGGTGCCGGCGGGAAGATTCGGAATGACAAAGCTTTCGTTATCCTTCAGCGTATATGTGCGGGTATACGACACCGCGCCGTCGCTGTCAGTGGATTTACCCCAATCGGCATAACTCTGCGTGGTCTCGCCCTTCAGCTTTTCGAGCTTCACGGTGAAGCTGTACGTCCGCGCGTCAACCCCAGTCGCTTTATCTGTCTCCAAGTCGCTGACCACAGTTTTGCCGACGGTCAGATTACACTTCTTGGGCTCGTTTTTGAAACGTGCCCAGGAATTCTGTGTCAGCGTATCGGATACAACACGACCCGATTGCCAGGTCGCCGGGGTATCCGGCGTGTTAGCGTACCGGGTAGTAAAGCCGGACACAGCACTCTCGGTGATGGTATAGGTCACGCCAGTGGGCAAGTTCGTGATCTCCACGCGCTCACCGTCTTTCAATTGGAATGCAAACTCGGCGATGCCCTTGTCCACCGAGATCGTAGGCGTTCTTTCTATGCCTTCCGCATAGGTACAGGCGAAATGACTCGCCTGGGCGGTGGTCACCAGTCCGGGGACTCTCACCTTGAAATCAAACAGCTGATCCGCGTCCGCCGCCAGGTCGCTGTCCACCGTATTCACGATTGTCAGCTTGCCCGGGCGGCGCACATTGGTGAACGGCACAGTAACCGTCGTATTCTCGATCGTGCCGTATTTGGGGTTATCACCGTCCAGGTTAACATCTTCGGAAGGACTTTCCTCCAACTCCTCCACTTGATAATCTATGTACGATGGCAGGCCGCTGATCGTCTTGCTGGACCCGCCCGTCAGCAAAACAGTCGACGATACACCGTTTTTGAAAGTTATGTCGTTGATGGTCTTGTTGTACGTCGCTTCAGGGGTGAATTTCCCTTCGCTCTGGTTGTACTTGCCCAACCGGATAATAAACTGATAGGTCAGGTCGCCCTCGTACCTACGGCCGCCGTCCACCGTCTTCGTGATCTTCAGGCCGCCCTTGGTCTGGCGGACATTCCCGAACGCGGCTTCCTTGACCGTTCCGACCTCAATGGTGCCCTTTCTGGTCGGAGGCGTGTTGAAGCCCAGCTCTTGCGTCTCCGTCACCGTATAATTCGCAAGATTGGGCAGCCCCAGCAGGGTGATTGAATCGTCGTGCTTCAGCTTGATCGTGGCATTGCCGTCGCGGTCGAATTTGATGCCGTTGATCGTCGCGCCGTTCTCGTCCACTGTGGTGATCGGGTTATTCTCGCCGTCCCTGGCGTCATAGACCACGTTTTTGGAATCGTCGCTTTCCAGATGGACCGTGAAGGTGTATTCACGACCCGTCACGTCGGAGCCGATATCGCTGGTGACCGTCTTTCGAATTTTCAGCATGCCGACCTTGCGGTTGTTTGTAAACACCAGCGTCTCATCCCCGCCTGCTTGATCAACAGGCTCGAGGGTCTGCGCGCCCGTCCAGACCTTGGTCGAATCCTGTGTGAGCGTCAACTGTTCACTGCCGTTTCGCATGACCTCGGCAGTGAAATCGTTGTCCTTAAGCTGCGTCACGGAATACTGGATCGACGTCGGCAGCGAGATGGTCTTTTCCTGGCCATTCGTGAGTGTAAACGAATACGTGCCGTTGTTGAACTGTATTCCCCCGAACGTTCCGGTCAGGGCGGGCGTGAGGGATACCGTGAAGCTGAAGGACTTGTTCGCATTGTCCGGGCAGGACTCGCTTATCTTCAGATTCCGATACTGACGCGCATTGGTAAAACAGATATCCTCGACGTTCACCTTATCGTCGTCGCCTGTGCCGGCGACGATCTCGCCGCTGACCCGGCGCCAGATGCTTCCATCCGTTCCGTCTGTGACCTCGCTTCCCGTGTCATCAAACTTTCTTTGATCTTTGTTCAGGAATGTCTGCGTCCGCGTCGCCGTCGTAGCAAATCCGGACGTGGTCTTCTCCTCGACCTGGAATTCGCCGATCTCGGACGCGGGAATGGCCACTGTTCCACTGCCATTTTGCCTGACAAAGAGCGCATACTTCGATTCGCCGGGCTTCAAGGTGAAGCTGTAAACGCCATCCTCATCAAACGTCATCTTGTTGGCTTTGTCGCCAACGCCGATGGTTTGGCCAGCTTGGCTCGCCACTTTTACCCTGAAATCAAAGGATTCTTGGGTATCCGTGCTCAGGGGGCTGTCCATTTCCTTGCTGACCCGGATGCTGACCACCCTTATCCACTTGACTTTATCGTTGTCTTTTGCCGCGCCCCTCAGCCCGTTGCGGTCGTTAACGAACAGGAACAGGTTGTCGCTACCCGTGCGGCTTCCGAACTCGTCGCCGTCTCCACCATGTTTATCATAGCAGGCGTCAGACACATAGACGCCAATCTCAGCATCGGGCCCCAGGCCGTAGGTATTGAGGACGGTAATATTGTCATGTATTAGCGCCACATTGCACGCCGGTCCGGTGCTATCCATTCCCTTCCAGTTGCCGGTAACCTTGGCGTTGCCGGAAAAATATATCTTTTGGGATTCGTTGTTAACATAAATGCCGCCGCCAAGGCCACCGGCATTATTTCCGATAATGCTGCCGCCGGACATATTCAACGCGTTAACGCCGTTGTTATTCCCTTTATCGAAATACATACCTCCACCATTTTGTGTAGCGGTACAATACTCGATACAGCCACCCTCCATCAGGGATGGATTTGCGCCTTTCACATAATACAGACCTCCGCCATTCAAGGCTGAGCAATGGCTGATTATTCCGCCTTCCTTGATCGTGACGATGGAATTGCTGCCCTCCTTATAAATGCCGCCGCCATTGCCATCCGCAGTACAATACTGGATGATACCCTTGTCCAAAACCAGGCAACCGCCCCAGTTTATAAAAACACCGCCCCCATTTTCTATACTTTTGCCGTATTGTATCGTCGCACCTTCACCAAGCGTCACGGTAAACTGTTGTCCGTCTTTAGCATCGGGCTCCGGATCTAAACGAACTATTTCTTTGCCTGCCGTGAAGCCACTCTGTCTGGAACCACCGTCAAGCGTGATATTTTCAATATCCACATCGCTACGCACCCACAACAGCTGGTCTGTCAGGCTGGTGCTCCTTGTCAGCTTGGCTGGGGTCGTCGCATTCGACGGATAGAAATACTTCCCGGTATCCGAAGACGCCGAGGTAGTCAGAACGATTTTTTCCCACGTTCTGTTTGAATATTTGGTATAGATGGTTTTACTTACCTGATAGTTCGGAATCAGCATCTGCACCTTGAACGTACGTTTTTGATCTGTTGAAAGTGCATTCTCGCTAATCTTTTTATACTCCTTGGCAGTGCTGTCATAGTAGTACAGCATATCCTCCAGGTCGTCCTTGCTTCCTCTCAGGAGGCTGAACGCGGTCTCTGTACTTGTGCTCGAATTGTCGCCATTATCAAGGGCGTCGAATACAGCCGGAATGTTGCCGTTTTTATCAAAGTACAGTAGCCGGTCCTGATCGTCGGTGATCTTGCAGATGATATTGTCGCGACGCCAGACGATTTTAGTCTGTTCAAAGGGGCTGACGCAGCCGTAGACATTCTGGTTGTCACCAACAAAGGCATGATTTTCCATGGAGAAGCCTTTGCACATCTTGGTGTCGCTGGCCATGTGTCCAAACTGGGTGCCCAGATTGTACGCGTTGATTACATGGATTTCGCTGGGAGCATCTTCGTCCGTGGAGTCGCCCGTGAACAGGTCGTTTCGCGCAATGACGCAGTCTTTGTTGTTGACATTGATCGTGTTGTTATTACTCGTATTCGGAAGCCACAGATTGGACGCGGTTCTGGTACCATTAATCAACGCCAACTCGTTGTCCTTGATGTAGAGCTTGATCGGCGAATCATCGAGCTCCACGGTCGTATCGCCGTTTTGAATTGCACCTACAACGACCGTGTCATCGGGCGCGCCAAGCGTCAGCGTACGGTTGTTTGCGAGAAACACACCCGCACCGTATTCCACCTTAGACTTATTGTTTGTTAGCTTATTATCGCTGATCAGCGTGCTGTGTGCTACCTCATTCTCTTCATCCGTCTTCTCCTCGCCGCCACCCCAGATGATGAGATCGCCGTTGCTGTATATGCCGCCGCCCTTGTCGGTGTTTTTTTCTCCGGTAACGCTGTTCCCTGTAATGGTGCAGTTTTCGAGGTACAATTTGGTATTGTATTGTGTGTTAGAGGCATTCGACGTGGATATGCCCCCGCCGGATCCCGTAGCGGAATTGTTCAGAATCTTACAATTTCTAAGGATCGTCGCTTGGTATACGCTTCGCACGCCCCCGCCGCCGGAATTGTCAAAGCCTCTTCCGGCGGAGCAGTCCTGTATCGTACAATCCTCCATGATGGCGCATTCTTGTTCCCTTGTTCCTTCGTAGAAATAGAAATTGACTCCGCCGCCGCTTTCCCTGGCAGCACACTTGATAATGGAGCAATTCTTCATCCGAGCGCTATAGCTGTCCAACTCGATCGCGCCGCCCGAACGCGACGTGCAATTATAGAATGAGCTTCCTGTTATTTCGGTGGTGGAACGTTTAGCATAAGCAAATTTGACTTTTTTCAGTTTATTATCAGCCTTCGTCGTATCAATTCGATGGAATATCGCGCCGCCCTGATCCCACGCATCACAGTTGGAAAAGCTGCATCCGTCTATGGTCAGTTCGACCGCAGTCGTCCAGATCCCTCCGCCGCCTTTTCTCGCTTTACCTGATGATTCTGTATCAGAGTCACAATCATCAAACTCGGTATCTTCCACTATCATATAAGCGTTCTTTATATCCCAATTCGCGTTTCCCGAAGGCGCTGTTACATAGTTCTCCCCGAAATCGACGAGGAACGCGCCACCATTGTTTGCCCTGAAGCGCATGACCTTGCAATGCCTGACCGTTACGGCGCAATGGCTCGCTTTGAGCAGGCCGCCGTCGCCCGATCCAAATTGCTTGCCGTCGAAGATCAGGTTCTCCAGGATGAGAGACGTATTTTCAATACCGGTCTCAGTGCCTCTGCTGGTCGGGTTAGCGGTTATAAAGGAACCCGTTTTGCTCTGGTCGCGGCTGATCTGCGCGCGTTTTTCACCCGTCTTGGACGGCGTAAAATAATATTTCTCGTTGGGTAGTTTATCCTCTTTGGTTGCCGCTGTGGTAAATGTAAAACACTTTCCAATGGGAATATTTGGCAAATCAGAGCCGGGAATCAGGTAATCGGTCAGCAGCTCGACTTTGACAGTATCGTACAATTTTGTACCTTTGTCGTCATATACGCCAATCTTATATGCATCGTAGTTCTTGTCCCCTTCTCTCACGGCCTCCTGCAGCGAAGTGTAGCAGTGTTCCTCCTTAACCACGGGCTTACCGTCTGCATTCTTTACCAGTGCGCCATTCTCATCCTTCACATATTCCACAATCTTGCAGATATCGGACGCTTCGCCAAACACAATGTTGACCGTGGTCTTATTGTCATTCATCAATTTGGCAGTACTGCCGGAAGGCGGCACGTTGAACCCTGCCTGGTCCGTAGCCTGCGCACGATTAATAGAATTGTTCTTAACTGTCGTTCGACTTGTGCCATTAGTCGTTGTGTCATAAGTATAGGAAATTCTACTAACCTCTGCACCCTCCTGCCAGCTGGTGAACCTGCCGTTCATCTGATACGCCTGGTACTGTACGCCGGGAAGCATGAACGTGACGATATTGATGTATCGCTCATTATCGCTGCCTGTGCCCGCGCCGGTCTCTTCTCCAGTGGCAGTTCCTTCGCCTGCGCCCGTTTCGGAACTGACGACGCGCCGCCTGAGCGTGAAGTCTTCTTCCACGATCGGCACAAAGTGATCCACATTCGCGCCGTTCCTGGCGAGGACGTAACCAAATCCGTTGCCCACCTGAAGGCCGTTCACAGTCAGCGAAGTGATATCCAGCGGAGAACTGGTATAGTTCGCAACGGAGATGTAGGAGGGCATGGAATAGTACAGTACCAGCGTGCTGTACTTTTCCCGTTCGGCATTGATCTCCGCCTTCCGTTGTTCCTCGGTCATGTTCGTAAACGTCGTTTCGCCAAGCCTCTGTATGACGGCTGTCCTCAGCTCCTCCTCGCTGGGGGTGGAAAGGGGATGGCCGTTCTTGTCTACAAACTCCCAGTCGCCTTTTTCAACATTCCAGCTGACCTGGCTCACGCACTGTTCCTCTTTGCCCTGGACGCCATAGGCATCGCCCCTGTACGCGCACGCAAATATCGAGTTGGCAACGGGGAGCGTCAGCGTCTCCGCGATATCGGAGGCGTAGTTGGAGATAGAGGCGGGATAGTACTCGGAATCAGTCAGGCCCTTATCTTCGTCGCCCTGATAGCAGGGGGGCAGTGTATCGCTTGAGAAGGTCCCGATATAGCGCGTGATGACCTTGATCGGCATGCCCCACAGGATGGATCCGTCCGTCGCGCTCACCAGCATGCCCTTCGAGCGGTCATTGCTGAAAGCCTGCACGCCCGCGTCGTTGGAATAACGGGCAAACTTCGCCTTCGATACGCCACGGTCCAGGTACAGCTTATCCGACGCCGTGCCCGGCACATAAATACCGATGGAGGCGTTGGTCGTCTCGTTGGCCGCGTTCGCGACCCAATGCAGCCCCTCGGAATTGATGATCTCATCGGAATTCTGGCTGAGGCACACATTGCGCTGTTCGGCTTCCTTATCCGGATCGCTTGACGGCTTGGTGTTGTCGATGATCCGAATATTCCTGGAGAAGTACAGCCTGACATCAGACGCGCCAATACCCACCGCGCCGCCATTGGTCACGATGTTTTCAGTGATGACGCCACCGGAGAAATTGGCCTCCCCTTTCTGAAGGAATATTGCCGCGCCATCCACGTCAGCGCTGTTGCCGGTGATGCCGGCCTCATCGGTGACGGACAGAGAGCCTTTCGCCATGTAGATCGCGCCGCCCTTGCCGCCGTCAGTGGACGCGCCGAGCACGGCCCTGTTTCCGACGATGCTGCCGCCGCTGACGTTCACCTCGCCGCTTTCGGCATATATTGCGCCGCCGTTGACCGCGCGATTGCGCGCGTCTTCGTCATTGCCGCCGATGACGCCGCCGTTCATGTTCACCGTGCCTGTGCTGGAGATCGCGCCGCCATTGCCGCTGTTGTTCGCGCCGCAAAGCGTTGCACCCTCGTTGACGTTCAGCGTACCGGCGTTCGCGATCATGGCGCCGGTGGCGGAAACCCACGCGCCATCCAATTTGATGCCGCTTTCGCCCTGGGCATCCCCGAGGCTGAGCGACCCCTGCGCCGCAATGCTCAACATGGGCCCCGTCAACTCGGGATCGCGCGTGATCGTGGCATACTGTCCGCTGCCGGAGTACTCCAAAGCCGTCGTCAGCGTGATGCTCAGGCCCGCGGGAACGGTGGCCGTCGCCGCGTCCGCGGCGGGCATGATGTAATCCTTAAGCATTTCGATCTGATAGCTGCTGACATCGGAGATCTTGGACTGCGCGTCCGCGGCGGCCAGGGCATCGCTGATGGTCTGGTAGCGCGCGTCGCCGATCTTGCACACATCCTCCTTGGCGTTGACGAAGGCAGCGGTATAGGTATTGCTGCTTTCCCCCATCTCCAATTCGTATGAGAGGTCATCCGGAGAGAGCGCATCGCCGTTCACGCTGACGCCATAATTGGTCTGATCCTCCACCACTCTCAGCCGCCAGCCGGCAGGAATCGCAAAGGCATGGGATTGCATGTTTGCGTCGCCGTGTTCCAGATTCTCGAAGGTCAGTCTCACCTGATCGTTGACGACGTTCAGTTCTCCGTTCTGAACGTAACCTTCGACGTTGTCGTCCATCTTGAGCAGATCATCAGCGGAAATATCATTGCCCAGGTCATCCTTCAGAGTCAGGGTGAAGATGAAGTTCTGACCCTCCGTCGCCAGGGAATCGCGCAGGGTTTTGCTGACGATGGCCAGCGGAGTGATGGTAATATATCCGTCGATGATTTCCATCGTGACGTTGTCGAAGTTAGGATCCCCTACGAACTGCGTTTCCAGGAGGCCCATATAGCTCGTGCCCGCCTCGCTGCGACTGACACTCACGATTCCAGTATCATTGCCAATGTAAGTGATCGCATTGGTGTCATACAGCCAGCATTCACTCTCTTCAGTTTCGTTTTCCGCCTTGGGATATACCGCCTTCGCCGTAAATCCCTTAAGGCTGGGATTCGCCGGGTCGGGCACGGTGCGAGCGACAGACTGTTCACCCTGCTTGCTGTAGGCGAATGTACCATTGGCGCCGGTAATCCGAACGATAACAGGATCGTGGTTGGGTTCGATTTCAATCCAGCCGTCCGTCACGATAAACGTCACGGGATCAAAGTTGTCATTGTTTTTGGCGAACTTGCTCGCTGTCAGGCCCATGTAGGTTGTACCCACATCCGTGCAGCTTGCCTGCTTATCCGAGTCTGTACCGTTGAACGTGAAATCCTTAGTCACGTCGAACAGTGTGGTATCAGCTGCAGCCGTATATCCGCTCACTGTATGCTCTTCACCGTCATAAGTCGTTGTATTCGTTTGACCGGTGATCGTAACGACCGCGCTGATCGGCCGGATCGTCTGGTAGCCATCCGTCACTTCAAATATAACGTTGGAGAAATTTCCATTCGTATTGACAAACAGTGCTTCCCCTTCAGGCTCTCCCCCGGTGGGCTCTTCCCCGGCGGGCGTCTCCCTCTTGAGGCCCATCATCGTCGTACCGGCGTCAGTACGCTTTGCTTCCGCCGTTCCCTTAAACGTGAAATCCTTAGTTACGTCGTACAGCTCATTGTTTGCAATGGCGGTATATCCACTGACAGTGTGCTCCGTGCCGTCATAATCATGCACGTCCGTGTTACCCGTGATGGTCACTGTCACCTCGTCGATGGGTATGATCTCCTGGTAGCCATCCGTCACGGCGAAGGTCACGGGATTGAAGTTGGGGTTGATATTCGCGAAGACTCCCTCGTGGCTCAGGCCCATGTATGTCTTGCCTGAATCATCCTCGCCTTCGACAACATTGGTGCGCGACGCAGAAGCCTCGCCGGTGAACGACATGTCGCTGTTCACATCATAGAGGTTGGTGTTCGCACTGGCATTATAACCGCTGACCGTATGCTCCTGGCCGTCGTATTCTTTGCTATCGGTATTGCCTGTGATCGTCACCGTCACACTGATGGGATCGATCGTGACGGAACCATCTGTCACATCGAACGTGACGGCGAAGTTGCCGTTCTTGTTCGTGAAATAGTCCGACGAAAGGCCCATTTCAGTCGTGCCCGCATCCATGCGCTTCGCCTCCGCCGTTCCTTCAAAATCGAAGTAATCAGTCCGGTAAAGCACATCTTTGATCTTATTACCTTCGTCGTCTGTGATGTAGTTGCCTTCGTCGTCGGCTTCATAGAATTTCCAGGTATAGTCGCTGACAGTATGCTCCTGACTATCGTATGGATAGGTCGCGGAGTTTCCGTTGATCTTGACCTTGACGTGACGAGGTTGGATCGTCTGGTATCCGTCCACCACAACAAATGTCATGGTATAGTTGTCATTGTTCTGCCTGAACATATCCGCGGTCAGACCCATGTCGGTCGTACCCGCCTCCGTGCGGCTTGCCTGCTTGTCCGAATCCGCGCCGGTGAATGTGATGTCATTTTCCGCGTTAAACAAGTTCGTATACTCGTCAGGCAGATCGTGCTCTACATCATAGCCATTGACCGAGTGCTCATTGCCATCGTATACCGTTGTCTCATCAGCGTGGCCAGTGATCGTAATCTGAACCGGTTTGGGGGTAACGGTCAGGGTTCCGTTGACATAAGTGATGGCATAGTTCCCCGTGACATCCTCGCCGGCTTCGTTGCGAATCACCGCGTCAGCTTTCGTGAGCACGTCGTTTGTGCAGAAACCGGCATCCGTCCGGCTTCCTTCGACCGTGACGGACGCAACGCGATCGCCCTTCAACAATCCGGTCGGAATGACGTTACTGTTCGTCAACGGATGTCCATCATAGACCTTGCTGTCGCTGGCAGCCGTGATCGTCAGCGGTCTCGCCGTCACGACAAGTGAGCCAGGCTGATAGTCGATCTCATAGCTCTTCGTCACATCCGCACCCGCCGCGTTCTTGATCACGGCGTTGGCGGCTGTGTTCGCGCCAGTGCCGACTTCGGTCTGGCTTCCGGCAATTTCAACACTGTCTATTCGGTCGCCGCTGGCCAGGGTCGAATGGGTATAGTCATCTTTCTCCAGCGCAGTGCCGTCGTAGACCTTGCTGTCGCTGGCAGCCGTGATCGTCAGCGGCTTAGGCGTAACGGTCAGCGTGCCCGGGACATAGGTGATATCGTAGCTGCTCGTGACATCCTCATCCTCGGCGTTCTTGATCACTGCCGAACTGGGAACGTTGTTGTCTTTTTCTGTCTCGGTATTCGCCGTTGTCTGGCTGCCAGTAACAGTCACGGATTCGATGATGTCGCCACGAATAAGATTGGGATCGCCCTCAGCGCCGTTGCCGATGGTATCGGTGCCGGTCGTGTAGCTTTCATTCGTCAGTGCTGTACCGTCGTAAACCTTGCTGTCGCTGGCAGCCGT
>DEFE01000020.1:61046-91021 GCA_002350625.1 Lachnospiraceae bacterium UBA2860
GCAGCCGTGATCGTCAGCGGCTTTGGCGTAATGGTCAGCGTGCCCTCGACATAGGTGATGTCATAGTTTGCTGTTACATTTTTACCCGCTGCGTTCTTGATGACCGCCGCACTGGGAATGTTGTTTGGCTCTGAGTCGAAATTAGCCGTTGTCTGGCTGCCGGTTACGGTCACGGAATCAATGTACTCGCCCTCGGCAAGATTGGGGTCGCCAACAGCACCGGTGCCGATTTTCTCGGTTCCGGTCTTGTAGTTCTCATTCGTCAGCGCCGTACCGTCGTATTCCTTGGTGGCGCTTTCGGCAGTGATGGTCAGCGGCTTCGCAGTGACAGTCAGGGTTCCGTTGGCATAAGTGATGGAATAGTTCCCGGTGACATCCTCATTGGCACTGTTTAGTATTATCGCTTCGCTGGGCACGTTATCACTGTGACCCACGTCTGTCTGGCTGCCGGCAATAAGAACACTGTCCAATTTATCCCCCGCGGCCTCCAGGATATCCTCATCATAAGTGAAGGTATCCAACGAAAGCGCTTTGCCGTCGTAGACCTTCGTTTTACTGTCGGCGGTGATGGTGATTTGTTGCTGCGTAACTTTCAGAATACCGTCTCTGTAGGTGATATCATAATTACCAGTCACGATATCGCCATTGGCGTTCTTGATCACAGCATCGCTGGGCGTGTTCGCGCTGGTTCCGACTGATGTCTGACTGCCGGTAATGGTCACAGAATCGATATAATCGCCCGCGGCAAGATTAGGGTCTTCAACAAGACCGTTTCCAGTCTGATCACCGGTGCCGGTTTTAAAGCTATTCATTGTCAGCGCCGTGCCGTCGTAGATCTTTGTTTCGCCGTCCGCAGTGATGGTGAGGGGTTTTTTGCTCACTTCCAGCTCGCCGGAAACATAGGTGATGCTGTAGCTGTCCGTGACATTCTCATTCTCAGTGTTCAGTATCTCAGCGTTGCTGGGCGTATTCGCGCTGGCACCGACTGAAGTCTGACTGCCGGTAATCGTGACAGAATCGATATGATCGCCCTCGGCAAGATTAAGGTCTCCGTAAGTACCGTCTCCGGTCTGATCGCCGGTGCCGGTTATAAAACTGGTCTTTGTCAGTGCCGTGCCGTCATAGACTTTGCTGCCGCTGTCCGCCGTGATGGTGAGTGGCTTCGGACTGATCGCCTGATAGCCGTCCGTCACGACGAACGTGACTTCGTTAAAATTCTCGTTCTGATTGCTGAACTGGTCCTCGTTGAGGCCCATGTCCGTCCTGCCGTCCGTATCCTCGCCTTCGACAACCTTTGTTCGCTTTGCCTCTGCCGTACCGTTGAAGACAATATTTTCTGTTACGTCATAAATTGCAGGCCTCGCAGTGGCCGTATAGCCGGTTACGGTATGCTCCTTGCCGTCATAGACAGTCGTGTTTTTCGCACCGACGATGATCACTGTAGCGTCGATCTTTGTGATTTCAATATATCCGTCGCCATCTTCGTCAATCACAAATATCACTTTGTCGTTGTCAAAATTGGTGTTTATATTCGCAAATTGATCGGCTGCAAGACCCATGGTGGTCTTGCCCGCGTCTGTTCGCTTTGCCTCTGCCGTACCGGTGAATTCGATATCCTTCGTGACGTTGTAAAGTCGAGAGTCCGCCGTCGCTGTATAGCCCGTGACAGCATGCTCCGTACCGTCGTAGGAATACGTGTCACGCTCACCGACAATAGTTACCGTTATCTCTTGGTCGTAAGGCAGAATTCTCACATAGCCGTCTGTGACATCAAACGTCACGTTAAAGTTGCCATTGGAATTCGTAAATCTTGATGGCGTAAGACCCATTTCGGTCGTGCCCGCATTTGTTCGCTTTGCCTCCGCCGTACCGGTGTAGCTGTAATCCTCATGCAGATCGTACAGCGAATTGCTGGCTGTCGCACTCTTGATCCCGGTAACCTTATGCTGTGTCCCGTCATAGGTGAAGCTGTCATTATTGCCAACGATGGTCACGACGACATCAAGCGGCGAAATGGACGCCTGTGCCGTTGTCTGCTGTCCATCCTCCGCAAGAGTGTAATTGACCGCCGAATCACCTGCAAGCGTCAGTCCTGACAGAGTGACGGTCTTATCCGCTCCAGCGTTCGCGTCATCAAACGCGCCAGTAGCGGTGACGGTCAGTTCTTCGCCGTCCACCAGGCCGGTGATTATGACGGCCGTATAATCCAGTGTCGCCTCGGTATTGCCATCATAGGTTTTGTCATTGGCCTTGATTCCACTGACAGCGACAGGCTTCTTTGTCACCTCCAGCGTACCATTGACGTAATTGATGTCATAGTTCGACGTCACGTCTTCACCGCCGGCGTTCACGATCTTCGCCGCGTTCGGCACGTTATCGCTTGTTCCGACCACTGTCTGGCTACCAGTCACGACGACAGATTCGATGCTGTCACCCTCCACCAGGGTCGTATTCGTATAGCTGTCCTTTGTCAGCTCCGTTCCGTCATACACCTTCGTGTCGCTGTCTGCCGTGATCGTGATCTCTTTGGGGGTAATGCTCTGGTAGCCGTCGGTCACTTCAAAGGTCGCGTTAAAGTTGGTATTGGTATTGGTAAACTGTTCCGGCGCGAGGCCCATGTTCGTCGTGCCCGCGTCGGTCCGCACGGCGGCTATAACGCCGTTTAACAACGTCGCTCCCTCCGCAGCCGCAAACGTAAAACCATTAGCCACATCATACATAGCACATATCTCTTCAGTTTCCCCGTCCGGCTTATAATATGCCGCAGCCGTATAGCCACTGACGCTATGCACCTCGCCATCGTAATCCGTGGTATTGTTCGCGCCGACGATTTTCACTGTCAAGTCAAGCGCTGAAATGGACGCGGTCGTCGTTGTCTGCTGGCCTTCCCCCGCCAATGTATAGTTTGCAGCTGAAGCGCCTCCAAGCGTCAGATTGGACAACGTGACAGTCTTGTTCTGTCCCACGTTCTCATCTTCGAACGTTCCCTCGGCGGAAACGTTGAGGTGATCACCCTCAACAACGCCGTTAATCGTAGCACCGTCGTTGATCGAAGCTGCCTTTGTGCCGTCATAAGCCTTATCGCTGGCAGTAATTCCGGATACCGTGACCGGCTTTTTGGCAATCGACACCTCGATAGAGACCGCGCTGACATCGCTATATTCGTCGTCTCCGACAACCTTATACCATACATAATAGGTGCCGGCATCCGTTCCCGTGGGAACAGTCGTGTTCCAGTTTGTGAGCTCTTCCGTATTGTCCTGAGGCGCCGTTTCGCCGTCCTCTCCAAGGGCATACCAAAGCGTGCCGCCAGTGGTTTCGCCATTGTTTACCAGAGTCTGTTCCCTGCCGTTGTAGGTCCTTTCAAGGGGAGTGGGTGCGGTGACATCAGGCGCTTGCAGGTCCGTCACTTCAATTTTGACTCGTTCCCCGTTCACTAGTTCAAGCGTCAGGGCTTCCTTCGTCGAGAAGGGGACAAGGGAAGTCAGAAGCCAGTCGCCATCCACCGGCTCCACCCGGACCAGCGCTTCATTCGAGAAACTGACGTTATTAATATCCGCGATGGTAATCTCTTCAATCCCAAGCGCCTGGATCAGCGCGCCGAGTGTGATTTCGCTCTCACCCGCAATGCTATACGTATACTCCCCCCAATGGAAATCCACAGTATACGCCACAACATAAACCGAGAACCCCTCGGCCTCAAATTTAACCACTTCTTCTTCCGTGGTACTCTGTACAAGATCTCCCGTGTCAGCGTTGTCCGCGAAATGGACAACATTCATGGTGCTGTCAGTATCCGTCTCTTCCTTGTCCAGAAGCCGGATAGACACGTCGACCGGAGCGCCAAGCTCCACTTTCTCTTCCCCGTCCATGATGGAGATATCCAGCATTTTGGCATAGGAGATCTGCCCGGCATTCACGCCGAGTGTTTCCGCGGTCTGCTCCAGATAGCCTTCGTAGGCTGCTTCTTCGGGGGCAATCTCCGATACGACAAGTTCGGCCGTATCCGGAATCTCCGCAGAGTTCTTGTAGGTGACACTGACTTCATAGGTGTTGCCGTCCGAAGAGACAAGCTGCTTCTTGAAGACGCGCTCCACGATGGCGTACACGCCGGACGGTTCTTCCGTCACGGACGCAAATGTGCCTTCTTCGCCGGACAGCACCTCGGTGCTGCTGCCAAGAGCCACGACGTCATAGACCGTATCCGGGTCTTCATCCTCGCCGCTCACCTGTACGGAGACACTCGCGGCTGTAAGCGGATCAACCTGCTTGCCGTCTTTCTTGAGAGACAGGTCGACAAGTGTCGCGGATGTGATATCCGCTTCGTCTGTGCCGAGCGCTTCTGCTGCTTCGCTCACGAGACGGTTGTATCTGCGCGTATGCGGGGCGACTTCCCTCGTGCTGAGGACTGTATCTTCCGGGAGGTCTCCGGCTGCGTCGCAGGTCACGACGATCTCGTAGTTGCTGCCGGTCGCCGTCAGCTGCTGCGGCTCGGCGGGCACTTCCTCGGGTTGGTCCTCCGGATTCTCTACATCTCCTTCAGTGCCTTCAGTACCGGAAGCCGTGCTTTCGATTACGGGTTCTACGCTCTCGATATCAGCTTCTGTGCTCTCGACTTCGCCTTCTGTGCTCTCAGTGCCTTCTTCACCTTCCGCCGGCACTACGGTCTCGTCACTCGTCACGATATCAAAGTCCGCTTCTCCGGGCACAACCACCGGAGCCACAGCAGACTGATCTTCCTCGGGCAGTTCTTCTACGCTTTCCGGCGCTCCTTCGGGCAGTTCTTCCGTCTCCGCCGGCGCTTCTTCCGCTTCTGCCTCCTCTGCGGCCAGCATTGCAGCTTCTTCTTTCAGCTGCGCGACGACCGCTTCCGGACGAATTGCAGAAAGCACGAAGTGCAGAGGCATCTCATCTGCAGCAAAACCGAGCATGTTGTGGCGATTTTCGTCCTGATAGAGCGCGGAGCCCTGGCTGTCCTCATAGATGACGACGTCGTCTCCGGTCATGCCCGGCGTGTACTGCAAGGGGTAGACGTTCGGATCGGCATTGACGTTGCGGAAAACGGTGACATCCGCAGCGAAGCGATTGGTTTTCTTTTCTTTGTTCTTGTCTTCCTTGTAGCTGTAAACGACGAATTCCGCCTCGTTATGAAGCTCGTCGCTGATGATGCTGCCGCCGAGCTCCACCGAGATCTTGTTCACGTCGTCGCGGATCTTGTAGGAATCACCCTTGGCGTCATAGAAATTGAGCTCGACCGCATAGAGCGGTTTCTCCTGTTCGATCTCCGGTTCCGTGAACTGAATGTATTTTGCCTCGGCTGTGACCCAGGCCGGGAAGTAGCCGGAGACCCTGATCGTCAGAGGATTGTCTTCAAAGGCATGTCCGTACGTTCCCGCGTACTCATTTTCATACTCAAATTCATTCTCATACTCATACCCGATGTCATACAATTCTTCATCTTCTTCGTCCGTCTGCGAGGTATTCTCTTCATCGGGTGACGGCACCGGAACCGCGTCCTTATTGAAAATCCAGTGCCAAAGCTGCTGTAAATCCGAAAGAAATGCCGTGGGCTGCTTCTTTTTCTTGTAAAGTGTCGCTACATAGGGTTCTATATCAAGTGTCTGGTACAGTAACTCGTCTGATACGCCTTCACCTTCAACGGTGCCGTCGTCCGGGAGGATCTCTTCCGGCTCATAAGCTTCCGGTTCCTCAACCGCGTACTCTGTGTCGGAGGGTTCTTCGTAGGATGCGTCTCCTTCGGAGTCAGGTTCGATCCAGGCGCCGTCGTCCGCTTCGATTGCTTCCTCAACCGGGGCGTCGCCGGCCGACTCCGGTTCGGCCGGTTCGACCTCCTCGTAGGATTCCGCCCCGGACTCACCAACCAGGCCCTCGTCGTAGAACTCCGAGGGTACCTCTTCATAATATGTGGAACTGCTCTCAGCAAAAGCGGTGCCTGCATGAGAGCATGCCAGCACGAATGCGAGGAACAGGCTTATAAATCTTCTCGAACGATTCTCTTTCATAGGAGTAACTCCTTCTAGCATAACAAAACGGGTTTTGTAATAACTGTACTACACAGCAGAATACAATATACGCAGCTGTGACAAGGGTATAGTCATACAAGGTTATTCTACCACTAAAATCAGGTAAAACCAACTGTGCGGAAGTAAAAAAACTGTGAATTCCTGTGACCGTTTTGACGCGGGAAACAGTAAATACCCGGTGCAATCAAAGGACGGTTCTTCGCCCGGCTGACGAATCATAAGCTGATCCGTTGACCGAAAGAAGAACCGTCCCCTATATGCTTAATCATTTAGGGCGAAGAGCCGCCCCGTATTCGCTTTTCCGAACGGAGAACCGTCCTTTGTAGGAATTACCGCACTTCAACCACCCGCAGCATATTCGTGTTGCCGGAGGCCCCGAGAGGCACGCCCGCGGTGAGGATCACGCGGTCGCCGCTCTTCACGTGGCCGGTGAGGGTCGCGCGGCGGACGGCGGTGCTGAAGAGGGCTTCTTCATTTTCTTCGATGCCCATGATGAGGGGCACGATGCCGTAAAGCATGTTCATCTGGCAGGCCACCCGGGAATTCGGGGAGCAGGCGATGACAGGCACGGAGGGATGGAGCCGGGAGAGCCTTCTCGCGGTGAAGCCGGAAATGGTGACCGTGACGATGGCCTTGGCCCGGATCTCGTCGGCGACGGTGCAGGAGGCGTGGCAGATGGAGGTCGTGACGTCGCGCGCGCCGGGCTCTTCTCTCACGAGGCGCTCGCGCCGCTCTTCGTTATCGAGGTCTCTCTCCGATCTCTCGGCGATGCGGGCCATGACCTTCACCGACTCGAGCGGATAGGCGCCGGCGGCCGTCTCTCCGGAGAGCATGATTGCGGTCGTTCCGTCGTAAATGGCATTTGCCACGTCCGTGATCTCAGCACGTGTCGGGCGCGGATTCTTCATCATCGAGTCGAGCATCTGCGTCGCGGTGATGACGATGCGGCCGCGGACCTGGGCTTTCCTGATGATCTGCTTCTGGATGATCGGGACTTCCTCGAGCGGGACCTCCACGCCGAGGTCGCCGCGGGCGACCATGACGCCGTCGGAGACCTCGAGGATCTCGTCGATGTTGTTGACGCCCTGCATATTTTCGATCTTGGCGATGACCTGCATCTTGCTTCCGCACTCGTCTAGGATCTTGCGCACCTCGCGGATGTCGTCCGCCGAGCGCGTGAAGCTGCAGGCGATGAAGTCATAGCCCATCTTGCAGCCGAAGACGATGTCGTCGTGATCGGACTTGCTGATAAATGGCATCGAGAGCTCCACGTCAGGAACGTTGATGCCCTTCTGATTGGAAACGGTGCCGCCATTTTCGACGGTACAGCGGATGTCGGTGTCCGTGACCTCGTCGACGACAAGCCCGATGAGGCCGTCGTCGATCAGGATGTGCGCGCCTTTTCTGACGTCGCCCGGGAGACCCGCGTAGGTGATCGACGCCATCTTGTCGTCGCCTTCCACTTCCCGGGTCGTGAGGGTAAACTGCTGCCCTCTCGCGAGGTTCACCTTGCCTTCCTTGAATTTCTTCAGGCGGATCTCGGGGCCGCGGGTGTCGAGGAGCGAGGCGATCGGCATGTTCATGTCGATGCGGATCTTCCGCAGCCGGTTGAATTTCTCTTCGTGTTCCTTGTGCGTGCCGTGTGAAAAATTGAATCTCGCGACGTTCATTCCCGCAAGAATCAGGCTTTTCAGCATTTCTTCGCTCTCGCTGGCCGGTCCGATGGTGCAGATGATCTTGGTTTTCCTCATGAGATCCTCCTTTTTTCAGTTCCGGGTCGTGCCGGGTGTGCTGCCTCTTTTTCATTCCGGGTCGTGCCGGGTGTGCTTGTTTCTTACAGTTCCGGGATCTTGCCCAGTGCGCGCTCTGCCGCGTCTCCTTCGAGCGGCGTCGGTTGGTAGTTGTTGTAGTCCGAAGCGGAAGAAATGCTGCACGGGATGATGTTGTAGTCATCGCCCGTGAGCACGCCATTTTCGAAAGTAAATGTCTCCTGCCAGACAGCGCAGTCCATGTCCGAGGGACTCCTGTGCCCGCCGAAGCAGAAGTTGCCGAGGCTGTAGAGGATGTGCTTGCCCTTGTAGGTCTCGTAGGGCTGCAGGCGGTGCGGGTGGTGGCCGATCACGAGATCCGCGCCGGCGTCGACCGCCGCGTGGCCGAGGTACTCCTGCCAGTCCGCCTGGTGGTACTCGCCCTCGTCGCCCCAGTGGACGCTCGAGATCACGAGCTGGGCGCCCTGCTGCTTCACCCACTCGATCTGCTCGACCATGCCGTCCTTCGCGTCCCACTCGTCGTAGAGGGCGAGCGTGCCGGTGAGGCCGACCTTGATGCCATTTACGTCGATGACCATGCTCCGGTCGTAGCCGAAGGTCGTGATGCCGGCGTCCGCGAGGATCTGCTTCGTGTCCTCGTAGGCGTCGCGGCCGTAGTCAAAGCTGTGGTTGTTCGCGAGATTCGCCGCGTCCACGCCGGTCAGCACCTTCGCGAAAATGGGGTCGCCGCGGAAGGCGTACTGCTTGTCCTCCCGCTCGCCCTGCTCGGACAGGACGCCCTCGAAATTGATGATTGTCAGGTCGTCCGCCTTAAAGATATCGGCGAGATTCTCGAAGAACCAATCCGGGTCCTCCACGTCGTAATAGGTGCCGTTGAAGCTCGTGTCGTAGTCAAAGCTGTCGTCGATGCCGATCGTCACGTCGCCGGTCGCGGTGACGGTGAGCTTTACGGGGCCGGCGGGGGCTGTGGTGCCGGCGGATATGGAGGCGGCATCGGTGGTGGTGCCGGAGGCTGCTCCTGTAGCGGCGGCATCGGTGGTGGCACCGGCAGCTGCTGAAGCAGCGGCGGCATTTTCTGCGGCGTTATTCTCTGCGCCGGTGGTAGCTGAAGCTGCACCAGCTTCCGCCGGCTGCGCTGTGCTTAAGACCACATCCTCCGTGATCTCTCCCAGCGGACCCTCCGCTGCCGTCGCGGAGGAGGCGCTGCCGCCTGACCTGCGATTTACGATATTGACGATCAGGAGAATGACAGCCAGCACGGCGATGACCGCGCCGAGCAGGATGTAGAGCCGCTTCTGAAGCTGTTTTTTTCTCCAGTCAGGATCTCTTTTTGCCATGGTTCCTTCCTTTTGGAAATTGCGGGCGGGGGATGTTGCCCCGTTCACATCATGCGAGCGGTTCCTCGCCCTTCGCCTTCATAAGTACTGCCCCGATCACCGGGCAGCGGCTTCTCTGCAGCATCTGCACGGCGCCTTTTTCGTCCCGTGCGCGCGCCGTGCCCGCCTCGATGACGATCACAGCCCCGTCCGCGCGGACGGCGGTGATCTGTGCGTCGACAGCTGTGCCGAGCGCCGGCGTGTCCACGAGGATCACGTCGAAGACCTTGCGCAGGATCTCCATGAGCTCCCGGAATCTCTCGCTGCTGAGCAGCTCGGTCGGGTTGTCCGGCTTCGGCCCCGGCGGGAAGAGGTAGAGACGCTCGATATTCGTCGAGCAGACGGCCTCTTCGACGATCAGTTCTCCTCTTAAAAAGTTGGACAGTCCGGAGAGCATTCTCCCCTGCATGTCAATTCTCGTGTGCAGCTTCGAGCCGCGCAGGTCCGCGTCGAGGACGAGGACCTTCTTTCCCAGTCTCGCCATGGACATCGCGAGGCGCAGCACCGCTGTGCTCTTGCCTTCGCCGGGAGCCGCGGATGCGAAAAGGAAGACCTTCCGCCCGGTGCCTCCGAACAGGATATTGGTGCGCAGCGTCTGATATGCGCCTTCGATCTCCGGCGGCATGTGCTCGCTGAGCAGTAGATTCACCCGCTTCATCTGTATGCTCCCCGCTCTTTCTGTATGCTCATCCGCCTCATTTCCGTGCCCCCCGCTTCTTATCTTTCTTTCCGGGCTTCTTCGGCGGCATTTTCGAAGGAGATGCGGCTGCACTTAGCACCGCCTGCACCTCGGATTTGTCAAAGGGAATGACGCCGATGGTCTCGACGCCGAGCGCCCGGTCGACATCACGCGCGGTGCGGATGGTGTCATCGCTGATGAAGATGAGGAGAATCAGCAGCACTGCGGAGATGAGTCCGATCAGGCCGCCCGCGGCCATGAAGATTTTCAGGTCCGGGCCGATTTCCCTCGTCTCTATACCGGAGAAGGACATGTCTCTCGCCTGGCTTCCGGGGAACGCTTCCTCGATCTTGAGGGCGCCCATTTCCGCTACGGCGCCGGCGATGGCTGCCGTGCGCTTCTCGTCCGTGTCCGTGACGTAGATCACGATGTTGTCGGTGTTTTCCGGCACCGGGACGCGCAGCATGCCCATGAGGCGCGACGCCGGCATGGGCTGTCCGTCCACCTTGAGGCCGATCTTATCGATGACGGCCGCCGCTGTCTCCTCGCCGCCGATGATCCGGGCGCACTCTTCCCGCCGCGCTTTTTCTTCCTCCTTGTCCGCGCCCGTGAGCTGCAAAACCATGGGATTGCCGCTGCCGCTCTCCGCCGGGTAAAAAGTGACGGAGGTCTCCGCCTCAAACTTCGGGCCGAGCACGATCTCGCAGACAACGTAGCCGGTGAGCACGCCGATGACAACAGCGAGCAGGATGATCGGAATGCCTTTTATGATTGCGCGCAGGTACTCGTCGATGCCTCGCGACATCACGGCGCCTCTGCGTCTTATGTCCATCGCAGTAACCCTCTTTTCATTGAATCGATGCCTTAATGATACCACGCGGAGGCGCACTTGTGTTTACCGAAATTATGACAGAGGGTCAGACCCCGTGTCATGTTTATGACACGGGGTCTGACCCTCTGTCAGCTTTTTTGACAATCTCACGGATTTTGTCCTGTCATAAGACGCTTCAAATAGGTATACTTTTCTTAGCATAAGACACGCATCATCTGTGAAGAGGAGCATCGCCATGTCAGAATATCAGATCCAGCTTGTTGTCGTCGCCGGAGGCCCGGCCGGTCTGGCAGCCGCAGTCGCCGCTGCAGAAAAAGGCGTTCATGTCGCCGTTCTTGAGAAGAGAGCCATTCCGGGCGGTCTCGCCAATTCCGGGATGGGGATTCTCGCGATCGAGTCGCACTATCAGAAGGAAGCCGGCGTCGATCTCACCGTTGAAAAAGCGATGAAGATGATGATGGAGTACGAGCATTACAACATCGACGGGAGGCTTCTCAGACGCTACTTCGGGCAGAGCGCCGACACCATCGAGTGGCTTGAGGGCATGGGCGTCGAATTCGAGGGCGCTTTCCGCTACTTCACGAAATCCGAGCCGACCTGGCACATCGTAAAGACCGGCAAAAAGATCGGTCCCGCCGCGGCGAGGCTGATGAATCAGAAGATGGCGGAGCGGGCCGAGGAGCTCGGCGTCAGAATCTATTATGAGTGCGTGGGAAAGAAGGTCCTCATGGACGCGGACGGAAAAGTCACGGGCCTTCTTGCGACCGACAAGATCGGCCGGAACTTTGTCATCGACTGCCAGGCCGTCGTTCTCGCCTGCGGCGGGGCTGCCGGCAATCCGGATCTGATCCGCGAAGAGACCGGCTACCGCTTCGGGGAGGATCTCTTCAACTTCTCCTCTCCGGCCATCACCGGTGACGGACTCAAGATGGCCTGGGAAGCGGGCGCCGACCGTCTGCCCGTCCGCATCGAGCAAGCCGCGCTCTGCGGCGGTCTTGACACACTTCCGCCTTGCGTCCCCAATGTCATGATGCAGCCCAATCTCCTCGTGAATCTCGACGGGAAGCGGGTGATGGATGAGGAACAGATGGAAAACACGACATTTCTCGGCAACGCCGCCTCCATTCAGGAAAAGCGCGTCCTTTTCAGCATCGTCGACGCCGGGATCGCGGCGCATTACGCGGAGCACGGGCTGGATGAAACGTCTCTTGTCAGAAATGATCCCGACGTGTCCGGTTTCCCGGAGGCGGTGGACAATGCGCTGAAGCGCGGCAACCGCAGCATTTTCAAAGCGGATACCTTGAAGGAGCTGGCCGCACAGACAGGGATCGACGAAGAAGGACTGCTCCGCACGGTCGAGAGCTACAACAGCTTCTGTGAAACAGGCGACGATGAATTCTTCAAGAAGAAAGAATACATGCGCCCGCTCGTCAAGGCGCCCTTCTACGCGGCGACGATCTATCCGGGCGGATACGGCACGGTCGGCGGCATCCGCATCAATGAGAACTGCGAAGTCCTTAGGAACTTTAAACCGATTCCCGGGCTCTACGCCGCGGGTTCCGACGCCTGCAATCTCTATAACGACAGCTACATGTTCCTTCTCCCCGGCAACTCCATGGGCTTCGCCGTGAACTCCGGCCGGATCGCAGGGACGGAAGCCGCCAGGTATATTTGCGGATAAATTTCATGACAAGGGGTCTGACCCTCTGCCATCATAAGAGGTACATCATGATTGATCGAAAAGACATGCTGGAGCTGACACGGCGAATGACGCTCACCCGGACCTGCTTCACCCGGATTGCCGGTGCTTATATGGACGCAGACGGGAACATCGACGACACCTTTAATGTCAATTTCCTGAATCTGAAAAGCGCTGAAAAACAGCGGCACCTCGACATTGCAAAAGCGATTCCCTTCGCTAAAACCAACGAGCAGCTTCTCGAGCACCGCTTCCGAAAAGAAAACATGAAGAAGGGCAGCTTCCATCAGCTGCTTTCTCTTATACAGACCTGCGGGCTGAAAAACGATGTGCTCATGGAAACCTTCTATGAAGAGGCCGGCAAACAGTACGCGGCGTCTTCTCCGTACGGGATCATGGTCTATCACGGGGTATACGATGTCCCCATGAAATCATCCGCCGGGGATTACCAGTACGAATCAGAAGAAGTCTATGACTTCATCATCTGTGCCATCGCTCCGCTTCTTAAGGACTATGAGACCGGAAAACCGGATTTCGGCTTTTTGTTCCCGGCCTTTTCCTATCGGAGCGCCGACAGAGAAGCGATTGATGTCTTTAACAGGATTCCCGAGCATGCGCAGGAGGGAATGCTGCAGGCCATTCTAACTTTCACTATTTCATGATAAGACGAGGTCATCCTGCGGATCCGTGACAACTGCACGGCATTTGACCCTTCTGAATATCACAAGGTGATGGAGCCGGTCGATACGCCGAGCACTTCCGCCAGCTGCTCCTGTGTCAAAGAGCGCTGCTTTCTTTGTTCCTTTAACAGCATCTTACAGGGAAAGCAGCAGACGATGAAGAACCCGTCAGTACTGATAGGTATTTAGATATGCAAAAAGCCTGTAAACTCAAGGTATTCCTTGAATTTACAGGCTTTTTTGAAAGCGGAGAGTGTGGGATTCGAACCCACGTGCCCCGGAGGACAACCGCATTTCGAGTGCGGCTCGTTATGACCACTTCGATAACTCTCCAGAACTTATTGCGTGCGGCATTTACTCTTTTTTCTGCCGAAGCTCGCGGAAGAACTGTTTCATCAGTCCGCTGCACTCTTCTTCAAGAACGCCGCGCCGCACGGAAACCTGATGATTAAAGCCTTTCATGTCGAGCAGGTTGATGACCGACCCGGCACAGCCGGCCTTCGGATTCATGCAGCCGATCACGCAGGTCGGTATGCGCGCCTGGACGATCGCCCCGGCACACATCGGGCAGGGCTCGAGCGTCACATAGATCGTGCAGCCTTCGAGCCGCCAGTCGCCGAGAACCTTCGTCGCTTTTCTGATCGCTGTCAGCTCCGCGTGCGCAAGTGTGTTGCCGTCTGTGTTGCGGCGGTTGTATCCTCTTGCGATGACGCGGCCCTCATATACGATCACACAGCCGATCGGCGTCTCCTCGAGCGCATAGGCTTTCTTCGCCTGGCGGAGGGCTTCTCGCATGAATCTCTCATCCGTTTCCATACCCGCCAATTATAAACGATCGGCTGTGTAAAAGCAAGGCTAAATCGCCATGCTGTCCTCTCCGAAGAGCATCTCGCGGATCGGGGAAAGTACCTTCGCCAGAAGCTCTCCCAGCACAAAGCAGCTGAGGAATTCACCTGCGGCGATGGAAAGTACGAGCAGGATGAACGGGAGATTGACGCCGTAGCCGAAGCGCAGAACCAGAGGGACGATGATCGTGTTGGCGACGATCGCCGGCACCGGGACGAGCCATTTATTCCTGCGGAGCATATAACCGCCGATTGCGCCGAGAAGCGTGGCGATGCTGCCGAAGATGATGTCCCAGAGGATGCAGCCGCCGAGGATATTGGAGATCAGGCAGCCGACAAAAAGGCCGGGAATCGCGGCCGGCGTGAAAAGCGGCAGGATCGTGAGCGCCTCGGAGATGCGGACCTGCACTTCCTTAAAGGAAATCGGCGCAAAGAGCATCGTCAGCACTACATAGAGCGCAGCGATCATGCCCGCCCTCGCGATGAACAAGGGGGTAAAGACAGGTTCTTTTTTCATGGTGTATTCTCCTTAGTTTTATTTTACGTGAGGATGGTTTCGAACTCACGGCCCCTGCGTTCAGCGGATTTGGGGCGGCGCCGCCCGATGGGCAGCCAGATGATTATACACACACCACGGGGAAATATGCAAGAACTTTCATACAGGGGACGGTTCCTCGTCCGGTCAGCCGAAGGAAGAACCGCCCCCTGTGCGCCTTACCTTATGATTTACTCACAGACAACACCGCGACAGCCAGCGCCGTCGTCCCGGTCACCGCATTCGTGCTGATCCTTCTGATGAAGGCGCGAATTACAGTCCCGTCGGTCAGCGCCGCATCAAAGAAGGCTTTATCTCCGCTTCTGCCGCATTCTTCCAGTGCTCCGATGAATGTGCTGCTGTTCAGGAACGGTACCTCCTCGGCGCTGCGCCACTCATCCGTGACATCGATGCCGAACGAGCGGTCCATAAACTGCCGGAAGGACGGGTTGCTTCTCACGATACAGAATCTGCCTTCTTTGACCTCTACGATAGCAATGGGCAGCGTGTTGAAGAAGTCCTTGAAGATCTGTTCGTTTTCGTCCGCGATGACCTGGAGGTCAAAGAGGTTCACGCGCCCGATGTCCTCGTAGTACGAGGTCTCCTCCGGATTCTCAAAGCCGATCTGGGTGCCTTCTTCGTACCGGTTCAGGATGGTCTCAAGCGGAATCGGTTTGGTGTAATAGAAGCCCTGCAGCTTGGCGCAGCCGATTTCCTGCAGGAACTGGATCTGTTCTTTCGTCTCGACGCCTTCGCAGACGGTGTCGAGTCCGAGCGCGGTGGCAAGCTGCATCAGCTCCGTGAGGACGATCTTCCCCTGCTCCCCTTCGTCGAGCTTTTTCATAAAGCTCCTGTCGAATTTCAGGTGATCGAAGCGGATGCTCTGCAGAACGTCAAGAGAAGAATAGCCGCTCCCGAAGTCATCGAGCCAGACGGAAAAGCCGAGGCTTCTGAAGCGCTCGACCTCGCGCTTCATGAAGTTGAAATCGCTGCCGATGACGCTCTCTGTGATCTCTATCGTGATGAGGCTGCGTCTCACGCCGGCGCCGTCGACGCGCCGCCGGATCTCTTCCACGATGTCGCAGGCCTCGAAGTCGGACCTGGACAGATTGATGGAGTGCGGCACCACATAGAGGCCGTTCTCCTTCTGGACGCGCATCTTCTTGATCACCTGCTCCAGCACGAACAGGTCCAGTTTATAGATGACTTTGGCGCTCTCAAGAGGCGGGATAAAATCAGCAGGCGAGAGGAAGCCGCGCTCCGGGTCGACCCATCTCGAAAGGGCCTCCTCATCGCAGACGCGTCCGTTGATGGCGCGGACGATGGGCTGGTAGTAAACCTGGATCCAGTGCTCTTCGATGGCTCTGTCGAGATGCGAGATGATGTAGCGCTCCCGCTCCTCGCCGGTCAGCATCGCCTCGTCATAGTCGCAAATGCTGGAGACATAGGTGCTTCGCAGCTTATCCCTGGCGGCTTTTGCACAGTCGCACGCGGTGCTGATGTCCGTCTGCCCTGTCCGGTCGCGGAAGAGTCCCACCCGGACTGCGGGCCAGTCTTCGTTCTTTCCTTCTTCCGCCCAGGCGGCAAAGAGCTTCTGCAGCTTCTCTTCCGCGCCCGCCTCTTCCGTGAGGACGACAAAATGATCCTGCCCGAAGCGGCTCGCACTGTCCTCGCCGAAGGCCTGCACGAGAAGCTTCGAGAAGCTCTTCAGCATCTTGTCTCCCTCGGCAAATCCGTGGCGCTGGTTGTAGAACTTCATCCCGCTTAAATCCATGTAGAGAAAGACGGGGATCCTGCCCTTCCGCAGCATTTCCGTCCTTTTACTGCCGGCGAGATCAAAGAAATAGGACATGCCGGGAAGCTCCGTGAGCAGGTCGTAGTAATTGCCCTTCCGGATGTTTTCCCGCAGCTTCTCCTCAAGCTCGTCGCGATAGATGTCCTTCTCGCTCTCAATGATGAAGCTGTGCAGGACGCAGCCGCTCAGCATGCAGCCGATCGCGTACATCGGCGCCAGCGGGAAATACACCTGCGCGATGACAAAGCCGGTCATCGCCACGCTGAAAAGGCCGATCGTGCGGTGCCTGAATCTCATCTTGCCGCTGCTTTTCCGCATCGAATAGACCGCATAAAGCGCCGTCATGAGGAACATGGCGATCTGCGCGACGAGCGCGACGTAGCGGGCCGGACCTGCGTTGTAGGCGGCATTTTCGTCGAAATAAAAGAAAGCGGGGATGAAGAAGTTGATGATGACGAGACCCATCTGGAACCAGAAAATGACAATGCCCAGGGTCTTTAAAAGGCGGCCGAAAAAGCCCTCTTCGCGAAGATATGCGACCGCGTAGCGGGTCCAGAAAAGGATCGAGCAGGCCATGGCCGCGAAGTAGACCGAGGTATCCAGGAAGGTCAGCGTAATCAGCTGCCGATAATACAGAATGCCCCAGAGGATATCCGTGATGAAGTAGACGATGACGGAGAAAAGATAGGCGCGATAAGTCTGCCGGGCCGGAATCGTTCCGTTATCCGAGCTGCCCAGCAGAACCTCGTGATTGACGATCAGAAGGACGATCAGGCCCAAAAGACCGGCACTGGAATAATACATATTCTCACCACCTCATCGCCGCCTGATTCCCGATGATGCATGGGATGCGCAGTAATTATTTATCCTGATTATACTTAATGTGCCCGCGATTAACAAGATGCAAGACAGGCGTCGAGCAGCTGCACGATCAGCGCCTCGGGCATGTGCTGCCCGATGAACACAAGCTTGATCATGCGGTCGCCGTAGGTCTCGTCCCAGGATTCCTTGAGCGCGGGGTGCTTGTCGAGCATTTCCTTCTGCGTGGCCGGGTCGAGCGCTGCCAGGAAGCGGCCCGACGGCGATTCGGTGATCTGCCGCCCCGCCTGCTCGAAGATGTAGGACATATCCGGCTCTTCCTTGTACCAGACCATGCCCTTGCAGCGGATGATCTCGTGCGGCCAAACGGTGCAGAGCTGCGCGAGGCGGTCGTGGATGAACGGGCGGCGGCGCTTGTAGACGAAGGTGCTGATGCCGTATTCCAGAAGCTCGTGGGAGGCGTCGTGGTCGTGGTGATGATGGTGGTGCGCGTGCGCGCCGCCGTGGTGGCCGTCGTGGTCTTCGTGCGCGTGCGCGCCGTCGTGGCTGTCATGACCTTCGTGCGCGCCGTGGCCGGGCGCCTCCTCTCCAGCGCGGATCGCGCGCACCCAGCCCGCGGAAGCGACAGCCCGGTCAAGGTCAAAGCCGCCGGTAAAGAGCAGCTTCCCGATTGGCACGTCCGCGTGCTGCACCTCCAGGATCTCCGCGTCGCTCTGCAATGAGCGAACCAGCGCGTGCAGCTCGCGGAGCTCCTCCTCCGTCACCAGATCCGTTTTGTTCAGCAGAAGCAGCGAGCACAGCTCGATCTGCTGGATGAGCAGATTCTCGAGGTCGTCCTCTTCTATCTCGGGGCGGACGAGGCGTCTGCCATTTTCGAATTCCTGCAGCATCCGCGCCGCGTCCACCACGGCGATGACGCTGTCCAGCTTCATCGGCAGCCCGTCCTCCGTGTTCTCCTTGCAGACCGTCTCGATCGTCTGCGTGATCGGGAGCGGCTCGCAGATGCCGGAGGCCTCGATCAGGATGACGTCGTAGAGCTCCGCCTCCGCCAGATCCGTCAGCTGCTTCGCGAGGTCGTCAGCCAGCGTGCAGCAGATGCAGCCATTCGAGAGCGCGATCAGCGACGAATCCGCCGCCGTCACGACGCCGTTCCTTTCGATCAGCTCCGCGTCGACATTCAGCTCCCCGATGTCGTTGACGATCACCGCGGCGCGGACGCCCTCGCTGTTTGACAGGATCCGGTTGAGGAGCGTGGTCTTGCCCGCGCCCAGGTATCCCGTGATCAGTGTGATGCTTACTTCTTTCGTTTTTTTCATGGTCACTCTCTCAAAAATATGACACGGGGTCTGACCCCCTGTCATATTGCATACAATATAAACATGACAAGGGGTCAGACCCCGTGTCAGGAAATTACGTCAGCAGGCAGGTAAAAGCGATCTCTCCGTTCCTCCAGCCGACATTGATGCTTCCGCCGTACTGCTGGCAGATGCTCTCGGCGATCGACAGTCCGATGCCATAACCGCCGCGGTCGACGCTGTGGGCCTCGTCCTCGCGGTAGAAGCGCTCGAAGAAGCGGCTGTAGTTGACGTTTGCGCCGTCCTTGAAGGTGTTGGCGACGACGAGCCGGATCGTCTTTCCTTTGCGGAGGGAGTGAAGGCTGACGCGGATCCGTCCCTCGCTGTCGCAGTATTTGAAGGCGTTGTCGACGAGCAGCGTCACGAGCTGGCGGATTTTGCTCTCGTCCGCCACCATGCGGACGTCGGGGGTGATGTCGAGCACGAGTTCTTTTTTGTCCTGCTGCGCGAGCGATCGGTAAGGTTTGACCGTCTCCTCGACCTGCTTCGAGACGTCGATTTCGGCCATGACGGAGCGGTCTTCTCTCTCGGCCGCGCGGGAGATCATGACGAGGTTCTGTACGAGGCCGTCGAGCCGGTCGATCTGCCGCATCGTCGACTGGGTCCATTCGCTCTCGCCGTTCATCATTTCCTCAATCTCGGTGTTGGCCCGGATCACGGCGAGCGGGGTCTTGAGCTCGTGGCTCGCGTTCGTGATGAACTGCTTCTGCCGGCGGACATTTTCGATTTCGGGCGCGACGACCCGCGAGGACGCGTACCAGACGATGATGAGCGCGATGAGAAGGCCCGTGAAAAAGATGATGAAGGTGATGTTGACGAAGCGCTGGTTCGCGCGGATCTGGGACGCGCAGTTGAGGAGCACGATCATGGTGTCCCCGCTGCTCGCCGTCCCGCGCTCGTAGTAGTAGTTGCCGAGCCTGCCGTATTTGTTCCCGGTGCGGTACGCCACGCTGGCGATAAGAGCGGTCTCTTCGTCCGTCAGCTCATTGATGTGCGTGGTCCTCAGCATCTTCACTTCGCCCGCTTCGTCGAAGGTCGCCGTGAAGAAGCGCGCGGAATAATGAAATTCCGGCGAAAATTCCTCTAGCACGCTTCCCGCGCCCGGATCCGTGAGGTCCTTGATCTCGTTGGAGCCGATCTCCGCAACACTCTCGGCTGCCGAAGTTTCAGAGGCCGCCGGTTCTCCGGAACCCGCCGCACTCTCGGCTGCCGAAGTCTCCGAAACCGCTGCGCTCTCAGAGGCAGCCGCATCCGAGCTCACTGTCGCCGCCGCACTCCCGGAAATCGCCTCCGCCGTGCTCCCGGCAGATGTCTTCTCCGTGCGGCCGCTCCCCGCGCTCCCGCCCGACCGGTTCTCGCGTATCCGCGTATTGATCATCCCGTCGTTGTCGAGGATGTACCCGAGCACCTGCCGGATTTGCCGCTGTGAGACAAAATAGTTCGACAGATTGATGCAGATCCCCATGAAGCTCATGACGAGCACGTAGGCCAGCATCGCCACAAGGATGAACTTTCTTCTGAGTTTTTCGATGGTCCTGGCGTTCATGTTTTGTCCCTGCCGACGCCCGGCGTAAGCTGGAAGCTTCCCCCGCGCGCGCCGCTGATGATCACCCGCGAATCAACGGCAAGGAGCTTGCCGCGCAGATAGGAGATGTACAGCCACACCGTGTCCGGCTGCGCGTCCTCCTTCTCCCACACATGATCCAGCAGGTACTTGGTGTCGAGCTTCCGCCCGGCGTTCAGGATGAGCGCCTGCATGAGCTCAAATTCCTTAATCGAAAGCCGCACCGAATTCGAGCTTGTGAGCTCGAACCGCTCGGCATTTAAGACGATGTCCTCGTATTTCAGCTCCTTCACGCTGTATTCCCTGCGCCGCCGCGTCATCGAGCGGACGCGCGCGAGGAGCTCTTTAATCGCAAATGGCTTTGTCAGATAATCGTCCGCACCCGCGTCAAGTCCCGCGACTCTGTCGTCCACCTCGGCCTTCGCCGTGAGCAGCAGCACCGGCGTCAGGATATTGATCGCGCGCACCTCCGAGAGCACCTCGAGCCCGTTCTTCTTCGGCATCATGATGTCGAGGATGATCCCGTCGTAGCTGTCGTGGCGGATGTGCGAAAGCGCCTCCTCCCCGTCGAAGACGGAGTCGACGTCGTACCCCTCGTGTGAAAGAACCGCGGTCAGCGCGCGGTTCATGTCCCTTGTATCCTCTGCAAGCAGCAGCTTCATGTCGTCTAAGCCCCTTCTTCCCTGATCATGTCGCGGATGATCTGCATGGAGACATCCGTCGAAGCCAGCTCATCCGCGCAGCGCTTCAGTTCGCTGGCGATGAGGGCGTCATTTTCGAGTGTTCCCTTCTTGTAATGCATCTGATGCTCGAGCGCCGCCCAGGTGTCCATGGAAATGGTTCTGAGCTGCAGTTCGACATAGTACGTCCCGCCCACGCGGATGATCATGTGGTAGCTGCGGTAACCGTTCGGCTTTGCGTGCCTGATGTAATCCTTCTCGTCGACCACCTCGTAGTCCTCGAAGCGGACGAGGTAGTCCTTGATCATGTAGACGTCATTTAAGAAGGCGCACACGATGCGCACCCCGATCGCGTCGCGGATCTTAAAGAGCGCGTCCTCCGTGGTCTCCGAAAAGCCGCGCCGGCGCAGCTTTTCCCGCATGCTCTCCTCCGTCTTGATCCGCGCGAGGCAGTGATCGACCGGATCCGTGCCGGTCTTCTCCCGCATCTCCTTCCGGAGCGTCTCGATCCTCGTCAGCACGCCGCCCATCACGGCGCGCATCGCGGGGACATGCTCCCCGTAGATCGTGCAGTGATCCGGGACGTCTGAATATCTTTCCACATAGTGGGTATAGCGGTCAAACTGTGACATCGCATCTGCCCTCTTTCTTCAGTCTGCCATCTTCTCCGGATGGAACACCTCGTCGAAGCGCTCCGCCGTGAGGAGGCCGAGCCTTATGCAGGCCTCGCGGAGAGAAATGCCTTCGTCATATGCGAGGTGGGCGCACCGGGCGGCATTTTCGTAGCCGATGTAGGGATTGAGCGCCGTGACGAGCATGAGCGAATGGTGGAGATTGCTGTGCATCTTCGCTTCATTGGCGCGGATTCCCGCGGCGCAGTTCACGCGGAAGGACTCGATCGACTCCGCGAGCAGCCTCGCCGACTGCAGGAAATTATAAGCCAGCACCGGCATGAAGACATTGAGCTCAAAGTTGCCCTGCGAAGCGGCGATGCCGATCGCCGCGTCGTTGCCCATGACCTGCACCGCGACCATCGTCACCTGCTCGCACTGGGTCGGATTGACCTTGCCGGGCATGATCGACGAGCCGGGCTCGTTCTCCGGAATATAGATCTCCCCGAGGCCGTTCCGCGGTCCCGACGCGAGCCAGCGCACGTCGTTCGCGATCTTCATCATGTCGGCGGCGAGCGCCTTCAGCGCCCCGTGTGCGAAGACGAGCTCGTCCTTGCTCGTGAGAGCGTGGAACTTATTTTCCGCCGTGCGGAAGTCCTTCCCGGTGATTTCGGAAATGCGTTCCGCCACTTTCACGTCAAACCCGGCCGGCGCGTTGAGCCCCGTGCCCACGGCCGTGCCGCCGAGCGCCAGCGTCTTAAGCGGCGCAAGGGAAAGCGCGATCATCTCCGCGTCGCGTTCAAGCGAGCTTCGCCAGCCCGAGATCTCCTGCGCAAAGCGGATCGGCACCGCGTCCATGAGATGCGTGCGCCCCGACTTCACGACGCTCGGGAAGGCCTCCTCAAGCTCACGGAAAGTCTGAATCAGCGCGTTCACCGCAGGCAGTACGCGGTCCTCGAGCGCGATCACGGCCGCGATATGCATCGCCGTCGGATAAGTGTCGTTTGAGGACTGGCTCATGTTGATGTCGTCGTTCGGGTGGCATAGCGCCTTCCCGGCGAGCTCATTGGCGCGGTTCGCGATCACCTCGTTGGCGTTCATGTTGGACTGAGTGCCCGAGCCGGTCTGCCACACGACGAGCGGGAAATGCTCCGCGAGCTTCCCCTCCATCACTTCTCCCGCCGATGTGCGAATGACGGCGAGCTTCTCCGCCGTCATCCTGTCGCTCTTCAGCTCATGATTCGCCTCGGCCGCCGCCATTTTCAAAACGCCGAAAGCGTGTATGATCTCGGCGGGCATGGTCTCAAGACCGACGCCGATCCGGAAGTTCCTCCGGCTCCGCTCCGTCTGTGCGCCCCAGTACTTGTCCGCGGGGACCTGCACCTCTCCCATCGAGTCGTGTTCGATTCTGAATGCTTCTTTATCCATAAATCCTCAAATGGCTTCCGCCGCTCCTTTTCTGCTATAGCTTTCAAAGTCCTCCTCCGGCATGGGCTTCGCGAAATAGAAGCCCTGGAACAGCGAGCAGCCCATATCACTCAGCATCCGGAACTGTTCGTCTGTCTCCACGCCTTCGGTCAGCGACAAGATGTCGAGATCCTTTGACAGGTGCAGCACGCTGCGCAGGATCTTGTTCGACTTCTCGCTGTTGCCGGCATTTTTCAAGAATACCATATCGACCTTCAGCACGTCCACCGGCATATCCTTCAGCATGTTGAGGGAGGAATAGCCGCTGCCGAAGTCGTCCATCTCGATAATGAATCCGTCCGCCCGGAGCGAAGCGAGCGTCTCCATGCGCCGCGCCACGTCCGACATCATGACCGTCTCCGTGATCTCAAGGCGCAGCCGCCTCGGCTCGACGCCGAACTCCTTCGTGACAGAGCGGATCGTCGCGGCGACGTCCATGAAGTAGAAATCCTTCGGGGAAATGTTGACCGAAAGGAACATGTCCCGTCCCTCCCGCTGCCAGCGGGCGAGGATCTCGCACGCACAGCGCCACATGTAGAGGTCGATCTCCGCGATCATGCCATTTTGTTCAAAGACCGGGATGAATCTCCCCGGGGCAAGGAAACCGTCCTCCGGATGCATCCATCGGACGAGCACCTCGGCGCCGGCCACCCTGCCGGACCTGTCGACGATTGGCTGCAGATACGGCACGATCTGCTGCTTCTCTATCGCTTCGTGCATCTGCGCCGAGATGTGCTGGTTCCACAGCACCTGCTCGCGCATCTTGTCGTCGTAATGCGCGATGTGGACCTGATACTCGTCCTTGATCGTCATCAGCGCCATATGCGCTCTGTCAAACATGACCGATATATCGAGTCCCGGCTCCGTGATCTCATAAGTCCCCACGTGCACGAGCACGGCGTGGCTGATTGTCCCGTCCGACACGACAAAGTGCTTGAGACTGCGCTCGATCTCAAGCTCGTTGAACTCCTCCACCGGCAGGAAGACGCCGAAGGTGTCGCCGGCGAGGCGGCCGCAGACCGCGTGCTCGGAGATTCCCGTGCGGATCCATTCGGCGAGGCATTTCAGTACATAATCGCCGAAGGCCGTGCCGAAGATATCGTTCACAATCTTGAAATCCGCGATGTCAACGAACATCAGCATGAAGCGCGTCAGCTTCTCCGCTTCCAGGCGGTCGCGGATGTGCTCGTAGAGGCGCTCCCGCGAATTGAGTCCCGTGAGCGAATCATGATTGGCCTCAAAGAGCCGCCGGCGGAACTGCATCTGCTCGCTCGTGTTGTCACGGATACTCATGAAGGAGCCGTTGATGTGGCCCTGATTGTCCTTCACGGTGTGCTTCTCGAGGACGTAGTACTTCAAATTGGCATTTGCGCCGAGCACGCGCTTCGTCGTCCACTCCTCGCGCTCGTCGTAGGTGCCGAACATGCTCCGGACCTTCTCCGGAATCTTATCGAAGTCCCCATCCTGCAGCCTGAGAAGCTCAATCCCGGGGCGGTTTGCCCAGATCCCGCGGCCGCTCGCGTCGAAGAAGAGGATGGCTTCCGGCATTTCCGAGGCGATGTTCGCGAGCATGCTGTCCAGAAGGCGCATCGGCCGGTAAATAATCGCGAAATAGAACACAAGCAGGCCGAAGACCCCGAAGCCGACCATCGAGCGGTCAACCGGCCTCCGGGAGATAATGTAGAAGGTCTGCCAGATGCTGAACAGAATAAGGGACAGGAAAATGACGGAGTAGCGCTCCCTGTAGATCCGCGGCGTGCGGAAGATCTTGATGAGGAAGATGAGGAGAACTACCGCGAGAATGCCGTAGTCGACAAGGCGATGAACCGTCTGGCCGATGTGCGGGACGAAGCGGAAGTAGGGACTGCCATCCACCATGATCTGCTCCATCGAGAAGCAGTGGCCGAAACGCAGGTTGCACAGAATCTGGACGCAGTCGGCAACTACGATGAAGAGCACAAAGAACCTCACGAAGGTGTTCGGCCACTTCCCGTAGCAGTACCTCCAGGTGAAGTTCATAAGCGCCAGCACGACAATGCTCATGCCGACGAAATACATATAGCAGCCGATCCTGGCGACCCGCTCCTCTTCAGCCATGATGATCAGCATATTGCCGATCACCGGCGGGACAAGCGCCGTCAGAAGCCACGAAACGGAAAGGCCGATCGACTTACGAGAGCGCAGGGCAGCAAAGGCGCTCAGAAGGAGCACCACGGCAAGCACGATGAAAATGATGATATACCGTTCTCTCATGACAGGCCCATATGCGTTTCAGACATATTTACACGGCAAAACACCTCTATTATTTTAACACAATAGAGCCCTTCTGCACAGGAAAATGCTTGTCATCCCGGTCATTCCCGGTCGTACCGATCGCACCTGCTCACACCTCGCCATACCCGATTATAAGAACGACTGCCCCGGCATGAGGTAAAAGCCCTGGCCGAAGTCCGCGTTCTTACGGCCGCGGTGAAGATTCGGGTGGAGAATCTGTTCGAAGCCTGTGTGGTAGAGAAGCATGGGGTATCTCCTTTATATGACAGAGGGTCAGACCCCTTGTCATAAAATGAAAAACCGGGGAGGTTGTCTCCCCGGTATCAATCATACAATGTCAATGTTCTTTGGATCAGCCGCCACTGCCGCTGCCGCTGCCGCCGGTTCCTGATCCATCATATTTATATGTCATCGTACTCAGATCATAATTATCTACAACATCTGTAAGGCCATACCATCCAACATCTATAGAGGCCTTGCCTGATAAACTCGATTTTCTAACTGTAGCAAAAATATAACTCGAAGTATAACCCTTTGTGGGATCATACGGAGATGGATAAACATCTCCAATGGCCTTTGAACCAAAAGGATTTTTATCAGTTCCTTCTCCATAAGGCACTGTAACAGGTGTTTTATCAAGTATTCCCGTATCTGCATGATAATAGTATGTAGTATTATTCTCATCATCAGCACTAATTGTTCCATCCAATATTGCAACAATAACAGCCGCCTTCGCAGCTCTGAAGTTAGCAACATCCGTCGCTTCTCTCGACTTCTCTAACTGATTCGTAAAGATCGGGATCGACACCGCCACAAGCACAGCAATAATCGCCACCACGATCAGCAGCTCGGCAAGCGTAAAGCCCTTGTCATTTTTCATTCTTCTCATGATCTATTTCCTCCGGGTTTTCGCAGATCCCCCCTCTGCGCGGTCACAAAATGCAGGCTATCTTCTCTGCCCTGCCATTCAATTTAACCTCTTTGGACTAATTGTACCATCTATACAGCACTTTAGCAACTCGAAAACTTGCGCTTTTCTTACAAGAAAGTCCCTAATTTCTAAGCCTTCTCAATGACCCCGCCCCCGATCACGCAGTCCTCCTCATCGTAGAAGACCGCGGACTGCCCGGGCGCAGGTGCCCTGACCGTCTCATCGAACGTAATTCGCACGCGTCCTTCGCCGAGCGCATCGATCTGCGCCGCCTGTCCGGCGTGGTGATAGCGGACCTTGACCGTTCCGCGCAGTCGTTCTCCCGGCTTCATCTCCGCCACACTCATATAGTTCACGTCGCGGCAAGTGATGACCGTCCGAAACAATGCCTCCTCATCCGCGATGACCACTTCGTTCCTGTCCGCACGGATCTCTTTCACGAAAACCGGTCGTCCTAAGGCAAGGCCCAGCCCTTTCCGCTGGCCGACCGTGTAGTGGATAATCCCTTTATGCCGTCCTAGCACCTGTCCGTCTTCATCGACGAAGCAGCCCTCCCCGAGCACCTCGCTCTCTGCGTTCGCACGAATGTAATCCGCGTACGTCCCCTCCGGAACGAAACAGATCTCCTGTGAGTCCGGCTTGTCGGCGACAGTCAGTCCCGCCTCCTCCGCAATCCGCCTGACTTCATCCTTCGACAGATTTCCGAGCGGCATCAGCGTCGATGCGAGCTGCTCCTGCGTGAGCTTATACAGCATGTACGTCTGATCCTTCGCCGCGTGCGCAGCCTTCTTCACGGTATATCTGCCGTTCTCCCTGCGCACGACGGAAGCATAGTGTCCCGTCGCCACATAGTCCGCCTTGAGGACCTTAGCATTGTAAAGCATCCGCTCCCACTTCACATAGCGGTTACACTCGATACAAGGGTTCGGCGTAAGTCCGTCAAGGTAATCGCGCACAAATGGCTCCGTCACGTAGTCGCGAAATTCCGCGAGACAGTTCGGCGCAAAATACCGGATGCCCAGTTTCATGGCTACCCGCCTCGCGTCGTCAATCTCACAGCAGCGGCCCTCCGTCCCGTCGTCCGCCACCCAGGTGCGCAGCGTCACGCCGATGACCTCATAGCCTTCCTTCTTCAGCAGTAAGGCGGCGACAGCACTGTCGACGCCTCCTGACATTCCCACAATCACTCTTCCGCTCATCACTTCTTTTTCGACGTCACTTTCACTTTACACGTCGCTTTCTTCCCTGTCTTGGTTACAAATGTGATCTTCGTCGTTCCGACAGCCTTAGCCGTCACCACGCCCTTGTAATTGATCGTGGCTACTGCAGGCTTTGAAGACGTCCACTTTTTAATCACGTCGCCGCCCGCGACCTGTACCTTCGGAAGCAGTTTCAATTTCTTTCCGACCTTTACGGTATACGTCTTCTTGGTAAACTTCGCATATGGCTTGGCAATCGGCAGTATCCCTGTCTGCTTTTTCCCGCAGCCTTTACACCAACGCACTTTCACACCCGTCTTCTTGAGGGTAGGCGCCTTCTGCACCTGCCATGCGCCGTACTTGTGCTTTCCCGTCGCCGGGATTATCCGGCTCTCCGTCTTATCACATACGTTGCAGGTGCGCGTCTCTTTGCCTGCAGCCCCGCATGTGACAGCCTTTACCAAATACCAGCCGCCTCCCCACTCATGCTCGCCGGTCGGCGGCAGCTCGCGCTCTTCCTCAATCTCGCACTTGAGGCAATAGCGCATTTCCGTGCCCTTGCTCGCGCAGTCAGGTTCCCATTTGACCGTCCAGTCTGACCATTCTTCATGCGTGCACGCTTCTTCCGCCTGCACGCCGGCCGCTGCCATCAGCACAACTGATAGGATCGCCAGGATAAAAAGAAATCGTCCGACACCGGCTGTCTTTAATCTCATGTCACTATTCTTCATTCCTTATCCTCACCACACAAAAGATATGCTATAATTCTTAACAGGAGGCGCTTATAAGATAAGCATAACGGATGTCTTGATAAGCGTCAATTCACGAATGACCGGGAGGGATAAAAATGAAAAAGTATCTGATTCTCATGATCACGGCACTGATACTCCTGTTTGGCTTGCAGACAATCACGCTCGCAGCCGACATCTACATTCCGGAAGAAGAAACCATTGTCAAAGCTCCTAATTTGATTTCCCAGAATATCACGCTCAATGGCGTCAAGAAAAAAAGTGATGTCACTAAAGTGAAGAGCAGCAACAAGTCCGTTGTAAAGGTAGAGGTCTTTGACAACAACGGAACTGTCTATGTCGGTCTCCAGCCCAAGAAAATCGGAAAAGCTACTGTGACCTTCAAATACAAGCTGAAAGGAAAGACCTACTCTGCCAAAGTCAAGGTGAAAGTAGTCAAGTATACCAATGCGCTTAAGTCCCTGAAGATCGGCTCAACGGAATATGCCTCCAGATTCAATAAAGAAGATTACATCTTCCTGGACAAAAAGCTGAGCGGTAAACTGAATATCAAACTGAAGAGCGGATATACACTTGGCGGCATATATCTCTACAAGAGAGGCGGCGGCGGATTACCTAAGACCCTGAAAAACGGCAAGAAAATCACGGTAAAGAAAGGATATGGGATGAACATCTCTATTCGGAAGAACAGTACAGGCGTCTACTATAACTACAGCTTCGGCATTGACTAAGAAAACATCACATATTTCTGCAAATATCATCGGGCCGCCCTCATCGGGCGGCCCTTCTCTATGCTTTCTTTATTCTGTCCCGGGCGTCTTTCTCCCCGTTTCGCCTCTCACCCGACCATCACTTTCTTATAGGTCGCGAAGCTGATCCTCTTCTTTTTCTTCGTGGCGATCGTGTACCTGTAGTAGCGGTTATTTCCGCCTTTTTCCCAGACGTAATAGATATACTTGCCCGTGATCTTCGTGATGTGATATCCCTTAAACGCAGATACCAACGTCTTTCGTTTCCCTGTCGTCAGTCTGTAGCGGACGATCTGATAGGTACTTTTCTTCGTACCTGGGCTGTAGTTCACCTTCTTCATCTTCGCCAGATAGAGATACTTCCCGCTCGGCGACACCTTGGCGGTATTCGTCATGACCGTCTTTGTCTTCCCCGTATCCGCGTTGTACACATACACCGTGTAGGGCGCATAGGAGCCCAGGACGCATGTGGGGTCGCACACGACATACTGCTTGTAGTGGTAGGAAATGCCGCCGTCCGCAATCTTCTTGACATAGTCGCCGTTCATGTCGTAGCGATACGAACCGGCCTCATCCGAACTCGTCATCCCCGTCATGAAGACGCCGCCGTCATAGATGAAATCAATCTGATACTGCCAGTATGATCCCGGCAGATGCAGCTCCAGATCAATCACTTCCTGATCCACCGTGTTGAAGCACCTGAGCGTGCAGTTTGCCACATCCGATGTGCCGATCTGCGAATACGTGGTAAAGTAGATATCGTTTCCTTCCACCGCAATCTTCGGCACAATGATTTCGTCCTCAATCCAGAGGTGGCAGATGTGCTCGCCCGTCGCCTTATACTTGATCTCAAGCGATCCGTCATTGTAATCAGGGATCAGCTGAAAGTCCTCCTCCGTCTCCGCGTGCACGCACAGTGCGCTTCCGATCAGCAGAAGTCCCGTCAGCAGGATCATTCTAAGGCCAAGGAACCAGCGCTTATCTTTTACATTCATAGCGACCTCCTCTCTCATGTCATCAGCCGTCCATCACTTAAAGTATATCGCACAGACCGGCTGCAGCCAATAGCGATCGCCGCGCCTGTCCTGTTGTTTTCGTATATAAAACCAATTATAATGAGAAAAGTGGACAGGGGACGGTTCCACATAAAAGCAGAGAACTGTCCCCTGTCTGCCATCGCACTGACATTTTTCGGAAAGGACAAATCACCATGAAAAAGATCACTAACAAGCTGCTCTGGATTTTCGCCATCGGCCAGTTCGGATGGAGCCTTCTCTCCGGCATCGTCGCCAACTGGATGGTGTACTACTACACCGGCAGCCC
>DEFE01000020.1:91131-108357 GCA_002350625.1 Lachnospiraceae bacterium UBA2860
GACCCGCTGATCGCCGGCTGGTCCGACCGCAGCAATTACAAAGGCGGCCGCAGAATTCCCTTTATGAAAGCGATCGCGGTGCCATTTTCGCTCGTGACCATTGGTCTCTTCGTACTGCCGCAGACAGGCGCCGTCATCGTCAATGACGTCCTGCTCTTCGCGCTGCTGATCATCTTCTATCTGTTCATGACGATCTTCTGCACGCCTTACAACGCCTTGATTGCAGAGCTCGGCGATACGCAGGAGCACAGAATTAACGTATCTACCTATATCTCCTTCACATTCATCGTCGGCCAGAGTCTCTCCTTCATGCTGCCCAACATCGCTGGCATGCTCGAGGGCGCCGTCGGGCAGAAGAACTCCATCCGTCTTGCCGTTGGCATTATGGCCGCCGTCGCCTGCGCCGCAATGTTGATTCCCTCCTTCTACATCAAGGAGCGCGAATACATTGACAGCAAACCCAGCCAGACGAAGCCCTTCGCTTCTCTTCTCAGAACCTTCCAGAACGGGCAGTTCCGCCGCTTTGTGTACAGCGACGTCATCTACTTCTTCGCGCTGACCCTCTTCCAGACCGGCCTTGCCTTCTATGAGACAAAGCTGATGGGCATCGAGGACAAGTGGACTTTCGTGCTGACGGCCACCATGACCGCCATCAGCGTGCTCCTCTACCCGGCTGTCAACAAGCTGGCGCCGAAGGTCGGCAAGAAGAAGCTGATCATCACCGGCTTCTTTGCTTACGCAGTGGTTTTCCTGATTACCTTCCTCTGCGGCGAAGGCCTCCACTGGGGCTTCATCGTCGCCGTCTGTGCCGCCGTGCCCATGGCAATCCTCGGCATCCTGCCGCAGGCCTGTGTGGCGGACGTAGCCGAACTCAGCCGTCTGGAATCCGGTGAAGACAGAAGCGGCATGTTCTTCGCCGCCCGCACCTTCGCATTCAAGATGGGACAGGCGCTGGCCATGGTCGTCTTTACCTCTGTCACTGTGGCAAAAACCGCGGCGAGCTACCGTCAGACAGCGCTCATCGCTACCATTACCTGCCTGATCGGTGCCTGCCTGTTCTTCCTCTACAATGAGAAGATGATTCTGAGCAAAATCGAAAAATTGAAAAAGAACTGATTGTTTTCGGAAACAAAAACTGCCACCGGATCAATGTGACACCAAAGACCTGATGGCAGTTTTTTAATGTCTCTTTGACGGGAATCGGTTTCTGCTTTATCTGCCCGCCCCTTTACTTTTCTTCGCCATGTAAAGCTTTTTATCCGCACGGTTCAGGCAGTCGTGCATCGTATCGCTTTCATCTATGAGTTCCGCGTACCCGACGCTGACCTCCAGTTTATACGGCAGGTTCTGCTCCTTACGGGCTTCTACCATATTGCTGTGAATGACGCGTTCAATCTCTTTTGGCTGTTTATCCTCGGCAGGATCCTGGATGATGATGGTAAATTCATCTCCGCCGTATCTGCCCAGAAACACAGGTGACTGGATCCACCCGCAGGTCTTCTTCAGTGCATCCGAAACCAGCATCAGCGCGCGGTCACCTTCCGCATGGCCATAGGTATCATTGATCGTCTTAAAGTTATCGACATCAATCATCATGGCAAAGATATGCGAGTCCTCTTTATAACGCAGCTGTTCCATATACCGGTTGATCTGCCCCCTGTTATTCAGCCTTGTCAGGGCATCCACGGAGACAAGCGTCTGCATATGCAGAATATAGAAGCAAAGCTGCATGATCGTTATGCCGAAGCAGAAAGTCGGTGCATTCAGTCCCAGGAGCTGTATCTGTCCGATAACTATGATACCAAGAGGATATATGCCGATCAGAAGATACAACCTCTTATTATCCGAAGATTCCACCTTTCTGGCGTTTCTTATGGACAAGAAAAAGGAGATTAAAAGGTAGAGGACCGGAGCTGCAATCATCAACGGATAATAAAGGTTGCTGAGTTCACCGTTTTCCCCGATCCAGAAACGCGGGTTTACAAAATACACGATCAAAAGAATCAACAGAGATATGATCGTCGGCAGCAGGAGCAGTATACACTTCCTCCTGTCCTTACGGAACGGCATATCCTCTGACGCTGCCATATACATGAACCAGCTGTATGCCATAGCGGCCAGAATGACAAAATTCGTCAGGTTAAAGAGCGCAACGAGAAAACGCGTTCTCGGAAGAACGCCGCCAAGCACCGCCGCCCATCCGATATCAGAAATAAAATAAAGAATATGGAAAATAATGGTCCGGCTGAACCAGATCTGATTTTCCTGCCGCGTGGAAAAGATCCTGTCATTGATCAGCAGCAAAGACAGAATCACAATGCAGACAATATTTGCTTCTGCATAGAAAATGACATAGTCTACTCCCATTGATGCCCCCATCCGCTGTACATGACATAGGCAATGACTACTTCGGACAAAATCATTATGGACGAATCCACGGCGTCTGTAAAGGCTCTTCACAAGATCGTCACTTATATTTTGATAAGCGTCTGCATATACCGAAACTGCTTTTCCTCTTCCTCAAGCACCGAACAGATTTCGTCAAAGACGCCTCTCACGTAATTCTCCGTGAGCTCCACTTTCACGGTATTTTTGTAGTATTCCGGGTGCTTCTTCCGGTCCTCTTCTACATACCATCTCGTCAGATCCCAGTCAACGATCCTGAAATCCATAAAGATAAAACAGTTCTCTTCAGCAGGGTCTGTACCGGCATTGATCTCGCGGCCGCATCGCTGCAGTTTCTCCCAATGCTCGTCCACGATCGAACGGACGCGCATAAGACAGTGCCTGCCGATGGACTGCACTGCCTTTCGCTCTCCGCTTTTGAAGATCAGTGTTCCATCTTCCAGAAGCTCCAGCGTCATCTTTTCACTTTCATAGCCAAAGAGAATCATTGATTTGAATCCTTCCGTCTGTGCATTGATGGTACAGAACAAAGGGTGCTGACGACAGACAGTCAGATATATCTCCCGGTAATGCTTTCCCCACATGCACAAATCTCTTCCGGTGTGCCGCATGCCACAATCCTTCCGCCTGCTTCGCCTCCACCGGGTCCCATATCGATGATATAGTCAGCGTTTCGTATGACATCCAGGTCATGCTCGATCACGATGACAGTCGCACCGCTGTCAATCAGTGTCTGGAATACCCCAAGCAACGTCTCCACATCCAGCGGATGCAGCCCAATTGTCGGCTCGTCAAACACAAAGACGGAATCCGACTGTCCCTTCCCCATCTCACTGGCCAGCTTCAGCCGCTGTGCTTCACCGCCGGAAAGGCTCGGTGTCTCTTCTCCGAGTGTCAGGTATCCGAGTCCGAGGTTCTGCAGAACCTGAAGCCTGGGATATACATTCTTCATATCACGGCAAAAACCAATAGCCGTATTCACATCCTTTTCCATCAGCTCCGGGAGTGACGTTTTTTCCCCCACTTTGTTCGTATTTATCACCCGATAGGCTTCTTTCGCATAACGGGATCCCCTGCACTCCGGGCAGGGAATATCGACATCCGGAAGGAACTGCACGTCGAGGCTGATCGATCCCGTTCCATCACAGACAGGGCAGCGCAATCTCCCGGTGTTATACGAGAAGTCCCCTGCCTTGTAACCATACTTCTTAGCATCCTGACTGCGGGCATAAATCTTCCTGAGTTCATCATGAACATTGGCATAAGTGGCAACAGTGGAGCGCACGTTGATCCCGATCGGAGAAGCATCGATCAGTTTCACATGCCGGATGCCTTCGGCTTCGATCTGAGTCACATGCCCCGGTAGCTTTTCTCCTGCTATCATCGCATGGAGTCCCGGCACAAGACTTTCCAGCACCATCGTGGTCTTGCCGGATCCTGAAACACCGGTGACCACGGTCAGTCTTCCTTTAGGGATCCTGACATCCAGTGTTTTGACGGTGTGTATTGGCGCGGTCTTCATGAAAATCTCTCCGTCACCAAACAGGCCCCTGCTCTTGTTTTTCCTTCTGATCTCCTGCTTGCCGGCAAGAAACGGGCCGATCATGGAATCAGGGTTATTAATGATTTCTTCTATCGGTCCCTCAGCGATCACTCTTCCGCCATCAGCACCGGCCTTCGGCCCCAGTTCAATCAGCCAATCAGACTCCTTAAGGATCTGCGTGTCATGATCGACAAGAAGAACCGAGTTGCCATCTGCAACCAAGTCATGCATGACGCCATTCAGTCCCACGATGTTAGCAGGGTGGAGCCCGATCGAAGGTTCATCCAGCACATAGAGCACTCCCGTCGTCCGGTTGCGCACAGCCCTCGCCAGCTGCATTCGCTGCCGCTCTCCCGTAGAGAGCGTAGACGAGGCTCTGTCAAGCGTCAGGTAAGAAAGACCCAGATCCATCAGCCGCCTGGCCACTGTCTGATAAGACTCGCAGATACTCTTCGCCATCGGCTTCATCTCATCCGGCATTGCATCCGGCACACGACTGACCCAGTCAACAGAGGCAGACAGCGTCATGGTACAGGCTTCCGCAAGGGAAATCCCCATAATCTTCGGAGCCCGAGCCTTCTCAGAGAGTCTTGTCCCGCCACAATCCGGACAGACGGAAAGCCGCAGAAACTTCTCCACCCGCTTCATGCCCTTCTCATCCTTCACCTTTGAAAGCGCATTCTCTACGGTATAAGTCGCATTGAAATAGGTGAAATCCATCTCTCCGGTAGCACCGCTTGTCTGATTCTGATAAATCATATGATGCTTGACCGCCGGTCCGTGAAAGACGAGCTCACGCTCCTTCTCGGTTAGTTCCCGAAACGGCACGTCTGTCCGCACTCCAAGTTCTCTCGCGATGTCCTTCATGAGCGACCACATCAGCGTCTGCCACGGCAGCACAGCGCCTTCATCAATCGTCAGCGACTCGTCGGGGACCAGCGTCGATTCATCAACGACGTGCACAATCCCTGTCCCATCGCATCGCGGACAGGCTCCTTGACTGTTAAAGGCAAGCTCCTCGGCGCCGGGACCGTAAAAGTGTTCTCCACATTCCGGGCAGACCAGCTCCTGCTCCAGCGCAACGTTCATAGAAGGCGGCAAATAATGCCCGTTTGGGCAACGGTGACTGCCGAGTCGAGAAAACATCAGACGCAAGCTGTTGAGCAGTTCCGTCCCGGTCCCAAAAGTAGAGCGGATTCCTGGAATAGCCGGACGCTGGTGCAGCGCAAGAGACGCGGGAACATACAGCACCTCGTCCACATCGGCCTTCGCTGCTTGTGTCATGCGCCGCCTCGTATAGGTGGAGAGAGATTCCAGGTAGCGCCTCGATCCTTCCGCATAGAGCACACCAAGGGCAAGGGAGGATTTTCCAGAACCGGAAACTCCTGCAATACCTACAATCTGGTGCAAAGGAACATCCACATCAATATTCTTCAGGTTATGGACCCGTGCTCCCCGGATCTCTATCTTTTTGGGCTTATTGTCTTCCATACGCTTTGTCAATCCCTGTTGAATTCATATTTGACAGATACCGCTCATGGGCATATATTTGTTTTATGAAGGTGCTGCCGATAGACGGTCAGCCCGGTTTATAGGTCAAGAAAATGACCGCGCACCGTGGCAAAAGGGGCGGTCATTTTTGTTTTGTAAAGATTTCTTTTGCGATCCTATAGCCTAAGCTAATCGCTGTCAGTACAAGACCAATCAGCGTGATCATCAAAGTCAACCCTTCCACGCAACGCATCACCACCTCCGTTGAAAGTGGCTGACTACTTACACCTCTATTAAGCAATTAAGAGTAACAGCTCCCACGATATAAATCATAACAGAAACTTGCGTGGATTTGATACTGTCATTTCAACATTCAAGGGTCTTGCTTCGCTACATATGACGAGACCGGAGTCCAAACGGACCCCGGTCTCTTAATACTCTGTCTATGCGACTTTCGCGCTTAGGCATTGACTGCTACCGTAGCTATAGCGCCAACCCGAAAGACGCTATATTCGGTTTTGAGGAAGGAGATCAACGCAGTCTGATTGATTTCCCATTATTGGTTTGGTTTTCAGCCACCTGTTGTACCGCCGCCAGTCGTGGAAGATGTCTCGTTGTAACCAATCGGAGTAGCATCACCAGTAGCACCCTCGAAACATACTGTAAATGTATCTCCACTTGGAGTTATTACGATCTTCTTATCAGCAACAGAGGCTCCCTTATATCCATACTCATTTGTATAAAAAGAGTCATCATTAGGAGCAGAGTCAGTACCTTTGCCACAGGCCGGTGCACTAGTACCAGTTACAAGAATGCCTTTCGTTGCATCATATGAACACGCCTCCATGGCTCCATCATTAAACAGAGGTGCTTCCTGTGTAAGATATGCACTAACCGCTGCAGCCTTCGCTGCTCTTAAGTTTGCCATATCTGTGGATTCTCTGGACTTCTCAAGCTGTGCAGTAAAGATCGGAATCGAAACAGCAACGAGAACAGCGATGATCGCCACAACAATAAGCAACTCGGCAAGTGTGAAGCCTTCTTCTTTCTTCATGAGTTTCTTAAGCATTTTCTTTCCTCCTTGAATTGTTAATCGGGTTTGTCGGGTTTCGCCGGTCACGCTTCGGATTTGCGCGTTTCCGGTTCTTTTGCCTGTCGGCCAGTTCGGCACTCGGTTGTCACAGGCTTAACTTCTTGATCAAATAATATCACAAGCATGTGACCCACGCAACCAAAAAAGATTCGTCTTTTTTGACAAATTTGAACAAAACTATTGGCTAATGTGACCATTATGTGACCAAAAGGTTTCCATAACCAAAAATTACGTAAACTCGTCCATCATTCTCTTCAGTCACACCTACAGTATGTATTACATTATCCATGCAATCGCTCGAGAAGGGGACTGTTCATCCCTGTTTTACAGCAGTCCGCCCTCTCCCAGCAACGCGAGTTCCGTCGCCGTGACAGGGTCGTCCGCGAGTAATCGAGGCAGCACAAGATCAAAGATCGTCCGCGACGCGTACATGACGCACCCCGGCAAACCGATGACCGGAACCGCAGGCCCCTGCTCTCTTTTCAGATAAGACAGCAGGAACATCGCGCCCGGCAATACGGGCGCGCCGTAGGTGATGATCTCCGCGCCGGTGTTTTTGATCGCGAGCGGCGTGCGGTCGTCGGGGTCGACGCTCATGCCGCCGGTGACGCAGACGAGGTCCGCGCCATTTGCGACAGCATCCAGGATCGCCGCCGTCGTCATCTTGTCGTCGTCGTCGAGAATGCGGCGGTCGATGACTTCCGCGCCGAGGCCTGTCAGTTTCTCTTCCACGACCGGCGTGAAGGTATCCTTGATGCGCCCCTTGTAGATCTCGCTGCCGGTGGCCAAAATGGCGCATTTCTTCTGGTGCAGCGGCAGGATCGACAGGATCGGTTCATCTCCCGCGGCCGCCTCTACGGCTGCCATCTTCTCCTTGCTGATGACGAGGGGGATGACGCGCATGCCGGCAAAGACCTGTCCCTCTTTGATCAGCGTGTCGCCGCGCTTCGTGGCGATCATGACCTCGCCGCAGCTGTTGACCGCCACCAGGCGGTCGCGGCGGATCTTGAGCACACCCGTGCAGTCCGCCTTGAGGTTGATCTTGCCTTCCTTCGGGGCTGTGGCCGTCATGTGCTCGCTCATGCACAGGCGGCGCAGAACCTCCGCGCCTTCGTCCTCGTGCAGCATCGTGTCGTCGTTTTCCCAGACGTAGAGGTGCTCCTTGCCGATGCTCAGCAGCACCGGAATGTCCTCGGCGGTCACGATGTGCCCTTTTCTGAAAATAGCGTCCTTCATCCCGTCTTTCACGATCTTCGTCAGGTCGTGGCACAGGACATGTCCTACTGCATCTTCTGTTCTTACAAGTTTCATCGTTTATCCTTTAAGCAGAATAATGCTTTTACTGTCGAGATTTAATGTCTTCGGTATCACGAGAGGGGAATCACCGGTCTTTGCGGTCTTCCACTGGATCAGGTCTGCGCCCTCCGCCGCGCGGAAGGATACGGTCCACTCGAAAGGATCTTCCAAAATGGCGGAATCCAGGACTGGCAGATAATTATCATAAGATTCCACAGGCTCCCGCGGGCTTCTGCCGTCCACCGCTGCCGTCTCTGTCCCGCTGCCGTTCTGCCCTGCATCCTGCAGCGTTCCTTCGCCGTCTCCCGCCTTAAACGCGTGCGCCCGGATTCCGACGCCGTCGGTACCCTCCGGCACCTCGCGCCGCACCCTGAGCCGGATGCCCCAGGCAGGCACGTCCAGTGTGTGCGCATCCACGCGCTCCGCCGCCGCAACGTTCTTGCAGCCGGACAGGAGCGCCGCCGCGCGCGTCCCCGGGTCCGCGAAGAACGCTTTCGTCTCCGCCGCCTCTCCGGTCCGTCCGCCGCTCAGCACGCACACGCGGTCCGCAAGGTGATACACTTCGTCGCGGCTGTGGGAGACAAAGATGACAGGCTTTCCGATCTGCTTCAGCGTCGCTGCCATCTCCTGCTCCAGCTGCCATTTGAGATAGCTGTCAAGCGCCGCAAATGGCTCGTCGAGAAGGATCACGTCAGGCCGCTGCATGAGGATCCGCGCCATGGCGACCCGCTGCTTCTGCCCGCCGGAAAGCTTCGCAGGCTTCAGCTCCGCGATCTCTTCGATCTGAAATGTCGCCAGCAGGTCATCCGTCTGCGCCTGTATATCTTCTGCCGACGTGTGCGTGCGCTCCGATGGCCGAACAGCCTGCGCGTTCTCCGACGGCAGAACAGCCTGCGTGCGCTTTCCGAAAAGCCCGCCGCGGCCGTTCTTGCCGCCGCGCGGTATCCCGGCCATGACATTTTCCCGCACCGTCATGTTGGGGAAGAGCGCATAGTCCTGGAACATATAGCCGACGCGCCGCTTCTGCGGCGGCAGATCGATCCGTTTCTCCGCGTCGAACAGCACCCGCCCGTCGAGCACAATCCGGCCTTCGTCCGGCCGCTCGATGCCCGCAATGCATTTGAGGGTCATGCTTTTACCGCTGCCGGAAGCGCCGAGCAGGGCGAAGACGCCGTCCCCGGTCTCGATGTCCACCTGGAGCGTAAAGAACGCAAGCTTTTTTCTGAAATGCGCCTCTAGAAGCATCAGATTCCTCCGCATCAGGTTCGCAGGATGTCAGCGTCGGTTGCTGTCGGATGCAACGAATGTCAGCGTCTGTCGCTGTCGCGTTCAAGGGATATCAGCCCACGTTGCTGCCCTGCATCCCGCCTTTCAGATCATCATAGAAGGCCGCCAGACTCGTCAGCATATACGGGAGCACCCACACAAAGCCGATGCCGGCTGTACACGCGGCGAGCAGGATGAAGCCCGCAAAGGAAAGGATCAGCTTCACATATCTTCCGCCCTGTCCCCGCATCAGCTCCGCGCTGTCTTTCAGCGCCTGCATCGCGCCGAGCCCGCTGTTCTCCATCAGGAGGAACCGGGCCATCGACATGGGCGCCGTGATCACAAGATACAGCACGCTTCCAACGACGATCCAGACAAGGATGAAAATGAGGCGCGCCGTTCCGTCTGGAACGATAAACTCCGAGAAGAAGATCGGCAGATACAGGATGATGGCAACCGCAAGGCGCGCGGCGTCCACGATGAGGTACCGGTCCGGCTGCGTGCGGAGCGGCACAAAGGCATCCTGGATCGGTGAAGGCTCCCCGCGCAGCGTCTTCAGGAAATGCAGCAGCGCCCCGTCATAGAAGAGGCCGAGAAGCAGCTGCAGGATCAGGGAGATCAGCAGCGTGTAGACGACGGCCGTGAGTCCGGCCGGCGTGATAAGGCCCGTCACCATGCCCGCAAGCAGCTCAAGAGAAATAAGGAGAAGCGAATATGTGATATGCTCCCCCCAGTGCCCGAGCAGCGTCGTGCGCGCCCGCTGTTTCAATATTCCGTTTCGTGAGAGCTCTTTTGTGCCGCCCTCCGCAAACCAGCTTTTCATCGTATTATTCCTTCTATCCTATCGTCCGCACATGAGCATTTGTGTGGATCGGCGCAGCTTCGTCTCACATCAGTCCGCCGTGCAGCTTCATCTCACATCGATCCGCCGCGCAGCTTCATCTCGCGCCAATGTTCCATCAGTACCTGGCGCCGTAGCGCTTCAGCAGATCCTCCATGAGCTCCTGCTGGATCTCCGTGATCGCCGTGGGATCATTGGGGTCAGCATTTTTCACGCGGTCGATGAGCTTGTCCATAAGGCCTGATGAGATCAGCATGGATAACGAGACCGCTATCGCCACGATAAATGCGATAATGCCGGCGCAGCTCATCCAGAGCGCGATCCGCGCCTGTCTGCCGAAGCGGTTCTTCCTTGACAGGAACGCGAAGAGCACGCCGAACGCGCCGAAGAATAAAGACCCGCCGAACAGGATGGAAAAAAGCGAGGCGATGCCGCAGAGAAAGGCAATCTTGGACATGCCGTTCGAGGCGTACTCCTCCGGGATCGGCCCGTAATTGGGGTCGCCGCTCACGCCGTGCCCGTGGTCCTGGAAGCCGTTCCAGTACTCCTGCCTGGCGTAATCGGTCTCCTCTCTCGCGGCGTTTTTCTCCCGCTCGAGGCGCCGCCAGTAATCGGCATATGTCTCGCCCGGCAGCGGCTTCCTCGGATCCGGCGCCTCCGCGCCGCCCGTCGTATCGGCCGGTTCCGCCGGATCGGCGTCCGGTCTGGGTTCAAATGAATCCATACTTATTTCCCCCTATAGAGCACGACGGCTTCGTTGGCCAGAAGCCGCAGCGTCATGATACCCGCGGTGACTTTGTGCTGTACCGGCTCCTCGCTGTAGCCGTCTGCCCAGGTCCGAAGGAGCTCCGTCATCTGCGTGTTCTCCGTGCGCGGAATGCCCGTCTCCCAGACGGGGATCTCGACCGTGAGCGGCTCCTCGCCGGAGTTGACCGCGACGACGAACTGCTCGTCCATCGTGAAGCGCCCGTAGAGAACCTTCCGCGGCCCGCAGCCGAGGTCCCGGATCGAGCCGTCCGTGAAGGCCTTGTAGGTCTTGTGGAGCCGGATCGCGATCCGGTAGAAGGCCATGAGGTCCTTGTCCTCCCGGCCCCAGGGATAGGTTCTCCGGTTGTCCGGGTCGGTGAAGCCCACCATGCCGGCCTCGTCGCCGTAATAGAGCGTCGGCGCGCCGACGAAGGTCATCTGGATGAGGACCGCCTGCCGGAGCACGGCGGTGCTGACATTTCTGCCGGCCGCCTCGGGGCCGTGATCCTGCACGCGCCCTACGAGATGATTCGTGCGCGTGAGGAAGCGCGAATGATCGTGATTGTCCAGCTCGTTCATCGCGCACTGGAGCGAAGGCGCCATAAAGCTCGCCATGTGGTAGCGCGTGGCGTCGCGGAAGACGTCGCCATTTCCGAGGAGATCCTCGCGGAAGAAGTCGCTGTGCTTCTCCATGCCCGTAAGGAACCAGGAGACCGGCTCCATGAAGGCGTCATAGTTCATGACGGTGTCCCACTGGTCGCCCTTCAGCCACTCGTAGGTCTCGCCGTAGTGCTCCGCCAGAATGAGCGCATCGGGATTGGCTTCCTTCACCGCGTCGCGGAACATCTTCCAGAAGGTGTGGTTGTAATCGGACGTGTGGCCGATGTCAGCCGCCACGTCGAGCCGCCAGCCGTCCGCGTTGTACGGCGGGGAGACCCACTTTTTCCCGATGGCGAGGATGTACTCGACAAGCTTGCTGCTCTCCTCGTAATTCAGCTTCGGCAGCGTGTTGTGCCCCCACCAGCCGTCGTAGAACTCGTTGTAGGGCCAGGCGTGCTCGTTGTTGAATTTGAAGAAGGAGCGGTAAGGGCTCTCCGCGTCCACGAAAGCGCCCTTCTCATAGACGGACGATCCCTCGTAGATCCGCTCGCGGTCGAGCCATTTGTTAAAGGAGCCGCAGTGATTGAACACGCCGTCGAGGATGATCCGCATCCCGCGCTTGTGGATTTCTTCCGTGAGATGCGCGAAATACGCGTCGGAGGCCTTGAGATTCTCCGGGTCCGTGACGCGGCGGATATAGCACTCCGCGTGCCGGTTGTTCATGTCGCCCTCCTCGAGCAGGAGGCCGCCGTCATTGACGATCACCGCCAGATGAGGGTCGATGTGGTCGTAGTCCTGGATGTCGTACTTGTGGTTCGAAGGCGACACGAAGATGGGATTGAGGTAGAGAACCTCGACGCCGAGGGACTTGAGATAATCCAGCTTCTGCTCGATGCCCTTGAGGTCGCCGCCGTAGAAGTTGCGGACGTCCATGTTCTCCGGGGTCTTGTACCAGTCGTCGACGTGCACGGTGTGTCCGTCGATGTACGCGTATTCGTCGGTTCTGACATCGTTGGTCTTCCCGCCGTTGTTGAAGCGGTCCGGGAAGATCTGGTACATGACCGCGCCGCGCGCCCACGCCGGCGTCGAAAAGCCCGGCATGATGCGGAAAGCGTTCCGGTCCGCCAGGTCGCGCGTGATCCCGAACTTGTTGTAGTAGAGGACGAGCGGGCCGACGTTCAGCTCGAAATAATAGAAGAAGAGCTCCTTCCCCATGGTGAAGGAGTAGCTGTAGTAGTCGAAACCGTCCCGCGTTTTATCGAGCGTCATCCTCTCTCTGATCGCGCCGCTGATGAACCAGACCGCATCGACGTTGTTGGCCGCCGTGCGGATGCGCACCGTGACTGTATCGCCGCTTTTCGGCTCAAATGGCGTCCGGTAATATTCCGTCTCGTCGGAGTGGACGGCCCGCTCCTTGAAGACGGGCCGCATTTTCGCGATATAGGCGGCATATCTGTCGTGACGTTTCGTGTCGCTCATACTTCAGTCCCTTGTTCTGTGCCTTGCTCTATGCCTTGCTCGGTAAACAGTGCCTCAAATTCCTCGCGCCCGATCTTCTCCTTCTCAAGAAGGAGCGCCGCGCACCTGTCGAGCACGCCGCGGTTTTCCGCGATGTAATGCTGCGCGTCCGCGTAGCACTTCTCGATGATGGCGCGCACCTCGGCGTCGATCTTCGAGGCGGTCGCGTCGCTGAAATTCCGGGTCTTTTCAAAGTCCCTGCCGATGAAGACCTCGTCAGCGCTCTCGTAGGAGACGTGGCCGAGCTCGGCGGAGAAGCCGTATTTCATTACCATCGCCTTGGCTGTCGCCGTGGCGGATTTGAGATCCTGCGAGGCGCCGGTCGTCACGTCGTCGAAGACCAGCTCCTCCGCGACGCGCCCGCCGAGCGCGACGATGATATCCTGCATCATGCGGCCGCGCGTGCTGAAGATCTCATCCTTTTCGGGGAGCGGCATCGTGTAGCCGGCCGCGCCCATGCCGGTCGGAATGATGGACACCGAGTAGACCGGGCCCACATCCGGCAGCACGTGGAAGAGGATCGCGTGGCCCGCTTCGTGGTAGGCCGTGATCCGCTTGTCCTTCTCGGACATCACTTTGCTGCGCTTCTCCGCGCCGATGCCGACCTTGATGAAGGCTGCGCGGATATCATTCATGAGGATGTAGCCGCGGCCCGTCTTCGCCGCGCCGATGGCGGCTTCATTGAGCAGATTCTCGAGGTCGGCCCCGGAGAATCCCGCCGTCGTCTGGGCGATCTGCTTCAGGTCCACGTCGTCGCCGAGGGGCTTCCCTGCGGCGTGCACCTTGAGGATCTCCTCGCGGCCCTTGACGTCCGGCATGCCGACGGCGATCTTTCTGTCGAAACGGCCCGGGCGGAGGATCGCGGGATCGAGGATGTCAACGCGGTTCGTCGCCGCCATGACGATGATGCCCTCGTTGACGCCGAAGCCGTCCATCTCCACGAGGAGCTGGTTTAAGGTCTGCTCTCTCTCGTCGTGGCCGCCGCCAAGGCCCGCGCCTCTTCTCCGTGCGACCGCGTCGATCTCGTCGATGAAGACGATGCAGGGGTGGTTCTTCTTGGCGTCCTCAAAGAGGTCGCGGACGCGGCTCGCGCCGACGCCGACGAACATCTCCACGAAATCGGAGCCGGAGATGGAGAAGAAGGGCACGCCCGCCTCTCCGGCGACTGCTTTCGCGATCAGCGTCTTGCCGGTGCCGGGAGGGCCGACGAGGATCACGCCCTTCGGGATCCTCGCGCCGACCTTCGTGTACTTGGCCGGATCGCGCAGGAAATCGACGATCTCGAGAAGGTCCTCTTTCTCTTCGTCGAGACCGGCGACATTGTCGAAGGTGACGCGGTTATCCTTCTCTGAATACATCTGGGCGCGGCTCTTGCCGAAATTCATCATCTGTGAATTGGTGCCGCCGGCCTGCCGATTCATGAACATGATCAGCATGAACATGCAGACCGCCATGAGGATAACGGGCAGGATCGTCGTCAGGAAGATGGACTCTTGGCGGACGGCCTCGACCGTGACGCGCACCGCCGGGTAGGACGTGCTCAGCATCTCGCGGATCGCATTGACGTCAGTGTCGTTGAAGGAAACGGTTCTGTCCTCCGTCCGCATGACGGTCACTTCACCCGTCGGGACCTGGGCGTTCGGCCGGATCGACACCCCGGCGACGCGGCCGGCGCTCAGGTCCTGCCGGAAGTCGCTGTAGGTGTAGCCCGACATGTCGGTGCCCCTGCCCGAGATCGCGTAGAGACACGCGACGAAGGCCGCGATCATGATGACGTAGATCAATATGCTTCTTGTGGGTCTTGCGTACAAACCTTATTCCTCCACAACCGCAATGTACGGAAGATTGCGGTAATTCTGCTGGTAATCCATGCCGCATCCGAGCACGAAGCGGTCTTCGATGACAAAGCCGGTGTAGTCGACCTTGACGTCTCTCTCCCGCCTGTCCGGCTTGTCGAGCAGCGTGCAGAGCTTCAGCGACGCCGGGTTCCTGCTCTGAAGGATCCCGAGCAGATAGTACAGCGTGCGGCCGGAGTCGATGATGTCCTCCACGACGATCACGTCCTTCCCCGCGAGCGGCTCGTCAAGGTCCTTGATGATCTTCACGACGCCCGTGGATTTGAAGTCGTTGCCGTAGCTCGACACGGACATGAAGTCGAGCGACACGGGGATGTCCTCGCTGATCTGGCGGGAAAGCAGCGTCATGAAATACACGCCGCCCTTCAGGACACAGATCATGTGGATGGATTTGCCTGCGTAGTCGCGGCTGATCTCCTCGCCGAGCTCGCGGATTCTCTCCTCTACCTTTTCCTGCGGAATCATGACACCGAATTTCTTGCTGATCTCACTCATAGTCTGCCTCCTGATTGTTGAAAACTTTCAGCACAAGCGCCTGCGACGTCTCCTCCGTGATCCGGTAGCTGTAGCCGAGCCGCATGCCGATCACCCAGACGATCTCGCTGCCGTCCGCGACGAGCGGGATGCTGCCGCGCTTTTCCTTCGGCACCTTCTCATCCGTGAAATAATCCGAGAGACGTTTTCTCGCGCCGTCGCTTCTTGTCACCAGATAGTCTCCCGGCCGTCTGGTTCTGATAAGAAGCGTACCCTTTATTTTACCATAGTCGATATATTTCGTATACCGTTTTTCCTCTAAGACCTGCGGCACGGCCGGGGCGAAATCCGCCGTTACCTTGAGGACAGTGGCGGCTGTCCCGTCTGTCGGGAAGCGCATGTCTTTGCCGGCTGCCTCATCTCCGGGGAGGCATAAACCAGTACAGACGGCCTCCTCTCCCGGGATCAGCGGCACCGCCGGACATGCATCCGCATATGCTGCCGTGCCTTCTCGCCCTGCATCCGCGGTTCCCCGTCCTGCATCAGCAGTTCGCCTCGAAAATGCCTCCGCCGCTTCCTCCCGCCGCATCAGGCGCACGCCTCCCGTGACGCGCTCGGCGAGGAGGCCGCCCGGCAGGTCGAGCCGCTTGCCCGTCTCTTTCCCGAGCAGCGCGCGCAGATCCCTGATGTGCACGCGCCCCAGATCCCGCGCGCTTCCCGCCGCCTGCGCGGCTGCCATCCGCAGGATCTCGCTCACCATTGCTGGCATCTCGCGCTCCGCGAGCGCCTCCCCGATGAGGAGGCCCGTCCCGTCCGCCCGGACATAGCGCGGACAGCGGCTCTCCGCCTCCGCCGTGAGGAAGTCCGCCGTCTCGGCGGCCGAAGACGCGAGCTCCGACAGGTGCTCCACCGCGCCGCTGTTGACCTCGCTCGTGAGGAGCGGCAGGACGTGGTGCCGGATCCGGTTCCGCGCCGCGTCCGCTTCGGCGTTGGTGCTGTCCGTGCAATAGGCAAAGCCATTTTCGTGCAGTGCTTCTTCGATCTCACGCCGCCGAAGGCCGAGCAGCGGCCGGAGAATCCGGATGCGTGGCTCGTCACCGTCAAGGAGCGAGACCGGGCGCATCGCGGCAAGTCCTGTCACGCCCGTGCCCCGCGCCGCGCGAAAGAGCACGCTCTCGGCCAGGTCGTCCATGTGATGTGCGAGGGCGATGAAAATGCCTCCGCCGGAAGCTTCTTCCCTGAGCCAGGCATCCGCCGCCTCCCGGAAGGCCTGTCTGCGGAGGATCCGCCCCGTCTCTTCGAGGGACAGGCCGCGCGCGGCCGCTTCCTTCGGCACGTCGAAATGGCGGACCATGAGCGGAACGCATAGCTCCTCACAGAGCCTTCTCACGAAGGCTTCATCGCGGTCCGCCTCCGCCCCGCGGATGCCGTGGTGGACGTGCAGGGCGCGCAGGCGGATCCCGGGCTCATCCCTTAAGAGGACCAGCAGGCGCAAAAGAAAAACCGAGTCTGCACCGCCGGACAGACCGCAGATGACGCGGTCCGTTCCGGCCGGCAGCCCGGCCTCAAGTATCTGATTTTGCATTCGGTAAAACTGCTGCATGCCAAGTCAGCGTGTGTCAATCCTGGGGGCGGAAGATGACCTCGTCGCTCTCGACGAGACCCAGCCGGTCCTTTGCGGCCTGCTTCAGATATTCATCTGACTGCATATATTCCCGCAGAGACTCGATGCTTTCCGTCCGCATCTCTTCACTCGCGATCTCCTCCTCAAGTGTCTGTCTGTGCGCTTCGTTCTCGTCGATCCTGCGGTTCAGCCGCAGGCCCTCGATGATCAGAACCGCAAACAGCAGGGTCACGACCGCGACAATCCCGATCATGGCCAGGCGGTTTTCCTGCGACGCGCGGGATCGCCTCCCCCGTCTCTTCTTACCCTTCCTGCTGCTCAAACACTTCACCCCTCATGGCAATTATGTACCCGTCTTGCTGCTGTCTGATGCTCCCGCGCCTCATAGCCGCTTCTTAAGCAGCTTTTCCGTTCTCCCCTGCGGCTTCTCCGCGCCCCTTTATCCTATCATAATCCCCGTAAATGCGCAAA
>DEFE01000020.1:108391-121755 GCA_002350625.1 Lachnospiraceae bacterium UBA2860
GTCACAGATAGCGGTACATATCAGCAGCATTCTCCTTCTTCGTCGTCTCGATGATCTCCGTCACCTCGACCCTGACGGTCTTCTCGCCGAAGCGGATCTCGATCACGTCGCCTTTCTTCACTTCCTGAGAGGCCTTGGCGACCTTGTCGTTGATCGTGACGCGCCCCGCGTCGCAGGCCTCGTTGGCCACGGTGCGGCGCTTGATCAGTCTGGAAACCTTTAAATACTTGTCTAATCTCATGTCCGTATCCTTCTGTCTTTTTTCCCTTACCGACAAGCAGGGAGAGGCGGGCTGCCTCTCCCTGCTTATATCGTTATTCTTTTTTATTTTTTCTTCTTGCTTGTATTGACGGCATCCTTGAGTGCCTTGCCGGCCTTGAATTTCGGGGTCTTGGAAGCCTTGATCTTCATGGTCTTGCCGGTCTGCGGATTTCTGCCCTCGCGAGCTGCTCTCTCAGAGACTTCAAATGTGCCGAAGCCCACCAGCTGGACCTTGCCGCCCTTCTTCAGTTCCTCTGTCACGACATCGACGAATGCCTTGACGACAGCTTCGGAATCCTTCTTAGACAGCCCCGTCTCGCTTGCGATCGCTGCAGATAATTCAACCTTATTCATATTAACCTCCTACGAATGTTTTTACGTTTCCGTAAAACTTACAGACCCTTTAGTTATAACCCTTTATGCAACATATGTCAAGATTTATCAACACCTGTGCGTTCAAGGGAACACTCAATTAGTCCGCTTGTCTTTCCATGGCTTGTCCGCCATTCGCAGGGTGGAATGCAAGGGCAGCAGGAGCGCATATATATGCCATCATAGATGCATATTTATGCGAACAGCGGCTTCACCGCATTGGCGAGTTCTTCCTTCACGGACTTGGCCTCTTCAAGCGAGCTGCCGAGCGTCGTGTAGTAGGCCTTGATCTTCGGCTCGGTGCCGGACGGTCTCACGACGACCGTCGACCCGTCGTCAAGCTTGTAGATCAGCACGTTCGCCTTCGGGAGACCCGTCTCCTCGGGCTTTGCGTAGTCGGTCGCCTTGACGACGGCTTTTCCCGCAAATGCCTCCGGCTGGTTCGTGCGGAGATCCTTCATGATGCCGGCCATCTTATCCATGCCCGTAAGGCCGGGGAATTCATAGCTGTCGACACTGTTGAAGTAGCGGCCGTACTCGCTGTAGATTTCCTCGAGGCGCTGCTTGATCGACGAGCCGATGCTGCGGTAGTACGCAGCCATCTCGCAGATCAGCATGGAGCCGATCACGGCGTCCTTGTCGCGGACGTACGGGCCTGCGAGGTAGCCGTAGCTCTCCTCGAAGCCGAAGATGAAGCGGTCGACTTCGCCGGCTTCTTCGAGCTGCGCGATCTGGTCGCCGATCCACTTGAAGCCGGTGAGCACGTGGCGAAGCTCCACGCCGTAGTGCTCCGCGACCTTGTCCGCGAGCGGCGTCGAGACGATGGACATCACGGCGACCGGGTTCTTCGGCATCGTGCCCTTCTCGATGCGCCCCGCGCAGATATAGTCGAGGAGGAGGACGCCCATCTCATTGCCGGAGACCAGCTCATAGGAGCCGTCCGGGCACTTCATGGCGATGCCGACGCGGTCCGCGTCCGGATCCGTCGCGAGCATGAGGTCCGCGCCGACTTCCTTGGCGAGGGCAAGGCCCTTCTCCAGCGCCTCGAAGATCTCGGGGTTCGGGTACGGGCAGGTAGTGAAGTAGCCGTTCGGGTACTCCTGCTCCGGAACGATCGTGATATCCGTGATGCCGATGTCTTTCAGCACGCGCGTTACCGGCACAAGTCCCGTGCCGTTGAGCGGCGAGTAGACGAGCTTCAGCCCCGCGTCCTTGGCGAGGCCCGGGCGCACCTGGCGCGCCTCGATCGCCTCGTAGAGGGCTTCCTTGCAGTCTTCGCCGACGAAGCGGATGAGGCCCTTCTCGACGCCTTCCGCGAAGGACATATACTTCGCGCCCGTGAGGATGTCGGTCTTCTGGATCGCGTCATAGACGATCGCCGCGGCGTCGTCGGTCATCTGGCAGCCGTCCGGGCCGTAGGCCTTGTAGCCGTTGTAGCGCGCCGGATTGTGCGACGCCGTGACCATGATGCCGGCGTTGCAGTTGTAGTATCTGGTTGCGAAAGAGAGCGCCGGGACGGGCATGAGCTCGTCGTAGATCCTGACGTTTATGCCATTTGCGGCGAGCACGCCCGCGGCGTCCTTCGCAAATGTATAGCCCTTGAGGCGGCTGTCATAGCTGATCGCGACCGTCTGCGTTCCGCCCTGTGTCTTCACCCAGTCCGCGATGCCCTGCGTGGCCTGGCGGACGACCCAGATATTCATGCGGTTCGTGCCCGCGCCGAGCGTGCCGCGGAGGCCCGCCGTTCCGAAAGCCAGCGCCACGGCGAAGCGGTCCTTGATGGCTTCGTCATCGCCTTCAATGCGCAGCAGTTCGCTCTTCAGATCGCAGTCGATGAGATCCGCTTCAAGCCACCGTTTGTACTCATCCTGATACATGCAACTGTCCTCCCGTTTTTGATGGATTTTTCCTCTGTTTTTGCGATTTCCCGAGGGTGGAATTTACCTCATTCTATTGTAAACCGCGGCTTGGATGGCGGTCAACGTTTTATTCGGAGGATTCCTCATCTTAAGCGGTATGTCCGGCTGATCAGCTGCCGGAATCTGCCTCCTCCGCCAGCTGCGCAATAAATGGCAGCAGATATTCCCTCGTGTTGCGCTCCGGCACGTCGAGGACCTGCATGAGGCAGGTATCCAGGATCTCGCCGACGCGGGGGCCGCGGACGCCGAGAGCGGTCACATCCTCCCCGCCGACGGCGAGGTCCTTGAGGGAGAGGCAGTCGCCGCGCTCCAGGATCTTCGTGTACACCTCGTAGACGCCGCGGACGCGGTCCAGCTTCTCCTCCAGCTTCCAGGCGCTCTTCGCCATGTTGTCGGCCCACTGCACCTGGATGTAGTTAAGAAACTGGTCGGCGCCCACAGTGTAGATCGCGCGGCGGACGTCGGCCGGTTCGGGCTGCGGGCGCAGGTCGTGCCAGCGCACGAGATTGACGACCTTCTTCCGGGTGTCGTTGTCGAATTTGAGGTCGCGGAGAATCCGCTCCGCCATCTCCGCGCTCACGCGCGCATGCCCCGGGAAATGATCGATCCCGTAGCTGTCCGTGACGCGCTTCGCGGGCTTCCCGAAGTCGTGCAGCAGCATCGTGAGGCGCAGCACGGGGTCCGAAAAGACGGAACACATGGCGTGGATGATGTGCTCGCCGACCGAGTACATATGATGCTTCGAGTTCTGCTCCGTCTCCATGCAGGTGTCGAAATCCGGCAGGATGACCCCGGTGATGCCGAGCTCGTACATCGTGCGGATCTTCTCCGGGTGCGCCGAGACGAGCAGCTTCATGAGCTCCGTGCGGATGCGCTCGGCGCTCACCGCTTTCAGATGCTCCGCGTGGCGCGTGACTGCCGCCGCCGTGTCCGGGTCGATCGTAAAGCCCAGCTGCGCCGCGAACCGCACCGCGCGCATGACGCGCAGCGCGTCCTCCGTGAAGCGCTCGTCCGGGTCGCCGACGCAGCGGATCGTCTTCAGCTGCAGGTCGCGCATGCCGCCGAAGAGATCCACGAGCCCCTCCTCGTCGTTGTAGGCCATCGCGTTGATGGTGAAGTCGCGGCGGCGCAGATCCTCCGCCAGGTCCGACGTAAATGTCACTTTATCCGGGTGGCGGCCGTCAGAGTACGTGCCGTCGATCCTGTAGGTCGTGACCTCGAAGCTGTCCTCCTCGAGGAGCACGGTCACCGTGCCGTGCGCAAGGCCCGTGTCGACCGTGCGGCGGAACAGCCGCTTCACCGTCTCCGGCTTCGCGGAGGTCGTGATGTCCCAGTCGTCCGGCACCTTCGCGAGAACGGAATCGCGCACACAACCGCCGACGGCATAGGCTTCAAACCCATGCCGTCTGAGAATATCCAGGATGTAACTGACTTTGTTTGGAAGTTTTAATTTCACGGTCACCTCCGGTTCTTAAGCGATGAACCGTTTCCTGTCCGCAGTTTAATAAGCCCTGCCCCAGTAGACGAGCTTCTGCGCCGGTTTGCCGCAGCAGACGCAGCGCGCGCCTTCCGGCACGACGTTGCCTTCGTCCCCCATCGGGATGCAGCGGGACGTCGCGCGGGTATCGTCTTTGATCTGGTCCTCACAGGCGCGGTCGCCGCACCAGTAAGCCTTGACGAAGCCGGGCTTCTCTTCGACCGTCTTTTTGAAGGTCTCGTAGTCCTCCGCCTCGTAGGTGTGCGTCTCGCGGAATGCAAGCGCCCTGTCAAACATATCCTGCTGGATCCGGTCGAGCAGGCTCTTCGCGGCCTCGGCCGCGCCTTCGATGGTGGAAGTGATCTTCTCTCTCGTGTCGCGGCGCACGAGGACACAGGAGCCATTTTCGATGTCCTTCGGGCCGATCTCGATCCGCATGGGGAAGCCGCGCATCTCCTGATCCGCGAATTTCCAGCCGGGCGAGCGGTCGGAGTCGTCCACCTTCACGAGGATGCCGGCCGCCTTGAGCTGCGCGGCGATCTCGTTCGCCTTGTCCAGCACGCCTTCCGCGTTCTGGCGGATCGGGATGATGACGCACTGTGTCGGCGCGATGCGGGGCGGAAGCACCAGCCCGTCGTCGTCGCCGTGGACCATGATGATGGCGCCGATGAGGCGGGTCGTCATGCCCCAGGAGGTCTGGTGGACGTACTTCAGCGTATTGTCTTTGTCGGCGAACTGGATGCCGAAGGCTTTGGCGAAGCCGTCGCCGAAGTTGTGGCTCGTGCCGGACTGCAGCGCCTGCCCGTCGTGCATGAGCGCCTCGATCGTGTAGGTCGCTTCTGCGCCGGCGAATTTCTCCTTGTCCGTCTTTCGGCCGCGCACGACGGGAATGGCGAGGACTTCTTCCACGAAATCCGCGTAGACGTTCAGCATGAGCTGCGTCCGCTCCTCGGCCTCTTCCGCGCTCGCATGCGCGGTGTGGCCCTCCTGCCACAGGAACTCTCTCGAACGGAGGAAGGGGCGCGTCGTCTTCTCCCAGCGGAGCACGCTGCACCACTGGTTGTAGACCTTCGGCAGATCGCGGTAGGACTGGATGTCCTTCGCGTAGAGATCACAGAAAAGCGTCTCCGACGTCGGGCGGATGCACATCCGCTCCTGCAGCGGCGTGAGGCCGCCCATGGTGACCCAGGCCACCTCCGGCGCGAAGCCCTCGACATGATCCTTCTCCATGTCAAGGAGCGACTCCGGGATCAGCATCGGCAGATACACGTTCTGCACGCCGGTCTCCTTGAAGCGGCGGTCGAGCTCCTTCTGGATATTCTCCCAGATCGCGTATCCCGCCGGCTTGAAGACCATGCAGCCCTTGACCGACGTGTAGCCGGTCAGCTCAGCCTTCTTGACGACGTCCGTATACCACTGGGAAAAATCTTCTTCTCTGGAAGTGATGGATTCTACAAGCTTCTTGTCCTTTGCCATAACATTGCTCCATTTCGCCTTATTTGTTCAAAGTGAAAAACTGACCTCGCGCCCTGTGTGCTTATAGCGGATGAGCTGCACGCCGGCCGCCTCGAACATGCGCTTCGAGGCGATAAATGCGGGCAGGTCCGCATACTTGTCACTGTCGTAGATCACCGTGCGGATCCCGGCCTGGATGATCGCCTTGGCGCACTCGTTGCACGGGAAAAGCGTGACATACAGCTTTGCCCCCTCGAGCGAGCCGCCCCGGAAATTTAAGATCGCGTTGAGCTCGCTGTGCGTCGAGTAGAAGTACTTGTTCTCGAGCGGGTCGCCGTCGCGCTTCCACGGGAACTCATCGTCCGAGACGCCGTTCGGGAAGCCGTTGTAGCCCATGCTGAGAATGCGGTTGTTGGGGCTGACGATGCAGGCGCCGACCTGCGTGTTCGGGTCCTTCGAGCGCATGCCCGCGAGGATCGCGACGCCCATGAAGTACTCGTCCCAGCTCAGATAATCCTTTCTCTTATCGCTCATGACGGCTCCTTTCTCCGGCGGGAAAATCAGGCCTTTGCCGGACAGATCTACACTCGCACAAGTATAGCATTTGCGCTATCTTTCGTCAAACACGGGACGGCGCCTGTCCGACAGCAAAAAAAAGACCCGCCGCAGGCGGATCCCACATATCCCTATTCAGTTTTGTCATGCCTGCCGCGCAAGCACGGATCTCCCGGCGACCGCCACAAGCCCGAGCACGCAGCCGAGGAAGATCGGCAGGACGTTGGTGATGGCGTGTGTGCTGAGCGCGACGATGCCGAAGCCGACGAGGACGACGGCGAGTACGCTGAAGATCATCAGCATCACAGTGACCATGCGATTCATTTTTCCCAGTGTGAGCGGATCCAGATTCAGTGCATCCCCGAGGGCGTCGAGTCCTTCCGTAAACGGAGAGGCTTCTGTCTTTGTCTCCCCTTTCGTCTCGAGATAAGACATCGCCATCAGCTCCGGCGAACCCATCTCATCGATGACGGCCCTGGCGTCGAGGATGTCCGGTTCCTTGCCGTTCGCGTGGTCGCGGATGAGATCCAGGAGAAGCTCGGTGAGCTCGTGCTCCGCCTCGCCGCGCATGCGCCCCGGAAGGTATTCCGTGACTTCCTGCACATAACGCTCTACTTTTCTGTCTATTATCATATCGATCAGACCTTACTTCATTATCCCAGATCTAGTGTCAGCAGCTGGTGCCGCTTCTAAATCCTGTATTTATTATAGGATAGCTGTACTGTCTGTCAAGAGGTATTACAAAATAATTTATGTAAATCTGAAAAATCTTCATACAATTTAAAGAAGTCAGAAAAATACGCCGCGGATAAAGATTTCGAGTCCGACGCCGATGAGTACGGCGCCGCCGAGCACGCGCGCCCGGGCGCCGAGAAGCACGCCGAATCTCCGGCCGATGAGGAGTCCCGCGCGGCAGATCAGGTAGGTCACGACCGCAATGATGAGGGCGGCCAGCAGCGCGTCGACAGCTCTGTACGTCGCGAGCGTCAGCCCCACGGACAACGCGTCGATGGAGGTGGCGATGCCCTGCAGAATGAGCGCGCCCGCTGTGAGGCGCTGAACCTCTCCCGCATCTTCTCCCTTGTCGGAGAGGCCCTCCCACAGCATTTTTCCGCCGATGAAGAGAAGGAGGGCGAGCGCGATCCAGGGAATCAGTGTTTCTATCGTTTGAAAGTACGACACGACTGTTTTCACGAGCAGCCAGCCGATCACCGGCATCGCGAACTGAAAAAAGGCATAGGTGCCCGCGATGATCACCTGCCGCCTGCGGCTCATGGTGCTGTCCGCGAGAGCGTTGGCAATGGACACCGAGAAGGCGTCCATCGCAAGGCCTGCGCCCAAAAGAATGGCATTTATGATAAAGATGAACATAGAAGTCCTTTCAGAAAGCTCCATAGGATACGCCGGTCTCAAGGGTCACGCCCTTGGCCGCGGCGAGCTCGGACACGGTGACGAGCTGATAGCCCATCTCCTTGAGCTTCGGGATCAGCATCCTCGAGGCTTCCAGTGAGGCCTCGTAGATCTCGTGCATGAGGATGATGTCGCCGTCTCTCACGTTATTGATCACGGTGTCGTAGGTCTGCTGCGCGTTCTTCGTCTCCCAGTCGAGCGTGTCGATCGTCCAGAGGATCGAGTACATGCCGAGCGAATTGTTAAACACCGCGTCGTTGATACCGCCGCCCGGCGCGCGGAAGAGCCGGATCTCCCCGCCGGTGATGGAGGTAATCGCGTCGTTCGTCTTCTGGAATTCCTCGACGATCTCTTCGTCGCTTAAGTGCGTGAGGGTCTTGTGGTCCCAGCTGTGATTGCCCTGCTCCATGCCGAGCTCGTACTCGCGCAGTACGGCGGACGGATAATTGACGACCTCGCTGCCGATCATAAAGAAGGTGGCTTTCGCGTCGTTCTCCGCAAGCAGGTCGAGAAGCGCATCGGTGTAGTAGCCCGGCCCGTCGTCGTAGGTCAGCGCGACCATGCCGGTCACTGCGGTGAGGTCCACGGTTTTGTCGGGATCCATGACGCCGTCGTCGCCGAAGAAATACTTCTTGTCCCCGATCGTCTGCTCGCCCTTTAAGGCCTTGCCATCCTCAAGTGAGAAGAAGTACTGCTTGCCGTCGTCTTCCTGCCAGCCGGTCAGGAGCACGCCGTCGTAGCCGAAGTAGTAGATGGAGCCGCTGATTTCCACGAGCCCGGTGATCGGCGCGCCGTCCTCATAATAGAAGGTGCCGTCCTCGGTGTAGGACCAGCCGCTGATGGTGCTCTCTGCGCTCTCTTCGCTTTCCGGCTCGGACAGGATCTCCACGTCTTCGGGCACGGAAATAATGCCGTCGACCTCCGACAGCTCCGATGTGCCCATGTCCCCCGGCTTATTCTCCGTGTAGCTGCGCATGATGCCTGCCACACTGAATGCAATAAGACCGACTGCGACGACTGCCGCCCCCGCGGCAATACGCCTCGAGCGCTTTTTCCTCCGCCGCCGTTCGATCAGCTGATCTCTCGTCATATACGGATACTCCCCTTATTGACTCCCCCTTTTCAGTAACCTATTGTAGCAGACCGCCGCACATTTTTCATCTTAATTCTCTATTAAGCCGTCTGTTAAGCGTCATCTCGCAATAAGGAAGAGTCTTTCTGCCCCGCCCGGCCGCAAAAAAAGAAGAAGACCCGGTGCCATAAAAACACCGGACCTTCTCTTCTGATTGGACCTGAAGGGCTGCGCCCTCAGATTTACTTTGCGCGTCTCTTCGAGAGAATGTCGAATGCGACAGCGCCCAGAAGGACGACGCCCTTGACGACTTTCTGGAAGTTGGCGTCAATGTTCATAAGGCTCATGCCCAGGTTGATGACGCCGATCAGCGTAGCGCCGACGACCATGCCGAAGATCCTGCCGGATCCGCCGTAGGCCGAGACGCCGCCGACAACGCAGGCCGAGATGGCGTCCATCTCATAGTTCGTGCCGGCCGTGGAGTTGGCTGCCTGGAATCTCGCAAGCACCGTCCAGGTCGTGATGACCGTGATGATCGCCATGTTGAGATAGGCAAGGAACATGATTCTTCTCGTGTTGACGCCGGAGAGGCGCGCCGCCTCCCGGTTGCCGCCGACCACGTAGAAATGGCGCCCGATCGTCGTCTTCTCAGTGATGAAGCTGTAGAAGAGGACCACCACGACGACCCACACGAGGACGGTCGGGATGCCGCCGCCCATCGCCAGCTTGTACATGACAAGCAGGATCACGGCTGCTTCGATGACGGACTTAAGGAGCACCGACGCTGCAGAATCCGCCTCGTATCCCTTCCTGACCTTGTTGGCTCTGCCGATGAGATTGGCAAGGATCACGATGACCGCGGCGATGACGCCCACCGCCATGCAGGGGATGTTGAGGTTATTGAGCTTCGTGCTGAGGAGCTTGCCTGAGAAAATGTTGAGGAAGCTCTCCATGTTCTTGACGCTGATGGAGCCCGTGGAGCTGTTGCTGCTCAGGATATCCGTGCCGATTCCGCGGAAAGCCAGATAGCCGGCCAGTGTTGCGATCCACGGCGGGATGTTCATGTAAGCGACAAGGTAGCCGAGCACGACGCCGTAGATGATGCCGACGACCAGCATAAGGACGATCGAGATGCCCGTGCTGAGGTTTTTGACGACCATCAGATATCCGCCGATCGCTCCGAGGAAGCACACGAAGGATCCGCAGGAGAGGTCGATGTTGCCGCCGGTCAGCATGCACATCAGCATGCCGCAGGCGAGAATGAAGACGTACGCATTCTGGGTGATCAGCGCGTTGAAGTTAAGCGGTGAGAACATCGAACCGCCTGTCTGCCAGGTAAAGAACAGATAGACCAGGACGAGGACGATGATCATCGTGTTGTCTTTTAAGACTTGAGAAAAGTTCTTTTTCATGGTCATCCTCCTTCCTTATGCCTTTTCCTTCTTGGACAGAATATCGATCAGGACGGCCGCCAGAAGGACAAGGCCCTTGACAGCTCTCTGATAGTTGGCCGAGAAGCCCATGATACTCATGCCCTGGTTGATGATACCCATGAGCGCCGCACCGATGATGACGCCGGTGATATTGCCGACGCCGCCGTAAGCGGACGCGCCGCCGATGAAGCAGGACGCGATCGCGTCCATCTCATAGCCCTGGCCGTAAGTCGGCTGAGCGGAGCTCGCTCTCGCGACCGTGAGGATACCGGCGAGGCCTGCAAGGAAGCCCATGTTGGCGTAAGCCACGAAGTAGACGAGCTTCGTGTTGACGCCGGAGAGCCTTGTCGCCTTCTCATTGCCGCCGACCGCGTAGAAGTAACGGCCGATCGCGGTGTTGGTCGTGATGTAGCCGTAGATGAGAAGCACGAGCGCAACCCAGACGAGAACAGACGGGATGCCCTTGTACTGTGACAGCTTGTAGGTGAGCCACATAATCAGAGCGGCAATGATGACGACCTTTAAGAGTTCGACCGCGGAATTGCCGGAGCTGATGCCCTTCTGCTTTCTTACGATCATGCCGCGGAGGGACAGGATCACAAAGACAGCCGTCCCGATGATGCCCGCGAGGAGGCAGGTCATGTTGAGGCTGCCGCCCTTAAAGAAGTCAGGCACATAGCAGTCCGCGCCGCCGCCGAAGACGTTGAGGAACGTGGTGTTGTTGATACCGACCGCGAAGCCGTTGAGGACGACGTTGGAAAGTCCGCGGAACGCGTACATGCCCGCCAGTGTTGCGATAAAGGGCGGGACTGAGATCCAGGCGATCCAGAAGCCCTGGAAAGCGCCGATGGCAAGGCCGACTAAAAGCATGACGATGACGGCCAGATAGACCGGCAGACCCGCCTGCATCATGACGGCGCCGATGCCGCCGGTGAAGCAGACGACCGAGCCGACCGCGAGGTCGATGTTGCCGCCGGTCAGGATGCAGAGCAGCATACCGGTTCCGAGCACGAACACGTAGCCGTTCTGGGAGATCAGGTTGTTGATGTTCTGCGGAAGAAGAATCTTCCCCTGCGTGCCGACGGTAAACAGGATGACGACCGCGACGAGGATGATGATCATCATATTCTTCTTGACGTAGGATAATGCTCCGCCGCTGCTCATGGTCAATCCCCCCTTCCTGATTTCAGGATCGCAGCCATGATGCTCTCCTGTGTCGCTTCCTCGGCCTTCATCTCACCGACGATCTTCGAGGCGTTCATGATGTAGATACGATCGCTCATCGCGAGAACCTCCGGAAGCTCGGAGGAGATCATGATCACCGACTTGCCCTCCTTGGCCAGGTCGTTGATGATGCAGTAGATCTCGTACTTCGCGCCGACGTCGATACCTCTTGTCGGCTCGTCGAGGATGAGGACCTCCGGCTCCGCGAACATCCACTTCGCGAGCAGGACCTTCTGCTGATTGCCGCCGGACAGGTTGCCGACGAGCTGCTCCACGGAAGGCGTCTTAGTCTTCAGCTTTTCCCTGTACTCCTCGGCGACCTGATACTCGCGGTCCTTGTCGATGACTAGGTTCTTGGAGATCGAGTCGAGGTTGGCGAGGGACGTGTTGACCTTGATCGACTGGGACAGGATGAGGCCGTTGCCCTTTCTGTCCTCGGTGACGTACGCGATCTTGTGCTTGATGGCGTCCGTCGGTGATTTCTTCAGCTTCACTTCCTGGCCGTTGAGCTTCAGCGTGCCCGCCGTCAGCGTGCCGTAGGACTGGCCGAAGATACTCATTGCGAGCTCGGTGCGGCCTGCGCCCATGAGGCCGTAGATACCGACGACCTCGCCCTTCCGGACATACAGAGAGACGTCGTCGACGACCTTGCGCTCCGGATACAGCGGGTGATGGACGGTCCAGCCGGACACTTCCATGTTGATGTCGCCGATCTTCACGTCGGTCCGCTTCGGGAAGCGGTTCGTGATCTCGCGGCCGACCATGCCCTTGATGATGCGGTCTTCATCGATGTCATGGTTCGCGTTGTCAATCGTTTCAATCGTAGAGCCGTCGCGGACGACCGTGATCTTGTCCGCAACGTACGATACTTCGTTCAGCTTATGGGTGATGATGATCATCGTCATGCCCTGCTTCTTGAAGCCGAGCATCAGATCAAGCAGCGCGCGGGAATCCTCTTCGTTAAGGGAAGAGGTCGGCTCGTCGAGGATGAGGAGCTTCGCGTTCTTCGCGAGCGCCTTGGCGATCTCGACCAGCTGCTGCTTGCCGGTACCGATTTCCTTGACGAGGACCTTCGAAGATTCGTTGAGGCCGACCATGCGGAGATACTTGTCCGCCTCCACATAGGTCGTGTGCCAGTCGATCTTTGACTTGCGGCCGCGCTCGTTGCCGAGGTACATATTTTCACCGATCGACATCTCCGGAACAAGAGCGAGCTCCTGATGGATGATGACGATGCCTTTGCTTTCAGAATCCTTAATCGTGTTGAATTTACACGTCTCACCGTTGTAGATGATATCCCCTTCATAAGTCCCGTACGGATAGATGCCGCTCAGGACATTCATCAGCGTGGACTTGCCGGCTCCATTTTCACCGACAAGGGCGTGAATCTCGCCCTCCTCAACCTGTAAGTTGACGTTGTCAAGTGCCTTGACGCCGGGGAATGTCTTGGTGATGTTTTTCATTTCCAATAATATCTTAGCCAATGATCTCCCTCCGTCAGTCCAATCAGAACAGTATTGCTGTTTTCAAGAATACAGGCGGGACCTTGCCCGCCTGTATCATAAAGCTTCTGTCTTTAAGGACAGTGCCCTTTCGTCTTAACCGATCACTTCGAATTACTTAAGCTGATCCTCTGTGTAGTAACCGGAGTCGATGAGCAGTTCCTTGTAGTTGTTCGCATCCGCGAAGACCGGCTCGCAGAGGAAGGACGGGATGATGCCCGTGCCGTTGTCATAAGTCTCGGTGTCGTTGACATCGACTTCTTCACCGGCGATGATCTGGCCGACCATCTTGACAACCTGAGAAGCCAGTGTACGAGTATCCTTGAAGACGGACATCGCCTGCTTGCCGGCGATCATGTTCTTTGTGTTCTCGATGTCGCAGTCCTGACCTGTGATGATCGGATATGTGCCTGTGTAGTTCGCAGCCAGAGCGTTCTCAACGCCGAGAGCTGTGGAGTCGTTGGAGCAGAGCCACACATCGACGTTCGAGCCGTCAGCATAGTTGGAGGACAGGATGTTCTCAGCTCTTGTCTGCGCAACTTCTGTTGCCCATGTCGGAGTCGCAACGTCTTCGAAAGCGACCTGGCCGGACTTGACGACGAGCTTGCCTGCGTCGATGTACGGCTGAAGGACGTCCATCGCGCCGCTGTAGAAGAAGCCGGCGTTGTTGTCACCGGGGTCACC
>DEFE01000042.1 GCA_002350625.1 Lachnospiraceae bacterium UBA2860
GCATGGGGATGGAGGTTCATGCCGTTCGCGGGCCGCGGGGAGTTCCGAATTCGCTAAGTGCTGCACTTAAGGGATGACAGATGGAGTGGGAAGAATGAAGGATACCATAATACAAAAACCAACTTCCGCTCCTGTTTTATTACCTTTGAAGACGGAGCAAGGCTGGAACTGATGAATAAGCCGGGAATGGCTGATCCGGATAAGCAGCTTAACCGTACGGGGTATGCGCACATTGCTTTTTCGGTTGGAAGTAAAGAGAAGGTCGATGCATTGACAGAGGGGCTGCAGAAAGAAGGTGATGAGCTTGTGAGCGGCCCACGAACTGCCGGCGACGGCTACTATGAGAGCTGCATTATAGCAATTGAGGGAAACCAGATAGAAATTACGGAGTGAAAACTAATGTTCAGAGAGATGAGAAGGAAAGCCCAGCAGCTGACAGAAGCAGAGTGTGTGAATATCCTGAATAATGCAACTTCCGGGATCCTTGGCGTTTTCGGGGATGATGGCTATCCATATACCGTTCCGGTCAGCCATGTTTTTTACGATGGAAAAATTGCCTTCCACTGCGCGAAGGAAGGCCATAAGATCGATGCGATCCGGGGAAATGAAAAGGTCTCGTTCTGTGTTGTCGCGCAGGATGAAGTGATGCCGAAAGAACGTACGACAGCTTATATCAGCGTAATTGCATTTGGACGGGCGAGAATTATAGACGATGAGGCAGGAATGCGCCGTATAGCAGGACTGATCGGCGCAAAGTTCTCGGCAGACTATCCGGATGAATGCCAAAAGGAGACGGATGAAGTGATCGCGGCGGACAGGATGTATTGCGTGGAGATATCGGTTGATCACATGACGGGAAAATGTGGAAGGCAGGTAATGCTTAAAAGAAAAGTCACGACGCGCTTTTAATACTTCACACAGAATTGATTAAAACTCAATGAGGAAATGGTATGATCCGAAAACATATTATCTTCCGCGGTTGGGTTCAGGGCGTGGGTTTCCGCTGGCGGGCCTGTCAGGCCGCTGAACTCTATGGCTGCACAGGCTGGGTGCGGAATGAGTGGGACGGCGCAGTATCAATGGAAATCCGCTGTGCGGGATTGGCTCTTCAAACAGACGAAATGAAAATCTCTTTTGCTCTGCCTGCCGCGCCCTTTCACACCGGTCATACAGACATCCGTATAAAACCATGTGAATCAGGCCGCAAGGCGGAGCGCCCCGGCCTCCGCTGATGATGCAGCTGATGAATCTGCAGCGAACACATTGAAAATGCCGCCGATGGAAAGAAGTCCGACAAGTGTCATCACCAAAACGGTTTTCTTCATGCTGCGCTCCTTTCGGTTTTGATAAGCGGCTTGCCGCTGCTATTTCAGGATAAAACCCTACAGGTAAAATCATACTGTTATTTTTCACTTCCCTCAAGAGGGTGTTCCGGAATGTCATACCATGCCCTCCCGCCCGCTCTTGTTTTCAAGGGGACGAAGTGATAGAATGGGAAAGGTCCATGCCCGTCTGTCCTTTAAAGAAAAGGGGAAGGCGGCGCGGCGACAGCATTTACATTAAGAAAAGCGGAGATTTACACATGGGTTTATTTAGTAAAGTATTCGGCACGCACAGCGATCACGAGTTGAAGCGCATCCGCCCGATCGTTGACAAGATCGAGGCGCTCCGTCCGTCGATGATGGAGATGAGCGACGAACAGCTGAAAGCGAAGACGCCGGAGTTTAAGGAACGGCTCGCCAAGGGCGAGACGCTTGACGACATCCTGCCGGAGGCTTTTGCCGTCGTCAGGGAGGCCGCGAGGCGCGTCCTCGGGATGGAGCATTTCCGCGTGCAGCTGATCGGCGGCGTGATCCTTCACCAGGGCCGTATCGCCGAGATGAAGACCGGTGAAGGCAAGACGCTCGTCTGTACGCTGCCGGCGTACCTGAACGCGCTGGAGGAGCGCGGCGTCTGCGTCGTCACGGTCAATGACTATCTGGCAAACCGCGACGCCAACTGGATGGGCGAGGTGCACCGCTTCCTGGGACTTACCGTGGGATGCGTGCTGCAGCCGATGAAATCCGAGGAGCGCAGAGAGCAGTACAACTGCGACATCACTTATATCACGAACAACGAGCTCGGCTTCGATTACCTGCGCGACAACATGGTGATCTACAAGGAACAGCTCGTGCAGAGAGAGCTGCATTACTGCATCATCGACGAGGTCGACTCCGTCCTCATCGACGAGGCGCGGACGCCGCTCATCATCTCCGGGCAGAGCGGCAAGTCGACGAAGATCTATGAGGTCTGCGACATCCTTGCGAAGCAGCTCGAGCGCGGCGAGGCCTCCGGCGAGATGACGAAGATGACGGCGATCATGGGCGAGGAGATCACCGAGACGGGCGACTTCATCGTCAATGAGAAGGACAAGATCGTCACGCTCACCGAGCAGGGCGTCAAGAAGACGGAGGAGTATTTCCACATCGACAACCTGTCCGACGCGGAGAACCTCGAGATCCAGCACACGGTCGATCTCGCGCTGCGCGCGAATTACCTGATGCACAAGGATCAGGACTATGTCGTGAAGGACGACCAGATCCTCATCGTCGACGACTTCACGGGCCGCATCATGCCGGGCCGCCGCTATTCGGACGGCCTGCATCAGGCGATCGAGGCCAAGGAGCACGTCAAGGTCAAGCAGGAGAGCAAGACGCTCGCGACGATCACCTTCCAGAACTTCTTCAACAAGTTCGACAAGAAGTGCGGCATGACCGGTACGGCGCTCACCGAGGAGCAGGAATTCCGCGATATCTACGGGATGGACGTTGTGTCCGTGCCGACCAATGTGCCTGTCATCCGCCAGGATCTGGACGACGCGGTCTTCAAGACAAAGAAGGAAAAGTATCACGCGGTCGTCGAGGCCGTCAAGGAAGCCCATGCAAGGAAGCAGCCCGTGCTTGTCGGCACCATCACGATCGATGTGTCCGAGCACGTGTCGAAGCTCCTTAAGAGAGAGGGCATCCCGCACAACGTCTTGAACGCCAAGTTCCACGAGCTCGAGGCGGAGATCGTCGCGCAGGCCGGACAGGCAGGCGCCGTCACGATCGCGACCAACATGGCCGGCCGTGGTACGGATATCAAGCTCGACGACGAGGCGAGAGCTGCGGGCGGTCTCAAGATCGTCGGCACAGAGCGCCACGAGTCGAGACGTATCGACAATCAGCTGCGCGG
>DEFE01000033.1:0-3376 GCA_002350625.1 Lachnospiraceae bacterium UBA2860
ATCCTATTTCCGGCCTATGACCAATGCGGAATATGCATCCTTTGGCATCAGGAACTGCGCCATTTTGACCTATGAATTATAATGCAGCTAGATAAAGGCAGCTTCAGGGAGGATAGAGATGAGTGAGATGAGTGACTACAAAAGGCAGAATGCAATCGACAGGCTAACGCTTGCGCTTTTATACCTGACACGTTTTCCGGATTCTGAAGGGCAGAGGTTTGACGAGATCTCCTGGAAGAATTATGACTTTGATGCAATCAACCGACTGGATGACGCGGATCTGATCCTCAATCCAAAGAATAAAAAAGGATACGCTTATAAATACGCGTATATGACAGAAAAAGGCCGCGCAATGGCAAGAGAGATTCTTCAGGATCTGGGCATGCCCCTTGACGATCTGTATGAGAAATACGAATTCAGGCAGATCCATCTAGAGGAAATCGAGGAAGCCGCCAACATAGAGAGCATTTGTTTTCCGCCAAATGAAGCCTGCTCAAGAGAGCATATGATGGAGAGAGCAGCCGCAGCCCCTGACCTGTTCCTTGTGGCGATCGATAAGAAGAGCGGAAAGATGGCGGGTTTTTTGAACGGGATCGCAGTTTCTGAATATGAATTCAGGGATGAATTCTTTACAGATGCTTCCCTTCATGACCCGAAGGGCAGGAATGTGATGCTCCTTGGACTGGATGTACTACCGGAATACAGGAAGATGGGCCTTGCGCGTGAGCTCGTATATAATTACTGCCGCAAAGAGCAGGAGAGGGGACGCAAAATGCTGGTCCTCACCTGCCATGAGAACAAGGTAAAGATGTACACAAAACTTGGTTTCCGGGACCTTGGACAGTCTAGGTCTTCCTGGGGCGGGGAGAAATGGCATGAGATGGATATAACCCTGAATTACTGAAGGCGGCAGATTTTGGAAGGCTGAAAATGAATCCGGTCATGATGGCTTGATGGCATAGAAAAAAGTCCGGGCATTTCCCGGAAGGAACCTGGGCCGGGCATGATGATTCATTTTAAAAGAAATCTGATTCTTTTTCATCCGACTTTCCGTAATCTTAGTGGAGTTATTTGTCGTGATCATTTCTCTCTTCGTAAATGCCGTCATGACGATGTTAAGTGCGCTGAATCAAAGCCACATGCAGCGGCTGATCCTGTGGCAGATGGGCAGCTTTTCCGGGCGGCGCATCTCACACGCGGCGGTGATCTTCGGTTGTGTGACGGCCGGCGCGATCTTGATCATGTTCTTTCACCGGGAGCTCGACATCCTGTCCTTCGGCGACGAGGAGGCGGCCGCGGTCGGCGTTGACCAGAAAAAGACCAAAGTCATATTGCTGATCATCTCGGAGGGCAGGCTGCTCGCCTTCGGGGAGAAGGACGCGGTCCTGACGGAGGAACTGCTTGAAAAAGCATATCAGTTTGACGTCATGGCATACCTGCGGAAAATCAGTGCCTGCTATCATTGAGTCGCAAAATATTGCTGAAATCCGTCCCTGGCGGATTTGGGCTGCGGCTCTTTTTTTATGCCTGGAAGTAGGGTAAAATACAGCATAGATACTGATGCTTTTGCACTTTTTATGTGATTGCCATGAAGCCGACACAGCTGAAAGATGCTATCCGCAATATAAAGAAAAGGTTCGTTGCGCACATGTCCATTACCTCCATCGTCTGCATGGGGGTGACAGGTCTGCTTTCAATCTACTTTATGGGAAGCTCTTTCGCGACATTTGCGACGCATTATTACGATGATCACAACTTCAAGGATCTGGAGGTGGCGTCCTCGCTGGGCATTTCCGAGGAGAACCTGAAGCAGATTGCGGCGCTGGAGGGCGTGAAGGATGTGGAGGGCGCCTTCTCGGCGGACGGGCTTCTTGAAAAGGACGGGGACGTGTACTCCGCCATCCTGCTGTCGGCGACGCAGAGAATCAGCGTTCCGTACGCCACCGAGGGCCGGATGCCGGAGAAGCCGGATGAATGCGCCATTGGCGAGCTCCTCATGGAAAAAGCAGGGCTCGCCGTCGGCGATGAGGTTACGCTTTCTGCCGTCGGGCTCGGTAATGAAGATCTCCTGATCGGGAACACCTATACCATCACCGGCGTGTGCATCCATCCGGATTATCTGATCGCCAATGAGAACAAAGTGGTGGTGCTGCCGGAAGCCTCCTTCAGCAAAGATACCGTGCAGGGCGGGTACCTGCGCGCCTATGTGGACGTGGATGTCGCGGAAGGGACGGAGGCCCTCCGGGGGGATGACTATGACAGACAGGTGACGGCCGTCGAGGAGCGGATCAAAGAGCTCTCTGACGAGCTGGGCGAGGCGCGGACAAAGGAAGTGGCGTCCACGGCGGAGGAGACCTATGAGACGGCCAAAAAGGAGACGGAGGAAAAGCTCGCGGAAGGGCTGAACAAGCTTGAAGAGGGAGAGCAGGAGCTCGCAGACAACGAGGAGAAGGCCAATCAGGAGCTGGCGGACGCGCTGAAGAAGCTTGAGGATGCGGAGAAGGAGCTGGCCGAGAAGGAAAATGAGGCCAGGACGAAGCTGCAGGCGGCGCTGAAGAAGCTTGAGGACGGGGAGAGAGAGCTGACGGATAAGGAGAAGGAAGCGAAGCTGAAGCTCGAGGATGCCCTGAAAAAACTGGAAGACGGCAGCAAGGAGCTGGCCGAAAAAGAGAAGGAAGCAAAAGCGGAGCTCCTCGAGGCCGTGAAAAAACTGAACAGCAGCGAAGGCGCCCTCGCGGAAAAACAGAAGGAAGCGGCGCGCGCCCTGGCAAAGGCCTGGCAGACGATCCGGGCCGGGGAGAAGGAGCTGAAGGAGAAGGAAGACGAGGCGAACAAGGAGCTTGGCGCCGGCCTTCAGAAGCTCCTTGACGGCGAGGACGAATATGCGGCCGGCCTCGCGAAAGCGAGAAAAGGCGAGCAGGATTACGCCGCCGGCGTGAAGAAGCTGGATGAGGCTGAGAAGAAGCTCGCGGCCGGGCGCAAGCAGCTGGACGACGCGGAGAAGAAATACGAGGAGGGACTTGAGACCCTCGACGGTAAGCTGAACGAACCGATTGATAAGGCTGAGGATGTTCTGAACACACTGGAGGGACTTCTGTTTTAGCATGAAGAGGATGACAGGACGGAGGAAGAAACAACAGCATAGGAGGCAGAGGCGCGGGATCAGGCTGATGATGGTCCTCCTGCTGTTTGCGCTGCTTATTTCTTCCGCCGGCGTGTGGAGCGCAGGGGACGGAGAGGCGGTGCAGACCGTGGGAGAAGCGGAGAGCACGCCGGACGGTCAGCCGGGCACACCGGACGGTCAGCCGGGCACACCGGACGGCCAGCCGAGTACGCCGAACAGCACGCCGAGTACGCCGGACAGCCAGCCGAGCAC
>DEFE01000033.1:3613-24945 GCA_002350625.1 Lachnospiraceae bacterium UBA2860
ACGCCGGACAGCACGCCGAGTACCCCGGACAGTAAACCGGGCAAACCGGACAGCGGAAGCGGTTCGGGGAACAGCAAAATCGGGGAGAAAGAAAAAGAGAAGATCCGGAACGCCATTCATCAAATCCGCGGGGAGCTCGCGGCTTTCCGGGCGACGCCGACGCTCGAAAAGGCAGAGGACATGCTGTCGCTCATAAACGGCGTTCTCTCCGCCATCAACATACTGCCGTCAGATGTCCGGAACATGTCCGAAATCGCGGCGGCGACCGGTGAGCTCAAAAACAGGAAGAAGGAACTGAGCAGCGCAATCAAGGAGCTGAACAGCGCGAAGAAGAAGATCGATGCGGGCGAGAAGAAATATGCCGAAAGTGAAGCCGCCCTCAGGAAGAAGATAAAGGAAGCCAATCTGCCCGCCGCCCGCGCCGAGCTCGACCGGGGCTGGAATAAGCTGGCGGCCTCAAGAGAGACACTGGATCAGAACTGGGCGCTGTACCGCACAAAAAGAGCAGAGGCGCTCTCCCTCATCGAGGATGCGAAATCCCAGCTGAGCAGCGGCAAGGCGAAGTACGGGAAGGAGAAGGCGGAAGCGAAGGACAAGCTGCAGACCGGGAGGAGCGATCTCACGGGCGGCTGGCAGACCTATGACCGCGAGAAGGAAAACGCCAGGACTCAGATTGAAAGCGGCCGGGCAGAGCTTGAAAGCGGCCGGGCGCAGTACGAGACACAGAAGGACGACGCGGACAAGCAGCTCGCCGACGGCCGGAAGGAGCTGGCCGAGGGGAAGGCCCAATATGCGGCTGAGAAAGAGAGCGCGGATCAGCAGATTATCGAAGGGCGCGGCAAGGCAGCGGCCGGACGCAAAGAGTACGAAGAAGAGAAAGAGAAGGCTGAGTCGAAGCTCTCAGAAGCCAGGGAAGAGCTGGACGGGAAGTGGACGGAATACAACACCGAAAAGGAGAAGGCGGAGAAGAAGCTCGCAGACGCGAGGAAGAGAATTGATCATCTCGACGACGCGCGCTTTATCGTCACGAACCGGCGAACCAACGAGAGCTTTGTCCACCTGAAGTCCTCCATTCAGTCGATCTTCGGCTTCGCCACGTTCTTTGTGCCGATGTTCGCGGTGATCGGATCCCTGGTCATCTTCTCGACGATGGCGATCATCATCGACGAGCAGAAGAAGCAGGTGGGCGCGCTGAAGGCCATGGGCTTCAGAACCGGCGAGATCCGCGCGAAATATCTTGTCTTCGGCATTTCCGCCGCAGTGATCGGCGTCACACTGGGCATCGGCCTTTGCATGGTGGTCACCAACATCATCATGGTGGTGCTAAGGAAGCTGTACGTCTTCGGCAGGATCAAAGCACTCTTCGTTCCGGGCACAGCCGCCATCGTCGGCGGCGCGACGCTGGTCGTCGCCTCTTCGGTGGTGTGGTACTCGTGCCGGAACCTGCTGAAATGCACGGCCGTCGGCCTGATGAACGGCAGCGAGCCGGCCAAAAAGTCGATGAAGGGCAAGGCACCCTCGAAGGGCAGGGGCGGGCAGTCCCTGTATTCCCGCCTGATCGTCCGCAATATCCTGACAGACATGAAGCGGGTGCTGGTGTCCATCGTGGTGGTCGTCGGCAGCGTCATGCTGATTGGCATAGGCTTTACCATCCGCTTTTCCTTTAACAACGCCTTCGACTACCAGGAGAAGGAGATCTACCGCTACAGCTTCAGGGTTGATCTGGGCGCCGATCCGGTCGAGGCGGATAAAGAGAAGGTGGAGGCCATCTTTAAGGACCATGGCGCGAGCTATCTTCCGGTTGCTTACCAGACAAGCCTCTATGAGTGCGCGGATGAATCGGCCGGTTTCTATATCCTCTCGGCAGAAAACGAACAGCTGAAGGAGTTTGTGCATCTGTCCTCGGAGCTTCCGGAGAGCGGGATTCTGCTCCCGGAGAAGTTCCTGGAGATGCATAGTCTGTTCGCGGAGGACACGCTCATCCTCTACGACGGCGCGCTCGTGCCCCACAAGGCAAAGGTGAACGGATCCTTCCGCTACCACGCGGGGTTCATGGCCGTGATGAGTCCCGCGGCCTACCGGGAGATCTTCGGCGAGGACCCGGTAAGAAACAGCTATTACTGCCGCCTGGGGGACGCCGCGGAAGAGGTGGCGGCGGCCATCAAGGCTGCCTGCCCGAGCGCGCAGTTTGAGCGCCCCGCGGACTTTGCGGCCCGCTATGAGAGCACGAAGAAGCTCTTCAACCTGGTGGCCCTCATCATGGTCATCATCTCGGTGACGGATACGCTCCTCATCATGATCAACCTGACCAATATCCTGGTAAACCGAAGGATGAAGGAGCTGCTGGTCATGAAGGTCAACGGGTTCTCGGCGGAGCAGGTGAAAGGCTACCTCTTAAGGGAGACGATGCTGATCAATGTGGCCGGCATTGTCCTCGGCCTCATCGCCGGCATCCTGATGAGCGGCAGCATCATACGGAGCATAGAGTCGGATTACACGATGTACATAAGGACAGTCTCCATCTTGTCCTGGGGGATCTCGATCGCGATCAACGGCGTCCTCTCCTTCGTGATCAACCACGTCTCCTTTAAGAACATCGAGAAGACGCCGCTGACCGACATTATGAAGTATTGACGGATGAATCGCTTTCCTTGATCGGTTCATATGATTTGCGTATAAGGGAGGATTCAAGCATGAATAAGCCGGACAGGATGACAGTCGCAACCTGGAAGATCTCCTCTGCGCTTCTTGAGGTAGAGGACCTCGAGGCTGCCCTTACGAATACGCTGGAGGTGCTTTCGGAGCAGCTGAACGCGGCGGGCGGCGCCATCTGGATCCTTGACGAGGCGACGGGCATCATGCACTGTGTCGTGAGCACGGGGCCGCTCGATCTGACGGGCATTACTTTCGAAAATGGCGTCGGCACGGAGGGTCTGGTCGTCAGCACGGAAAAATCCGCCTTTTTCGCGGAGACCGAGAAGGCCGAGGCATTTGAGGGAGATATCTTTGACGATCAGGGGTTTAAGACAAGAAGCCTGATCTGTGTCCCGCTGAACGACCTGAAAAAGACGATCGGCTGCCTGTGCCTCGTCACGGCAAGGGACGGAGAGACATTTGCGGAAGAGGATCTGAAGATCAGTGAGCACACGGCCTCCCTGGCCGCCATGGTCATCGACGAGAAGGGCCTCAAGGTGAACCTGCCGCCCGAAAAGCCGGTCCTCATGGAGCTGAAGGACATTACGAAGGAGTTCCCCTCGGGAGAAGAGGTGCTCCGGGTACTCCGGGGCATCAACCTGAAGATCTTCAAAAATGAATTCGTCGTGGTGCTGGGAGAATCCGGCTGCGGAAAATCCACGATGATGAACATCATCGGCGGCATGGACCACGCCACGTCGGGGTCGATCACGCTCGAGGGACAGAACTTCTCGGTGCCCGACGAGAAGGCGCTGACGGAATTCAGGAGAAGCTATGTGGGCTTTATCTTCCAGTCCTATAACCTCATGCCCAACCTGACCGCGAGAGAAAACATCCAGTTCATCGCCGAGATCAGCACGAATCCCAGAGACGTCGATGAAGCGCTCGGCATGGTAGGGCTGACGGACCGCGCGGGGAACTTCCCGTCGCAGCTCTCCGGCGGCCAGCAGCAGCGCATCTCGATCGCGCGGGCGATCGTCAAAAATCCCCGCATCATACTCGCGGACGAGCCCACCGCCGCGCTGGATTTCAAGACCGGCCAGGAGGTGCTCCGGGTGATCGAGGGCATCGTCCACAGCGGCGACACGACGGTGCTCATGGTCACGCACAACGTGGAGATCGCCAAGATGGCGGACCGCGTGGTGAAGCTGCGGAGCGGCAGAGTATCGAGCGTCAAGTATAACGAGCATCCGCTGCACGCGGACGATCTCGTGTGGTAAGCGGAAGCTTCTTGAGGATAAAAGAAGGGAAAAAGAATGAATAAAACAGGGACATTTCAGTTTGAAGCCGTCGATGAGACCCGCAATGTCACAGGGACATATAAGTACGATGACGCTTGGTTCGGGGAGGATGCCAACGTCCTCTCGCCGGAGCTCCGGATGCTGTCGATGTGCTTCTCCCTGGCCTCATTCCCCAATCCGGAGACGAAAGACAGGACGTACAGCAACGCGGAAGCATTCCTTGCGGAACTGGGTTTCACGGATGTGGAAGTCAATAAAGATTTTAAGCGCACGCCGGAGGAGTTTACCATCGGCATCGTGGCTGCGCGGAAGGACGTGACGCTTTCCGGGGAGGAATGCACGATCTACACGATCGGCTTCAGAGGCGCCTCCTACGGCAGGGAGTGGTACGGCAATACCATCATCGAAGAAAATGGCGTCCCCCGCGGTTTCAGAGCCGCGCTGCTGAAGACCGTCGAGTTTTTCCGGGACTATGTCTACAGACACGCAGCGCAGGAAAAGAAGAGAAAGAAGGTCTGGATCGCGGGCTTCAGCCGGGCCGGCGCCATCGCGGGCCTTGCGGGAGCGGCGCTGACGCGGCAGCCGAAGCGCTGGGGCTTCAGCCGGAAAGACATCTTCGTCTACACCTTTGAATCGCCCCGGTGCATACCGAAGGAAATGAAAGTGGATTATCCCAATATCCACAACACCATCAGCAAAGTCGACATGGTGCCCCTCATCGCCCCGGCATCCTGGGGATTTATAAGGCCCGGCGTCGACGATACGATCCTGCCCTCACCCGGACAGAAGGAATGGCAGGACAGGGCCGAAGAAGTGAGAGCCATCTTAAAGGGCATCAACCCGGATATCGTCTGCGAGGAGGAAGGCTTCACCCCGCTCGCCATCGCGGGCACGCAGCTGAAACCCGTCAAGGATAAGGAAGACTATCACCGCGCGCGGGGCAAGCTCGACGCGTGGTGGTACAGCGCGGATCTGGGCGATTACTTCCCGCATATGATTACATATATGGGTAGCAAGCTCGCCAAGTCCGTCGGGAAGCCTGAGCTCACGGATCGGGAGGCCTACGCGAAATACTATGAGAAGAGCTTCGGCCTCGTGGCAAAGAAATACCTCGGGAACGACGCGGATCAGCATGAAATGGTGCGCGGCGTCCTGGAGAAGATGATCGACCGGGGATCCGCCCCGTTCATCCGCGCGGTCATGTACCTGATCTTAAAGCGCGGGAGAAACAGAGTCCTCAGGCGGACCGCATCGAGACTCACTTCCCTGATCATCTTCAGGATCCTTACGAACAAAGGATTCAGGGGCAGCGCGCAGGAGCTGGCGCACATGCGCGCGTCCATCGAAAACATGACCTATTATTTCCTCTTCTGCGCGAGCTGTGACGTGCAGGAGAACGACTGCGCCTTTATCGGCACGCTGGGCGCCAATATCGAACGGATCCGGGGCGCCCATGCGCCGGAGCTGATCTACGCATGGCTTGTCGTGTGAGAAGCGGAATGACTTTAGGCCCGGCCTCTTTGATGAGGATGAATCTGTGAGGCCGGACAGATGATGCGGGTTCTAACATGGAGGCATTCGGAAAGCTTTTGCAGACGGCCGGAGTGCATCTTCGGACGGCCGGGAAGCATCCTCTGACGGCCCCGTGGCGGCGGAACCGACAGCTGCTCCGGTCACTTTGCAGATCCGGCGGTCGTAGGTATAAAGCCCGTTCCGCTCGGTCTCTACATCGCTGAGCTGGGTGAAGATGTACCCGGCGAGCCCCTGTTCCTTGACCGGCGCCATCATCCCGTCGTACATATGGCGGATTCTCTGCCGCAGCTCCTTCGGAGAGCTGCATTTTCCATAACCGTAACTGCCTGCCGTGCCGGTCTCTTCCGGCGCGGCATTGTATTGAAAGCCACCGACCTCGGAGAGCAGCAGCGGCCGCTCCGCCGGCTGCACGCGCTCGTTCCGATAGTACACGTGGAGGCTGTCAAAATCACTGTATTTCCCCTTGAACCAGCCGGAGGCCGTGTCGTATACCCGGCTCGCGTCCAGCATTTTCGCGAGCAGGTACAGCCGGTCGCTGTCGTATTGGCCCCAGCCCTCGTTGAAGATTGTATAGGCGATGACGCAGGGGTGGTTATACAGATGCTGCAGCGTCTTCCGCATGTGATATTCGAAGAAACGGCGGCGGTATCTCTCTTTTGCCGGCAGCTTCAGCGCCTCTTCGGCGGCCTCATGCAGATCGGCCGCAAGGCCGCCGATCCTTCTTTTTGGCACGGCAAGAAAGGGGAACAGATGGAACTGAACCGTCGGGAGCACGGTGTCGAACATCAGACTGTACGGCCCGCTGTTGACGAGGTCCTGCATGACCAGCATGCCGAGCGTATCGCAGAGATAGTAGTACTGCTCCGGCTCGATCTTGGCGTGCTTGCGGAGGAGATTGACGCCGAGCTCCTTCATGAGGAGGATGTCCCGGGCGTATGCTTCCGGTGAGTCCGGCACATAGAGGCCGTCCGGGAAATAGCCTTGGTCCAGGACGCCTTTAAGGAAAATGCGCTCTCCGTTGAGGAATATGCCGGGCGGCGCATCCTTCGTCCTGTTTCTCACTTCCACTGTCCTAAGCGCAAAGTAGCTGTGCACCAGATCCTCTCCGAAGCGCAGATCCATGCGGTAGAGGTACGGATCCTCCGGCGTCCACAGATGCGGGTGACCGGCGCATCCTGAGAAGAGCTGCCCGATGTCGATGCGGAAGGCATTTCCGCCGGCGCGGAGGGTCTTCTTCTGAACCCACGCGTGCAGGGGCTCTGCAGGTTTCTCTGTATGTGAAGTGTCTGGCCGTTCCTCAGCATATAAAGTGATTTCGCACAGAGAGGCTTTCCCGTCGTTTTTCCGGTCCCCGCCCGGGAAGATCCGGATGTTCGCCCCCGTGAGATCCGGCGTGATCTTCAGCGCGGCGATATACGCGGCCGGCACCGGTTCAATCCAGACATGCTGCCAGATCCCGCTGACCTCTGTGTACCACATTCCCTGGGGTGACTTGCTCTGCTTTCCATACGGATAGGCGATGTTCAGGTCGTCGGTCGCGGACACCTTAAGGAAATGCTCCCCTTCGGCAAGGCAGCCCAGGTTAAAGGTGAAAGGCAGATAGCCTCCCTTGTGATGGCCGACATGCGTCCCGTCCAGATAGACGTCGCAGAGCTGGTCCACGGCGCCGAAATGCAGCAGGATGTGTTTTCCGGCCCATGATGCGGGCAGCGAAAATGCTGTCTCATAGACCAGCTTTCCGTCGGCATTTCTTATCTCGCCCTTAAAACCGGAGGCCTTTGATTCCGGCGGATAGGGGACGCGGATCGGCGAACCGTTCAGCGTCCATGCGCCGGTCAAAAGCCTGTACTCGTCCCGGCGCAGCTGGGGCCTTGGATAATCGAGATCGCGAAATATCATAGAACCTCCTCCCGGAGCCATTTTCAATACAATTCATTATATCAATAATTGAAGATTTTTCATAAATTGATTACGATAGAAGTGTACACAGAAAAAAACGCAGAAAATCACTATAACGTGCAGTCAGGAGTCGAAAAGCCGTCATGACGAACGAAACAAATACCGGAGCGAAAGCCCGTCCCAAAAAGAATAGAAAGCTTCTTTTTCAGATCACGGTCTTTTTCGTGCCGCTCTTTATCCTTATGCTGCTTCTGGTTTCTGTCGTCCTGTATCGCAGCACGCTGAACGGCTATCTGAAAGCGCAGGACCGCCTGATGACAGAACGGCTGAAGCTTGCGGTTTCCAATTCCTTCGACTTTATTGACGGGGATCTGGATCCGGCCGAGATCTGGTGCTTCGATTATTGGGAAGCACATCCGGAAACGCTTCATGAGCCGATCACGAAAGAGGAAGAAGAAGCCGCCGAGAATTACGATCAATTTGCTGACTGGTGGCTGCCCGAAGTGCTTGATCAGATGCCGGACGTCATGCAGAGATACTGCGCGAAGCATCATGCCAAAAACATGGACTTCAGCATGGAGACAGCTGCAAAGAATCTCCTCTACAACGACAGCAGGAGCAGCATGTCCACGCTCTTCGTGATGGACGTCGCCGACCCGAACGCCGGTTTTATCCTGGGCTGGGCCAGTAAGGACGAACCTGAATACAGCACGGGGGATACGCTGGAGATTCCGCTCTCGCGTCATCCGGCCCTGAAATCCCTGCTTGAGAATCCATCTGACAGAATCGAGTTCGAGACGGCCCGCAACTTCCCTGACAATGAAGGAAGTTATTACATCGCCTACCAGCCGCTTTTCTCCGATGGAAAAATACGCGCCGTGATGGGCATCTTCACGAGCTGGAAGGGATTTGCAAAAGCCATGAGCGGCATCCTCTTAAGGTCGTTCATGATAGGGATCGGCGGGCTTATCGCCCTTCTCGGCCTCCTCTTCCTCATCCTTTACAGGAAAGCCATCGCGCCCGTAAAAAAGATTGAGGAGAGTATTCAGACCTACATCACGACAAAAAACAGCGATGCCGTCACACGAAGCCTGGACAACATCACCGCGCGCAATGAATTCGGCATCCTGTCTGAAAATCTCTCGGAAATGGTGCGGGACATGGACCGCTACACAGCGGAGAACATCCGGATGGTCGAGGAGCGAGAAAAAACAAAGACAGAGCTCACGCTGGCCGCCAATATCCAGTCAGCTATCCTGCCCGTGGACTTTCCCGCGCACAGTGATTTCTCTCTGTATGCATCCATGCAGCCGGCCAGGGAGGTCGGGGGCGACTTCTACGATTTCTTCTATCTCGACGACGATCACCTCGGCCTCGCGATTGCCGATGTTTCCGGCAAGGGTATTCCAGCAGCCCTGTTCATGATGATGTGCAAGAACATGATCAAGAACTTCGCCAAGGAAAAGCACACGCCTGCGGAAGTGCTCGCACTCACCAACAGCTCCATTCTGGAGGGCAACGCGACGACGATGTTCGTGACGGTGTGGTTCGGCATCTATGAAATCTCCACCGGCCGCGTCACGGCTGCGAGCGCCGGCCATGAGTATCCGCTCATCCGGACGGGGCGGGAGGCATTTGCGCTGTTCAAAGACAAACACGGCTTTGTCGCCGGCGGTATGGAAGGCGTGAAGTACACGGACTATACCTTCGACCTGGATGTCGGCGGCACACTCTTCCTGTACACGGACGGCGCGCCGGAGGCGACAAATGCCGATGACGAGCTCTTCGGCACCGACCGGATGCTCGAGGCGCTGAACCGCGAGCCGGACGCTTCTCCGGAGACACTGGTCGCTCATATGACGGACGCGATCAACGCGTTTGTGGGTGACGCGCCGCAGTTTGACGATACGACCATGCTGGTGCTTCAGCGGAAGCGGTGAGGGACCGGCATGCCGTGGCGCAGGATCGGGAGATGATTGGGCGGAATGCCGCAAGTGTAAGGAATAGAAAGGTTTGTAATATGGGATATCTGGATCATGAAATAGAACGAAATCGCCGGAAAAGTTCTTCCTTCGCCAGGACACTTGTACGGGTGCTGGAAATCTTAGCCATTTTCTTGAGCTTTCTGAGCTGCAGTCGGATTGCCCGTTTCCTTTCGGCTAAGATTACGATGGACATGCTTGTGGAGGTGACAGATAAATTCGGGGCATCGGCGGGTCATTTCCTTTCCACTGTCATTGCCGCGATTGTCGCGGAGCCTCTGATCATTGCCTATGTCGTTACAGGCTTGATTGTCTTAATCAATTTGCTGGTAATGCTGGTCAGGAAGATCAGAAGGCGGAGGAGAAGAGCAGGAGCGGATCTAAAATGCTGAGCAAACAGTTCATTGACAGTGTGAGGATTGACCGGGACAGCGACTGTCGGATGAGTAAAAGGAGTTTGTATGAGACAGGAAACTATCGAAAGGATAAGGAAATTCACAAAGGATCGTGCCTGGGAACCGTATCATACGCCGGCAAATCTTGCGAAATCAATTTCGATAGAAGCAGGAGAACTGTTGGAGTGCTTTCAGTGGAACGAGACAGAGTTTGACCTGGAACATGTAAAAGAGGAACTGGCGGACGTGATGGTTTACTGCCGAAATCTATTGGATGAGCTCGGGCTCGATGAGGACGAGATCATTAACGCCAAGATGAACCAGAATGAAGCCAAGTATCCGGTGGAACTGGCGCGGGGAAGTGCGGCGAAATACAACCAGCTGAAGAACAAACACAGGAGAACAAACTAACCTCTCTGGTATGGCGGTGCACCGAATGTCGTGAATACATTCTGTAAAGCGTATGACTGGAACGGCAAGCGTGTGCAGATCTTCGCTACGTCCGGCGGCAGCGGAATAAGAGTAATGAGAAGTACAAGAATTGGAGACAAAATCATTGTTCTGGGATGTTCGGGAAGCGGGAAAAGCACATTTGCAAAAAGGCTGCATGCCTGCACAGGGCTTCCGCTGATTCACCTTGATAACATCTGGTGGAAGCCAGATCGCACGCATATCAGCCGTGATGAGTTTGATCAGCAGGTGGCAGTTTTGCTGCAAAGCGAGAAATGGATAATTGACGGTGATTACAGCAGAACCTACGAAGTAAGATTCCGCGCATGCGACACAATCATCTTTCTTGATTACAGCGAAAAGGAATGTATGAACGGGATCATTCATCGGGTAGGAAAAAGCAGGACAGACATCCCGTGGGTAGAGCATCAGATAGATCCTGAATTGGTAGAGCTTGTCAAGAATTACAACAGGGACAATCGTCCGATCCTATATTCGCTGATAGACAAATACCCGGAAAAGCAAGCGCTCATTTTCAAAACGCGTTCGGAGGCTGATGACTGGCTTGAGTCTCGAAACACATAGGTTCGAGACGATGCTGTCACTTGAGAAATAACCCTTGTTTTCCACAGGCATGGATTTTGGAGAAAAGAACGTATGAATTTAAAGATTGCATTTTTACAGCTGCTTTCAACCGGCAGTTTACAGGAACAATTGCGCAAGGGGACATCGGCCTGTATGAAGGCAAAGGAGCTGGGCGCAGATATCGCCCTGTTTCCGGAAATGTGGAGTGACGGATACTTCATCCCGCAGGAAGATGGCGCGGTGAATAAACTGGCGATAGCGGCAGACGATGCGTTCATCCGCAGCTTTAAAGCGCTTGCTGCGCAGCTGCAGATGGCAATAGGCATCACCTTTCTGGAGAAAACGGATCAGCAGCCGTTGAATTCCATCATCCTTTTTGACAGAAACGGAGAGGAGAAGCTGCATTATTCAAAGGTCCACACGTGCGCTTTTGACGACGAGAAGGTTCTTCTGCCGGGTGAAGATTTTTATGTGACAGATCTGGATATCGGCAGGGATACAATCCGTGTCGGATCCATGATTTGCTTTGACCGAGAATTTCCGGAAAGTGCCAGGATCCTCATGCTGAAAGGTGCCGAAGTTATTCTTGCACCAAACGCCTGTCCCATGGAGATCAACAGACTGTCGGCCCTTCGCACCAGAGCCTATGAGAACATGCTTGTAGTTGCAACCTGCAATTATCCGAAAGGCCAGCCGGACTGCAACGGCCATTCCACCGTATTTGATGGCGTGGCGTGGATGGAAGACGGAACAGGCGCGCGGGATATGTGCATCTTTGAGGCTCCGGAGGAGGAAGGCGTTTATCTCGCCAGGATCGATATGGATCTGGTGCGGCGGTACAGAGCGCATGAAGTAAATGGTGATAAGTTCAGGCATCCGGAGAAATACGGAATCCTCTGCGATGATACTATGAGAGAGGAACGGGATGATCAGAGAAGCAGATCGGCAGAGGCCCGGACAGCAGCTTGCCGGAGGAAGTGATATGAAGTCAATAAAAGTAGTGGCAGCAATCATTAAATCCGCAGATGCGGAGGGCAACCCGGTTGTGTTTGCGACACAGCGGGGCTACGGAAAGTACAAGGACTGGTGGGAATTTCCCGGCGGAAAGATCGAGAGCGGAGAGACGCCTGAAGAAGCGCTTATGCGGGAGATCCGGGAAGAACTGGCTGCCGGCATCACGGTGGACAAGTACCTCACGACCGTAGCGTATGATTATCCGGAATTTCATCTTTCGATGGACTGCTTCTGGTGCAGCCTTGAGGAAGGGCATCTCACGCTTCTTGAGCACGAAGCGGCAAAATGGCTTCCGCTTGACAATCTGAGGCAGGTTAACTGGCTGCCGGCGGATATTCTCGTGATTGATGCAATAGAGGCCTGGCAGAGAGGAGGTGAATGACATGCTGCGCAAACGGATACGGATGATGGCAATGATGACGGTCCTGCTGATGGTTCTCCGGGCCACTGCATGTTCCGGGGTCTCCGGTAATCCTTTCACAGGGACGGTTGTGTATGCTGATGATGCGGAAAGTATCCCTGTAAAGGTACTGATGATTCCCAAATTCGAAATAGACGATGTGGAAGGTGATTTTCCGGGTGAGGCACAGCTGTTTTATGAACATTACTGCGCCGGCTGCAAGGAGATTGATATTCCGAACACGACACCGTCTTCACATTTTTATTTCAACGGTGAAAACGGGGTAGGGCTGCTTCTTACGGGCGCCGGGAAAACAGCGGCCGGCTTGTCACTGATGTCATTGCTTTCCTGGGATGCTTATGATTTTTCCGATGCCATGATCGTTTCCGTCGGCTGTGCCGGAGGAAACACCGGGTTATGTACCTATGGCGATGTGGTTCTTGTCACTGCAGCCTGCGATTTGCAGCTCGGACATCACACGGACAGCGGGGAACTGACGGACCGGGATTATGGATTGACCTGGTTCCCCGATGATTCTTTCAGTGAGTATAACTGCAAGTATCTGAATGCAGAACTTTGTGAAAAAGTATACGAGCTCATCAAAGACTGCCCTCTGCGGACAACGGAAAAAACGCAGCAGGTTCTTGCGAAAAACTTTCCGGATGAGGAATGGGCCAACAGGGAACCGCATGTCATGCGGGGAACTGCGATGTCCTCAGACAGCTACTGGAAAGGCATAGAGGATCATACCAACGCCGTCGCCGCAGCAGATTACTATCAGTGTCCTGACGAGTACGCTGCTACAGAGATGGAAGAGATTGCCGTGATGAATGCGGCAGAGTGCTTTGGCCTGAAGGACCGTGTCATTTCCTTACGTGTGATTGTGAATCTGGATACGTTTCTCAAAGGCGAAAGCCCGGAACAGCTCTGGCTTGAAGATGAGCATTACTCCAGTAAAGTCACTGACGATAACAGTGAAACAGTGGATATCTTCGAGCCCGGCATGGAAAACCTGTTTGATGCGGGGAAGATCGTGATTGACGCCATTTTGGCAGGGGAATTGTAAGCGGAGAGAAGTTGGAGGAGGTTATATGAAAGTGCAAAATGTGGTTAAGAAGTACAATGAAACAAGTCTGATCCTCCGGATCGTCATCGGCCTTATCATCGGTGTGATCCTCGGGCTTCTGATCCCGGGCATTCCGGTCTTTTCAATCTTCGGAGATGTGTTTGTCAACTCACTGAAAGCGATCGCGCCTATTCTCGTGTTTGTGCTCGTCATCGCTTCCCTTGCAGGCGGGACCGGCGGCCTTGATTCCCGTTTCGGGTATGTGATATTTCTTTATCTGTTTTCCACACTGATGGCAGGGATTGTCGCGGTCATTGCCAGCTTTATGTTTCCTGTGACGGTGAAGCTGGTGGGCACTGCCGATATCTCCTCGGCTCCGACCGGAATACGACTGGTGCTGGAGCATCTGATCATTTCCATGGTGAGCAACCCCGTTGAAGCGCTTGCCAGTGCAAACTATATCGGAATTCTATTCTGGGCCGTACTCCTCGGACTGATCCTTAAGAAAGTCGCGAAGGAAGGGACAAAGCAGATGATCGCGGATATCGCGGACGCAGTCTCCGGGCTTGTGAGCTGGATCATCTCTCTGGCACCGTTCGGTATTATGGGCCTTATCTATACGACGATTTCTGCGAGCGGACTGTCCATCTTTGTCGATTACGGGAGGCTTCTGTTGCTTCTGGTTGCCACGATGCTTGTGGTGGCATTTATATTGAATCCGATTCTTGTGTTCCTCTCGATCAGAAGGAATCCGTATCCGCTTGTTTTCCGCTGCATTAAAGAGAGTGCGTTCATGGCTTTCTTCATGCGCTCCTCTGCAGCGAACATTCCCGTCAATATGGGGCTGTGCGATAAATTAGGCCTGGACGAGAATCTGTACTCCGTATCCATCCCGCTCGGAGCGACGATCAATATGGACGGGGCGGCTGTCGTCATAACCATCATGACAATGACTGCAGCCAATACAGTCGGGATCAAAGTCGACCTGCCTTCCGCGATTGTGCTCTCTATCCTTTCGACGCTCGCGGCTTGCGGGACATCCGGCGTGGCCGGCGGATCGCTTCTCCTCATCCCGATGGCATGCTCCATGTTCGGGATCTCTCCGGATACGGCGATGCAGATGGTCGGGGTCGGTTATATCATCAATGTGGTTCAGGATTCGTTTGAGACCGCGCTGAATTCTTCGGGAGATGTACTGTTTACGGCAACAGCGGAATACAGGTCGTGGAAGAAGCAGGGGAAGAGTCTTCCGACTTTCCTTGGCGGTACAACGAAGGTGAAAATCTGATGATTTTATGACAAGGGGTCAGACCCCGTGTCATGTTTTTTTTGAAATCTGACAGCGGGTCTGACCCCTTGTCATGTTTTTCGGAGAAGGTAAAGCAGATGAAATTGAAGACAACATGCGTGCTGCTTTTCTGTGCGGTTTTTTTATGGGCCGGCGCGGGCTGTGTCCGGGCAGACGCGGAGGCGGAAAAAGGATTTGGCGACATCATCGTCCATACGCTTGTCGAGGTGTCCGGGCAGCGGGTTGAGAGCATTGATGTGAAGCTTTCGGAGCCTTTATCGGGTGATGTCGTCAGTGCGCTGAAGCCGGAGGATTTCCTGATGAGCGGCAAGGCTGCCGGCTGGATGCAGCCGCAGCCGCATGCCTTTGAGGCGCCGGTCGCCGGACTCGATGTGACGGACACGCTTCTTACGCTTTACTTTGAAGATTTTCCGGAAAAGTATTTTTACGTGACGGATTTTACGGTCGAATGCAGTGCGGTTCCGGAGCTCACGTTTTCGAAGGCGGATATCACGGAAGCTCTGACGCCTGTTGCCGATGACTTTGAGGACGGGACATTTCCGGAAACAGCGTACGCCTATCATCTCTTTACGCCTGCGGCGCATAAAGAAAACACAGAGGCTTCCGCACTGCCTGTTGTCGTTGTCTTCCACGGCTATGGCGACACGGATAATCTGCTGACTTACAGGACTTCGGTCGAGTGGGCTGAGGCGGAGAATCAGGCCGTGAGGCCTTGCTACGTCCTGTCGCCTGTCATCGTCAACTATTCGTCTGTTCTCGAGAGAACGCAGATCTATGATGCGATTTATGAAATGCTTCAAGAGATGATGGCAGCGGGGAAGGTCGATGCAGAGCGCGTATATGTCATGGGCAATTCTTTCGGAGGCGCCGCGACAATCGAATTTCTGGAGAGGTTCCCGGATTTTTCGGCGGGCGCCCTTATTCTGTGTCCGGCGCTCAATTATTTCGACGCCTCGGTGTTCAAGAATCTCTCTGCCATCACAGAGATCCCGATGTGGTTCTGCCATGCGGAGAACGACCTGACTATAGCTTCGGGCACCAGTCGTACGGCAGTGGAAATACTGGAAAAGAACGGGGCCGAAGACTGCCATCTCACCATTTACGCAGATGAAGAAATGGATGCCGCCGGCGCAGTTCCTTCACCGGAGGCTTCCGTCAGTTACCACCACGTGGAAGCTGCGGTCATGCCGGACAGCACTTATGCCGAGTGGCTCTTTTCCTGCCGCTTAAGCGGCGATACAGACGCAGACGGTGCAGAATGAGTCTTTTTTCATCATTGATGGTTTGATGCGGATGATATATGGTAGAATAATAGTAATCTCATTTCAGATAAAAAGGTTCCAACCGGAAGATCTGAAAAACAACAGAAAGGATGATTGGCAATGGAGAGGGCGACGAAGAAATCTAAATTCTACATGTTAACAGCGGCACTTCTGTTGATCTGCCTCCTGATGGGATCAAGCACCGCCGTGTGGGCGGCCTCCGGAAAGGCAGCGCGGATCAAGGAGAAGTTTCTTACAGGAGACGAAAGCAAGGACAAATATTATGGCGTTTCGTTCGATTTCACGAGCAAAGGCAAAATCGGGAAAAAGAATTATTTCTCCGGGAAGTTCGTCATTCAAAAGAGCTTTCTGTCAAAAGAAGGGGACCTGTTCTTTTTGTATCCTGAGATTGAGTGCCTTAAGAGCAACGGCGTCAGCGCAGGATACCTCTATTCGAAGAACATGATTATCATCTTGAAAAACAAGAAAAAATATGAGGCGTACTTTATTGCGGGCGGCCAGTTTAAAGAAACCGGAAAGAAAGTCAGCGTCAAGGCTTCTTCGAAAGAATTAACGATCACTGTGAAGAACCTTCCGCTTTCCGCGGATAAGAGCCTCTCCCGGAAAAAGTCTTACACATTATCCCCGACAATCTGGTTTATGACGGGCGCTGATCAGAAAACAAAGAAATACGTCGACACGGACGAAGTAACACTCAGTGCGGCAAAGAAGCATACAAGCACTTTTGACAAAAAGGACTATAAATATCTGCATGCGATGAGCTCCGACGGTTATCCGATCAACGTTAAGCTAGTCAAAAGGTAAATGGAGGAATGTGCTATGAAATCAGGAAATTTGAAACGCAGTGTTTTGTACCTCTTGCTGACTCTGCTTGTCGGCCTTGTCTCTATGACATCCCAGGTTTCTGCTGACTTAAAGGTCAGCATTAACCCGAACCCCTTGTACTGGGGAGAGACGTGTGAGATTTCTGTCAAGCCTTATATCAGGAAGTATGGCGTGTCCGGATATTATGATCCGGATCAGTACGGATTTGAGGTTGTCAACAAAAAATACATCAAATCTGTAAAGAATAAGGTCTTTGACGGCAGGATCCGGATAGAGTGCAAGCCTAACTTCTGGTATAGAAAGTTCCAGGTTCTGAGTCCTTATTTTGTGGCGACGCTTCCGGATGGCCAGGAGAAGGTGAAAGATAAAAAAGTATATTCTTTCCGCAAGGACGGGTCGATGGCTTTGGATTTTGTGTGTAATTATCAGAAACCGGTCAAATGGAGTATCGAAAAAAATGGCGTGGTGACTATGGATAAGATAGATAAAAATACCGTCCAATTGTTCGGCCATAAAGAAGGCAGGGCAACGCTTACGGCAACCTATCTGGGAAATAAGTATACAGCCGAGATTCGCGTTCTTCCTCCGAAGAATTTTGTTGAAAATCTGCGTGATGATCTCGAGCATCTGGCAACGGACATAAGTGTCTGGATTAGAAAGATCACCGGTCGATAAAGGTACTATGAAAAACAAAAGCCGTATGCGGTCAGATGACGCATACGGCTTTTGTTTTTCCCGGCTTACTTTACTTTTATTGTGATCGTTTTTGTTGTCTTCATGAAGGATCCCTTTGCAGCACTTGTTGCCGTGAACTTGTATTTCCCTTTCGGCGCTTTTTTCTTGAAGGTGATTTTAGCGCCTTTGATCGTCACGTATTTTTTGTTCCGGGCATTTTTTGTCTTTCCTTTTACGGTGAGCTTGGAGCCTGCGTTCGAAAGGATTTTAACGGTTGTTTTCTTCCCGCGTTTGACAGTGGATTTAGACGCCTTGATGGTTGCTTTCCGTACACTTTTTGCTGCTGAAGAAGTGCTCTTCGAAGTGGAACTGTATGATGACGAATACGAACTCTCGGTGTGCCCGAATCCGCCATCATCCCAACTCCACGAATCCGAGTCATCTTCAATGACGGTTATCTCACATTCCGCCTTGATCGAAGGATGCGCGGAGAAGTAAGCGGTTACCGTTGCTTTTCCGGGGTTATGCGCCTTGATTTTCCACCCTTCCGTCGATATGATCTTCTCGTCGCTCGACACCCAGACGAGGCTGTCGTTTCCTCTGTAGCTGTATTCGACATAGCTCACATCATCGGTATAGAGTGAAATCTGCTTGTTTGGAAAACGAATATACCAGTTGGAAGTATCCGTGCCGGAGGGCCCCGCCGGGTCGATGACAGGAGGATCCGTGTAGGACGGGCGCTCTACGACCGTAACTTTGCAGGAGGCGCTCAGGTTGCTTCCGTCTGTCGTCTTAACAGTGATGATCGCCGTGCCCGTTTTATTATGACTGTAGATGTTCGTATTATGGTATTTAGAGGGATAGCTGCTCGGATAATCGACAACCGTTACGATTGATTCGTCGCTGCTGCTCCAGGATACGGTGACGCCGCGGGAATTCTCCGGCACCACTGCTGCGTGCAGGGCATCAAAGTCTTCCGTGCGCATCTCGATCTCTTCAGGATCCAGTGAGATGCCGGTCAGCTTGCTTTGCTGACTGAAGCTGATTGTGTATGTCCGTCCCCCGCTCGGGTCATCTGTCTGGATATATTTATAGCCGAGATAGTAAGTACCGGGCGCAAGCTCCAGTGAATTGTCAGAGGTGAGATTCTCTCCGCCTTCCACTGCACTTCCGTCTTCCTTAAGCAAAACAGACTCCATGCCCCGCCAGGAGGCGCACTTCACATCCAGGATGCCGATCTCCCCGGTAACGGTAAACTTATACCAGTCTGCGGGATCTGTCCCCATTACGTTCAGGAAACCGGTCACGCTCTCATTTTCCTCGATCAGCGTGGCATTTTCTTTTGTATTGTTCGGGCTGACGAGATCGTCATCTGCCGGCAGGGGATTGTATTCACCAACGGTGAGCAAATAATGTGACCAGTTACAACAGTCTTCTTCAATACTATCATGTAAATAGAAATAGAAAGTTCCCTGCGGAAGCGTTCCCCTGAAAGCAGTCGGATTAGGACTATCAAAAGTAAAAATCAATTCATGGCTGCTTATACAGGTTGTCTTATCTTCCTTAAGCACATCAAAGTACAGCCTTCCGCCCATTCGACTTCCTTTTAAAATGTCTATCCAGATTTCTGTAGGCGCATCAAGCGCAACCTTTAAATAATACGCCTCAGGACCTTCAGCCAAATGCGTGTAATGATAAGGACGTAAATCCACATCTTCATCTCTCATATTGATCGTATATGTAGTTGAAGACAGCCTACCATTTAAGTTTTCGGTTACACTCCAGGCCTCTTCTGCAAAAACCATCCCTGTTCCCACAAAAAGACATGCCGTCAAAACCAGGAAGCAGTTGATCATCTTAGCAACAAAAATATGTTTCATGTTCTTTTCACCTTTCTCCGTTTTCCGGGAAATCAACTCAGCTTTCTTCCGGCGCTTCTGCTTCAAAAAGCTTGTCCGGGATCCCATTGGAGATCTCCTGCAGGCCCTCATCCGTACAGATCTTTCCGTCATATTCGATGCCTTTGATTTACACATGTTCGTTCAGCAAGTGATAGCTTTTTTACAGATAGTATTATACCATATCTGTGAAAGAAGGGTATCAATTGCAGTCAGCCCTGGAGATGGGAACACAATCATGAACGAGGAAACGATTCGCTATTATAACGAGCATGCTGACGAATTCTGCGCCGGCACGTTTTATGCAGACATGCGGGAAAACCGGGAGAGGTTTCTCCGCTATCTGAAGCCGGGGCAGAAGATCCTGGACGCCGGCTGCGGGAGCGGGCGGGATACGCTGGCATTTTTGTCGGCAGGCTTTCAGGTGGAGGCATTTGACGCCTCTCGGGAAATCTGCAGGATCGCTGCTGAAAAGACAGGAATCTCTGTCAGGCAGCAGCGCTTTGAGGAACTGGAGGGGCAGGAGAGATACGACGGGATCTGGGCGTGCGCGTCTCTTCTTCATGTGGCGGCGAAGGATCTGCCGGATGTCCTCAAGCGGCTGTACCGGCTGCTGAAAAAGCCGGGCGTACTCTACGTTTCTTTTAAGCGCGGAGAAGGCGAGCGGCAGAAGGACGGACGCTATTTTAACGATTTATCTGAGGAAGCGCTCTGCGGGCTGCTTCGCGATGCCGGATTTTTGACCAGAGAGTCATACGTATCAAAGGACGTGCGGGAAGACCGCCGGGATGAATGCTGGGTCAATGTGATTGCTGAAAGGATGCAATAAGCTGCAGTACGAGGGGACTGCATCACTGAGAAGCGGCGAGTGTCCGCCGCAGGAAAATAAGAATTCTGAAGATAAAATATGATATACGGGGGATTGCATTGTCATGAAGATTGTCATTGTAAATGGTTCTCCTGCGGGGGACAACAGCATTACACTGCAGACGGTCGAGTATCTGAAAATGCTGTTTCCGAAGCATTCCTACAAAACGATTAACGCGGCACAAAAGATCAGGAGCCTCGAGAAGGATTTCTCCGAAGCGGCCGGGATCCTTGAGGAAGCAGAGCTGATTCTTTTTGCTTACCCGGTATACACCTTCCTGGTTCCTTCGCAGCTTCACCGCTTCCTGGAGATGATCAAGGAGCAGCAGGTGGATCTGTCCGGTGTGTATGCATCGCAGATCACGACGTCCAAGCACTTTTATGATATGACGGCGCACCGCTTCGTCGAGGACTTCTGCGCGGATCTCCATATGCGTTATGTCCGGGGGCTATCCGCGGATATGGAGGATCTTCTTTCGGAGAAAGGGCAGAAAGAAGCAAGGGAGTTCTTCCGCTATGTGCTCTGGAACATCCGGCATGGCCTCAGCGAGACGCCGTCGGTGAAGGAGAGGGCGCCATTTTCGGGGATCTCCGCTTCGGATGTGAAGCAGGCAAAAGACAGGGGGACGTTCAGCGTGGCCCTGGTTGCGGATTATGATCCGGCGCTGAAAGACCAGCCGCTGGCCGCGATGATCCGGCGCTTTATGAAACGGCTGCCGGGAAGCTGCGAGCTGATTAACTTGCGGGAGTTTCCGTTTAAAGGCGGATGCCTCGGATGCTTCCATTGCGCTGTGGACGGCGCCTGTATATACAAAGACGGATTTGATACGTTCCTCAGGGAGCACATCAACGATGCCGACGCGGTGGTATATGCGTTTACGATCCGGGACCATTCCATGGGGAGCCTCTTTAAGCTGTACGACGACCGGCAGTTCTGCAACGGCCACCGCACGGTGACGATGGGCAAGCCGGTGGGCTATCTGGTGGACGGAGATCTGGAGGGGGAAGAGAACCTCCGGACCGTCATGGAAGCCCGGGCGCAGGTGGGCGGCAATTTCCTCGCAGGGATTGCAACTGATGCGGCTGATCCGGATGCGGAGACAGACCGGCTTGTCAAACGGCTGGTGTATGCGGCTGAGCACCATTTTAATGAGCCGAAAAACTTCTACGGCGTCGGCGGGCTGAAGATTTTCCGCGACCTGATTTTTGAGATGCA
>DEFE01000033.1:25021-29324 GCA_002350625.1 Lachnospiraceae bacterium UBA2860
ATGATTTCCCGCAGAAAAAGAAGGGAAAGATTGCCGGCATGTATCTGGTTTCCGCGCTGATGAACAATAAACATTTGAAGAAAGTCGGGAAGGTTGACTTTACGGCCGGGATGCTCATGCCGTACCGGGCGGTGCTGAAAAAGGCGGCAGGCCATGCATCGCAGAAGCCGAAAAAAGGAAGTGAGAAAGCGAGATGAAGGATCATTTATCGGGTGCAGCAGAATATACTGTGAATATCAACGGGGTCGATGTGACCGCCCGGTACAGCGAACGGGCTGTCAGAGACATTTTTATCCCCCTGCTGAAGAAGCTGAAAACGCTGCAAGCTGAAAAAGGGAGCAGAGTCCTTGTTATGCTGGCGGCGCCTCCGGGGGCAGGAAAAAGTACGCTGCTGAGCTTTCTGGAAAAACTGTCCGTGGAGCGGGAAGATCTGGCGCCTGTCCAGGTGATTGGTATGGACGGCTTTCACAGGCGGCAGGAATATCTGCTCTCCCATGAGGTGGAGCGGGACGGGCAGCGCATAAAGATGGTAGAGATCAAAGGTGCGCCGGTGACCTTTGATCTGGAGAAGCTGACGGAGCGCGTGCGGAGGGTGGCGTCCGGAGAAAACTGCGGGTGGCCTCTTTATAACAGGATGCTGCACAACCCTGTGGAGGACGCCTTGCGTGTGGAGGGCGGCCTGGTGATTCTTGAGGGAAACTACCTTCTCCTTGATGAAGACGGATGGAGAGAGCTCTCTCAGTATGCGGATTACACGATCTCTGTGCGGGCCGATGAAGAGCTTCTGAGGGCGCGCCTCATCGACCGGCGGATCAAAACCGGCGTTGACGCCGAGCGGGCCACAAAGTTTGTTGACTTCAGTGATATGCCCAACGTGCGAGTCTGTCTGGAGAAAACCATGACGGCGGATTTGCGGCTGCGGATCGGGCCGGATGACGATTACTATTTGTGCGAATAACGGCAGCTGTGAGAAATCTGTGAAACATTTTCGTTATGCTTGCACCCTGCAGCGGGTTGCGGTATGACAAAGAGAGACTGATCAACCAGGCTGCGAAAGGAGGCATACAAGTATATGTTTAAAAAGAGTTTAATGCTGTTTACGGCATTTGTGACATTGTGGAGTGTCCAGAGTATCTGCCAGGCGGAGATTCTTCCTCCGCACGGGCCGGGACAGATCGGCTATTCGTCGGTGGTGCTTTGCGAGAACCTGGGCGCGCATAAGGAGCCGAGCGCTGATTCGGAAGTGACGGAGACACTGCACGGCGGTGACAGAGTCATGGTGATGGAGCAGAAGGACGGATGGGCGCATATCGCTGTCTCGGACGATGTGGACGCGGTACCTCCCGGGTGGGTCAATGCGGAATACGTTGTGATAGATCCGTCCTGGTACAAGGCAGATGAAAAGACGGTCGTGTACGCATGGAATGACACGGCGGCGCTTAAAGTGGCCGAGCTGAGCAAGGACACGGTCCTGCCCATCTTAAAGGATACCGGGGAATGGCTCGTTGTCGGTCTCCGCGGCGGAACCGGCTGGATCCACACAGACCGCGCGCCTGCCGACACAAAGAGCGACGAGCAGAGCAAGAAGAGCTCAGACAGCGAGGGTTGGTTTACGGTCTATGCCGAGGACGGCAGCAGCGTCAAAATCCATCCGACAGAAGGCGCCATGTTTGAGGACGAGAAGGGCCGCACCTATTCAAATGTGCGCGGCGATATCTATTACTGCATCACGACGGATGTCACCTACGCGGCGGATCCCGCCATCTGGGTGAACGGAGAGCCGGAGCCTGACGATACTGATGAATATGGACTGACAGGCGAGGATTATGGCGAGACGCATGAATATCAGGATGATGACGACGATGATGACGATGACGGCGATGACGGCGCTGATGAATATGGGCTGACAGGTGAAGACTACGGCGAGACCCATGAGTATCAGGACGGCAATGTCGACGAGTACGGTCTGACAGGCGAGGACTACGGCGAAACCCACGAATATCAGGACTGATGCGCCATCGTTGAGGTCATGCATTATCATGTAAGAGAATATACCGGTATAAAATAAAGAAGAGGCTGCCGCGGCAGCCTCTTCTTTTTCGGTACGCCTGACGGCGCACGCTTATTCACTTTTTGATGGCTCTTCCGATTGCGATCAGTAAGCAGGCACCAATGACGGCGACGATGATGTTTCCGAGAAAGCCGTGTCCGGTGATGCCGATCGCGCCTAAGACGAGGCCGCCGACAAGGCCGCCGCATAAGCCGAGAGCAATGTTGCCGATCCACGAGAACTGGCTGTCCATGATTTTACCGGCAAGCCATCCGCAGAATGCGCCGATAATGAGACTGATAATAATACCCATATTTCACCTCTCCTAACTGTTTTTCATTGAAGTGACGAATTGAACGCTCCCTGCTGCCGGTCTCAAGACAGGTGCTGCAGACGGCAGATGGAAGCCTGATAAATCCTACCACTTCCCGGCGGCGGGATCAAGTCCGTTTATTGTATGACAGGGATGTTTGCAAATTGACAGAAATCGCCCGCATATAGTAAGATGTTTTCCGTTGACAAGGGCGCCGGCGGGACAGCTTCGTTAAAAGAGAAGTGAAGCCGGTTCCTCACAAACGGAAAGGAAGTATGATTATGAAAAAGACCTTAGCTCTATTGCTCACAGCCGTCATGACGGTTTCCGCAGCGACAACGGTTTTTGCGGAAGAGAAGCACTTCACGATTGCCACGGACACTGTGTTCAAGCCTTTTGAGTACACGGATGCGAACGGCGAATTCGTGGGCATCGATGTCGAGCTGCTCGCGGCGATCGCCGAGGATCAGGGCTTCACCTATGATCTCAACAGCCTCGGCTGGGATTCCGCGATCGCGGCCTGCCAGGCAAAGCAGGCGGACGGCATGATCGCAGGCGCCTCCATTACCGACGAGAGAAAAGAGAGCGGCTGGATCTTCTCTGACGGCTACTTCGATGCGACGCAGTCCATGACGGTGAAGGCGGATTCCGACATCGCCGGATTTGCGGACCTGAAAGGCAAGACCGTCGGCGTCAAGACCGGCACGCAGGGCGCGTCTTATGCAGAGAGCCTGAAGGATGAATACGGCTTCGAGATCACTTACTTCGAGGATTCCCCGACCATGTACCAGGCCGTCATCGGCGGACAGGTCGTATCCTGCTTCGAGGACACGCCTATCATGGCTTCCTCCATCCAGGACGGCGCTCTGCCGCTGAAGCTTCTCGAGGATACGGCAAATGAAGGCGCGCCTTACGGTTTCGCCGTCTTCAACGAAGAGGGGCAGGAGCTCATCGACCTCTTCAATGCGGGCCTTAAGAACATCGTCGAAAATGGCACCTATGAGACCATCGTCGCCAAGTATCTCGGCGAGGAGACGGCAGCTTCTGCAGCTGCGGCCATGAAGAAGGACGCCACGGACGCTGCGGCTTAAGAGATCAGCTTAATTAAGCGCGGCTGCTTCCCGCCGCGGTTTTACGGTCAAAAAGATGCAGCCAGATGTGGGATCCGTTCCGCACATCTGGCTGCATTTAGTAAGAGAAAGGGTTTGTCGTTATGATTCGAATCCTGCAGAATTACGGACCTCTGCTCGTAAGGGCGATGGGATATACGCTTTTGCTGGCCCTTTGCGGTCTCTTCTTCGCCTGCATTATCGGCCTTATCTTCGGCATTCTGAGCGTCCTGAAGAATAAAGTCTGCAATGTCATCGCCCAGATCTTCGTGGATGTCATCCGCGGCGTGCCGATGATCGTCCTGGCCTACTTTATCTACTTCGGCGTGCCGTACGGTCTCAATACCCTGGGCGGGATGAACGTGACGCTGACGGCGCTCCAGGCCGGCACAATCTGTCTCGCCCTAAACTGCGGCGCATACATGGCGGAGATCATCCGCGGCGGTATTCAGTCGGTCGATATCGGCCAGATGGAGGCCGCGAGAAGCCTCGGCCTGCCGTACTGGCGCGCGATGCAGAAGGTCGTCCTGCCGCAGGCGATCCGGACCATGATCCCAAGCATCATCAACCAGTTCATCATCACGCTTAAAGACACATCCATCCTTTCTGTCATCGGCTTTCCGGAACTTGTCAACACGGCGAAAAATGTCGTGGCGAATACGTTCATGTCCTTCCAGACATGGATCATCGTCGGCGTCATGTATCTGATCGTCATCACGCTCCTGTCAAGACTTGCCAAGGTCCTGGAAAGAAGGCTGAACCGCGACAGGATCATGGGAACGTGAGAGAAAGGCACGGTGAAGGGTAGATGAACCTCCATCCCCATGCGGT
>DEFE01000063.1:0-20396 GCA_002350625.1 Lachnospiraceae bacterium UBA2860
CAGTTGATGCACTTGTGCTCCGCCCCGTGATACGCGAAAACGCGCTGGATATCCTTCATGCGGGAGATGAGGAGCATGTAGCCGAGGAAGATCGCAAGGCGCAGGATGGCCTCGATGAAATTGACGAGGACGTCGGAGGCGCCCGCCTTTCTCAAAAGACCCGCGATAAAGAACGGGAGCAGCATGAAGAGGGCGATCGAGAAGCACACCGAGAAAATCACGGTGCCTGTCATGATCCATTTCCACTGTCTCTCCTCTTTTGCTTTTTCCTCTTCCGTCTTTTCGGGCTTCGGCTGCCCGTCCTCGCCCTTCTCGTCCTCTTCCACGGCCTGGTCGGCGGACCACATAAGAGAGCTCACGCCGACGACAAGCGAGTCGATGAAGGACACCACGCCGCGGAGAAGCGGAATTTTCCAGATCGTCTTCCCCGGAATGATGCTCTTATAAGGGCGGACGGTGAGCGCGATCTCGCCGTTTTCCTTGCGCGCGGCGATGGAATACTGCCCGCCGTTCCTCATCATGATGCCTTCGATGACCGCCTGGCCGCCGATTCCTGAGTATTTCTGCATAGATGTTCCTTTCTGCTATAGAAAAGGGACGAGCGAAAGGCCCGTCCCTTTAAGTGCGTACCAAAATCAGCCTTCTGCTGCCGTCTTGACGCCGTATTTTCTGTTGAACTGTTCAATACGTCCGCGAGCCTGCGCAGCCTTCTGCTGTCCGGTGTAGAACGGATGGCACTTGGCGCAGATTTCAACGTGGATCTCCTTCTTCGTGGATCCGACCGTGAAAGTGTTGCCGCAGTTGCACGTCACCGTTGCCTGATTGTACTCCGGATGAATTCCTTCTTTCATGACTTCTCACCTCTTTTATAAACGGGAACAGGTCCCTTTCTTTCCTTATCTGCAAACAGCAAAATATATACTAGCATAGAGAAATGGCATTTGCAAGTACTTATTTCGCACGTTATGGCCACTTATTTCTCACCGACCGCCCACTTCTGCAGGATGACGTTCACAACCTGCTCGTTGGTCGGATAATAGGCAAATGCGTTGATGATCTGCTCGACCGCTTCCTCCGCCTTCACGCCGTTCATGCGGCGGTGCATGATGTCGAGGCACTTTCTCTCCTTCATGCTTAGCAGCAGGTCGTCCCGGCGCGTGCCGCTCTTCACGATGTCGATGGCCGGGAAGATGCGGCGCTCCTGCAGCTTCCTGTCAAGGATGAGCTCCATGTTGCCCGTGCCCTTGAATTCCTCGTACACGACGTCGTCCATCTTGCTCCCGGTGTCGACGAGCGCCGTCGCGAGAATCGTCAGGGATCCGCCCTCGCGCATGTTGCGGGCCGCGCCGAAAAAGCGCTTCGGCATATAGAGTGCGGTCGGGTCGAGGCCGCCGGACAGCGTGCGCCCGCTCTGGGGCACGAGGATGTTGTAGGCTCTCGTCAGTCTCGTGATCGAGTCGAGGAGGATGATGACGTCCTCGTGCTGCTCGACGAGCCGCTTGGCCCGCTCGATGACCATCTCGGAGACGCGGCGGTGATGCTCGGGCAGCTCGTCGAAGGTCGAGTAGATGATCTCGACATGGTTTCCGTGAACGGATTCCTTCATGTCGGTCACTTCCTCGGGGCGCTCGTCAATGAGGAGAATGATGAGGTTCGCGTCCGGGTCCCCGGTCAGGATGGACTTCGCGATGTCTTTCAGCAGCGTCGTCTTGCCTGCCTTCGGCGGGGAGACGATCATGCCTCTTTGTCCCTTGCCGATCGGGCTGATGAGATCGACGATCCGCGTGGCGCGCGAGCCGTCGGGCCGCTCGAGCCGGATCCGCTCGTCGGGGAAGATCGGCGTCATGTGTTCGAATACAGCCCGCTTCCTCGCCTCGTCGGCCGGGCGGCCGTTGACGGAAGACACATAGAGCAGGGCGCCGTATTTTTCTCCCTGCGCCTTGTCGCGCTTATTGCCCTCGACCATATCCCCGGTCTTCAGATTGAAGCGGCGGATCTGGGAAGGCGACACGTAGACGTCATCCTCGCCCGGGAGGAAATTGTCGCTTCTTAGGAAACCGAAGCCGTCCGTCATCACTTCGAGGATGCCGCGCGCGGTCTTCCCCGCGTCCCCCGGGATCCTGCCCAGCGGCTGCTCCTCTTTTGCGGGTTCTTTTGCCGGCTCTTTCGCCGATTCCTCTGCAGGCTCTTTCGCGGACTCTTTCGCCGGTTCCTTTGCAGGCTCCTTGGCGGACTCATTTGCCGGTCCCTTTGCGGGCTCTTTCGCAGCTGCCTTCGGGACATCGTCCTCACGGCGGGCAGCCCGGCCGCCTTCTTTTTCTGTCTCCTGGGCGGCTGCGCCTGCAGCCTCTTCCGCCGCGGCCTTGCTCTTCCTGCCGCGCTTTCTGTGCTCCGTCTCCGCTTTCGCGGGCGCTTTTGCTTTTGCGGGCGCCTTTGCTCTTCCGGCGGCTTTCGCTCTGCCGCCCTTTGTCTTCGCCGGCGCTTTTGTCTCTTCTGCCCCTTCCGGCGCGCCCGTCTCTTCGGGCGCAGCGGACGCTTTCGCCTCTTCGGACGCGGCAGATGCTTTCGCTTCCTCGGCTCCCGTCTCCTTTGCGCTCTCGTCAAGGGCGAGCATCTTTTCTATGATTTCGTCCTTTTTCATGGCCGAGACGCCGCGGATGCCGCGCGCCTTCGCGAGCTCTTTGAGATCACCTGCATGAATCGACTGATACTGTTCTTTTGTCATAGGAATACCCTGAATCTAATGAAATAAGCGGATTTGAAAATAAGAACTGCGGATGCGTTTCGGAATGCGGTTAACAGGACTTGAACCTGCACGTTAAAAACAACAGAACCTAAATCTGCCGCGTCTGCCAATTCCGCCATAACCGCGTGGGAAAAGAAAACCACGTTCGGAGGAACCCGAACGTGTGCGTGAAGCATCGGGGACTCGAACCCCGGACAACTTGATTAAAAGTCAAGTGCTCTACCACCTGAGCTAATGCTCCATACCTGGGCTAGTTGGATTCGAACCAACGAATGCAGCAGTCAAAGTGCTGTGCCTTACCCCTTGGCGATAGCCCATCGATCTAACGGCACTGCACCGGAACTGCCTGAGGGTGAATGGTGGGACTCGAACCCACGATCTCCAGAGCCACAATCTGGCGCGCTAACCAACTGCGCCACACCCACCATATACCGTGCCTGGAGGGACTCGAACCCCCGACCCACGGCTTAGAAGGCCGTTGCTCTATCCAGCTGAGCTACAGACACATGTCATGTTTTCCTCCTCCCTCGGCCTAACGGGAAGAAAGAAGAGCGGGTGATGGGAATCGAACCCACGTGTCCAGCTTGGAAGGCTGGTGTTCTACCATTGAACTACACCCGCATAAATGGAAAAACGTGATCGGGGTGACAGGATTCGAACCTGCGGCCTCCTGCTCCCAAAGCAGGCGCTCTAGCCAAGCTGAGCCACACCCCGTCGCTGCAACCGTCTAAGACGTGCCCCCGCAAATCGCGCATTCGTAATTATAGGCGGTACGCCCCCTCTTTGTCAACCGATTTTTCATCGTTCCAGATAATTCAGGGTGTAATGCGCCTCTCCGTACCGGTCGATGCTCATGACGATATAGCTCGGCCGCCTCCCCTCCTGCCTCGGATAAGAGAGGCTCCCGGGATTGATGAGCGTGATCTCCGGATCCGACTGGTCCAGGCATGGCCGGTGCGTATGCCCGAACATCGCGACATTGCACCCGCGCTTCTTCGCCTCCTCCATCAGGCGCCCCGTGCCCATCGAGACGCCGTAGGTGTGCCCGTGGACGGCAAAGATCCGGCAGTTCCCGAAGGTGAGCACGGCCTCTTTCTCCGCGTCCGAGAAGAAATCATTGTTCCCGCGCACGATGGTGACCGGCGTCTTCGCCTCCCGCCGGATCATCCGGTCCGTTCCTTCGGTGTCGCCCAGATGGATCAGGTAGTCAAAGGGCCGCGTCTTCTTCAGAACGGCATAAAGCTCTTTGCTCTGCCCGTGATTGTCACTGACGATGAGAATCTTCATGCGCCATTTTCTCCTCAAGCAGTTCGTACATTCTGCGGAGCGCTTTTCCTCTGTGGCTGATCGCGTTTTTTTCTTCCGGGGCGAGCTCCGCGGAATAGCAGCCCTTCTCCGGCACAAAGAAAACGGGATCATAGCCGAAGCCGTTCTCCCCGCGCTCCTCGTAGCCGATTCTTCCCTCGAAGAAGCCCTCTGCGGTGAGCTCGTCCCCGTCCGGGAAGACGCAGGCCATCACGCAGGCGAATCTCGCTGTCCGCTTTTCGTCCGGCACGTCCTGAAGGAGGCGGACAAGCTCGGCATTTTTGACGTGATAGGAGGTGTCCTCTCCCATCCACCTGGAGGAATAGACGCCGGGTTTCCCGCCGAGCGCGTCGACGACGAGGCCGGAGTCATCCGCGAGCGCGGGCTCTCCCGACGCCGCGCAGACCGCGCGCGCCTTGATCAGGGCGTTCTCCGCAAATGTCTCCCCGTCCTCTACGATCTCCGGTGAAATCCCCGCTTCCTTCATGGGGATGAGCGTGATGTCAAGGCCGCGCAGGATGGCCTGCATCTCCTCGATTTTGTGTGCGTTTCCGGTCGCCGCCAGCAGTCGTTTCATCGTGTTTTATCCTTTCCGCGGCGGCTTCGGGCCCATGTACTGATAGAGATAGGTCCTCAGCATGCCGTTGTAGATCTTCCTGTTTTTATCTGCCTTTTTCCCGATCGCTTTCTCCGCGTCTTCAAAAGAGGTGATGAGGTACATCGACCAGCTGTCGAGCCCCCTGTAGGCCTCCCCGAGTGTGCGGCACAGTCTCGCCGCTTCCTCCTTGTCCTCAAGGCGCTCCCCGTAGGGAGGATTCGTGACGATAAAGCCATATTTCTTCGGGTGGCGCAGCTCTTTCACGTCCCGGGTCTGGAAGTGGATGAGTCCCCCGACGCCGGCCGCCTCCGCATTCTTTCTCGCGGCGCGCACGGCGTGCGGGTCGATGTCGTAACCCTGGATGTCCGCGCAAAGGCCGGCGTCCGGAAGCACCGCTTCCCGCGCTTCCTCCCGCGTCTCTTTAAAAGCGCTCCCGGGAATGAGCGACGACCAGGTCTCCGCGAGAAAGCTCCGCTTCATGCCGGGTGCGATCCGCTTTGCCCGCATCGCGGCTTCAATCGGGATCGTGCCGGACCCGCAGAAGGGATCGACGAGGATGCGGTCCGGCTTCCAGGGCGTAAGGCCGAGGATCGCCGCCGCGAGGGTCTCGGAGATCGGGGCGATCACGCTGTCCACGCGGTAGCCGCGCTTGTGAAGGGACATGCCCGTCGTGTCCAGAGATACCGTGACGACATCCTTCTTAATTGAGACGCGCACCGGGTAGGAAGGGCCGCTCTCGGGAAACCAGTTCTTCCGGTAGCGGAGCTTCATGCGCTCCACCATGGCTTTCTTCATCACGGACTGGATGTCCGACGGGGAAAAAAGGGCGCTCCTCACCGAAGAGGCCTTCGCGACCCAGAATTTCGCGTCCTCCGGCAGGTATTCCTCCCAGGGGATCGCTTTCGTTCCCTCAAAGAGCTCGTCATAGGTAGTTGCCGTAAACTCGCCGGCCTTAAGGAGCACGCGCTCCGCCGTGGCGAGCCGGATGTTCGCCCGCGCGCAGGCCGAAGCGTCGCCGGCGAAGGAAACCCGCCCGTCGTCGACGGACGTGATCTCATACCCGAGCTCCTGAATTTCCCGTTTCAGCACGGCCTCCAGCCCGAAGTGACAGGGGGCCGTGTACGCAAACATCGCCATCTTTGCCTCGCTTTATTGACTCTTGAAAAGAATTTAACAAATTGTTAACTTTTTGTTGCGCTTTTCGATTATATCGTATATAATTCGGTTTGTAAAAGAATTTACCCTTCAAAAATTTTTTTACAACCCCTTATTAATTATTTATACTCCCCTGAAAAGGCCTTGCCGGCTCCCCCGGCAGGGTCTTTTCACATGTGTGCGTCATCCCGCATTTTCCCGCGCGCCCCGCCGTTTCATCTGCGGCCGTTCGCTCGCTTTTTCTCGCGCGCCCCGCCGTTTCGTGGTAAGATAGATTCTTAAGAACACACTTAAGAGAGGGACTTCAGACATGTCCGGAAAAAGAAGAAATGCAGACTGCCTCTTTCTCATCGTCATCGGCTTTCTGCTCGCCATACTTTTCAGGGCCGCGGCCGCGTCTCCGCTGAATGAGACGGGCGTTTTTCACGGCCTCAACTACAACCTCGCCGTCTATGTCGGGGCGCTTGGAGCGGCCTTTATCATCTTTATTGTTTACCTGCTCCTCATGAAGCGCTTTGAGCGCTCTCTTCTCTACGCGGACCTCCCCGATCCGGAGGCGCCCTCCGGCAATGCTTTTGTGCGGAGAGTCCTCTACGCGGTCTACATCGCGACCGCCGCGACGGTGCTCATTCTGATCTATCAGATCTATGTCCACGAGAACAGCCTCTATCCGGAGAACACGGCGGCCACTTACCTCAGGCAGGAAGTGCCGCACGCCGTCTATTTCGGCGTCATCACGGCGCTGACGCTCGTCATCTTCTTTTCGCTGCGCTCGTCCGAGCCGTACGCGCCGAACCGCGTGCTGCGCCTGGGGCTTATACCGGTCTGTGCCTTCTTCAGTGCCTCTTTGGTCTACTGCCCCAATATCCTGAAGGACACGGGCGCCGGCACCCTGCACATACACGCGGTCACGAACACGATCGTAAACGTCATGCACGGGGCGCCCTACAGCGACATCAGCTGCAGCATCTACGGGCACTACGCACTCTTCCTTGCCCCGCTCGCCCGCCTTTTCGGGGGTGGCTTAAACGGCATCATGCTGTCGCTGTCCGCGGCGGCCTTCATCGCCTTCGCGGCCGCTTTCTACGCCGCGCACAAGCTGGTCCGCCACAACGCCGTCTATGTCCTTACGGTCTTCGGCATCACGGGCACCACGACGATCCTCACGAGGCGCGGCCAGTATTTTCAGGTGAATCCGCTGCGTCTTCTCTTTCCGGCGCTCACGCTGGCCCTGATCGCATTTTCGATCTCACACACGGAGACAAAGCACAGGAAGACCGTGATTGTCATGGAATTCCTCCTGTCCGCTGTTTCCCTCGTCTGGAATTTCGAGACGGGTCTTTTCTGCACGCTCGTCATCATGGTGATGCGCGTCTACCGCGCGCTGTACACGGACCCGCTCTTCTCGCGGCACACGCTGGGCACGATCGTCACGGCCATCGGTTCCGCGGCGGCTTCCCTCCTTACGGCGATCTGCATCGTCGGCTTCTACAATCTCGCGTCCGGCGGGGAGTTCGGCACGATCCGGCAGTTCATCTACCCGCTGTTCTCAGGTACCTACAACGTCAATCATCTGCGCTACAGGCTGCCGTCCGTCACGTACCTGTACTTCTTTGAGATCCTGCTGTTCCTTTTCACAATCTTCATTCTGCTCCGCGGCCAGGCGGCCAGAAAGAGCGGGGACCGCGTGTCGGAGACCGTCGCCGCGGCGGCGTCCCTGTCCGGCCTTCTTTCGCTCATCTACTTCATGAATCGCGCGGTCTACGGCAACATGTCGATCTCGCACATCCAGCTGAATCTCGTCATCGGGTACTGGGCGGCGCGCGCGATGCGGATCCGGCCGGGGACGCTTAAAGAAAAGCTCTCCTCTCCGTCCCGTTTCCTCAGCACGTCCCTTCTTTGCATAACGCTTCTTGCCGCCGTCTTTCTTTCGGTGGAGGGCGCCATGTATCTGGAGGTCGCTTCCGATTTCCGCGTGCGCTCCTCGTGGAAAACCGCTTCGCTTGATGAGGCCGTGGCCGCTGTGCAGGAGGCCGTGCCGAAAGACACCTACGCCTTCGGCACGTATGTGCCGGAGATCTACGCGGCGCTCGGCTGGGATACCGGCTGTTACATGACGGACTGGTCGGATATCAACGAGCTGAACAGGAACTTTGCCTTTGACGGCGCGGCGGCGCAGAACGCCGTTCTGACCTCCGTGGAAGATTTCAGCGACCCCGCCTTCGAGCTCGCGGCGGAAATCCCGGTCGGGGAATACACCTTCCGGTACTTCAAAAAACGCAGTTAAAAAGCAGAGGAAAAGGGGACGGTTCTCCGCTCATCCGGCGGGACACCACGTGCTGCCGGATATGCGGAGAACCGTCCCCTTTTTGCGCTTATTTCACCCCCGCCACATCTTCGATATAGCGCCAGATAAAGCCGCCGTCCGTGCGGCGCTTTCCCCGGCAGACGCAGGATATGTGGGTGATATGATACTCGGCCTCCGCCTCGCGGATGCTGTTGAAGAGGCGCAGCGGCTTCTCGTCTTTTGTATACTGCACGATCTTTCGTTTCGTCATCACAGTCCTTCTCCTTTCGATCTTTCGCACAGAGAGTCCCTTCGCGGAACACCGGCACCTTTTTCGGGCGCCTGTCTCCGCTTCTCTCGCATGCGCGTGCATGGTGTCTGTTTCGCCATGGATCGGTCCGGACCGTTCCTCTTCACGGATCCTTTTCGGATCTGTAAAAATCATACACGAGGAGCGCGCTCAGGTCTATCATAAGGTTTTCCGATTCTATAACGTTCTTACGCATCTTGGAGATTTCGGCATTTTCGACGAATCCTCTGGAAGGCGTTGTCGACTGTTTTCGGCGGCTTGCCGATCTTATATGCGATCTCGCGGAGGCTCAGGCCGTCCAGGTAGCCGCTCAGCACCTCCCGCTCAAGCGCGCTGAGCTTCCCGCTCAGCTTCTCCAGTCTGGCCGCTTTAAGCTCCCGGTCGATGAAGGTCATCTCCGGGCTTGCGCCCTCCTCCTCCGCGGAATACACGGGCAGCTCGCCGCTGAGCCGCAGCGAGTCGTTGAGCGGCCGGTTCTTCTCGCGGTTGGAGGCCTCGATGGCGCGCAGCATCTGGCGGTCGATGCACAGGGCCGCAAATGTCTGGAAGCGGCTTTCGCGCGCGGGGTCATAATCGCGGATGGCCTTTAAAAGGCCGATCATGCCCTCCTGCACGAGGTCGTCCCTGTCGCCGCCGATCAGGAAGCGCGCCCTTGTCAGGTGCAGGACGAGCGGCTTGTATTTGGTCAGGAGGCGTTCCACGGCCTCCTCGTCGCCCTGCCGGCTCCTTTCAAGGAGCTCCCGGTCGGACGGGTCTTTCTGCGTATGTAAAGGCATCCCTTTGCCTCCTCCTAAAAAACGCCGGCTTACATCTGATGAAATCCGTTCGGATACGGATTTAAGCAGCCTCATGCCTTCGGCATTTACTGACCGAATTCAGTCCTCTGACGGACAATCTCATACATCAGGACGCCCGCCGCGACCGACGCGTTCAGGGAATCGATCTCGCCCTTCATCGGGATGGCCGCCGTCATATCGCATTTTTCTCTCACGAGGCGGCTCACGCCTTCGCCCTCGTTGCCGATGACGAGGCCGATCGGCCCGGTCAGCGACAGATCGTACATCCGCTGTCCGCCCATATCCGCGCACACGAACCACAGTCCCGCAGCTTTAAGCTCCTCCATCGTCCGCGTAAGGTTCGTCACCCGCGCGACAGGCACATAGTGCACCGCGCCCGCCGACGCTCTCACCGCAACTGCCGTGAGCGGAGACGAGCGGTGCTTGGTCACGATGACGCCGTGCGCGCCCGCCAGGGAGGCCGTGCGGATGATCGCGCCCAGGTTGTGCGGGTCCTCGATGCCGTCGAGGAGAATCACAAATGGCGCCTCTCCTTTTTCCTCCGCCTTGCGCAGAATGTCCGCCACCGTGGCGTACGCATAGGCGGATACCTGGGCGATCACGCCCTGGTGGTGGCCGGTCTCCGACATTTCGTTCAGTCTTTCTTTTGTCACGAAGGACACGATCGTCCCGGCTTTTTTAGCCTCGCGGAGAATCGTGCGGATGGGGCCGTCCGTCTGGTGCTCTTCGACAAAAAGCTTGTCTACCGTCCGCCCGGAGCGGTACGCCTCAATCACGGCATTTCTGCCTTCAATCCGATCCATACAAGTTCCCTCCTCACTTTTCGCCGAGCGCGCTGATCCCGGCGGCGATGAGCGCATAGGCCCGCTCCTTCCGGCCGCTGAGATAGAGATAGCCGACGAGCGCCTCGAAGCCCGTCGCCCTCCGGTAGTCGGCCATGGTGGCATTCTTTGCCATCGTGTACGACTTGGCGTTCCGCCCTCTTCTGTACACGGCCTCCTCCGCCTCGGTGAGCATCGGCTCGATCGTCTCCATCATCTGCGACTGCGCGCCCGCGTTGACGAGGCGCCGCTTCCTGCGGTTGAGGTCGTTCGGCCGCGCGTTTCCTTCGGAGAGGAGCATGGTGCGCACCGCGAGCTCGTAGAAAGCGTCCCCTTGAAAAGCGAGCGCAAGCGGGGAATAGCTCCCCGCTTCCGCTTCTGTCATATCCGGTTCAAAGCACATCGCACGGATGTCCGTCTTTTTCAGATTCTCTTCCACTTGACTCCCTCGCGCGTATCAAGAAGCTCGATGCCCTGCGCCTTCAGCTCGTCGCGGATTCTGTCCGCCGTCGCGAAGTCCCTGGCGCGCCTTGCGGCCTGTCTCTCTTCGATCAGCGCCTCGATCTTCCCGTCGAGATTTTCTTTCTCCTGAAGCACCTTAAGTCCCAGCACGTCCGTCATCACAAGGAGCACGTCCAGCACTCCCTGCGCCAGCGCCTTCGGCGCGCCCGCCGTGACGCCCGTATTGGCGAAGCGGACGAGGTCGAAGACGACCGACAGGGCGTCCGCCGTGTTGTTGTCGTCGTCCATGCGCTCGTCAAAGCGGTCGATATAAGCCTTCGCCTCCTGAAGAAGCGCCTGCGCCGCGTCGTCAAGGGGCGCGTCGGCGCCGCCCTCCGCGATGTCCCGGAGAGATTCCGCGGCATTTCTGATGCGCAGGAGCGAGGCCTTTGCGGACTCCATGAGATCGGCGCTGAAATTCAGCGGGCTCCTGTAGTGCGCGCTCAGCATGAAGAGACGCAGGACCATGAGGTCATACTGCTTCGAGATGTCCCTGACGGTAAAGAAGTTGCCGAGCGACTTCGACATCTTCTTGTTGTTGATGTTGAGGAACGCGTTGTGCATCCAGTAGTGGGCAAAGGGGACGCCATTTGCGCAGGTGGACTGCGCGATTTCGTTTTCGTGGTGCGGGAAGATCAGGTCCTCGCCGCCCGCGTGGATATCGATGGTGTCGCCGAGATAGCGCTTCGCCATGACCGAGCACTCGATGTGCCAGCCGGGGCGCCCGTCGCTCCAGGGAGACTCCCAGAAGGGCTCCCCTTCCTTCTTCGGCTTCCAGAGCACGAAGTCGAGCGGGTCCTCCTTCTCGTCCTCGCCGCTGACCTTGAGGTCGCGGAAACCGGAGCGCAGATCGTCGAGATTCTTGTGCGAAAGTTCCCCGTAGTCGCGGAAGCTGCGCGTCGAAAAATAAACCGTCCCGTTCTTCTCGTAGGCGTGTCCCTCGCGGATGAGCTCGCTGATCATCTCGATCATCCCGTCGATCTCTCCGGTCGCAAGCGGGTGCGTCGTGGCCGGCATCACGTTCATGGCGGCCATATCCTTCTTGCACTCCTCGATATAGCGCTTTGCGATCTCCTCGGACGAAGTGCCCTCCTCGATCGCCGCCTTGATGATCTTGTCGTCGACGTCGGTGAAATTCGACACGTAGTTGACCTCGTACCCCCTGTGCATGAGATAGCGCCGGAAGGTATCAAAGACGATCATCGGGCGCGCATTGCCGATGTGTATGAGGTTGTAGACGGTCGGGCCGCACACGTACATGCTGACCTTCCCCTCCTTAAGCGGAACAAATTCCTGCTTTGTCATGGTCAGAGTATTAAATATCTTCATCGCTGTCTTTCTTCGCACCTCCTGCCGGAATGTACATGCTGAACGCAACTGACTGTTTACGGAAGCGAAGTCTTGAGCCCTCCTGCGCCGCATGCGGGAACACACTTCAGCTCCTCTAAGTAATCCATCATAGCGGAAAGTCCGCTTCGCCGCAAGTACAAGCGGCGATCCGGCCCGCGTTTCTTATCTGCCGCTTAAGGGCGCGATCGCACAGACGGCCTGCGCGGCGATCCCCTCCCCGGAGCCCGTAAAGCCGAGCCGCTCCTCCGTCGTCGCCTTGACGGAAATGCGGTCCTTCGGCACCTTGAGGTGCAGCGCTATGTTCGCGCGCATCTCCTCGATGTAAGGCCGGAGCTTTGGCGCCTGGCAGACCACGGTCGCGTCCACATTTTCGATATAGTAGCCCCGGTTCGTCAGCGTGCCGCCGACTTTTCTGAGCAGCGCGAGGGAATCCGCGCCCTCGTAGGCCGGATCGTTGTCCGGGAAAAGGAGCCCTATGTCGCCGAGGGCCGCCGCTCCGAGCAGTGCGTCCATAACGGCGTGGACGAGCACGTCCGCGTCGGAGTGCCCGAGCAGTCCCTTCTCGTAGGGGATGTGCACCCCTCCGAGGATCAGTTCCCGGCCTTCTACAAGTCTGTGTACGTCATAGCCTGTGCCGACTCTCATACTTTATCCTCCCTGTTCTCATGAAGCGCTGTTCAGATACGGTCCCGTCTCCGCCGTAAGCGAGGCGGAGACCGCGTACACGGTCCCGGTGTCACCGTTCAGCGCGCAGTAAAGCGACACCGTCATTTCATTTTCGTCTCCGATCAGAATCTTCGCGGCCTGTCCGTCCGTATCCGTGATCTCAATGGTCCCGCGCGGTGCGGCGAGCCCGTATTCCCCCGGATCCGCGACATCCCCGATCACCTCGATGAGGCGCACCCCGGTAAGCGATGCGGCGAGCTTATTCACTGCCGTCTGATCCGGGGCGGCCGCCGCGCCCTCTTCGCGCCAGGCGCCATTTTCCCTGACAAAGGACGCGCGCACTTCTCCGGATGCATCCGTGATGCGGATTCCCGCGATCCGGTCCGCCGTCAGATCCATCAGCATCCCCGGGCTTTCCCCTTCCCGCTCTTTCCGCGCCTGTCTCAGCGCAAATGCGTAGATGAGGGCGAGCGCGGCGAGCGCGCAAAGTGCCGCGGCGAGCGCATACTTCCTGTGTTTTTCCATCGTTCTCTCCCGCTTTTTACCGTCTCCGCCGCCGGAAGAAGATCACAAGGCCGAACAGGAAGACGAGCGCGGGCAGCGCGATCATCAGCGCGTTTCCGAGAACGGCCTGCGCGCGTGAGTTCACGACTGTCTGCGGCACTTCGAGCATCTTCGGGGCGACATAGACCGCCGTCTCCCTGTCCGTCAGATAGGCCATGGATTTCGCGAAAAGCGCTGCGTTTCCTTCCGGAAGCGCCGTGTCCTCACGGATCAGGGCGGAGAGAGCTTCGGCGCTGAAAAGGCACGGCGTCGTGTAATAGAGGATCCGCGTCGCGCGATGCGCGCGTTCCTCCTGCGTCTCCTCCGCGGCGCTTTCTTCTTCCGCCGCCGGGCGTTCCTCCTCCGGCACAAAATCCGGTTCTCCCATACTGTCATAGGACGGGGTCTGCTCGATCTCAAGGGCGAGCACAAACTGCCCGGTCTCGTCGCCCTCCCCGCGCAGCACGGTGTCGGCGATGCTCTCCTTCCGGTAGGCCTTCTCCCCGCTCGCGAGCACGGTCCGCACCGTGTAGGGCGCCTCATCCGTGTGCCCGGGATCAAGCGCCTCCGGCAGCGCGCAGATGAGATTCCGGTTCTCAAGGCCTTCCGTCACCTCGACCGCGCCTGTTTTCGGGAGCAGGATATACGGCGCCTCTACATAACGCGCCGGGTCCTCCTCCATGACGAGGCCACCGGCCCGGGTCACGCCGTAGTCCTCCATGAGGCTGTCAAGAAGCGGCGTTTCGGCGCCATTTACGGCGGATGACGCCGTCACAAGGAGCAGTCTTCCGCCCTCTCTCAGATAGGCGCGCACTTTATCCGCCTCAGCCTCCGCGAAGTCCTCCCCCGGCGCGAAGATGATGAGCGCGTCCGCCTCTGCGGGAATCGTGCCGGTCAGGAGATTCAGCGGCTCTGCAGCCATGCCGGCTTTTTCAAGGCCTTCCGTCATGGCGCTGCCGAGCGGCAGCTCGCTGTGGCCGGCCGTGTAGAAGACCTTTCCGGTGCCTCTCTCCTGAAGCTCCGCGATCGCGGACGTGATCTGCCCCTCCGCGTCCCACGAAAGCGGCGTTCCGCTCATGTAGCCGTAGCTGTCGTAGATGTAGAAGCCGGTGTAGGGGACGACGCGGGATGCGGCGGCAGATGCAGCGATCACGCTGTTCAGCGGCACGGTCCCGTCCGTGTAGGCCGCGGCAAATGTCGGCTTCTTAAGGACATCGACGTTTTCGACACGGACGCGGGCCGAGGCGGCCGCGTAGGCGTCGAGGAGCTTGATGACTGCCTCGTCCTCCTGCCCGTTCTCCGTGAGATAATAAAGCGTGACGTCTTCTTTAAGCGCGTCCAGCACCTCGCGCGTCTCCGGGCCCACGGAATAGAGGCCGATGTCGGAGACGTCCCATGTCGTATACTTTTTCGGCAGTTCTGCCGCGATCAGGTTCACGAGCACGAGCACCCCGGAAAGCGCGGCGAGCAGCGCGACCGCATAGCCGCCGGGACGCCGCCGGCCGTCGACCGTGAGCGCGGTCAGGATCAGCCCCGCCGCGATAAACGAAAGAAAGTAGACGACATTTTGGATCGTCACGATCCCGCCGGCAAAATCCGAAAAATGCGTGCTGAAGTCAAACAGCCGCAGCACCGACTCCGTCCGCCCCGTGAAGAAGGCGGGCGCGATGAAATAGGCCGCCGTAAGTGCCGCAAGGAGCACGGCGAGCGTGACGACGCTCACCGCGAAGTGCCGCGTCATCAGATACATGAGAAGAGACAGCAGCACCGCGACGATCGCCAGAAACAGCATCGCCGAGAGCATGTCGCCGCTAAGCAGGGTATAGATCCCGCTCAGCATCTGCGTCGCGAAGACAAAGGAAACGGCCGCGATGACGGCGATGATGAGGCTCTCCGTGAGGCAGGAAAGAAACAGGCCGACCGACAGATAGGCGCAGCCCATGAGGAAGAAAGCGGCGATGGCCGCGTAGTCCCAGTGAAGCGTCTCACGGCCGAAAGCCGTCATGATGAGCGGGAAGAGGCAAAGGACCGCGACCGGGATCGCGAAGATCGTCATCAGCGCAAGATATTTCCCGCACACGACCGACCAGACGGAGACGGGCGATGTAAGAAACAGCTGATCCGTCCGCTGCTTTCTCTCCTCCGCATATGCGCGCATGGTGAGCACCGGCACGACGATATAAAACACGATCGACGAGCCGCTCACCGCATAGTGCAGCGTCAGCGCGCCGTTCAGAAGGTTATAGTACCGGAACATCAGTCCGAAGACGAGCAGCGTCACGGCGATGCATACGGCGCCGGTCATATTCGTGAGATAGGACCGCATTTCCTTTTTATAGATCGCTGTCATCATCCGCTCCTTTAAGCGCCCTCGTCTCTTCTTCGGCGTCCTCCTCAGTCTCTTCTTCCGCATCCTCCTCAGTCAGCAGGATGAAAATGTCTTCGAGCGACGCCTTCTCCGCCCGCATCTCAAGGACGGGGCAGCCTCCCGCGGCAAGCGCTGAGCTCACGCGGCTGCGGATGTCCTCTCCTTCGGGCATGAGGATCCTGATGTACACCCGGCCGCCGCGCTCTTCGATCTCCGCCTCTTCCGCGTCCGCGACACGTCCGAGGGCTTCCCGCGCCTGAGAGGCGCTTCCGGCCGTCTCGATCAAAAGCACGCCCGCGCCCTGCCCGCAAAGCCTGTCGGGCGTATCCATCGCGACCGCCCTTCCTCCGGACAGAATCAGCACGCGCGTACAGATCTCCGCCACCTCGCTCAAGATATGAGAACTCAGAAAGATCGTGTGCGTGCGCCCGAGCTCACGGATCAGATCACGCATCGCATTGATCTGCTTCGGATCAAGTCCGGACATCGGCTCATCGAGAAACAGCGTCTTCGGATCGCCGATGAGTGCGCCGGCGAAGCCGACTCTCTGCCGGTAGCCCTTGGACAGATTGCGGATGAGTCTGTGTCTTTCTTCGGAGAGTTCAAGCGCGGAGAGTACGCGGTCAAGTTCGGCGCTTCGCGCCGCTTTCGGCACTTTTTTCAGCGCCGCGGCGAAGCGGAGATACTCGTCGACCGTCAGGTCCGGGTAGAGCGGGGGGACCTCCGGCAGGTAACCGATGGTCTTCTTCGCCGGCACAGGATCCCTGAAGATGTCGTATCCGTCAATCTTTACCGTTCCTTCGGTCGGCGCGAGGCAGCCGGTCATCATCTGCATCGTCGTCGTCTTTCCCGCGCCGTTCGGGCCGAGAAAGCCGCAGATCTCCCCGTCCCCGACCTGAAAGCTCAGGTCGCTGACAGCGGTCAAATCTCCATATCGCTTCGTTAAATGACTTACTTCGATCAATCTTTTCCTCCCGGCCTTCCGCGCCGGTTTTCTCCGCTGAATCCAGACGCTTTCCTGTTGCCGTACGCGCCGTTTTCTCCGTTGTGTCCTGACGCTTTCCTGTTGTATAGTACTTATATAGCGATGCCCCAAGGGGGCGGCATTTTCGAAGGAAAGGATCTGTTCACTATGATCAGCGCAGTACTTTTTGATCTCGACGGGCTCCTCATCGACAGCGAGAAAGGTTTCTACCAGCTGGTGCTCGACTTTATCGGGCCTTATGGCGGTTACATGTCGCTTGAAGAATATACCGGCCGCTTCGCGGGCCGCACGCTGATGGACAACGTCAAGTCCTATATCGAGCGCTTCAACTTGCCGATGACGCCTGAGGAGGGATTCACCCTGATGGCGAACATGGAGAAGGAAGCCCTGATCTCGGGAAAAAGCGGCCGTCTCATGAAGGGTGCGGAGGAGCTCCTTAATTATCTCAAGGAGACGGGCATCCGCGCCGTCCTTGCTTCTTCGAGCACGGAAGAGCGCGCTGTCAACATTCTCGAGGCGAACCGCATCTCCTCATATTTTTACGCCCTGACCTGCGGTCCCTCGGTCAAGCGGCCGAAGCCTGCGCCCGATATCTTTCTGGAGGCCGCCCGGGCTGCCGGCTGCGCCCCCTCTCACTGCCTCGCGCTCGAGGACAGCGAAAACGGGATCCGGTCAGCCTTTGCCGCGCGGATCCCGGTTATCTGCATTCCCGATCTGAAAAAGCCGGGCGACGAATGCCGCAAAATGGCGGCGGCCGTCCTCCCGTCCCTCGATCTTGTCATCCCTTATATCGAGGCGCACCGGCTGTGATTAAAGTGCCGGGAGTCCTTACAGTTCATCTTCCGGTATCGTGCGGACGCCGGACTCTAAGAGCGCTTTCTCCGCCATTTCCCTGTCCGCCGTATTGATAACGAACCCGGACATGCCTTCATGTCTCGAGAAAAGCGCGTAGACGTAATTCACGTTGACGCCTGCCTTTTCAAGCGTTGTCAGAAGTCCGACAAGCGCTCCCGGATGATCCTCAACCTCAATCACAAGCACGTCCTGCACCTGGCAGACAAAATTCTGAGCTTCCAACACCCGAATTGCCTCCTCGGTGTTATCGACGATGATGCGCACGATGCCGAAATCCATCGCGTCACCAACGTTCATGGCGCGCATGTCGATATTGTGTGCTTTGAGCGTGCGGCACAGGCCCGCGAGCGTTCCCGGCACATTTGCGATAAAGGTTGTGAGCTGTTTCGCCATATCCGTTCTCCTTTAAGGCACCGGCCTTTTTATGTTCTTTGAGGCCGGTCCGTTCCCTATTATACACATGAACGCGGCGGCTTGGCAATCGCTTCCAATGCCGCCGTCTATCCGCCATTGCTTCCGCAGCAGTCCCGCTGCTGCCGGTTCTGCACCTTCGCTTACACAGCAATCCCGCTGCTGCCGGTTCTGCGCCTTCACTTACACAGCTTCAGGTTCCGTAGAGCTCCGCGATTTTGTCATCCATCGTTTTATGGATCTTCTCAGCCTTCTCGTGAAAGGCGAGAATTGCGTCGTCCCAGCTGCTGTATCTGGCGTCGCCCCGGTGGTCCGGAAGATCGTAATGCTCTGTCAGATACTTTGTCAGAAATGCGGTGAACTTCTCCGCCCCCAGCAGGTTGGTGTGCCGCTTGTTATAAAAGTCCGTATCGTAGTTGTAGCCGATCTCCTCGTGGAATTCATTGGTGTCGAGGAAGCCGATGCCGTACTCCTCAGCGATCCGCTTCATCGCACGGAACTGCCGCTCCGCGTCGTCCGTCACCGAATAGGCGCATACCATCATGACCGCTTCCGTATCCAGCCCGGCAAGATAAGCACACACCTCTCTGTAAATTCTCTCCTGCCGCTCCGTGAGCGGCTCTTCTCCTTCTCCCGAAAAAGACGGCAGAGCCACCTGCTTCACGGAAGATCCCGGAAGAAATCCCTTTGTATTTTTCTTTCGTGAATCCGCATCGACTCTGTTGTCCGCGAGCTTCCACCTGAGAGGGTCTGACAGCGCCTCCGTGTTGTTGTGGTAGAGACTGATGTCGAAGGCAAGCTCCAGCGTCTCGTCGATCGGCACGTCATATTCCCGGCTGAAATGCCAGATGCCCCGCATCCGGTTGAGGCCGATATCCAGCGCATCGAAATAGAAGCGCGACTTATCGGGTGTCGCACTCTCCACCCGGGTCTCCGTAAAACGCCTGGCGTCGATCAGCAGGAGCTTCGGCTTCTGCGTGCGCATCACGTCGCGAATTCCCGTGATATAGTTGCATCCCTGCATCCCGGCAACCGCATAGTCGTAGGATGTGATGCCGCTCATCTCATAAGCCTGTACGGGATTGAAAAAGCGGTAGAAGCTGCTGGCCCCGATGAGGACGACATCGACCGTATTCCGCTCTTCCGCGTAATAGCGCAGGATATTCAGTCTCGAATAAGAAAATGTCGGCCGGAAGAGATAGGTGAAGAACAGGAATGCGGCCATAAGAACCGCAAGGAACCCCGCGGCCGAAAGCGCCTGCTTTAACCCGCTGCGCTTTTTTTCGTGGTTTTCCGGTGATGTCTCATTATGCATCCTTTTCCCTTTCGTCTCCCGCCTCACACTCTTTTAAAGGTCCCGCTTTTTCCGCCGCTTTTTTCAATGAGCCGGATTTCCCTGATCTCCATGGCGCGGTCAAGGGCTTTACACATGTCGTATATGGTAAGGAGCGCCGCCGATACGCCGGTGAGCGCCTCCATCTCCACGCCGGTTTTCGCGTGGGTTCTCGCCGTGCACACCGCGCGGATCTCATAGGTCCCGGAAGTGTCTGTCTCCATTTTCGAAGCATCACCGTCCGGCAGCTCAAAGTTCACGGAGCAGCCTGTGAGCGGGAGCAGATGGCAGAGAGGGATCAGCTCAGAGGTGCGCTTTGCGGCCATGATCCCGGCGATTCTTGCCGCCGCGAGCACATCGCCTTTTTTCTCACTGCCTCTCATCGCGGCGCGGAACGCCTCCCCGTTCATCCGGATGAAGCCCTCCGCGCGCGCCTCCCGGTCCGTCGGCTCTTTGTCCGTCACATCGACCATGCGCGCCTCTCCGCGCTCATTCAGGTGCGATAAACCGGGCTTATGATCACTCATTCGACTGTTCCATTTCCTTCACGATCTTGACGATGCGGCTCGTCCCGAGGCGGTCCGCCCCGAGCTCGAGGAAGCGCTTCGCGTCGTCGATCGAGGAAATGCCGCCGGCGGCTTTGATCTTGACGTCCGGGCCGACATGCTTCGCAAACAGCGCCACGTCGTCAAAGGTCGCTCCTGCGGTGCTGAAGCCGGTCGAGGTCTTGATGTAATCCGCGCCCGCCTCCGTCACGGCTTTGCACATCGCGATCTTCTCTTCATCCGTGAGCAGGCAGGTCTCGATGATCACCTTGAGGATGTGGTCGCCGCAGGCCTCCTTGACCGCTGCGATCTCCGCCGTGATCTCTTCCGTGCGGCCGTCCTTCAGCCAGCCGATCGGGATGACCATGTCGACTTCGTCCGCGCCGTCGGCGATGGCGTCCTTCGCCATGAAAACTTTAGCTGCGGTTGTATCATAGCCGTTCGGGAAGCCGATCACGGTACAGATCTTCACGCCGCCTTTTGCATATTCGCTGGCCTGCTTCACATAGTTGGCCGGGATGCAGACGGACGCGGTTCCGTAGCGGATGCCGTCTTCCGTGATCTGCCGGATCTCCTCCCATGTCGCCGTGACGCCAAGGAGCGTGTGATCTACATGACTTAACAGTTCTCTGAGTTCTTCCGTCATTTGTATCTCCTTTCCCCGGCAGAGGCCGGTGTCATTTCTGACTGTACTTTTCTCATCATGCCACGAATGGCTAAAGCGCGCAAGCACTTGTGCTCATACGGGCGCATGTTCAGATGGTATATGTTTTGAAAATGCAAAAGCGGCGCAGCGTCAGATCCATGTTCTCTCTTTGCT
>DEFE01000063.1:20552-20787 GCA_002350625.1 Lachnospiraceae bacterium UBA2860
CAGGGCTTGAAATCGCACTGCAAGCTTGCGTTCCGGTCAAAGTCGCTGCAAAGAGAACATGGATCAGCCGCTGCTCACGATGTGACAGTTTACGGCATATGGTCTGACCCTCTGTCATATTGCATACAACATAAACATGACAAGGGGTCTGACCCTCTGTCAGATCAGTTTACATAAATCCTTCCGCTACGCAGCAGCTTCCGCCACACATCCTCACCGAACGACATTTGTGGAG
>DEFE01000063.1:20945-35316 GCA_002350625.1 Lachnospiraceae bacterium UBA2860
GGAGCAAGAGGAGGAGGTGAGGATGTGTGGCGGAAGCTATGTGAAGCAATTGTCTATTCAAAACATATACATAGCGAATTATACCTTACACAATAGCTGCGATTTGACAAGAAGCCGGTTTCAAGTTACGATGTATGTCTCAGTGAGGGTCAACATGAATCTATACGAAGCAATCTATCTGAGACATTCAGTCAAAAAATATAAAAAACAGCCGATCGATCCGGAGACACTCCAGAAGATCGGACTGTTCTACGAAAAAGCACAGCCGCTCGTTCCCGGCATAGAAACCGAGATCGGCATCCGCGAAAACCTGACCGGCCGCCACGTACAGCGGGGTCTGTTCAGCGTGTCCGCGCCCTACTATCTGCTGATCTACTCCGAATCCAGAGACCGCGCGGACATGAACGCCGGCTATATCGGGGAGCAGCTCTCCCTCTACATGATGACGCTCGGCCTTGCCAGCTGCTTCCTCGCAGGGACCTCCCTCGCGGGCACGCCGAAGACAAGAGGCGACAAGCAGCTCGTCATCGTCATGGCCTTCGGCTACCCGGAAGGAAAGCTGACAAGACGTCCCGAGGACGCGAAGCGGCTCCCGCTCTCCGACCTGTGCGTGTTCAAAAACGAACCGACGCGCTGGATGAACCAGGTGCTCGAAGCCGCGCGCCTTGCGCCCTCCCCCTTCAACCGGCAGCCTTGGCGCTTTGTCGTCGTCGGAAGCAGGATTCACATCTTTTCCAGAAAAGACGGACTGGATAAGCTGAAAAACCTGGATGCCTTCGGCTTTGGCATCATGTTCTCCCACATCGCCGTCGCCTCAGAGGAGCTCTGGCTCGACGTCGATCTCATCCGTCTGGAGAACATCAGCCAGAAAAACTTCAAAAGCAGCCAGTATGTGCTGAGCGCGATCGTGCGCAGCCAGGAATCCTGATCGCGCCGGCCGCGCTCTCAGTCTTTCCTGCCCTCGATCTCCCGCAGGATCTCCGCGGCCTTAATGCTCCCGTGCTTCGCTGCGTAGCGGCACCATTTCAAGGCTTTCACGGGATTCGGCTTTTCTCCGAAGCTCCCTTTGATGTATCCCTCACCCAGATCCGCAGCCGCGTCTATGTCGCCGCGCGCCGCCCGGTCAATGAGCGCAAGCTGCCGCATCTTATCTTCACTAAATTCCCTGATCATCCTTTATTCTCCCGATCACAGTAAAAAGAAAAGCCCCGAACCTGCTCTCAAAAAGCAAATCCGGAACCCTCCCTCGAGCGCGAGACGGGGATCGAACCCGCGACCCCCACCTTGGCAAGGTGGTGCTCCACCGCTGAGCCACTCGCGCATACACCATATAAAACTTGTGTCTCTCAAACGTTTCGCTCAAGGACAAAAAGGATTATACAAAATCGGAGCATGACTGTCAAGGCGCTTTTTGCATTTTTTGCGAAACAGCGCTATAATACCTTTTAATTGCGGTTTCACCGCACAGAATCGCCGGAAAGCGGAGGTATTCATATGACACAGGCACTCGATATTATCATCATTGTCGTTTTAATTGTCGCGATCGGCATGATCGTCACCGGAAACAGCGACAGGCTGTGGGGACTGTTCTCGGGGAAATACGGGCAGAATATCTATGAGGTATACGACCGCGATCTCTTCAACCGCGCCTGCCTCATCTTCTTCTCCGTACTTCTCGTCGACGAGCTCGCCATCATCTTCCTGTCGCACACATTCCCGGTCATGGCGCTGATCTCCTTCGGCGTCACCGTCGTCGCCTTTATCGCTTTCGTCATCTACCTGCGGAAAATCGCGCGGAAGTAGTTGAGAGGCGCTTCGTGAAGGCAATTGACGCTCGGACAAAATATGACTATAATCGTAAAAAACATTTTTAAGAAGGAAGCGGAGGCAGATCATTATGGAAAAACAGAACATCGACTGGGGCAGCCTGGGTTTCGGTTATATTGAGACCTCAAAAAGCTTCGTCTCCATTTTCGAAAATGGAGCCTGGGATGAAGGTACGCTGACATCCAACCACACGGTCACGATGTCTGAGTGCGCAGGCGTCCTGCAGTACGCGCAGACGGTATTTGAAGGCCTTAAAGCCTACACGACCGAAGACGGCCGGATCGTCGCCTTCCGCCCCGACCTCAACGCGGCGCGCATGGCGGATTCCTCAAGACGTCTTGAGATGCCGGTCTTCCCGGAGGATCGCTTCGTGGAAGCGGTGCGCGAAGTCGTGCTCGCCAATGAGAGCTGGGTGCCGCCTTACGGATCAGGCGCTACGCTATACATCCGTCCGTATATGTTCGGCGCAAATGCCGTCATCGGCGTGAAGCCCGCCGACGTCTATCAATTCCGTATCCTCACAACGCCCGTCGGCCCGTATTTCAAGGGCGGCGCAAGGCCCCTCACACTGAAGATCGCGGATTATGACCGCGCTGCGCCGCGCGGCACGGGCCACATCAAAGCCGGCCTCAACTACGCGATGAGCCTTCACGCGATCGTCGAGGCGCACGCACAGGGCTTCGACGAGAATCTCTATCCCGATTCCGCGACCCGCACGAAAGTCGAAGAGACAGGCGGCGCCAACATCATCTTCATCAGGGACAACACATTTGTCACGGTCGGCTCCCCCTCGATCCTTCCGTCGATCACGAGACGCTCGCTCGAATATGTGGCGGAGCACTATCTCGGCATGAAGGTCGAGGAGCGCGAAGTGCCGCTCACGGAGCTCAGCTCCTTCGAGGAATGCGGTCTGTGCGGCACGGCGGCTGTAATCTCTCCGGTCGGCAAAATCGTCAATGGCTCGGAAGAGATCTGCTTCCCGAGCGGTATGGCCGAGATGGGTCCGAAGACAAAGAAGCTTTACGACACGCTGACCGGCATCCAGATGGGACGCATCGAGGCGCCGGAAGGCTGGATCTGCAGAATCAAATAATGAATGATCAGCATAAAAAAACGCTGCCCCGCGGCAGCGTTTTTTATATGCCATTTACCTGTTTGAGAACAGCTTGATCTTCTCCGCGGCCGCAACCTTCACGGCGTGAATTTCATACGGAACCGCCTCGCTCACCAGGTACACGCCATCGTTGTACGCCTGGATTGCTCCCTGGAAGCACGCGATGTTCAGGTCTGTGAAGATGTCGATCTTGGAGATGCCGCTCGTGATCGCCTCACGGACGGCGCTGTCCGAAAGACCCGACCCGCCGTGCAGCACAAGAGGGACGGAAACAGCTTCCGTGATGGCGCGAATGCGCATATAATCAAGCTTCGGCTGCACCTTATACTCGCCGTGTGCCGTCCCGACCGAGATGGCCAGCGCGTCGACTTCCGTCTTCGCCACATAGTCTTCCGTCTGTCTGGGATCCGTCAGGAAATCTGTCGTCATTCCCTCGGCGAGCTCTGCCGCGGAAGGCGTATAGCCGAGCTCCGCTTCCACCGTCGCGCCGAACGCGTGCGCGGTGCGCGCCATTTCCGCCACCTTGGCAATATTCAGCTCAAGCGCGTCCCGCGAGCAGTCGAGATTGACCGAGGTGAAGCCGAGCTTCAGGGCCTCGATGCAGCGCTGGAACGTCGCGCCGCGGTCGAAATGAACGACGACAGGCACGCTGGCCTTCCTCGCCATCGGGACCACAAAGGCCGCAAATTCATCGAGCGGGCAGATCGGCAGGTGCTTCTCTTCTATGCCGAGAATCACCGGCGCCTCCGCCTCCTCAGCCGCCTCTAAAACGCCGCACGCCATTTCCAGATTGACGACGTTAAAATGTCCCACTGCGTATTTTCCCTGCTCCGCCGGAACGAGTACATCCTTTAAGTTTGCAAGCATAGCTTTCTCCTTTTTGCTTCTTTTTCCGCGTTTTCAGTGATGGAAGAGACGGATTCCCGTAAATGCCATCGCCATGCCGTAGCTGTTGCAGGCGCGAATCACTTCTTCGTCGCGCACGGAGCCGCCCGGCTCCGCGATATAGCTGACGCCTGATTTTCTCGCGCGCTCGATGTTGTCTGAGAAGGGGAAGAACGCGTCAGAGCCGAGAGATACGCCGCTCTGCCGGTCAAGCCACGCGCGCTTCTCTTCTTTCGTAAAGACTTCCGGCTTCTCTTTAAAGAGTCTCTGCCACACGCCGTCGCGCAGCACGTCCTCATATTCCTCTCCGATGTATACGTCGATCGCGTTGTCCCTGTCCGGGCGGCGAATGTCGTCGACAAACGGAAGTGCGAGAACCTTCGGGCTCTGTCTGAGGAACCAGTTGTCCGCCTTATTGCCGGCGAGGCGCACACAGTGCACGCGGGACTGCTGGCCGGCGCCGACGCCGATCGCCTGTCCGTCCGCCGCGTAGCAGACCGAGTTGGACTGCGTATACTTCAGCGTGATGAGGGAAATGAGAAGGTCCCGTTTTGCCTCCGGAGGGATGATGCGGTTTTCCGTCACCACGTTGTCGAGAAGGGCTTCTCCGATCTCAAGATCATTTCTGCCCTGCTCGAACGTGATGCCGAAGACATCCTTGTGTTCAAGCGCTGCCGGACGATAGGAAGGATCGATCTCGATGATATTGTAATTGCCGTTTCTCTTGCTTTTCAGAATCTCCAGCGCCTCCTCCGAGTAGCCGGGCGCGATCACGCCGTCCGAGACCTCCTGCTTGATGAGAGACGCCGTCGACGCGTCGCAGGGATCGCTCAGCGAGATGAAATCACCGAAGGAACTCATGCGGTCCGCACCGCGGGCTCTCGCATAGGCGGCCGCCAGAGGCGTGAGTTCTCCCTTGTCCTCTACAAAATAGATCTTTTTCAGCGTGTCGCTTAAGGGAAGTCCCACCGCCGCACCGGCCGGGGAGACATGCTTAAAGCTCGCCGCAGCGGGAAGGCCGGTCGCCTTCTTCAGATCGCTGACCAGCTGCCATCCGTTCAGCGCGTCCATGAAATTGATATAGCCGGGGCGTCCGCATTTCACTTCGATCGGAAGTGCGCGTCCGTCGCTCACGTAGATGCGGGACGGTTTCTGGTTTGGATTGCAACCGTATTTCAGCTCAAGATCCTGCATAGCTTCTTCTCTCCTTTTTAACCCTTTATATTTCTCACTTGTGGCGGTTAACGATGCGCGTCCTGGCCTCCCCGCTCGAGAGGTCGATAAAGCGGGTGAACAGCGATACTTTATTGTCTGCGTTCAGTGCGTTCCAGATCTGCTCCGTAAAGACATCCTGGTCATTTTCCACGGAGACGCGGATCGGCTCACCCTCAAAGCTCGGCAGCGGATTGCCGTCGTGCAGATAAGTGCTGATAAAATGTCCCTCGCCGGACAATGCCGGTGAATAGGCAAAAGTGTAGCGGTGGTCAGCTTTCGGGTCGCCGTCCGCGCTCTTTAAGATTGACAGCGCATAGTGGAAGCTCTCCCCGATCAGATGCACGACGCCCGAGATGCGGGGGGTGTAGTTCGGTTCGTCAGGCTCATAGCGGCGCGAGCGGAGCGTCTGCTCGAATGTCAGCTGCCGGTCGAGGCCGTCGTAGATCGTATCGGTCTGGTCGCCATTTGTGATGATCGTCTTTTTGCCGAGCACGCGCACCGGCGCGTAGATGATGAGGGAAGGATCCTCCATCTTCGACGCGTCAAACGCCTGCGTCCGGATGCCGTCCCCGTCCTCGACGAATATCCTGTTTCTGGAGTTTTCGCTGCGGCCCATAATAAAATAAGCGATAGCCGCATGTCTGCCGTCCTCCGTGCGGCCGATCATGATGCCGCGCCCGGGATAGGCGTTGCTCTTCAGCAGGTCTTCCAGTCTGTGTTTCTGCATTTGTTTTCCTCCTGACGTATCAGTCTTCTTTGCCCCTTTTATCCGGGAGCTTCAAGTATTCAATCGGCATCTCATATAGATCCGACAGCGCGCACAGATCGCGGTACTTGATCTCCGTCACGCCTGTCTCCCAATTGACAATGGTCTGTTTGGTGCGGCCGAGAGCGCGGGCACTCTCGTCCTGCGTCAGTCCCGCATTTACGCGGGCTGCCTTTAGTGTAATCTTTGGCATCATGATGCGCCACCCCCATAAAGTGTTTTTTTGGCTCCATTTGCATCGTAATCCATTTAAAATGGATTTTCAACCAAAAAAGTTTGATCGGGAGAACACTTTATAGAGACAATAAACGTCTAATAATTTACTATGATAATGGTTTATTTTTCTTTTCGATGCTTTTATTGATGCGCAGGTATTATTTGCAGTGATGAAAAAAGGAGCTCACATGGCACACCGGCATGAACACCTCCCTGCAAGCAGTCAGACGGAAATTATCTCCGCCAATATACGGACATACATGAAAGCAAACAATCTGAATCAGAAGCAGCTGGCGGACCTGGCCGGCATCCGGCTCTCGACACTCAACAGCTGGGTGTCGGGAAAAAGTCATCCGAGGGACCGCAACCTGGAAAAGCTCGCCACAGCTCTCCATGTGGATATCAGAGATCTTACAGAGGACGGATCGCGGCGCAGCCACATGAGGATCGCCGAGCATCAGCTGCTGTCAAAATATAACGAAAACCGCGACTTCAGGCTCTACATCGAGTATGGCATAGCTGCGGAAAAGTGTCAGCGCCTGCAGGAAATCAATCGCAAGCTTGCCGAAGAGCTCGGCGATGATCTGCAGCAGTAAAATACCCTTTTGAAGGCATTGTGCCGCTGACCGGCATAAATATCCCCCGCATCCTGCAGTGATTCACCGCGATGCGGGGGATTCGTTTACCTTTATGACTCGACCGTATAATTCGGCGCCTCTTTCGTGATATGAATATCGTGAGGATGAGATTCTTTCAGGGATGCCGCCGAGATCTTGACGAACTTCGCGCTCTCCTGCAGGATCGGGATCGAGGCCGCGCCGCAGTATCCCATGCCGGAGCGGATGCCGCCGACCAGCTGGAAGACGGTGTCCTCCACAGAGCCCTTATAAGCGACGCGTCCCTCCACGCCTTCGGGCACGAGCTTTTTCGCATCCGTCTGGAAGTAGCGGTCCTTGCTGCCCGCCTCCATCGCCGAGATGGAGCCCATGCCGCGGTAGACCTTGAATTTTCTTCCCTGGAACAGTTCAAAGCTTCCCGGCGCCTCGTCACAGCCGGCAAAAATGCTGCCCATCATACAGACATTGGCTCCTGCGGCAAGCGCCTTCGTCATGTCTCCCGAGTACTGAATGCCGCCGTCCGCGATGATCGGCCTGCCGTATTTGCGGGCAGCTTTCGCCGCTTCCATCACAGCCGTAATCTGCGGCACGCCGATGCCGGCCACCACGCGGGTCGTGCAGATGGACCCAGGTCCGATCCCGATCTTCGCCGCGTCAGCGCCCGCTTCAAAGAGCGCCGCAGCGCCCTCTTCGGTCGCCACGTTGCCGGCGATGACCTGCAGATCCGGGAAAGCGTCCTTGATAAGGCGGCAGGTGTCGAGAATATTCTTCGAGTGGCCGTGCGCGGAATCGATCACGATCACGTCGACGTGGGCGCGCACAAGCGCCTCGACGCGCTCCATGACATTTGCCGTGATGCCGACCGCGGCACCGCACAGGAGACGTCCCTGGCTGTCCTTGGCGGAGATGGGATATTTGATCTGCTTCTCTATATCCTTGATCGTGATGAGGCCCTTGAGATTACCTTCCCCGTCAACGATCGGGAGTTTTTCCTTTCTCGCTTTGCCGAGGATTTCCTTGGCTTCCTCGAGTGTGACGCCCTCGCGCGCCGTGATGAGTCCTTCTGACGTCATCTGCTCGCGGATCGGGCGGGTCATATCTGTCTGAAACTGCAGGTCACGGTTGGTGATGATGCCGACAAGCTTCCGCCCTTCCGTCACGGGAACGCCGGAGATCCTGTACTTGGACATAAGTGCGTTGGCGTCTCCGAGCGTGTGCTCCGGAGAAAGAAAAAACGGATCCGTGATAACGCCGTTCTCGGAGCGCTTCACCATATCAACCTCTTCCGCCTGCTGCTCGACGCTCATGTTCTTGTGAATGATACCGATGCCGCCCTGGCGCGCCATGGCAATAGCCATCCGGTGTTCGGTGACCGTGTCCATGCCGGCGCTCATCATGGGAATGTTGAGCCGGATGCTGTTCGTCAGATTTGTCGAGATATCCACCTGATTCGGCGTGACCTCCGAGTATTGCGGTATAAGCAGAACGTCATCAAATGTAATCCCTTCCCCTGCGATCGTTGCCATTCGTATCCTCCTTCGCGGTAATCTATATGTTCAGTTTTCAGTCACGGAATACTTTCCCGGGCAGGCGCCACCTGAGATCCTCAAGCATCGCCTCGTCAAGCTCAAGCAGGTACTTCTTGCTGTCGTTTCCGCTTTTTATGATGGCATACACCTTGTGGTCCGCCTCACCGGATGTGTAATCGACAACCTTGTAGGTCACCCCGTAGCTGTCCAGATGATGCGACGAAACCGGCGCGATGCACTCAACATTTTCAAGCGTGATGGTGTCGAGATGCTTCCTGCTCGCTTTGGAGAAGATCGCCGCCACATCGATCTCGCCGTTGACATAGGCGTACTCATACTCGACATTAAAGCGCGGGAACAGGAAATAGTCGAGAAAGCCCAGAATGATGAAGGCGATGAGAAAGATCGGGCTCACCATAAGGCCGAAGAAAGCGGCGATCAAAGTGGCTATGATGAGAAGCGCTTTCTTTACCGCGTCGGCAGGTCTCGGTTTTCTCGGGATAATAAGTTCGGAAAAATGGTCTTCCATAACATCCTCCGTAAGCGTTAGTTGCCGTTAAGTATACTACATATTTCCCTCGATTTGAAGAGAAAAACCGCAGGGAAGGCAAGGCTGTCCCTGCGGTTTCACGCATTGCAAAAGAAAGAGGCATCCGCCGATGCCTCTTTCTGCTTTGTTTTCTTTTTACATCATGCCCATGCCGGCGCCGCCTGCAGGTGCAGCAGGTTCCGGTTCCTTGATGATGGAGACGGCCGACTCGGTCGTAAGGAGTGTCGCCGCAATGGAATTCGCATTCTGAAGGGCGGATCTGGACACCTTGACCGGATCGAGGATACCGGCCTCAACCATGTTCACGTATTCATCCGTGAGCGCGTTGTAGCCTTCGCCTGCCTTCGCATCCTTGACCTTGTTAACGATCACGGCGCCTTCCTGGCCGGCATTTACCGCGATGCGGTAAAGCGGAGCTTCAAGAGCCTTCTTGACAATCTCGGCACCTGTCTTCTCGTCGCCCGAAAGGGAAGCGATCACTTCGTCAAGCTGCGCTGCCGCATGTACGTAGGAGGAGCCGCCGCCTGCGATGATGCCCTCTTCCACGGCTGCTCTCGTGGCATTTAAAGCGTCCTCCATGCGGAGCTTCTTGTCCTTCATCTCGGTCTCTGTCGGCGCGCCGACGCGGATAACCGCGACGCCGCCCGCGAGCTTCGCCAGTCTCTCCTGGAGCTTTTCGCGGTCGAAATCGGATTTCGTCTCGGCGATCTGGTTCTTGATCTGCGCGACTCTGTCCGCGATTTCCTTCTTGTCGCCTTCGCCGTCCACGATGACGGTGTTCTCCTTGGCGACCTTCACGGCCTTGGCGCGGCCGAGCTGATCGATCGTGACTTCCTTTAAGTCGATGCCGAGTTCATCGGACACAACCGTGCCGCCTGTCAGAACAGCGATGTCCTTCAGCATTTCCTTTCTTCTGTCGCCGTAGCCCGGGGACTTGACCGCCACGACGTTGAATGTGCCGCGGAGCTTGTTGACGATGAGTGTCGTCAGAGCCTCGCCCTCGACGTCNNGTCCTCGGCGATGATCAGCAGCTGTGAGCCGGTCTTGACGATCTGCTCAAGCAGCGGCAGAAGATCCTGAATATTGCTGATCTTCTTGTCAACGATCAGGATGTACGGCTCGTCGAGACGCGCTTCCATCTTCTCCATATCGGTGCACATATATGCGGAGATATAGCCGCGGTCGAACTGCATGCCTTCGACGAGCTCGAGCTCTGTCTGCATGGTCTTAGACTCTTCGATCGTGATAACGCCGTCCTTGCTGACCTTCTCCATCGCATCTGCAACCATCTCGCCGACTTCGTCGTCGCCTGAAGAAACGGCGGCCACGCGCGCGATCTGATCCTTGCCGTTCACCGGCTTGCTCATCTTCACGAGCGCCTCGACGGCAGCGTCAGTTGCCTTCTGCATACCCTTCTTCAGAATGATCGGGTTCGCGCCGGCCGCAAGGTTGCGCATGCCTTCATGGACCATCGCCTGTGCGAGCACAGTAGCAGTCGTCGTGCCGTCGCCGGCCACGTCGTTCGTCTTCGAAGCGACTTCCTTGATGAGCTGGGCGCCCATGTTTTCGAAGCCGTCCTCAAGCTCGATTTCCTTGGCGATAGTTACGCCGTCGTTTGTGATCGTCGGTGAACCATAGGACTTCTCAAGAACAACATTTCTTCCCTTCGGTCCGAGCGTGACGCGCACGACGTCCGCCAGTTTATCGACACCGGCCTGAAGTGCCTCGCGGGCCTCCACACCATATTTAATATCCTTTGCCATGATCTTTTCCTCCTAATTCCGTTTCTTAGCCTATCGCTGTTCAGTCTTCAACAACCGCGAGAATATCATTCTGTTTGACAACGATATACTTGTCGTCTCCGAGCTTGACTTCCGTGCCCGCATATTTCGAATAGATGACCTTCTGCCCGACTTCGACGTTCATCTTCACTTCTTTGCCGTCGACGATGCCGCCGGGTCCGACTGCGATGACCTCCGCCTGCTGCGGCTTCTCCTTGGCGTCTCCCGTCAGGATGATGCCGGATGCTGTCTTCTCTTCCGCTTCTACTTCTTTCAGGACGACTCTGTCGCTGAGCGGTACCAACTTCATATAGCATTGCCTCCTTTGCAAATGGCTTTGTTTTGGATTTGGTAGCACTCGTTTATTGGGAGTGCTAACATCTACAGGATAATATACGCTCTCTCCCAAAACGTGTCAAGGATTATTTTGCGAAAAAAAGGGACCGCACGGAGCGGTCCCGATCAGCTGTCTGTCCCTGTTTTACCGGCTTCTTCTCGCCTTGAGTTCATCGAGTTCGTCGAAGATATAGTCGTTGAGAACCTTGATATAGGTTCCCTTCATGCCCGAGGAGCGGGACTCGATGACCCCGGCGCTCTCAAACTTTCTGAGGGCGTTGACAATGACGGAACGCGTGATGCCGACACGGTCAGCCACCTTGCTCGCGACAAGGATGCCCTCACTGCCGTCCAGTTCATCGAAAATGTGAATAATCGCCTCCAGCTCGGAGAAGGAAAGCGTCGAGAAGGCCGACTTCACGACCTGTCTCTTTCTGGTCTCTTCCGCATTCTCCTCGTCCACGGAGCGCATCATCTCGAGGCCGACGACCGTCGTCCCGTATTCGCTGACGATGATGTCCTCAATATCATATGTAGAGTCCGAGCGATAGCAGAAGACCGTGCCCAGCCGCTCCCCCGCGATATCAATCGGATTGATGATCGCCGTATAGCGGTCGATTCCGTCGCCTGTGAAGCCCAGCGTTGTCAGGTTGACGTTCTCCTTGGTAGACAGAACGCCCAGGAAACGCTCATTGAGCAGATGGTCCACAAAGCTTCCGATCTCGCCTTCGATCATCTCGCTGATCTCATCGACGCCTTCGCACTTGCCAGCGCCAAGGACTTTGCCTTTTCTGCTGATGACCAGGATATTGGAAGAAAGCGTCTCTACAAGGACGCTGCAGATGTCGTTGAACACTACTTTGGAAGTGCTGGTGTTATGCAGCAGCTTATTGATTTTCCGGGTTTTGTCCAGAAGCTGTACGCTCATAGCGAATTCCCTTTCCCCTTTCTGCTGACCGCGGCTGAAATAATCTGAATATTTTATTGCTCTGTTTGAATATTCGTAACTTAAACTCGCACTGATACAAATTAAATAATAGCATAAAAATAGCGTCAAAACAAGCAGTTCGACGCCATTTTCTAAATATTCAGATAGTTTCGGAATAGCCGCACTTACTGTCTGAGCAGACGAGACGGTTCCCTTTTTTCACCAGATAGCTTCCGCACTTCGGGCAGTTTTTGCCGGCGGGGACGGCCCAGGACATGAAATCACACTCCGGGTTGTTCTCGCATCCGTAGAAGCGGCGTCCCTTACGCGTCCGCTTCAGCACCACCTCGCCTCCGCACTTCGGGCAGGCCACACCGGCCTTCTCGAAGTAGGGCTTCGTGTTGCGGCACTCCGGAAAACCGGGGCAGGCGAGGAACTTCCCGTGCGGGCCGTACTTAATCACCATACGCCTGCCGCACTGGTCGCAGACGACATCTGATTCCTCATCGGCGACCTTGACTTCCGCAAGCTCCTTCTCCGCTTTGTCGACTTCCTCCTTGAGATCCGGATAGAAGTTGCGCACGATGGTCTTCCACTCTACGGTTCCGTCCGCGACGCCGTCGAGCAGTGTCTCCATATTTGCCGTGAAATCCTCGTTCACGATCTGTGGAAATGCCTTGACCATGATGCCGTCCACGACTTCCCCGAGCTCTGTGATGAACAGATTCTTCTGCTCCTTGGTGATATAATGCCGGGCCAGAATCGTCGAGATGGTCGGCGCGTATGTACTCGGTCTTCCGATCCCGCGCTCTTCAAGGGTGCGCACGAGTGAGGCCTCCGTGAAATGAGCCGGCGGCTGCGTGAAATGCTGCTCGTCGCGGAGCTCGCTGAGCTTCGCCTCCATGCCCTTCTCGAGGTTCTTCACGGGCGCGCTGTCCTCTTTCTCTTCGTCAGACGCCGTGTAGACATCCATGAATCCCGCAAATGACAGCTTCGACCAGTTCATGGTAAACAGATACTCCCCGCCTGCAATTTTGACGGCGGATGTGTCGTACACCGCCGGCGCCATGCGGCTGGCCGTAAATCGCCTCCAGATGAGCTGGTAAAGACGGAACTGGTCGCGGCTCAGAGACTCCTTGATCCGGACCGGTGTCCTTATGATATCGGTCGGGCGGATCGCCTCGTGGGCGTCCTGCGCATTCCGGCTGCTGTTTTCCTGCACCGGATGTCCGAGATACTTCTCACCGAATTCCGAGCGGATATAATCTGCCGCGGCGCGGTCCGCTTCCTCCGCCACGCGGGTGGAGTCCGTTCTCAGATATGTGATAATACCGACAGTGCCCTCTCCCTCGACGTCGACGCCCTCGTAGAGCTGCTGCGCGATCCTCATCGTCTTCGAAGTGGAGAAGCCGAGCGCATTGGCGGCCTCCTGCTGCAGCGTGCTCGTCGTAAATGGCAGCGGCGGCTTCTTCTTCCGCTCGCTCGTCCGGACTTCCGACACTTGGTACTGCTGCTTTTTCAGTTCCTTCAGCAGCGCCTCGGCCTCCGCCTGATCGGAAATGGCGATCTTCTTATCCGTTCCGTAGAATTTCGCTGTGGCCGGCTTTTTGCTGCCCGGGAACAGGAAGTCCGCTTCGATCGTCCAGTACTCCTGCGGCACAAATTCCGCGATTTCCTTTTCTCTCTGGGCAATCATGCGCAGCGCTACCGACTGCACGCGGCCGGCCGAAAGGCCTCTCTTGACTTTCTTCCAAAGAACGGGGCTGATCTGATAGCCGACCATACGGTCCAGCACGCGGCGCGCCTGCTGCGCGTCGACGAGCTTCATGTCGATGCCCCTGGCGTTCTTCAGCGAAGACTTGACAGCGTTCTTCGTGATCTCGTTGAAGGTGATTCGCTTCATCTTTTTTTCATCGAGACCCAGCGCCGCCATCAGATGCCAGGAGATCGCTTCTCCCTCGCGGTCAGGGTCGGTCGCCAGATAGACTTTGTCTGCTTTTTTAGCTTCCGATTTGAGCTGCGCCAGCAGTTCTCCTTTCCCGCGGATGGTTATATAGTGAGGTTCAAAATCGTTGTCAACATCAACACCTAAGCGGCTTTTGGGAAGGTCTCTTACATGACCGTTGGAAGCCGTAACCATATAATTGCTTCCTAAAAACTTCTTGATCGTTTTCGCTTTCGCAGGTGACTCTACGATCACCAGATATTTCGCCATTAACTTCCTCCCGAAATAAACCTTCTACGGTGGGTAAGCATAGCACAAACCGCCCGGGATTTGCAAATCACTTTTTATAGACCAGTCCTCCCTGTCTGACCGCAAGGCCCTTGATCTCCAGCTCGGAAATCGATTTCAGAACTTGTACGGGATCCTTCCCGCTCCGATCGATGATGTCCTGTCCGGACACACCCATATCCGTCAGATATGGATCCAGCCAGGCATCCTCACCTGCCTTTTCGATCCATTTTTCATGCTGCCGGGTAAGTTTGTTTTCCTCACGGTAAGCGGACCTAGGTGTCTCATGATGGCTCCTCAGAAGCTTTATCTTTTCCTGCCTCTCCCTGTCATTCTGACAGGTGTCATTCTGACAGGTGTCATTCTGACAGGTG
>DEFE01000063.1:35382-35758 GCA_002350625.1 Lachnospiraceae bacterium UBA2860
ACGTTGGCTCCGTCCTGGATCAGCAGATGGGATCCAACGAAAGAGGAATCAAAGATACTGCCCGGGACCACATAGACCTCCCGCCCCTGGTCCATCGCCTTGGAAGCCGTTTGGATCGATCCGCTGCGCACACTGGCTTCCACCACCACCAGAGCCGGGCTGAGACCGGTAATGATGCGGTTGCGCTCCACGAAAGACAACTTGCTGATGGGAAAACCGGGCACCTGTTCCGAAACGACCAGTCCCCCTTTATCCAGGATTTCGTGATAGAGCCAGAGATTGATCTTGGGATAACATTTGTCCGGGCTGGTGGGCAGGACCGCGATAGTTGGAGCTTGCGAATCAATGGCCGCCTTATGAGCTGCTCCGTCGATGC
>DEFE01000063.1:35909-36233 GCA_002350625.1 Lachnospiraceae bacterium UBA2860
AGGGTCTTCGATCTGGTTCAATAAGGCAGGATAAGCCGGATCATCCCTGAAGAGCGTCCGGACACCCTCTCTTTCCATGATTTCCATCACTTTTTCCGCTTCCGCACCAAAACCGGGATCTGTCAGCCTCGCCGAAAAAAACTGTTTCAGTTTTTTTCTCATCCCGTCGGTCAGTCGGCCTGCCTGAAAGTTATCCCGGATGCCCCAGATACCGGCTGCCTCATTCTTTTCGCCGGTCCTGTCGAAAAGGGATACTCCTTCTTTATCCAACTGGTCCAACAGGCTCCAGACCTGCTTTTTCCGTCCCAGATATTGTCCCACCTG
>DEFE01000041.1:0-25558 GCA_002350625.1 Lachnospiraceae bacterium UBA2860
AGCAAAGAGAGAACATGGAGCTGTCGCTGCGCAGAATGCGTTTCCGAAAAAAAAGCATTATGAGCCCCTACAGCAGCTCATAATGCTCCAATCATTAGTCTTATAAATCACGAATAAGAATCGGTCAGCCACACATTGCGAATCTTCCTCGTCATCGGAATCGTCCCGCACTCCGCCTTCTGCTCCATCAGCACCATAAGCGCGTTGTCCATCGGCATGCAGGCAAAGTAGCAGCCTGTCCAGCTGTCCCAGCCGTACTCCCGCTCTCTTGTGGGACCGGCATACGACCCGGGCTCGCGCATCTGGCGCATCAGATGCTGGTAAGTGAAGCCCCCGAGTCCGAACCTTCTGCGAAGACCGGCCTGCTGGGCCGGCGTCAGATCGCCGGACGTAAAGTAATCCACCGTCGCCGGCTTCAGAATTCTCACGCCGTCAAGTTCGCCCCGGTTCAGCAGCATGTGTGCGAACCGCGCATAGTCATCAATCGTTGAGCAAAGCCCTGCGCCGCCGGATTCAAAGGCGGGACGCCCCTTCATGTCATAGCGGATCATGAGATTATCCGACGTAAAATGCCTCATCTCCGTCGTATTCGTTGAATGATAGCACTCGGCGAGACGATCCTGCTTCTCCTCCGGTACGAAGAACCCCGTGTCCTCCATGTGCAGCGGTGCAAAGATCTCATCCCGCAGGAAATCGCCGAACCGCTTGCCGCTCACGGTTTCAATCACCGCGCCGAGCACATCGGCAGACAGACTGTACTGCCAGTTGCTGTCCGGTTCGAAGCAAAGCGGAAGCTGTCCGAGTTTAATCGCAAATGGCACCGTGCCGACCTCTTCCGGCGTGCGCATCTTCCTGCTGCAGTCGATGAGGAGGCGGACCGTTGCCTTCTCCGCCTCACTGTCCAGACCACCGTAAGAAAGCCCCGACGTCATGTTGAGAAGATGCAGCACGGTCATCTCGGTCGGAGACGGCACGCGGCTGCCATCCGCCGCAATCAAAGTGTTGCCTTCAAAACCGGGAAGAATCTCATGCACGGGTGTCCCGAAATCAAGAACGCCCCTCTCCATGAGGATCATCGCCGCTGTCGCGGTAATCGGTTTTGTCATGGAGAAGATGCGGTGAATATGATCGCGGCGGAGCGGAATGCCATTCTCCTTATCCGCCATCCCGTGCACGTCAAAGTGCACCTCTTCCCCGTTTTCGATAAAAAGCACGCTCACTCCAGCCGTCACGCCGGCAGCGATCGCCTCCTCTATGATCTCTCCGATCCTCTTCTTCGTCTCTTCTCTCATCATCTTCCTTTACCCGATCTGCACCGCTATCTCCGTGCAGCTTGCGCCTGTAAGCTCGCAGCTGCGCGCGTCCGGCTGCTGCGTGCCGACGTAAAGCGTAAACGCATCGCCTCCGCTCACCCGCTTTCCGTCATTGTCAATCACCGTAAACACATACGGATCAAGCGCAATCTCCGCGGAGGCGGTTCCGCCGGCCGGGACGTGAACGCGCGTGAAGCCGCAGAGACGCGGATTGCGCGGCGCATCGTGAGAAGCGCTGCCCACATAGACCTCCACGACGTCATCCGTGTCCATCCTGCCGGCATTTTCGACGAGAACCGATACACTGCAGAGGGGCCATTTTTCTCCGTCCTTCAAAGAAGCCTTCGCCTCTTTTACGCGGACGGATCCGTAGGTCAGCCCGTACCCGAAGGGATAAAGCGGCGCCTCCTTGAGATAGCGATACGTTCTTCCCGCCATGGCGTAATCCTCAAACGAGGGCATCGGATCAGAATCGCGGTAGAAAGTGACAGGAAGCTTCCCGGACGGGGAAATGTCGCCGAATACGATGCCGGCAAGCACATTGCCGCCGCGGGCTCCCGGGTACCAGAGCTGCAGCACCGCATCGAAATGCTCCTCTGCAAAGCTCAGATCAATGGCACTTCCCGCCATCAGGCACAGAATCACCGGTTTCCCTGTCTCAGCGACGGCGCGCATAAGCTCCATCTGCGGCTTTGGCAGGAACAGATCCGTCTTGTCACCGGAGGCGTAGCTGTTGCCCGTATCTCCTTCTTCACCTTCCAGCGTCTCATTGAGACCGACGACAAGAATCACCGCGTCGCTCTCCTCCGCCACAATCATGGCTTCGGAAATGCGGTCATTTTCGAAGGCGAGCGCCTCCACGCGGTCGCTCTGGATATGTGATCCCTCCGAATAGAGGATGCGCATATCCTCGCCCGCGCGGTGCAGCAGTCCGTCAAGCGGCGTGATATATTCCGTGGCCGTTCCGTGGTAATTGCCCACGAGCGCCACGCGGCTGTTGGCATTCGGTCCGATGACGCCGAGCGTGCGGACCTTCTTCGGATCGAGTGGAAGAATCCCGTTATTCTTAAGAAGAACGGCGCCCTCACCGGCTGCCTTCTCCGAGAGCTTCAGATGCTCCGGGCACTCCACGACCGTATACGGGATCTCATCATATTCCGTCTCATCAAAGAGTCCCAGGAGATAGCGCGTCGTGAAGAGGCGCACGCAGGCCTCCGTGATGCGCTCCTCACTCACCAGCCCCTGCTCGAAAGCGTCATAGAGATGAAGGAAAGTGGATCCGCAGTTGAGGTCGCATCCCTTGTTCATCGCAAGGGCGGCGGATTCCTCCGGCGTATCTGTCACATGATGATTCTCGTGGAAATCGCGGATCGCCCAGCAGTCGGAGACAAAGTGTCCCTCGAACCCCCACTCGCCGCGGAGGATGTCCTCCATGAGCGGTCCGTTCGCGCAGGCCGGCTCTCCGTTAACGCGGTTGTAGGCGCCCATCACGGCTTCCACGCCGGCTTCCGTCACGAGCTTCTCAAATGCCGGCAGATAGGTCTCTCTGAGATCCTTCTGCGACGCTCTGGCATCAAAGGAGTGACGAAGCGCCTCCGGGCCGGAATGCACTGCAAAATGCTTGGCGCAGGCGGCCGCTTTCATGTATTCTCCGTCTCCCTGAAGGCCGCGCACAAAGGATGCGCCGAGCGTGCCGCTCAAGTACGGATCCTCGCCGTAAGTCTCCTGGCCTCTGCCCCAATGGGGATCGCGGAATATATTGATATTCGGGGACCAGAAGGTAAGTCCCTTATAGATGTCGCGGTCGCCGTGCTCCGCATAGGCGTTATATTTTGCCCTGCCTTCCGTCGCAATTACGTCTGCGATCTGTCCGACAAGGGATTCGTCAAAAGTAGCCGCGATACCGATCGCCTGCGGAAAGCTCGTCGCGCAGCCTGCGCGCGCCACGCCGTGCAGCGCCTCCCCCCACCAGTTGTAAGCGGGTATGCCCAGACGGTCAATCGCCGGTGAATTGTAGCGAAGCTGAGACACGCGCTCTGCGATGCTCATCTTTGCCACGAGTTCTTCTGCCCTTGCTCTTGCCTTTTCCCGGTTCATGCATCCTCCTTATCGTCATTTGAGGCCGCACTTACTAAACGCCACCCATACAGCCGGCCTCCTCGTTCAAAGAGCACTGCCCGCCGGACATTCTGGCGGGCAGCTTTCAAGTCATGGTATCTTAATCATCCCTTAACCGCGCCCTGCGTCAGACCGTCGACGATCTGGTTGCTGAATGCGGAGTAAACGATAATCGTCGGAATGATCGCGATCACGATCGCCGCAAACATCTGCGCGTAATTCGTCTGATACGGCCCGACGAACTTGGAAAGTGCGACGGGAAGTGTCTTCTTCATGTCATCGGATATGAAGACCATCGCCATCAGCAGCTCGTTCCAGTTGTTGACGAAGGTCATAAGGCCCGTGACGAAGAGACCTGTGCGCGAAAGCGGAAGCGCGATGCTGAAGAACATCTTGTAGATGGAGCATCCGTCGATACAGGCCGACTCAAACAGCTCGTTCGGGATACTCCGGAAGAAGCCAGTCATGATGAAGATCGTCACCGGCAATGAGAAGGTCAAATAAGGAATAATAATGCCGATGAGCGAGTTCGACAGCCCGATCTTCGCGAAACGCACGAACAGCGGAATGAGCACGCAGTGCACCGGGATCATCATGCCGATGAGGATGTAGGTCATCGTCGCGTTCGCCAGCTTCCAGCGCATCTTGCCGATCGCGAAAGCGGCCATGGAGCCGACGAGCATCGTGAGAAGCAGCGTCACCACGCAGACGATAAAGGAGTTGCGCATCGCGACGCCGAGCTTACCGGCCGTCCATGCAAAGGTGTAATTCTCCCACTGCGGCGCCGTCGGGAAAGCAAACGGCGTCTTGATGAGTTCTTTTCTCGTCTTTAGCGACGAGAGCACGACCCAGATGATCGGTGCAAGGTAGACCACGACCATAAAGCAGAAGAAGACGTAAATGGCTACGATCCATCCGGATACTTTCTTCTTGTTTTCGTTCACCATAGTCTTCACCCCCTCACATCTCATACGTGTCGACTTTGAACAGCTTGTTGATCACAGCTGTCGCAACCAGACACAGAATGATCAGAATGACGCCGATCGCACTGGCGTACCCGTACTTCGTGAATTTAAACGCCTGTCTGTAGAGATGCGTCGCAAGGACGTCCAGCTCATGGTTCAGGGCATTCTCGTCAGTCATGTTGAAGATCAGGTCGAAGAACTTCAGCGAGCCGATCGCATTTAAGCTCATCGCGGTCCCGACCATGGGCTTAATCAGCGGGAGCGTGATGTAGCGGAAAGACTGAACCTTCGAGCAGCCGTCAATGTAGGAGGCTTCATACAGCGACTTGTCAATGCCGGAGATCTGCGCCATATAGAGCATCATCGACTGGCCGACATACTGCCACAGGGCGACAAATGCGATGACCCACATGGGCAGGATGATAAAACCGTTGATATCTGACATCCAGAGCGGTCCCTTGATGCCGACCTGCTTCAGGAGATTGTTGATACCGAGCTTCTCGCTGAAGATGAACATCCACAAAAGACCGAGCGCTGCTGATGACAGTACGCAGGGAAGGTAGATGACATTTTTGAAGAAGTTTCTTCCCTTCTTGATATTCGTCAGAAGGCCGGCAAGCAGAAGGCCCATGATGAGCTGCGATACGCAGGAGAACACGAGAAAGAACAGGGAATTCTTAAGTGCGGTCCTCATCGTCTGGTCCTGCAGGAGATCCGTGTAGTTTTTTAACCCTATAAAGGTATAGGCGCGGGTCGCTGTCGAATAATCGCAGAAAGAATAGTAAATCGACATACAGATCGGTATGAACAGCACGACCGTAAAGAGAATAACGGCCGGTCCCGCGAACAGGACAATAGCGGTTTTGTTTTTGAATATCTTATTCATAGCAGCCTCTCTCTTCTTAAGGCATTTTCTCATTTCCCGCAGACCTGATCTCAAACTGTCCGCGGTGTGGTTGGCAGGTTTTAACAAAAAGGCGGGACTGCCCGTTTTGACAATCCCGCCTCGTAGGATCACACATTATCTGGATTAACTTTCCAGGTCAGGTGAACTTATCTGTTCGCTGCGTAGAAGTCCTCGACAGCCTGGAATGCTTCTTCCGGAGTCTCTTTGCCAAGGTACATAGCGACCATGTGATCATCGAATGTGGAGCCGGCTTCTGTTGTAAGCAGGGACTCATTGTAGAAACCGAATGTAGAGGAAGCGTTGCTGAACACGTTCATCACGTCTGCCAGCTGCTTCGGAGCCGCATCAGCGTCATACTCGACCGTGGTGACCGGGATCTTGCCGCCGACTTCCGCCGTGTACTTCTGAGCCGTATCATCGACGAAATACTTCAGCAGAGCCACGCAGGCTTCCGGATACTGTGTCGTAGAGCTGATCGCAAGGGAGTCAGACTTCGCGATAACGCCCGTGCGGGATGGGTCGTCAGATACCGGGAAGGAGAAAACGCCGCACTTGTCTTCGATTTCTTCATTCGCGCCGTTCATCTGGCCGATGACCCAGGAGCCCTGAAGAAGGATTGCAGCTTCTTCATCATAGAAGTTCGCTGTCGCGATATCGTTGGAATCGCTCGCAGCTGTCTCCTGGAAGTACTGGCTGAGCTCAACGAGCTTCTCGCCGGCTGCCAGAGTCTTGTCATTGACCCAGCTCTCATCGCCTGCAGCAAGAGCGTCGAGGTCAACACCTTCTCTGTCGCAGAGGTAACCAGCCAGCATGGAGAGGCACCAAGCAGTACCGGCACTGATCGTGATCGGCGTGAAGCCGGCATCCTGCAGCTTCTGGCAGGTCGCAAGCAGTTCGTCATAAGTCGTCGGAATCTCAGCGCCGGCTTCCTCGAACATCTCCTTGTTGTAGAAGACGCATGCAGCCGCAACATTAAGCGGGATCGCGTAGATCTTGCCGTCATAGGTCTGCTGCGCAAATGCAGCCTCGCCGCCGACGAACTGATCGATCCAGCCGTCAGCCTTCAGATAATCCGTAAGGTCTGCGGCAACGCCGGGAAGCACATAGTCGTCGAGGTTCGGGCCCGGGCTGACGATGAAGACGTCCGGTGTCTGGCCTGCGTCGACCTTCGCGTTGAGGTTCGGATAATACTCTTCAAGGTTCGTTGTGACCGGTGTGACGTGATATTTGCCTTCATAATCAGCGTTGAAGCGCTCGATGACGTTCTTGTAGCCGAGAGAAATCAGGTCCTCTGTTGCATCCAGGTCATCCCAGAACATCCAAGTGATTTCCTGAACTTCGCCGGCATCATCTGCCATCGCGGGAACTGCAGCAAACATCGTGGATGCGATCATGGAAGTAGCCAGAATCGCGGATAACAGTTTCTTTCCTTTCATTACCATTCCTCCTTGTGAATCGTGTGAAAAGGTTTCACGTCTTTGGTGATTTCAACTATATCAAAGATTGCTGTATGATTCTTTACAATTATTGCTTTTTTATTGTTAATAGTTGCGCGAACTTTCTCGCTTATATTTTACATTTATTTAATATTTACAAGTTTTTATCACTCATTTTGTGCAGATAAATCAGAAATCGGTTTCAGTTCCAAGATTTTTCTATCTATTTGTTGCCTTTTTCTTTTGTTTTTGCTACATTTCGAGTAAGTCATTTCGCAACAAATAGTCTTAACATCCGCATGTACACAGGCCGCCTGTGTATCCCAACCCGAGCTTAAGGAGCTAACCTGCTATGATCGAAAATCTGTCAGGTCTCCACGAGACCGTCAATTATCACCAGAATACGCAGCTCCGCCTCTATAACAACGATGAGCCGGAGAACTACCCGCCGCACTGGCACACGCCTTTCGAACTCATCATGCCGACCATAAGCACCTACCGCGTCCTGTGCGGCGAAGATGAATACAATCTGCGCACGGGAGACATCATCATTATCTGCCCCGGCATCATTCACGAGCTCTTCGCTCCGCCGAAAGGGGAGCGCATCATCTTCCAGCCGGCCGTGACGGGCCTCGGTTTCCGGGACATCGATCTCATCAGTTCGATCTTAAGTCCCGCGGTTCTCATCACGCCCGAAGAATACCCGGGCCTCTACAAGCAGATTTATTCGCAGATGCTCGCGATCCGGGATGAGTACTTTTCCGAAAAGCCCTATATGGAATCCTCCATCTACTCCCGCTTCCTCGACATTCTCGTGAGCGTCGGCAGGGATTATACGGAGCACGCGCAGCGGGCGATCGACGCCACGGCCAACAAGCAGAAGGAATACGTCGACAAAATCACCACGGTCTGCAACTATGTGAGCGAGCATTTCGCCGAGGATCTGACGCTTGAAGACGTCGCCTCTCTCGCCGGCTTCAGCAAGTATCATTTCACGAGGCTTTTCCGTCAGGTCACCAGCGTCAGCTTCTATAAATTCCTGAGCCAGAAGCGCATCGCGCACGCCAAGGAGCTGCTGATCAGCGGCGAATACTCGATCATGGAGGTCGCCTACCTCTCCGGTTTCTCGAGCCACGGCGCATTTGCGCGCATGTTCCGGCAGGTCACGGGCGTCTCTCCCAACGAATTCCGAAAAATGTACGACGGTGCCAGATAAGGCACCGTCGTTTTTTGTATCAGGTATTCTTTTTCTCCGCTTTAATTTTCAGCACACGCCTCTCGCCTGTCTCAAGGACTGTGAACAGCCAGTCCCCGAAGGTAAAAGATGCACCGGCTTCAGGAAAGGTTCCGAGCACCTCCATGCACCAGCCGCCGGCCGTATCGCTCACAAAGTCTCCGGCGTCCTCCGGCCGCATGATTTCCTCCAGCAGATCTCCGAGAAGCACGTCCCCGTCGATCGTGAGGCTCCCGTCCGCCTCTTTCACGATCTCCGTCTCCACCGTATCGGTTTCATCCCAGATCTCGCCGACAAGCTCCTCCATGATATCCTCGACCGACACAATGCCGAGCGTTCCGCCGTATTCATCCGTCACGACCGCGATCTGCATCCGCTCGCTCTGCAGCTGCTTAAGAACAGCCGGCAGCTTCATGGACTTGTAGACATAGGTCACCGGCAGCAGCAGCTCCCGGATATCCACGGATCCTTCGCCATTTCCGGCGGCGAGCGCTTTGAGATAATGATTGACGTGCAGAATGCCGAGGATGTGGTCTACGTTATCCTCGTAGACGGGAAGCCGCGTCACGGCCGCCCCGAGAATCTGCTCCCTGATCTCCTCTTCGCTGTCCTGCAGCGAAAGTGTCACCAGATCGACGCGCGCCGTCATGACCTCCTGCGCAGTCACGTCCGAGAAATCGATCGCCGCGCTCATGAGATCTGACGTATCCTCATCAAGCACATCCTCATCCTCAGCAGTTTCAATGATGGAGTGCAGCTCTTCGGCGGACAGGTCTCCGCCGCTTTCATCTTCTCCTTTCAGCGGCTTCGTGATGAGGCGCACAAAACCGACAGATGCGGCCGTGAGGGGCCTTAAGACCAGCATCAGGGCGCGCACGGGACCGGACAGGCGAAGCGCAAAGCGCGTGGCGTTCCGCTCCGCAAGGATCTTCGGCACCGTCTCCCCGACGATGATGATGACCACCGTAAGAATCAGCGTCGACACCCAGGTGTATCCCGCTCCCATGAGGCGGATCGCGATGATGGCGCCGAGGGACGAGGCCGCGATATTGACGAGGTTGTTGCCGATGAGGATCGCAGAGAGCGCGCTGTCAAACCGGTCCAGCACCTTGAGGGCGACGCGCGCCTTCCGGTTCCCGTTTTCCGCAAGGTGCTCAAGTCTCACGCGGCTCGCCGCGGACAGCGACATCTCCGAGGCGGAGAAGAAGGCCGACAGCAGCACGCAGAGTGTAAGAAGAACTAAAACAAATCCCGTGCTCACGCGCGCTCACCCCCTTCCGGGGCGTCAGGCGCCAGTTTTCTGACTTTTACGCGGTAGATCCGGCTGCGTTTCATCGAGAGCACCGTGATCTCCGTGCCGTAAGCCGTGACGGTGTCGCCTTCCTTCGGCATCCCCTGCCGCGTCTCGAAGACGAGCTCGCTCATCAGCTTGTTCGTCAGTTCTTCCTCCTCATCCTCCGTGAGGCGCACCCCGATCTCGTCAAAGACGTCCGTCACATGTTCGGCCGCGTTGACGCTGTAGGTGTCCGGACCGGCCGGCACGACATTCCGCACGGCCTTATCGTCCTCGTCCCAGATCTCGCCGACCAGCTCCTCAAGGATATCCTCGACCGTCACGATGCCGAGAGTGCCGCCGAAATTGTCCGTGACGACCGCCATCTGTATCTTCCGCTCCGTCATCTCCGTCAGCAGATTGTCGATCTTTGTTGACTGATGCACGAAAAACGGCTCGTCGAGAAGATCCTTCAGTTTCGCCGGCTCTTCGTCTGAAAGAAAATGCTTCAGATACCGCCGGATCTGCACAATGCCGACGATGTGGTCAATTGTTTCCTCGTAGACCGGCAGACGGCTGTGCCCGCTCGCACTGATCCTGTCAAGGATTTCCTCCGGCGGGGCGCTGATCTCAAGCGCATCCAGATCCACGCGGCTCGTCAGGATGCTCTCCGCCGTGACATTTCCGAATTGAAGCGCGGAAGAAATCAGATCTCCCTGCTCCTCGGCGAGCGCGCCTTCTTCCGTCATATCCTCAATGATGTCCTTCAGCTCGGTCTCCGTGACAGAAGTCTCCGGGTCCCCTTTCGTGAGGGCCACGGCGGCCTGCCCGATCTTTGAAAGAGCGGCGGACGCGGGGGCGAAGATCTTCATGATCGCGCGGACGAAGCCTCCGGTTTGAAGCGCAATCCGGCTGCTGTATTTTCTGGCCACGCTTTTTGGAAGCATCTCACCGAAGAGAAAGACGGCGAGCGTCGTGAGCAGGGTGGAAATGGTGACGGCCGCTTCTCCGAAACGATTCGTCACATAGACGGTGACGACGGAGGCCGCCGTGAGGTGCACGATGTTGGTACAGATGAGAATCGACGTGATCGCGCGGTCTATATGTTCAAGTACGTACTGCGCCTGCAGGGCCTTTTTTCCGCCCTTTCCGGCGAGCGCTCTGATGCGCGCCTGTGAGACGGAGGCAAATGCCGTCTCCATCGCCGCAAAGCACATTGCCGCAAAAAGGAGGCCTGCCACGGTCAGGATAAACAGATGAGTGCCATCGGCCATATTTCGAACTCACACTCCTTTGATTTCAAGCAGTTTTTCCGCGAACTGTTTTCCCGGCATGGGCCTGTCAAAATAATAGCCCTGCGCGAGCATGCATCCGCTGGTCTTAAGGAGTACAATCTGTTCCATTGTCTCCACGCCCTCCGCCAGGCATTCAATCCCCAGCGTGTGCGTAAGGCCGATCAGTGTCTTCAGCATTTCGACCCGCTCCTCATCGCCCTCGAGGCCGGCGCTGGTCGGCATAAAGCTTTTGTCGATCTTGATGACGCGCCAGGGCGTCTCTCTGAGCGCGTTCATGGAGGAATAACCGACGCCGAAATCGTCGACGGAACAGCAGATGCCGGCCCGGTCGAGCTCCTCCACAAGCCCTTTAAGCTCCTCAATGCTCGTATCTGACATCGTCTCCGTGAGTTCGACCTCAATCAGATCATGCGGGATCTGATAGCGGTCTACGATGGCCAGGATCGTATCTTTGAGTTTCGGATCGCCCATGTGGCAGCGGGACAGATTGACGGATGTCCTGACGCAAGGGCGTCCTTCAGAGATCCACTCGCGCATGTCCCTGCAGACATGCTCCAGCATGTAGAAATCCAGCATGCAGATATCCCCGCTGTGCTCGAGCGCCGGAATAAACTTGTCCGGATAGATGATCTCCCCGTCATGAACCCAGCGGCACAGCGCCTCCGCGCCCGTCAGGCGGTAATTCTTAAGATCCACCTTCGGCTGGTAATACACCTGGAATTCCTCGTCCCTGACCGCGCCGGGAAAGAGACTTTCGATATGCCTGCGCTGTCTGACCTGCCTCTGAATGCGTTCGTCATAGAACAGATATGAGGCGCGCGCTTCATACTTTGCAGTGCGCAGCGCGTCGCCGAGCCTGTCGGAAATCTCCATAGCCGTCAGATCCGGGCGCAGATAATCATACCCCGCCCAGGCACTCATCATAATCTGCGCGTGCGCGCCGAAGGCGACGTCCATCTCCGACCCGTTCAGATATCCGATGACTTTGTCCTTCTTTTCAGTGGTGAAAAAGGCGATAAAACGGTCTGATGCGATCCTGGCCACGATGCCGTCAGGCGCAATCAGCGCCTGCAGTTTCTCCACATACATCCGCATGATCTTCGTGCCGTTTTCCGTCCCGAAACGGTTATTGATCACGGACATGCCGCGGATGTTGAAGGTGCAGCCGATATACTTCTCAGGGTTCCCGCGGATCAGCAGATTATCCAGATAGGACATCGCATAGTTCTCGTTGTAGACGCCCGTCTGTGCATCATATTTCTCGCTTGATTTGCGGTGGTTATACAGATAAACCCGGTGGATGCGCTGCAAAATAAGGCTGAGAACCACCTCCGCGCGCTCTCTCAGCGCAGCGGCTTCCGCTTCGTCATAGGGCACGGATACGCGCGCCGTCACGCGGATGATGACCTTGTCGTCCTTCACCTCATTGGCCAGCTCCGCACCGGATTCTTCAGCTGTCTCCTGCCGCGGCCACAGCTGTTCGAAGAGCTCCTCATGCGGGTTCACGTCGAGTTCCCTGATCCTGATAAAGATGCAGCGGATCCCCGTGGCGCGCGCCGCGTCCCCGACAGCTTCAAGAAATGTCCTGCGTGACTTTCCGCTGATATCGGACGAGCTCAGCACAAGATTCATCAGTTGTTTAAGATACGCATCCCCGGTCGGCTTCAATACTCATACTCCTTAGTAGAAAGCTGCGGTATGCTCAGCAGCACACACAGATCATCTTCTTCCGTTTTTTCCGTCCGCACCCTGCCGCTGAGCCGGCGCACCGTGCGGGCAATCGTGTCGGCGGCAAGAAGATCAAAACGATATTCTTTGAGGATCGGCACATCCTTTCCGTGCAGCATGTCTAAAAATGCGGCAAGCCTTTTTTCATCTGTCGCAAAACCCCTGTACATGAAGCGCATATTGAGCATGGTCGCATAAGATTCTTTCACCGTATCCACATGGATATCGATCATAACTCCCGGTCCCCTGTTCAGCCCCACCTGAATCAGGCGCCGCACAATGAGACCGATTTTCTCGGGATCCCCGAAGAGATATCCGGGAATGGTCTTGTGGAAGCTCAGATGGATTCTGTCCGCAGCTCCCGCCTCTCCGGACACACAGCGCTTAACCATATTGGCCATCAGTGCAGCGATCTCATACGGCACCTCTACGAGGTCAGCGATCTCATCCGCCTGGCCGGAGGCGGCCAGCGCGTCCTCGACAAGCGTACCCTCCGCTGTCGTTTCTTTCAGAAGATCTGTCAGCCGCCCGGACAAGTCTGTCTGCGCGCCCGGCGTCTCATACGCCTGCGCGTTCATATTCCGGATGATCTCCCCGACCCGCGTGTTCAGGCGATGGACCAGCTTTCTCTGTATGTCCGCGTCGGCCTGCATCTTCCGGTTTTCGATCATCAGCAGATATTTCTGGTACGCCAGCTTCGAGAGAACGCTGCAGATGTCCGCCAGAAACTGTACGGTCCTGGCCACCTGCTCCTCGCTGACTTCCTTTGTGTCGCGCGCCGCTTGCAGATAAACCTCCGGGTCAATGCCGAACAGTTCCGCCAGCTCTCTGACCCGAGCTTCATCGACGGGACCGGTCCTCACCTGTCCGCCGACCAGCGCGCCTATGCATTCACTGCCGACCTTAATCGGCGCCGCGAAGTCCAGGAGCCCCATTTTGCAGTGATAAACGGAGACCTCCCCGCTCGTAATCGCGTGAGGCCCACCTTCAATGTCACTCTCCGCGCAGCGCTCACACCCGAGCGAGGAATGTCTGGTCAATCCGCAGAACGGACTGTACCCGCTGCCCCGCGTGAGCGGCGTCCCGCTCGCGTCCGTGATGAGCGCCGCCGTCCCGACACAACGAGAAAAGGCATCCTGCAGCTCCTGCAGAATGTCCTGTGAAATCAGATCTGACAGTGTGATTGTCTGCTGCATATCTTCATTCCTTACAAATAGACTTATCTACTATTCAACCGCATAACCGCTTCTTCTGTCAACCCGCGTAGTGCAGCGCATCAATCGGCTTTTTCTTCGCCGCTTTTCTCGCCGGATAGATCCCGAAGATCATCCCGATCACAAGAGAAAACGCCGACGCCAGGATCACTACATTCGGTCTCATGCTGAAGTCATAGCCGGAGACAGCGTTGATCACGTACAGAAGAAAACCTGACAGCAGCACACCTAGCATGCAGCCCATGAGCGACAGCAGCAGCGCCTCGATCAGAAACTGCATGAGGATGCTCCCCTGTCCGGCGCCGATCGCTTTGCGGATCCCGATCTCGCGCGTCCGCTCCGTCACGGACACCAGCATAATATTCATGATGCCGATGCCGCCGACCAGAAGCGAAATCGCCGCGATCCCACCGAGCATGGTCGTCATCGCGCTCATGATCCTGTCCATCGCGCCCATAATCGACGACATGTTGATCAGCGTGAAGGCTTTCTCGTCCCGGTCAAATCTTCTGAGCAGCCACTGCGCGATCTCGCTTTCAAGCTCGCTGAGTCTGTCGTCGCTGACGGCGCTGGCCACAAAAGAGCGGACGCCGGAGATCGTTCCGGAAACCCGCATGAGGGTCGTATACGGTATTTCCACCCGGTACATATCAAGGGCAAACGCGCCTGTATCCGTATCCTCTTCCGGCAGCACGCCGATCACCGTAAATGGTATTCCCTTCAGATAGACCTCGCCGCCGACAGCGTCGTCGATATTTTCCAGCCGCATGACATTTCTGACCACGGTCGGGTTGACGATCGCCACGTAAAGATGATTGTCGACATCGGAAGCATTGAACGATCTCCCGCACGTCACTTCCTCCTGCTGAATTGCGGCGTAGCCCGCGGAGACGCCCGTCACCTGGGTCGTCTCCTCTTCGCTCCCGTTGCGCAGCATCATGATCTCATTGGCGGTAGGCGACACTTCATAGAGCGCGTCAAAGGAGCGCAGCTCCTCCAGATCCCGCATGCCGAGCGGCCTCCCCTTGTCATCCATCACCCTTATAGACAGAAGATTGGTGCCGAGAGCCGACACCGCATCCGTCACCTGTCCGGTGGCGCCCTGAACAATGGAAACAAGCACGACAAGCGCCACGACCCCGATGATGATGCCGAGCATGGTCAGAAACGACCGCATTTTGTTTGACGTGATCGAGCTCCACGCCATCTTGAGCGTCTGCAGCGCCATCAGACCACCTCCTCGATTTCGGCGCGGTCAAGAATATCCGAGACATGTCCGTCAAGGATCTTGATGCTCCTCGCCGCTTCTTTGGCGATATGGCCGTCGTGCGTGATGAGGACGATGGTATTGCCGGCTTCGTGCAGTTCGTGAAAAAGTGAAATCAGTTCCCGCCCCGTCTTCTGGTCCAGATTGCCGGTCGGCTCGTCCGCGAGAAACAGGGAAGGCTTCGTCGCGAGCGCGCGGGCGATCGCCACTCTCTGCTGCTGTCCGCCGGACAGCTCCGTCGGCTTATGATGCCTGCGGTCCCACAGGCCGACGCGCTCAAGCGCCTCCTCCACCTGTCTTTTCCGCGCGCCGCGCGGCTTTCGCTGATAGATCAGCGGAAGCTCGACATTTTCGTAAGCAGTCAGCTTCGGAAGCAGATTAAAATCCTGAAAAATAAACCCGATCTTCTTGTTCCGGATCTTCGCCAGCTGGCTTTCCGTGTAGTCGCGGATCTCCTGCCCGTCGAGAAGATAATGGCCCTCGTCCGCCAGGTCCAGACAGCCGATGATGTTCATCAGCGTCGATTTCCCGGAACCGGACGGTCCGATGATGCTGACGAACTCGCCGTCCTCAATCCGCATGTTCGCGTGATCGAGCGCGCGGACCTCCGTCCCGCCGATCTCATAGATTTTGCTGACATCTCTGAATTCAATCAAGACTGTCACCCCGCGCTTTCCGTCTGCCCGTACATCTCGTTCATGGCGTCCATGCGCATGTCGAACAGATTGACGGATTTATTGCGGTAATAAACCACCTGGCCGTCGCTCAGGCCGCTCTTCACTTCGACATATTCTCCGTCTGCCATGCCGGTGACAACTTCGACCTTCCCGCTAAGGGTACCGTCTTCATTTCGCTCGGTGTACACGTAATTCTTTCCCTGCTCTGTCGTGATGGCCTGCGCGGGCAGTACGGGAACATGGTCTTCCTTCGCGATGGAGATTGTCACCGTGCAGCTCATATCCGGGCGCATGCGCGCTTCTTTCTTTGTCGACACGGTCACGTTATATTTCGTGGCGCCGCCGGCGTTGGTCCCGCTCGCCGCGATCTCTGTCACGACGCCGTCGAAGGATTCACCTTCGAGAGCATCGAGCACAAGCGTTGCCTTCTGTCCCTTTTCCACGGACAGGATGTCCATCTCATTGACGGAGATCGTGACATCCATCGTCTCTCCCGTGCTGATGGAAAATGCTTCGGCGTCGGCAAAAGACGCGGCCTTCCCCGTGTAAGCACCCGCAAGTCCTCCGTAAGATCCGGTAATCAGCGAGCCGGAGGACAGCCCCTGCGCGCCCAGCTGCGATAAGTCGATCCCCGCGCTCTGTCCCGCAAGGAGCGAAGAGAGGTCGGCGCCGTTTAAGCCCGCTCCCTGCAGCGCCGCCAGAGGATTCGCTCCGCCTGCGCCAAGAAGGGAGGACAAGGCGGCATTTCCGTTCTGTCCGCTCAAATTCCCGAGAAGAGAGGATAAATCTGTATTTCCGCTCTGTCCGCTTAAGTTTCCGAGGAGGGAGGACAAGTCCGTACTTCCGGTCTGTCCGGCGGCTCCGCCAAGGAGGGAGGACAGATCCGCGCCGCCGCCCTGCCCGGCAAGACCGCCGAGGAGGGAGGACAGATCCGCGCCGCCGCTCTGCCCGGCAAGGCCGCCAAGAAGCCCCGACAGGTCGAGTCCCTCCGGCCAGACGATGCTGTCCGTGGAAATGTCGCCGGGAATCTTAGTGCCGTCAGGCAGCGTGATCGTCCCGGCCGTAACGTCAGGAAGCGTAATAGTTCCGCCATTTACGTCGGGAAGGTTGATATCTCCCATATTGATGTCCGGCAGATCGATCGTCCCGGGCAGCGGCGATCCGCCCGTCTCGGGAACGCTTCCGGACGGATCGCCGTCCGCCTCGTCCGCAGCGCCGGTATTTGCCACTTCATAGTGCACGTCCGCCGCTAAAGACTCATAGAGACCGTCTCCGTTCTCGTCGATAATCGTGTACTCCGCACCGGTGCTTCCCAGTGCGCTCACGTTAACCAGACGGCTGTCCGGCAGGATATAGTAGTTGTTCTCCGTATCCGTCTCAAGCACCACATGGGCGGTGTAGCTTCCGCCGGGCGCGAACAGGTCCCCTTCGCCAATGGACCAGCTGAGCTGTGTCAGGTGGTACTGCACCCCGCTAAGGAAGCTCTGTGCTTCCTCCAGCGTCATCGGAAAATCGCCGTTAACCGGAATGCGGATCGGGAGGAAAAAGGACCCCTGCAGGAACACGAGCGATCCTGCGCCGCCGGCCGCCGCATCCTCCTCTTCCGACGCGCCTTCGGCCGGCAGCTCTTCCGCGCTTTCCACCGATCCGTTCAGATCAAGGGCTTCCTCCTCATAGACAGCCGCTTCATTAGGGATGATCTCGCCGTCGCCGCCTGTGTCCTCCGAAGCGCCCGCAAGTGCCTTTTCAGCTTCCGACGCGTCCTGAGGATCCGGCAGATCATCCTCCGTCTCAAAGCTCACAGGCTGTATGTCCCCACCCTCTTCGGCAGGGAGCACATCGTCGTCCGGATCAGCGGAGAGGTCCGCGTGAAGAAGAACAAAGCCGCCGTCCGTTTCCCCGTCCGTCAGCACTCCGAAGTGTCCGTCCTCTTCAGGTTGCCCTGTCTTCCCCGCAGCCATGAGCCCGAGGCCGCCCCACATGGAGGCGTCCGCGCCGGAGGTTCCGCCGGTGAGTGCAGAAGCCAGATCGATCGCATTTTCGCCGGACGGCTTTACGGGGTTTGTCACCTTCTCTCCTTCTTTTATGTAAACCTCACGGACGACGCCGCCCGTCCCGGCTTTGATCTCATCCGTCCTTGAGAGCGCATAGAGATGCGCCATGACCTCGTCTATATCTTCTCTCTCCGAAAGGAGCTGGCTTCTTCTCGTCTCATCGCGCACGGCATAAAGCTTAAGCAGGACGTCGCCCTGCTTCACCTGGTCTCCCTCATTTACCGGGATCTCTGTGATCTCTCCGGAGATCGCCGTAATCCTGACTTCGCGCCGGTCCCCGTCCGTGACGATAAGAAGGAGGGCGCCGTACTTGTCCATGGCTTCGCCCGCCTCCTCTCCACGGGAGACATACACTTTTTCTACATGCCCGCTGACGGGGGCCAGCACCTCCGTCTCTTCCTTTTTTTCTTCAAGCGCAAGGAGCTCTTCGTCGATCTCGCCGATCGCGTCCTGGAGCTCGGCAATCGCATCGCGCACCGAGCCGTGATCGGCGACCGCGAGCACCTGTCCCGCCTCAACAGCGTCGCCCTCCTTCACAAGCACGGACTTGACGCTGATCCCCTTCGGCATATACAGCGGAACAAGGGCCCCTTCACTTAAGGTGCCGTTTCCGACGACCGTCGTCTCTATGCTGCGCATCTCAAGCGCCGCGCTGGCAATCTGCCGATCCGCCTGCGCTTTCAAAAGCTCTTTGCGCGCCTTGCCGATCCGGATGACGCCCACGGCGATGAGCGCGCCGAGCACAGCCAGCACGATAAGCGTGATGATTCGTTTTTTTCTTCTCCTCTTTTCAGCCATTTTCCGACCTGATCTTCAGATGAACTGGTTTTGCTTCTCGTCGTAATGATAATCAATCTTATCGAGAAGTTTGCATAATTCTATCACATCGATCTGCTCTTCTTCGCAGAGATCCCTCAGGGATCTGTAATTGTTGCGAAGCTTCATGTTGATGTAACTCAGCAGGATTGCGGGATCTCTCGGTATCATATCTGCAGTCTCCTCCAAAATAAGAGTAGCATAGTTCAAAGGGGGCTTCAATCTTCTTCCCCCAGATTTTAGATACTGTTCACAATATGAAAGGAGGAAGGACAGAAAATGCCTTGCAATGCAGAAGGATTGCGGCTAAGATGAAATTGTTGTTAAATATCCGTGGAATCTACGAGGAGGATCCGTTATGGCAGATCAGACGTTACCGGTGATCACGATCAGCAGACAGTACGGCGCAGGCGGCCGCTCCGTCGCCAAGAAGCTTTCAGAGCGCCTCGGCATCCCCTACTATGATGTCGATTTCGTCCGGCTGACTTCCAAGATCAGCGGCTATTCGGAGGAGGAAGTGCGCCGTGAGGGCGAAGATCTCGGCGGCATGGCCAAGTTCATCAATCATTTTCTGACTACCGCGTCCTTCTCCAACCCCTACGACGAGATCTTTCAGGCGCAGAAGGCCGTCATCCTGGGTCTCGCAGAGAAGCCCTGCATCATCGTCGGCCGCTGCTCCAACTTCATTCTCCGCGAAGCCAAAATTCCGAGCTTCGATGTCTTCCTGAGCGGCAGCCGGGAATTCCGTCTGAAAAGAGCCGCCGAGCTCGCGGAAAATGGCGATACCGATCTCGAGAAATTCGTCGACAGGCGCGATCATCTGAGAAGCACCTACTACAAGGCTTACACGATGCATGATTTCGGCATAGCTTCCGATTACAGCCTCTGCCTCGATGTGAGCCGTTTCGGCATCGATAAGTGCGTCGATCTCATCGCGTCGCTCGCCACAGAGCAGTGACGCCGGATGGCGGCCGAAAGCTTTTTATAAGCGTGTGATAAAAGGGACTGCCCCGACGGGCAGTCCCTTTTTTGTGTGCCTGACACATTAATCAGTTTTCAAACAGCTTCCTGAGATTGACGTCAAAGGGCGGATAAACGATCCCGCGGTCCGTGACGATCGCGGTCAGAAGCTCGTGATCCGTCACGTCAAAGGAAGGATTGAAGCACTTCGTCTCCGGGAGCGCCATCGGCTTCTCATACCACATCGTTTTGATCTCGTACGGATTCCGCTCCTCAATCTTTATATCGGCGCCGGTCGGCGTGCTCATGTCGATGGTTGAGGTGGGCCCCAGCGTGTAGAAGGGAATCCCGTAGTGCTTCGCGAGGATCGCGACGCCCGAGGTGCCGATCTTGTTGGCGAAATCGCCGTTTGCCGCGATCCGGTCGCAGCCGACGAAGCAGGCGTTCACCCAGCCGTTCTTCATGACCATGGAGGCCATGTTGTCGCAGATCAGCGTCACGTCGACGCCGGCCTTCTCGAGCTCATAGGAGGTCAGGCGCGCCCCCTGCAGGAGCGGTCTCGTCTCGTCCGCGAATACTTTGAAATCGATGCCACGTTCCTTGCCGAGCAGCATCGGGCCGATCGCCGTGCCGTATTTTGACGTCGCGAGCGGTCCCGCGTTGCAGTGCGTCAGAATGCCGTCTCCAGGCTTTATGAGGCTGAGGCCGTTTTCAGAGATCCGGCCGCACATCTCGATATCTTCTTTGTGAATGGCGACAGCTTCGTCTCTAAGCAGGCCGACAATCTCCTCCGTCTTCTCCCCGGCGTGATCCCGGATGACCTGCATCTGGCGCCGGATCGCCCAGCTCAGGTTCACGGCCGTCGGGCGGGAAGAGTTCACATACTCCGCATCCGCGAGCATCTCGGAGGCAAAGGCCTCATAGGGGAGGTCCTTTTTCGGCAGCGACAGCACATACATCGCATACGCCGCGCAGATGCCGATCGCAGGCGCGCCGCGCACCGCCAGCACCTTGATCGCGTCGTAGAATTCCTCTTTCTTCTTCAGGGTGAGGAAAGCTGTCTCATTCGGCAGTTTCGTCTGGTCGATGATGACGACAGCCTGCCCGTCATCAGAGAGCCTTACGCTCCCGTTCCTTAGATCCTCTTCTTTGAAAAAGCTCATCGTTTTATGTCCCCTTTACTCATATATTTTCTTTGACCGCCTTCACGGTCTGCCTGCGTCTCATCCCCCGGCCGTCTTCATCGCTTACCCTTATCCCACGCCTCTCCGGCCGCCTTCGGCGGATGATTCTTCTTGGAGAAGAAGATCAGGAGCAGCATCGTCAGCACATAGGGCAGCATGAGGAAGAGGTCCGAATAATTACTCGAAAGGCCCATCGCGATGCACAGCTGATAGCCGCCGGAACGCGCGAGTCCGAAGATGAGGCAGACAAGCGTCGTCGTGCCGATGTTCCAGTTGCCGAAGATCATCGCCGCAATGGCGAGGTAGCCGTATCCGAGATAAATACTGGGCGAGAAATTGGCAAGCAGGGAATACGCGAAGCAGATGCCTCCGATGCCTGACAGTGCGCCGGATATGATCACCGCGATCCAGCGTACCTTCTCCACGTCTCCGCCTGCCGCATCCACTGCCTGCGGGTTCTCGCCGCAGGCCCTGAGCATCATGCCGTACTTTGTCCTGTACATGAGATAAGCGAAGAACAGCACGAGTGCGATGATGATGATCTCAAACGGATACAGGTTTTTGAAAATGCCTCCGATCCAGGGGATATCCGACAGATACGGCACCGAAAACCGCATGGATACGCCCAGGATGAACTTATTGGATGCCGTCTTATTGATCGCCTGATTGGCTTCGCTTGTTAAGAACGTCGTCAGCGCCACCGCGAGGATATTGACAACGACGCCGCTGATCACCTGATTGGCCCTGAACCTGATGCAGAGCAGCGCATGAAGACAGGCGTACAGCCCTCCGCCTGCGGCCGCGCCGAGCATGGCGATATAGATGATCGCCTGATTGCCTTCTCCCATGACCGGCATGAGCAGGATCGCGATCAGTGATCCGATAAAAGCTCCGAATCCCTGAAAGCCTTCCACCGCCAGATTCGTAACGCCGCTTTTTTCGGAGTAAATGGCGCCCACCGCCATGATGAGAAGCGGAAGTGCGAAGGACAGGCCGTCAATGAAAACCTTTGTCATTTCTCCACCTCCTTCTCCGCGTCCGCTCCCTTCTCCTTAAGCGCCGCAATACGTCTTTCCTCGTCCATCCTGTCTTCATCCTTCTGCAGCGTGCGGCGCGCCTTCATCTGCATGTAATCGCCGCAGGACGCATAGAGAAGGAGAATGCCGGTGATCAGGGATGCGATCTCCTTGGCGACGCCCACCGCGGAGCTCATATAGTTTGCCCCCTGCTGGAAGATCGTGACGACGATGGCAGCAAAGATCGATCCGACCGGGGACGCGCTGCCGAGCAGCGCCACGGAGATGGAATCGTAGCCCATCCCCACGAGCGTCTTCGGAATGATCGTGTTCGTGTAGCCGAGATAATAGGTCACGCCGGCAAGTCCCGCGAGGAGGCCTGAAAGCGCCATGGACAGCACAATACTCTTTCCGACGCCGACGCCGATGTAGCGGGCGCACTGCCTGTTCCGGCCGACAGCCTTGAGCTCGAAGCCAAACGCCGTCCTATCGAAGATGAACTGGATCACAAATGCCATGACCACCGCGAGGCCCATGCCGATCGGCACCTTGCAGCTGACACCTCCGATCATGACGCCCGTAATCGTCAGCCTTGACTCGGGCGAGCACACGCGGCTCGTCCGCGTCAGCATGTCGACGAACTTACTGTTGATAAAGAAGCCCGTCAGGTAGCTGATGATGTAATTGATCATGATCGTGGAAACGACCTCGTGGATGTTGAACCTGTATTTGAGATAGCCGATCAGCGCCCCGGTCAGGCCGCCGACGACAATGCCGATCACAATCACGAGCGGCTTGGCAAGGGCCGCCGGGATCGCCTTGTTGTATCCGACAATCACTGTCGCCATAAAACCGGAGAGCAGCATCTGTCCCGCGATGCCGATATTGAAGAGTCCCGCCTTGAACCCCACGATAAACGCCAGGGACGCGAGCAGCATCGGCGCGAGATAATTCAGGAATTCAAAGAGGTCCGAAAGCATGCCGCTGCCGCCGCCGTATTTTGCCTTCGGCAGGAGGCCGCAGCCCTGCAGGAAGCTTATGAAAGCCACGCCGGGATTCTTGCCCATGATGAGGAGCAGCACGCTCGCCGTGAGGATCGTCAGAAGGATCGCCAGAATCGACACATAGACGGCGGCGCGGCGCCCGCTTAAGAGATGCGCCAGATAACGCTTTTTTGTCTTCACGCTTCCTTCACCCCCATCATGTATCTGCCGACATCGTGCGAGGTCATCGTCTCGGCCGGCGCCGTCTTAAGAAGCTGTCCGTTATAGATGACGCCGATCGTATCAGCCAGCTCCATGATCTCGTCGAGCTCCAGAGAGATGAGGAGGATAGCCGCTCCCCTGTCTCTCTCCGCGAGAATCTGCCCGTGAATGCGCTCTATGGCGCCTATGTCGAGGCCTCTCGTCGGCGTGACGAAGATAATGAGCTTCGCATGCTCCTCGATCTCCCGCCCCACGATGGCTTTCTGCTGATTGCCGCCCGACATGGCGCGCACCTGAGTCTTCGGTCCCTGTCCGCTCCTGATATCATAGCGGTCAATCAGTTCGTCAGCATACTTCTCAAACCTGTCGAAGTTGAGAATCCCGTTTTTGCAGAACGGATCTACATAGTATTTCCTGAGCGCCAGATTGTCGCGCAGGGTAAAATCCATCACGACGCCGGTCCCCTGTCTGTCCTCGGGGATGTAGGAAATCCCCTTCTCCGCGCGCGCGCGGATCGACAGGTCCGTGATCTCCTGTCCGCTCAGACGGATACTTCCGGACGCAGCCTTCATGAGGCCGGTCACGGCGTCGGCGATCTCCGTCTGCCCGTTGCCGGAAACGCCCGCGATTGCAAATATCTCTCCGCTGCGCACGCGGAAAGAGACATCCTTCACAACGTCAAAATGATGTTCGTTCTTCACGGTCAGATGCTCGACCTCAAGCACCGTGTCCCCGTAATGCGCGGGATTCTTTTCCGGATTGAAATTCACCTCGCGCCCGACCATCAGGTTCGCCATTTCCTGCACGGACGTGGTCTTCACGTCCAGCACGTCCACAAGCTTTCCCCTAAGGAGAATGGCGCAGCGGTCTGCGATGCGCTTGATCTCCTCGATCTTGTGCGTGATGAGGATAATCGTCTTGCCGTCGCGTCTCAGGCCGTCGATGATTTCAAGCAGGAAATCGATCTCCTGCGGCGTCAGCACGGCCGTCGGTTCATCGAAGATCAGGATCTCGGCATTTCTGTAGAGCATCTTCAGGATCTCGACTCTCTGCCGCACCGAGACCGGCACGTTCTCGATCCGGTCGGTGGGATTCACCTCCAGCCCGTACTTCTTAGACAGCTCGCTGATCCTTCTGTTCGCAGTTTTTATGTCCACGGACGGAAGAATCCCCAGAATCTTCTTCATGGGTTCTATGCCGAGAACGATGTTTTCGGCAATGGTATAGTTGTCCACCAGCTTGAAATGCTGGTGAACCATCCCGATATTCATCGCGGCCGCGTCGGTCGAAGAATGAAAGACGACCTTTTTGCCGTCGATCAGGATTTCGCCTGCGTCCGGCTCATACATGCCGAAAAGCATGCTCATCAGCGTGGATTTTCCGGCGCCGTTTTCTCCGAGGAGGGCGTACACTTCTCCCCGCCTTATGCCGATTGAGACGTCGTCATTTGCGATGATGCCGGGAAAGCGCTTTGTGATATGGCGCATCTCGACGATAAAGTCTTCCATGTCTCATCCTCAAACAGCAGGCCTCCCCGCCAGTCAAGTGGAGGGGAGGCCGCTCTGTCAATCATAGCCGATCAGTTAAGGCCCGGGAAGTCATCCGGCGTCAGTGTGCCGTCAGCGCCCGGCGCGGGATCGATCTCGCCCGCTTTCAGTTTGTCATAAGCTTCCTGAAGCTTCGCAAGTGCATCTTCGCTCAGCTGCTGGCGGCCTTCCCCGGAGACATAGCCCGTGGAGTCCGTGTTCGCGCCAAGGAGCGCATCCTCGCCCGTGAAGGTGCCGTCATAGATGGCTTCAAGCTGCTTCGTGACGTTCGTGTGCATTACCTTAAGGGCGGAGGTGAGGATGATATTGCTGTCGCCATTTGCGCCGTCATCATACTGATCGACATCGCAGCCGATCACATAGACGCCTTCTGCTTCCTTGGCGGCTGTGAACACGCCGTTTCCGGAAGCGCCCGCTGCCACGAAGATCACGTCGCAGCCTTCGTCGATGAGGGCCTCGCCCACGACCTTGCCTGTCGCTTCGTCAGCGAAGTCGCCGACGTAGTTGCCGCCGACATCGTTGCCGCCGAGATCCGTGCCCGCATAGGACGGAAGCTCGACATACTCCGCCGCCGTGCCGTACTTCGCGTTGGCGTAGTTGACGCCGCTCATGAAGCCGTATTCGTAGTTGACGTTGGACGGGAACGCGATGCCGTTCACGACAGCCACCTTATTGGACTTCGTGGTAAGCGCTGCGGCGATGCCTGCGAAGAAGCCGGATTCCTGCTCCTTGAAGGTCATCGTGTAAGTATTGTCAGCGGAGACGGGATTGCCTTCACTGTCCTGAATCGTGGAGTCCACAACGATGAAATACTTGTCGGGATTGTTCTTGACGATATCGCCGATGCCTGCAAAATTGAAGCCCGGCAGGACAAAGACATCGTAGTCGCCTGCAAACTTCTCGACGGTCGGAACGAGCTGGGCAAGGTCAGATTCCTTGATGTCCGTCACCTTGCAGTCGCTGTGGTCTTCAAGGAAGGTCAGAATGCCGTTGTAGCAGTCCTGGTTGAAGGAGCCGTCGTCGACGCCGCTGGATGTGATAATGCAGATGTCAAGGCCCTTGCTCTCTTCCGCCGCGGCAGGAACCGCAGCCATGCCGATTGCCATACCCGCTGTCAGAAGAAGGGCAGCGGCTTTCCTGAATGTCTTTCTCATTGAGAACCTCCTTAATCACTGAAAAAAGTAGAAAAACTACGCAAATATTTTATCATTACAGGTTTTTTCAGTCAACGTTCTCGTCTCCGGCCGGGAGCGAAAAAAGGAGAAAACACACTTGACAGGAACAACCCTTGCGTCTATAATAATCCATGCTGTACAAAACGACAGCAATCGATGCGTGGCTCAGTTTGG
>DEFE01000041.1:25792-77216 GCA_002350625.1 Lachnospiraceae bacterium UBA2860
GCTCCGCGCCGTCGCAAATCCAGGCAAGCTGGTTTCCTACTTCCCGTCCATGAAGCTGGTAAAGCTGCCGCGCTCCAGCTCCGGATAGCCGTATGTCTCTTTCGCGTCTGCAAATGCTTTGATCATAAAGCTCATATTTCTGGCGAGGTTGCGTATGGTCTGCAGGCCTTCCAGATCTTTCTTTACATCCTCGGCGGTAAAGCCGTGTACCTGGTTCCAATAGGTCGAAGACGCCACCGGCATGCTGCTGATCGTGAAGTATTTATTCAGCGCGTCGAAGCTCGCCGTGCTGCCGCCTCTTCTGCAGCTGACGACAGCGGCGCCTACCTTCATCTGCTTTGAGAATGGCGTGCTGTAGAACAGCCTGTCCATGAATGAAAGGATGTTTCCGTTCGGCGAAGCGTAATATACCGGGCTGCCGACGACAAGGCCGTCCGCTTCTTCAAACTTCGGCGCCACTTCATTGACAAGATCATCAAACACGCACTTGCCCGCCTCACTGCATTTGTTGCAGGATATACAGCCGCGGACGGCACTTGCTCCCACCTGGATCAGTTCGGACTCAATGCCCTCAGCCTCAAAAACCCGCATCATCTCCTCAAGGGCAGTCGCTGTACATCCGTTCCGGTGCGGACTGCCGTTCAGCAAAAGAATTTTACTCATCTTGCGCCCTCCTTCTCCTCTATGCACTCTTTTTTCTTCAGTGAAGCAACGCATTAGTTTTCAGGAAACCATTGTCTTTTCTCAACATCAAAAAGTATTCAGGCCAAATCCGCGCTCATACAGAATCTTGTCGGCGTAAGCGAGGCTGCCGTCCTCCGAGATACTGATCTCCGGAATCTGAACAGGGAGAATCCCGTTCGGAGTTCCGTCGCCGAACATCAGGTGAACCGCCGCTACGACATTGGCATTATACGGGCCCATGTTCCCGCCCGCCAAAGCTCTCTCCGTGGGATCCATGTCGAGGCCGGAGCCCATATAGGCGAGCAGAATCGCGTCGGCATCCTGAAAGCGCGCCGCGTCATAAGGAAGATTGTTCGAAAGAAGGACAAAGCGGCCGCCGGCTGCATGGGTATCTTCAATCGCCTGCGCAATTCCCCGGTACTGCTCGGAACTCTCTTCCAGAGCTCCCAGATTATAGGTCTTGGTTAATCCGACCACGACATCCGCCTCGCTGATCGCTTTGCGGAGTTCATCCGTATAATGCAGCTTGTCCTCCTCCGCCGACGGGTCAAAATAGTAATCAAATGTCACATTTTCTTCAATGACTCCCTGATCCTTCATCTGGCTGAGGGCATAGCGGATCGTATAAGCATCCTCCTTCTGGCGCCCGAGAAAAACGATCTTTTTCCCGTCCGTCGACAGCGGAAGTGCCGCATTTTCATTCTTCAGCAGCGTGATCGCCTGTTTTGCAATCTCCATTTCTGTCTCGTGGTGCGCAGCCGAACCGATCACCTCTTTAGCGTGTTCAATCTCATCCTCATCGGCAGCATATTGGTCCGGATCAAGGATCCCGTATTTTTCCTTCAGCTTTAAAATGCGCGTGACGCTCTCATCGATGCGCGCCTCGCTGATCGTTCCGTCCTCTACCTTCGCCGCGAGCGTTTGAATGTAATCATCATAAAATGACACCGCATCCGCGCAGTTCATATCACAGGGAAGCAGCAGGATGTCTATGCCGGCATCGATCACCTTCTGCGCCACATTGGCCCTGTATTCCGTAGAATCCTCTTCCCCCGGAACCAGGCCGGCCGTGCGGATGGCGTCCATTTCCAGAGCGTCCGTCACAACAACGCCGTCGTATCCCAGATCTCCGCGCAGGATATCCGTGATGATCTTTTTTGACATCGTGGCCGGGTAGAAGCCCTTTGTCTCACCGTCCCCGAAGACGACCTCGTCATCAATCAGAGGGTAGGTGATATGGGCTGTCATAATCATCTCCGCCCCGTCCTCAATCGCTGCGGCGAAAGGAACCAGCTCCGTCTCCTTGATCTGATCATAGGTTTTCTCCACAGAAGGCGTCCCGATATGGCTGTCGACGGCTGTGTCTCCGTGTCCGGGGAAATGCTTATATGTGCCGATCACGCCGCATTCGGATAATCCGCTCATCAAGGCTTCTCCCAGCGTCGCCACCGTATCCGGATCATCTGAGAAAGATCGCGTGCCGATGACCGGATTCGCAGCATTGTTGTTCACATCGATGACCGGGGCGAAGTCAATATTAAAGCCTGCCGCCGCCATTTCTTCCCCGAGAACCCGGCCGGTTTTTGCAGCATTTGCTGCGGCTGCCTCACCTGTCGCGCCGATGGCCATGTTCCCTGTCATGCGCGTCCCGTCGGAGAGGCGGACAACGATGCCCCCCTCTTCATCCGCCGCCATGAAGTACGGAATATGAGCATTCGTCTTTTCATTCTTCAGATTGTTGACCTGCAGCTCCTCGATAAGCGCTGTCACCTGGCCGGCATCCGTGATATTCTGGCGGAAAAGAATGATGCCGCCATACTGGTGCGCGCGCAGTGCTTTTTCCAGCTCCGGGCAGGCGGAAAGGTCTGTGAGGTTTTCCTCGTCCCATGAGCGGACAGCCGGCATAATCATCTGGGAAATCTTGTCATCGAGCGTCATAGAAGAAAGCAGTTTCTCCACAAGAGCGGTATCCTCCGCGCCCGGATCTGCTTCCCCGGGGGCATCCGCGTACGCTGCCAATGCCCCGCTTCCGATCAGCAGTGCGCTCAAGGCAAGCGGCAAAGATGTCTTACAGATCTTCATCATCTTCATCATCATCTTTTTCATCATAATTCATGTTCTCCTCTGGTGACTTACATGGCCGGATACTCGATCTCTTTCGGCACGCTTATGTTCCCGTTCTCATTCTCAGCCGCATAGACAGCGCAGTTCCCGATATACTTTGACCAATAGGATCCGTGGGAATCCGGCGTCAGATATTCAAGAATGCCTTTCATGGCGATCGCATGTGTTGAAATCAGAATGTTGCCCGGCAGATTCCTGATCTCCTCAACGAAAGCGCCTGCCCGGGAAACGACGGAGGATAACTGCTCCATGCCGTCGGGCGCGGGATTGTTCACAAAATCGCTGAAGAAGGTCATGATCTCGGGAGGAAGGTTATTGAGGTCAAGGCCTTCATACGGTCCGTAATCCATCTCGATCAGGCGGTGATCGATCGTGATCTCCTTTCCGGGGGCAACGATCTCAGCGGTCCGGACCGCACGAATCAGGGGACTTGAAAACACATATGAAAACGCAATTCCCCGAAGCCGTTCCGCCGCGAGCTCAGCCTGCCGGATCCCCTCGTCGTTCAGAGGACCGTCGCTTCGCCCCTGGAGGGCTTTGACCCTGTTCAGTTCCGTTTTTCCGTGTCGCATGATGTAGATCATAGGCTTTCCTGTCTGAAATGTGAGATGGCCAGATCGATCACCTGATCCGGTGTCGTACTGTCACTTGAGAGGGAATGCCCGTCGTTCGGGAACCAGGTGATCGGAATCCGGTATTTTTCGGCAAACTTCTCAGCTGCCTCCGGACAGATCACAGCATCCTTCTTTCCATGGGCCATGGCAATCTGATGCTCGCCGAACCGCTCTTTGTCAAAGCGCTCGAAGAGATCATTCTGAAGCAGTTCGTCATAAAACGCCTTTGTCACCCGCACCGGTCTGTCCCCGTCCATTTCCGCGTCGAAGTATCCCTTCAGCTCTAGATCCTTCAGCCACTGCTCTTCCTTAGCCGTCGGGTGCTCTTTATGGAACAGCTCCGGCATATTGACAGCCGCGCTGCGCCAGAAAGCCTTTCTCCCGGCATGTTCCCTTGTGCTGATATACAGTCCGATGAGATAAGCGCCGAAGCTCGATCCGAAATAATAAATCCTGCATCCGGGATGTTCGCGGAGCGCTTCCTGTTCCGCCGCCCCGATGCTGTCAAGCGCTCCGTGTATACTGAGGATTTCTTTTGAGGACTCCCCCGTCCCGTGACCGGGCAGGTCGATGCAGATCACGCCAAACCCGGCGGCAGGAAGGCGCTTAAGAAGCTGCCTGTACGTCGAAGACTCCTTGCTGCTTGTAAATCCGTGGATCGCGATCACGATCCCCTTCAGCGGATCGGGCATTTCCCGGACGCAGGATACGCGGCTGCCGTCAGTTTTCAGAATATCAAAGTACTTCATTTCGTCTTTCATAGCAGCGACTTGATGCAGCTTTCCACGTCGGCCATATCCGCCGTCGGTTCAAAGCGGGCGACAACATTTCCTTCGCGGTCAATGACAAACTTCGTGAAATTCCACTTGATGTCGGGTTTACTTGCCCAGTCAGGATCAGCTTCCGAGAACATCTTCTCGAGCAGTTCTTTATACGGGTGATCCTGAAAACCTTCGAACCCCTTTTGAGATTTCAGGTACGTGTACAGCGGCAGCTCATTCTCACCGTTCACATCCGACTTCTTCATCTGCGGGAAGGTCGTATTGAAATGCAGCGTACAGAATTCATGGATCTCGTCGTCCGTACCGGGCGCCTGCCCGCCGAACTGATTGCAGGGGATATCCAGGATCTCAAGCCCCTGCTCGTGGTAATCCTTATAAAGCTGTTCAATCGGCGCATACTGAGGCGTAAATCCGCAGCCTGTAGCCGTATTCACAACCAGGATGACTTTTCCTTTGTAATCCGAGAGGTCCAGTTCATTTCCCTTGCCTGTCGTTACTTTGAAATCATAGATCATCATTCATTCCTCCTTGTAAACGGTTTTCATGCTTCTAATGCGAATTAAAACAAATGCGTTTACTCGTTTATCTTCCGGTCAAATCTTCATGTCTATTGTATCATGGATTTCTTCTGTCCGCTTGACCTTGAAGCTTCTATTTCCTCATCGATCGTATTGTAATCCCTTTCGAACAGTTCCTCCATGGCCTGCGGCCAGAGAATTGCTCCGGGCACTCTTTCAAGTAATGCCTTCCGGACAAATGCCTTACTCTTTCTCCTGTAAGCCGGCAGTCTGTTTTTCTCAAGCAGCCGGTTGAGCTCGGGTCTCCACAAAATCGATATTTTATATTCATCGTGAACCTTGGGATTATCCTGCGCCTCACGAATCACATAAAAATCCATTTTTCCGCCGATCAGTTCCGCAGAGATAATGCCCCACCACGCCGGAACATGCTCGCTGATATGCGCCGCATGCGTAGAGCCCACTACGACGATGTTCCTGTCATAATACCGGTCATAGTATCTGACCTGTTTTTTCAGACGGGTATAGGTGTCAGCGTCACTTTTTATTTCGATTCCGCACAGATACCGCTCCGTGACCATCACCACATCCGCCCGGGCTCTTCCAGTCTGTTTTTCCTCCAGGATGCGGATCTTTCCGATCCTCTCTTCCAGATAGTCAAAAAGAGGTTCCCTGATATCGGCGTCATGAAGTATCTTTGTGTTCATATTCTGTCAACCATCACAAATCAAATATACTCATCTGTGCGTACTTTTCCGGCAGTTCATGCATGTAAGAAAAGCAGGCCTCCGGACTTGACAGGATGCCGTTCTCCCTGCATATCCTCTGAAATGTCTCTGACAGCTTTCGGGCGTCAGGACTCGGCAATTCATAGGCATTTCCGTAGCGCCTGATATATCGTTCCTTCAGTCCCGGAAAATGTCTGTCAAGCGCCGCATAGTAATATTCCCTGTCACCCTCCCTGAGCGTCAGTCCCATGCCGAAATCGATCACCCCTTTTACGCCGACCCTGATGCACTCGCTGAGGATCGCGGTGACGTTTTCCTCCGTGTCATTGATGAAAGGCAGGATCGGCGTCATCCACACAACCGTCGGAATTCCTCTTTTTTGCATCTCTTCCAGCACTTCGATCCGTCGCTTCGTGTTGCAAACGTGCGGCTCCAGAATCCCGCATAAGGCGTCGTCAAAGGTGGTCAGCGTCATCTGGACGACGCATTTTGCAGAGCGGTTTATCTCTTCCAGAAGATCGATATCCTGAAGGATGCGGTCCGATTTCGTCTGGATCGCCGCGCCGAAGCCGTACGCAAGAATAAGCTCCAGACATCTTCTTGTCAGACGCAGTTGTTCTTCGCAGTGCATATACGGATCAGACATGGAGCCGGTACCGATCATGCACCTCTTCCGCTTTGATCTCAGCGCCTTCTCCAGAAGCTCCGGGGCATTTTGTTTCACTTCTATATCCTCAAACGGATGCCTGAACTGATAACACCGGCTCCTGCTGTCGCAATAGATGCAGCCGTGCGTGCATCCGCGGTAGATATTCATTCCGTAATGCCCGGCATTTCCGGCCAGTATTCCTTTGGCATTAACAAAATGCATGTCGTCAGGTTCCTTTCATGTTTTTATGCGTCTGTCAGTTCAGTATAGCATCCGGCACAATCATCTGAAAAGAAGGATACCTCCCCTTTATAGAAAAACATATGTTCTTATGGTATACTTCCACTTAAGGGCAAGGAAGTAGAAGTGTCAGCGCTCCGGGAGGTGAACATCTTGGTTATCATCAGTATTGATCTTAAGTCATTTTATGCCTCTGTAGAGCTCGCCGACAGGAACTATGATCCCCTGACCACAAACCTTGTCGTTGCGGATGAAAGCCGTACCGAAAAGACCATCTGCCTGGCCGTGTCCCCCAGTTTAAAAGCACATGGAATCCCCGGGCGCGCCCGCCTTTTTGAGGTCATCGAAAGAGTCAGACAGGTCAACGCCGAGAGGTTTCAAAAGGCTCTGCGCCTGGGCGTCCTGCCAAGAGACCCTGAGACAGGCCGCTGCCATTTCTCAGGGTCTTCTTTCGACGCCAAAGCCCTCGCGGCTGATCCTTCTCTTGAACTCACCTATCTTGTGGCTCCCCCGCGCATGAAGCTCTATGAGGAAATCAGCACCAGGATCTTCAGAATCTACACGAAATATGTGAGTCCCGACGATATCCACGTCTATTCCATCGACGAGGTCTTTCTGGACGTCACCGGATATCTGCATACATATCGCTTAACTGCTCACGAGCTTGCGCTCATAATGATCAAGGATGTTCTGAGTGAAACCCGCATCACAGCGGCTGCCGGGATCGGGACGAATCTGTATCTCGCCAAGGTCGCCATGGACGTGGTCGCGAAGCATGTGCCGGCGGATAAAGACGGCGTAAGGATCGCGGAACTGAATGAGCAGACATACCGTGAGCTGCTCTGGTGCCATCAGCCGATCACTGATTTCTGGAGAGTCGGCAAGGGAATTGCGAAGAGGCTTGAAGCGCTCTCCTGCTTCACCATGGGAGACATCGCGCGCTTAAGTGAGCAGAATGAAGATTTGCTGTATGCCGCCTTAGGCATTAACGCCGAGCTTCTGATTGACCATGCCTGGGGCTTTGAGCCGACGGAAATCAAGACGATCAAATCCTATAAACCTGAAACAAACAGCATTTCCTCCGGTCAGGTGCTCATGGAGCCGTATGATGCGGAAAAAGCAAAGCTTATCGTCCGTGAAATGACGGAGCTCCTGGCTTTGGACCTGGTCAGAAAAGGACTTGTGACAAAGCAGGTCGTCCTGACCATTAACTACGACCGCACGAGCATAGCATATGACAATCGCGGGCGCTCCGGCGCCGACGCTCATTATAAAGTCGTCAAAACCGGAAAGAGATACAAAGGGAAAGTGAAGCCGGATTACTATGGACGTGTCGCCCCCGAACACGCGCACGGGAGCGGCAGCATCGACCGCTGGACAAGCAGCACACGGCGCATCATGGACGTGATGATGGATTTATATGACCGGATCATCGATCCGGATCTTACCGTCCGGCGCATCACTGTAACAGCCGCCAACCTGATTCCGGAAGATGAGATTCCGTCGGAAGGCCCCGTGCAGATGAGCCTTTTTGTGGACTATGACGCGCTGGAGAAACAAAAGATAAAAGAAGCGGCAGAGGATGCTAAGGAAAAACAGCTCCAGAAAGCAACTCTTCTGCTCAAAGAAAAGTTCGGAAAGAATGCGGTGCTGAAGGGAATGAATCTTGAGGAGGGCGCAACGACGATCCTGCGCAACCAGCAGATCGGCGGCCATGCCGCGGGCGGGACAAAGCCCGCGGAAAATAGGAAACAACTGCATCAGCAGCAAGGAGGTGAGGAAAAGTGGCAAAAGGAATAACAGATAAAGAGCCGGATCCGCGCATTGTCTACGCAGACATTATCGATCATCCGCACTGGCAGTCAAAGACACATCCTCACATGTCCCTCTATGACCGCGCCGCGCAGTTCTCTCCTTTCGCCGCGCTTACCGGCTATGACGACATGATCAGCGAAGAGGCGCGTTTTGTTGATCATAAGATCGGGCTGGAAGACTCCGAGCTGGACCGGCTCAACCGGAAGCTCAGCCTGCTCAAATCTGCGATCTCCGGCGGAGCAGCCCCCTCTGTCTCCATCACCCACTTCATTCCCGATCCGCTGAAATCCGGCGGCAAATACGTAACCGAGTTCGGGCAGATCAAAAAGATTGACACAGTCAGGGGAAAGCTTGTTCTTATGAGAACAGATGACTGCGGCAGCCCTGATGCTGAGATCGAGATGAAGGATATCCTGGAAATTCACGGCGAATCAGTGGATGATCCTGACAGTTTCTGACATTTTTCCCGACCATCAAAAAAGGGGAGCAATTGCAGCTCCCCTCCTTCTTGAGGATCATGACATCAGCCCAGGGCTACGTCCAATATCATCATGAGCACAAAGCCTGAACTGAATGCTACGGTTCCCCAGTTGGAATGCTTTCCTTCCGACATCTCCGGGATCAGTTCCTCCACGACGACATAGAACATCGCCCCTGCCGCAAATGCCAGCAGATATGGAAGTAATGACGAGATTAAGCCCGAGGCCAGAATGGTTACTAAGGCTGCGGCGTGTTAGAGATCGTATCCTTGAGGAAGAATACCATTGCCGCGCCGAGAGACGTCCCGAAAAAAGGCAGCAGGACACCGCTGAGGATCTGCAGCTTCATTCTTCGAAAGTCCCGTATTTGCTGACCGCTTCATCGATCGTGACGGCTCCGGTTCCGACCAGATAAGCTGTAATCCGCACCTGTACGGCAAGAGGATCCTTGATGCCGATCACCTCCGGAGACAGTACGCGTTCCGCAGGCACCTGAGAGAATGGTTCATATACAGAGTCAAATGAAAGATCTGTTGTCGGCGTAACCAGACGTTTCACCGAAGCCATCTTGTTCAATTCTTCACGGGTAATCAGGAAGCGCATAAACTCATTGGTCATGTCCAGGTTGTCGCAGGTTTTATTGACAGAGAATTCCACAGACGGGCTGTCTACAAAGTAACCTCCGGTTTCTGACAGCGGAATGGGAACGAATATGTAAGTGAACGGCGCTTTGGAAAATGCCTCGGACTGGCTCTCCCGTTTCCCGGTTCCGGACACGGTATCTCCCGTGCAGATCATCATGGGAACATCCCCTTCAAAGAATCGAAGGATGACCTCTGTATAATTGTCGCTGATCTCGCCGCATTTTTCCAGATTGATATAGCCTTTATCGATCAGCTGCATCATCGCCTCAAGTCCTCCGCGCATGCACTCGCCTGCGGAGGTTTCCATATCATTGGCCGCCTGGAGCTCTTCGGGATGATCGGCGAGAGCGGCCAGGACTTCGGGATATACCAGTATGTTCATCAGGCAGCCGGAAGAATCCGCGCTGTAGCCCATCATCGGGCTTTCATATCCCTTGCTGAGAAATGCCTCGCATACAGCCAGCAGCTCTTCCCAGGTTGTCGGCACCTGAAGTCCTTCCTTCTCAAACAGGTCCTTGTTCACCAGCATGCCGTAGTTTCTGGCAAATATCGGCACCATTCCTAATTGCCCGTCGGCGTCATAGCTGAGAAGGCTTGGACGAATGCATTCCAGGTCCAGCCCGAGCTCAGGATCTGAAAGATCCTCCATGTGATCGATGGCGGTGGTATATTGTTCATTCCCGAACATCCATGGACCGGAGAAGAATATATTCGGGGCGCTGTTGCTTTCCAGGATCGTTCCAAGCAGGTTGTTGTAGTCATCCGGCTTCAGATAGCTCAGCTCAACATTGGGGTAAAAATCATTGAAGCTGTCAAATTCCGCTTCCAGGGCCTCAAAGTTTGAATAGGTTCCGACCACAGTGATTTCGCAGCTGGTGTCTGTATCCAGCATCGGCTGAAAGTCCTCAGATTCTGCCATGACCTGGGAACTCAGGGCCAGCGATGCAATAACTAGTAAGGTCGTCCGGATAGTACAAAGCTTTTTTTTCATTTTCCCTGTTCCTCCTTTATTCTGCGAATCTCTTTAATAACAATTGACAGGTCAATCGGTTTGGCGATATGTCCGTTCATTCCCGCCTTCAGACATTCCGCCACGTTTTCAGAGAAAGCATCTGCAGTCATGGCGATAATGGGAATGGATGAAGCCCACTTGTTGTCCAGCTCGCGTATGCTTCGTGTCGCATCGAGGCCGTTCATTTCCGGCATCTGAACATCCATAAAAATCAGGTCATAGCTGCCTTCCTCGGCCTCTGCCATTTTTTCAACACAGATCCTTCCGTTCTCCGCCCGTTCTGTTGTGATGCCAAACATACTCAGCATGGCGGAGATGATCTTCCAGTTAACGACGTTATCTTCCGCGATCAGGATATTCATTCCGGCCAGATCGGAATAGTCATCCTCCTGTTCCAAAGACTTAACCTCTGTCCCGAGCAGCTCATTGATTTTCTCATATAGCTTGGAGCGGAACAGCGGTTTGGCGATAAATCCGTTCGCTCCTGCTTCCTTCGCCGCGTCTTCGATGTCGGACCAGTCATATGCAGAGGTAAGCAGGATGGGAATGTCGGCGCTTATTTCGGCACGGATGCGGCTGATCGTCTCGACGCCGTTCATCTCCGGCATCTTCCAGTCCAGAATGATCACGTCGTAATCCTTTCCGGATTCATGCCGCTGCCGGGCCATTTTCAGCGCTTCCATGCCGGTTCTCGCCATCTCTGCGCGGACACCCAGCGATTCCAGCGTATCCGCCGCGGTTTCCAGCAGAATCGGGTCATCATCTGCAATCAGGACATCAACATCATCGATCTTCATCTCCTCCAATTGCTTTTCAGCGACAGGAAGCTCCAGCGTAATGATAAAGGTTGTTCCTTCTCCGACTTCGCTCCGGCAGTCGATCGTCCCGTCCATCAGTTCGACCATCTGCCTGGTAATCGCAAGCCCGAGCCCGGTCCCCTGTATACTGTTGACCCGGCTGTCCGTCTGTCTGGAAAACGGCTGGTACATCTTTTCCATGAATTCGGGACTCATGCCGATCCCGGTGTCCGAAACGCAATAGATCAGCTTAATGTATCCTTCTCTTTCACATTCCTCCTCCCGCAGATCCACAGACACGCTGCCGCCCGGCAGTGTGTATTTGATGGCGTTGGAAAGAATATTGATATATATCTGGTTCAGCCGCAGCTGATCCGCGTACAGATATTCTTTCTCCATGCGGTTGATCCGGAAGTTGAAATCAATATTCTTCTCCTTGACCATGGGCTGAGACAAATTCATCAGGTTCTGCACGGTCTCTACGATGGAGAAGGTCATCGGACTCATGTTGAGTTTTCCGCTCTCCACCTTGGAGATATCCAGAATATCATTGATCAGCGTCAGAAGATGGTTGCTGGCCAGGCTGATCTTTCTCAGATTTTCCGCTACGGCTTCCTGATCATCCAGCTTTTTTTCGGCAATCGTGGTCAAGCCGATAATCGCATTCATCGGGGTGCGGATATCGTGAGACATCGTCGAGAGGAAATCGGTTTTTGCCTTATTGGCTGCCCCTGCTTCCCTGGCCATGACCCGAAGCTTTTTGTTGAAGGAATGCATATAGATGAAGTCCATCACAAGGAGGAGCAGCAGTCCGAATGTAATGACCCCGACCAGAGTCCAGTTCTCGGCATTTGCGTTCAGGTCACTGACCGGCGCAAGACTCAGCAGCACCCAGCCTTTCGTGGAAGTAAGAGGCGTATGGGCAGCGATACATTCCCTGCCCCTTGAATCCAGCATGGTAAACGAGCCTGTTTCGGACAGGATCTTCTCAAACAGCTGCTGCTGCACCGAAATTCCCGGCTGATTATATGATTTATAGAACTCAAAGAAGCTGGCGTTTTTAAAAGAGTGGCCCCGGATGACATAGTTGCTCTCCGTGTCAATGATGGAAATATCTTCATTCTCATACTCTTCCTGGGGAAAAACCCATTTTTCCTGCAGATTGGATATGGGAACGACGCGCAGCAGATAAGCCTGCTTCATCTCTCCGGTTTCCGCGTCCTTCACTGTGATCCGGTTGCAGAAAGCCAGAGACTGTTCTCCGCTTATGGGATTCGTATAGGTCCGGGTGATGTTGATCGCCGTGCCGAGATCTGCGATCCATGACCCGTCCCCGAGCAGATCCATCCGCTTATAGGAAACCTCATAATTGTCAGCGCTGTTCGCCACGGGCTGTGTCGAAAATCCTGTCAGAGTTTCCGTATCGATCACGTGGACCGAAGTATCGGACTTCGCATGGGCAGCCCTGACAAAGTCCGCCGCTTCTTCCAGTGTCAGCTCCCGGCTGTTAATATATTGTGCCCAGTTGTCACAGATTCTCTGCTCCCCTTCGAGATAGTTTCCCGTCACTTGTTCCATGGCGATCGTCGAGTTGACAAAATGCTCCACCTGGTTCCGGTAGTTTTCTTTTCTCTCATAGCTGGAATACAGGGCAACGAAAGCAAGTATAACCCCCATTAAGGCTATATTCGCTATGACAATCCATGATATCTTCAGACGGCTCATTTCAGCAGTTCCTCCAAACATCAGTTGCCGCGATCGTGAAATAGTCGTACCTGTCAGCACACCACTGTCTGAATGCGTAAAAGTAAAAAGGCATAGGGTACGGAACCACCGAATCCTATTGCCTTATGAATACTATTGACTTTTGGGATTGTCCCATGGCATTTTCAGTATAAAACAGGTCTGAGCATTTTACAATAGTTCATCTTAAGTACCGGTTTTATCTGTGCCGTCTGTCTATTCCGGATGTCCTGTAATAGTTGCTTTTGGATTCATACATTCTTTTGTCAGCCGCTTTCAGCATGGAATTAAAATCATCAAATTCTTTGTCTGCAGCAAAGCCATAGGAGATCGAGATCCCATTCACATATTTCCCTTTCCACTCTCTTCCGTTTTTCTCCAGCTGCTGCAGACATTCCGCAGCCGTGTCCTCCGTATCTTCCATAATCACACAAAACTCATCACCGCCGATCCGATAAATCGAATCAACGTCTTTAAAGCTCTTTCGGAGGCATTCGGCTGATCCGATAATCAGTTCATCACCCGCTTCGTGGCCGTAAGTATCATTCAGTTTTTTCAGGCCGTTGATGTCCGCCATGATCACGCAGCAGCCTGCAGGCATATTCTCCATCAGATGATCAATTTTCAGCGAATAAGCACGTCTGTTCTGAAGGCCTGTCATCTGATCATAATTGGCATATCTGGTCTGCTCTTCTGCCAGCCTCGCATTGGTTTCCGCCAATTGTAAAGCGGCCTCGGCATAATAATATCGTTCGAACCTGGCCTTGTTGACAAAAAAGCCCAGCACAAAGCCCACAGATGAGAAGATGAGCAGATTGACCAGAGTCCATCTGAATATTTCGGGTTCCATACTTATTTTCCCGATGACCGCGAACGCTGCTGCATTGATGAGAAGTATCATCAATGTCGTCAGACTGTCACAGATAAAAAACACGGGAACGATAAGTACTGAGGCAAAAATGATGATCGTCTTTGGCGCAAGATGCCGTGCAATCCCGATCCCGGCGCCAAGAAGCGCAAAATCTACGGCAAAGATGATCAGCGGAATCAGCCATGAGACTCTGGGTGCGGCAAAAATCGCCAGCACCAGTGCCGCGACGCAGATGACAAACGAAACAAGATATATATTCCGGCATAACACGAAGTCCGGGACTTTTGCAAAAGACATCATCATGCAGTAGAACCAGTAGACCATCTGCGCTGCAGCCCATATGATGGCGAATTTCCGGTTTTCCCCCATGACCTGTTCTTTAATATGCTTATAATGGTCGTTTGATGTCTCGTAAAACAAAAAACGCCTTATTCCTTTACCCAATTGGATTCCCCCTTGAGAACAGGTGCACCTTCCTTTACGCTTCCTCTGTCCGGTTCAAATCGTCCACGATACGTATCGGCTTTGCTGTCATTTCTACCCAGGCGGGTATGAATCCGCTCTTGACAGCATTCCGCACTGATCGGATATTCGACCACGCAGAGCAATAAAACGGCACTTTGCCGTGCTTCAGGATTTCCTTAGCGAGGATAATGGTAAGCGCAGATGCAATTCCGCGCCGCCTGTAATCCGGCAGAACATCCACACCGATCTGCCACATGTCAGAACAATCAGCCGAGCATCCTGCCAGGCCGACCAGTTTCCCCTGATCATAGGCGCCGACCCCGAGAACATCCAGCTGTTTCCTGTCCTTGCAAAGAGCATTACTCCACTTAGGAAGATACAGTGCTTCAAAATCGGATGGTCCAAGAATCATCGTCTTATAGGCGCAGCCCTGATCCTGAACCCTGTTTGCGTCAAACAGATAATACTCCGCCATAAAACAAATCTTATGTCCTTTTTCCATCAGGCGTTCATTCAGCCAATGCATGTTCGGGGTCTCGAAGCAATGATAAAACACATACCGCCCGATATACTCGCTCACCGGATCTGATACTTCATCCGTCACCGCAGCCACGACATTGTTCCCATAGGAAACAAGGGTGCATGTAATCGGCAGTTTGTAATACTTACGGGCATTCACACCGAGATGAAAGGGAACTGTCACGTTTTGATTCTTTAGAAAATCATCCGCTGCACATCCGATATCTTCTGCGGATTGCCTCATGGCGATTCTGAGCATTTCCTGCTTTGTCACTTTCCCCCCTCCGGCTTACGCTTTGCAGCAAGCTTTCCGCCTGTTTTCCAGCCTTAGCTTGATATGCTATTATTATATCATTATTTTGGCAAAGCACCATCACACCTTTTAGAAGGTGTAGTGAAAGAAGGCTGCTCCTATGTATGAACAACTCAGTCTTTTTCCTTCGTCCGCGGCAGCAGATCCGCGGTCTCCGGCAACTGTTACATGGAATGGCATCCACGGATGCACGCGCCATTCTGCGGGCTGCCTGCATTGCTACATGTTTCGTCGGGATGAGTCCGTCGGCAATGACCCGACGGTCGTCAGAAAAACGCAAAGCTTCAATCTCCCGGTCAGGCGGTTCCATGCCGGCAAATATAAGGGTCTCTATAAGGTACCGGCCGGTTCCCAGATCTATACTTGTTTCTCTTCCGACTTCTTCCACAAAGATGCAGATGACTGGAGGCCTGAGATGTGGGACATGATGCGGGAACGCTCCGATTGTACTTTCTTCATGATTACAAAAAGGCCTGAGCGGATCAAAGATCATTTGCCGTCTGACTGGAATGAGGGATGGCATCATGTGACAATAGCGGTCACCTGTGAGAACCAGGCAATGGCAGACAGGCGTCTTCCGGTTTACCTGTCCCTCCCCCTCTCTCATTATGCCGTGATGGTGGAGCCGATGCTGACCGCTGTAAATCTCAGACCTTTCTTTAACAAATACCTGAAAGATGGCAGGCCTTTGATAGAAGCTGTATCTGTCGGCGGGGAATCCGGACCCGAGGCCAGGCCTTGCGACTATGCCTGGGTTCTCGACCTGCATAAGCAGTGCGTGGAAAGCAGAGTCTCTTTTTCTTACCACCAGACCGGTGCAAGACTGATCAAAAGCGGGAAGGAATACCTGATTCCACGTAAACGCCAGCACGAGCAGGCACATAAAGCGCATCTGGATTTTGACGGGACTTAAGCTGTCGGTCTTACCCTCAAACTCTTTAGATATTCCTTCTGTGCCGGCGTGATCCTGTAGCTTTCCACTGCTTTCTGAATCGTCTTATGATGAGTCCACACTTCCAGCCTCTGCTCTTCGATAAACGGAAGAACTGCCTCATACTGTTTTGCCAAAGCTGTGGCAAAATACCAGGCGATCATCATTTTGACATAATATTCATCGGATTTGACCTCTGCCACTAATTCCGGGTATGCAGGGGAAAAATCTTCGTCCAGAAAGTGCTCCATCAGCATCTTGATGCCAAAGCGGATCGTATAAGTCTGATGAGATTTTATCCAATTTCGAATGGATCCGAGTAATTCTGTCCTGTATTTTTTGAATATCTTTGGAGACATCTGGTCACAGGTCGCCCAGTTATCAACATAGGGAAGAAAGCTGTCCACCCTTTTCAGGCAGGCTTCGTAATCCTTCATCTCCGATAGAATAAATGCGTGGAGCTGGTTCTCATCGAAGTATGTGTGCGGCAGGTCATCTAAAAAAGCACTGACATCAGTTCTTCTGCCTGCCTGCTTTGCAAGTTTGCGTAATTCCGGCGTCCGGACGCCTATCATCGTGTCCGAATCATAAGAAGGAATCAGCCTGCTCTGAAAATCACGATACTTAACATCCTGTAAACGGAACAGTTCCGTTCTGATCTCATCTGTAATCATTCCCAAAAGTCCGCTCTTTCCTGCTTCACCGGCAGAGTTTATCTTCCAAGGCCTTCTTTATTTCTTCCAGATTCTCAGCAAACGTAACAGTCCGCAGCAGATCTTCCGAAGCAAGTCCCATCTCCGCCATGTGCTTAAGCAGTTCTTTCAGCCCCTCATAGTACCCGTCCAGGTTATACACAATACAGGGTGCCTCCAAATGCCTCAGACAAATCCTGGAGATGACCTCGGAAATCTCTTCAAGGGTTCCTGTCCCGCCGGGGAATGCGATAAAGGCATCTCCCAGTTCGATCATTTTGGCTTTCCGTTCCGACATGTCTTTCGTCACGATCAGCTCGGTGATTTCATCATACGCAAATCCGGCATCGATGAAGAACTGCGGTTCCACGCCGGTGACCCTGCCGCCGGCCATGAGGGTGCTCTCAGCCAGTACGCCCATAAGGCCTGAGTGGGAGCCGCCATAGATCAGTTGATGCTTATTGGCGCCGATCCAGGCACCAAGCTCGCGCGCCGCAAAAGTGAGCGTCGGATGATTGGGGTCTCTTGCCCCCAGATAAACTGTTATGTTCATAATTTCTCCCGGAGATGTGAAAGCCCGGCTGTCATTCGAATTAATTGTATAGTATAAATCATGATCTTGCACTAGTTAATTGCAGATCATACTAGTGCATCTGCTTGCCTGCGGATACCGAAAATGCTATATTGGGTGCAATCCGGCGGTCATTCAGTCAGGAATGCGCACCGGCAAGGAGTCACACGATGAATAACGGTGTCAGTCAGGAAGCCCCTGATCCCATGTCACAATCAATCCATTATTATCAGGTTAATGATCTTGCGAGAATATCCTCCCCTGCCTGTGAGGGATGCGGTGAATGCTGCCGCGGTATGGGTGATACAATCGTTCTTGATCCTTATGACGCTTATCAGCTTGCAATCGGTTTGAATAAGCCTTTCGCCGGTCTTATGAACAAGGAGATTGCGCTCCACAGTGAAAACAGCCTCCTTCTTCCGCATATTGCCATGCAGGGCAGCCATAATGCCTGCTCCTTTCTCAGTGAAGACTGCAGGTGCGGAATTCATTCATTCAGGCCCGGCATCTGCCGGCTCTATCCACTCTCGAGAAAATACACGGATGAAGGCATCCGGTATTTCATCCCGGCAGATGTATGCGCCGGGCACTCGTTAATCAAAAAAAAGATTCGAAGCTATCTGGACATCCGGGATTACCATGCGTATGAGTCCTATAAATGCGATTGGTTCCGCTTCCTGAAGGATGCAGAAGACGCTGCAATTTCAACAGCAGATTCTTCACTCCGGACGAAGACGGCACTCTTTGTATTGGAAACATTCTTTTTTCGCCCTTATGCCTGCGGAGACTTTTACGCCCTTGTTGAAAAGAGGATAAAAAGAGCCAGACGTTTTCTTGGGCTTTTGTAATTCACAAAGAGCCCGCTGCATCTCTCTGACCGCGCCTTTGCCTGCCGTTAACGCCTGAATTGCTTAAGAGAAGCGCCGAAAACTGCGTAAAAAAGCGTCCGCCGTGACAGCGAACGCCATGATAAACATGATCTCAGCAGGCATCCGGATCCTGCATTACCGATCGATGCCGTATGTCCGGGCCGCAGCGGCATGTCCGGCAAGTTCTTCCAGAAACTGTCTGGCTTCCGCAGCGCCGCCTGAGGAGCGGAAGCTGTCCGACACTTTTTCGGCGTTCCTTTTGTAAGAAGGATCCGTCAGTACCGTCTGTACGGCCTCAAGAATATCTTTTTCAGCTATGGACTTTAATCTGATCCCCGCGCCAAGCTCCTCTGTCCTCCTTGCCACCGCGCCCTGCTCCGGCGTCTGCGGGAACAGGATAAGAGGAACCTTGAAATACAATCCCTCCGATGCCGAATTCATCCCGCAGTGGGTAATGAAGGCATCCGCAATCGAAAGCACCGCCATCTGGTCTACCGACGCATGGATCTGTACCTGATCGGGAAGATTGTCGAAATGCTCTGTGTTTGTTCCCATGGAGATAATGACCTGCCAGCCTGTTTTCCCCAGCGCATGGATGCAGCTGCGGTAAAACTCTCTGTTCTGGTTGACCGTTCCCATAGAGATAAATACCGTTTTCTCCGCAGTTTTTGCAACCGGCTCCGTGATCGGCCGGATCGAGGGGCCGATGAAATGATAGCGGTCCGAAAAGGTCTCTGCAACGGGCTGGAAATACTTTGACGTGTATACGATCGTATTAGTGTCATTATCGTTCTGAACGATTTCGAGCAGGCCTTTGACCGGATACCCCTGTTCCCGCAGGCGGTTGATCTGCTTATTGATGCGCGGCAGGGCAAAGAGCATCTTAGCGATGTCCCACGGCGTTTCCTTCATGTACTTAGCCGAATAGCGGTTAAACGCAAATGTCGTCGTGGATGAAACATACGGCACCCCGTGCTTCATAGCCACAAGCTTTCCCCAGAACGCAACGGAGTCGGAGACGATCAGGTCCGGCTTTATCTCCCCGATCTTCTCCGTCGTCATCTCATCCAGGGCAAGGGTGGAGGATACGAGAAGCTCCGTGGCAAACACCTTGTCTTTTCCGACCCGGTCCGCGTTCTCTTTGTCCTCCATGTCAAAATCATAACCGTCGCATCCGATAAACACCGCCCCGGCCTTTTCAATCTTCTCCCGGAACATCTCGAAAGAAAAGTAAAAGACCTGATGGCCGGCCGAGGTGAGTTCCTTTACCACGCCCAGCGTCGGATTCGTGTGCCCATGCGCCGGAATGCAGAACCATGCAATCTTCATAATGCTTCACCTGCGATTCCGTTACGGCTGATAAATCCATCCGGCAGCGCCTCTCAGGCTCACGACAATCCAGTCCCCGTCGTCTCTCAGAATGGGAAGGGTCGTTCCGGCACTCAGGAGAGCCACCGTGGGCGCCGAAGTGTCGTTCCAGGCATAGACAGGCGTGCTGTCTTCCGTCTCATACCACGCCGGATCAATGGCGAGGAAAGATTCCTTTACCCAGCCCGAAGGAGAGTCCTCGGAATCGCCGAGAACAACATTCGCCCAGCCGTGCTCCTGGTTCATGACGATCGGCCTGTCCCCGTAATTCAGCGTCTGAAGGGGATTCTGCTGATCCGGATCATCATACAGCGTGAGGGTGTTGCACAGCACGACTGCACTGAGTCCGATCTGGCCGTACCCTCTGCTCGGGATGATCGCCCCGTGGCAGACACTGCTGATCATAAATACCGATGCTGCCGCCAATAAACCGATCTTCTTGAATGCTTTCATAACTTTTCTCCTTTCTTTCATATGTGCGTCATCCGTGGTTCATTTTTCATGTACCGCCGATCCGGCTTCAGGTGTCCCAAGGGAGCTGAAGATCCGGCAGTCTAAGCGACACAGGCGCCTTACTTGTGAAGCGGATGCCATTTTCTTCGAACTGCTTTAACAGGGCATCGACATAGACCGGACTTGAGAAGTTCTGGCAGATGTCGAGCGTGAAGCGTCCGCTTACGGCGGATATTTCTATCAGCAGGCTCTCGTACATGGGGATCGCCCACAGATGAAAGTCGCGGATATGGGCTTCCGCCCCGCCGAAGCCTGCCCGCCCGACATAGCTTACGGTAGCCGTCAGCAGTTCTCTCAGGCTGTCCGCATTTTCTGCCGCTGCCGCTGCCCGCTCCCGGTCCGTCTTCAAAGAGAGCAATGCGCGGGTATTCCGATTGATCGCGGCCAGTCCGGCGAGCACGCTCTCATCCCGCGACTGCACAAATACCATGCCGCGATAGGCCGTTGCCTGTCTGTCAAGCGGCCAGAAACGCATGGCCGGCTTGTACTCGAGCCAGGCTCCGCCGACAAGGCTCTGGTGGGCCAGAGGGGCCTTCAGGGCGGCGCGCTGGTTGACCGTCAGGCTGATGCGGATCGGCTTCTCTTCGTCCGGGTGAAGGGATGCGACCGCGCGGCTCAAGAAAAGGGCAATGATGGTGCCGGGACTGCTGTCATTTTCGCGGACGAGGTGCATCAGCTCAGATTCCTTAATCGTGACGCTGAAGACCGTCCTCACCCGGTCTTTATCGAGCTTCGACGCTTCGATGAGATTAAGTCCCGGGAGTATGGCGCCGCCCGCCGGGGCCGGGGTATCCGGGACGCTTAAGGCCGGGTCATCCCACTCTTCGTCCGGGATCGGATCTCCCAGGAGGCGGATTCCCTCGCATGCCGGGCGGTCCTCATAGCGCCGGGAAGCGTATTCATACAGCAGCGTTCGCAGCAGTGCATAGGCGCCGGTTCCGTCCGTCAGCGCATGGGCGACCTCGACAAAAATCCAGTCATCCGTCCACGCGAAGGCAAGCATGTGAAAATTGGAGGCCTCTGCGTTCAGCGCCACAGGATCCGAAGTATGCGTGACGGTGACAGGTCTCAGATTGTCGGCAAAAACGTACTGCCCTTTTTCCTTTTTCAGCTCCACGCAGAAATACGGGTAGCGCTTCATGGCGGCTTCTGCCGCGCCCGCAAGCGCCTCGCCATCGACGGGCGCATCCATCCGTATCCTGAACTGGAACACGTTCGGAGCGTTTTTTCCGGACGAGTACAGCGGATTGATTTCAGAAAACAGCGGTCGGTTCATAAAACTTATACCTCTGCGATGACTTCGACTTCGCAAATGGCGCCCTTCGGCAGAGACTGAATCCCGACGCAGGACCTGGCCGGTTTTTCGGTAAAATACCTGGCATAGACCGCGTTGAAGGCCGCGAAGTCACCCATGTCCGTCAGGAAGCAAAGTGTCTTGACCGCTTTTTCAGGGCTGCTCCCGGCCGCTTCCAGGACGGCCGCAAGATTCTTCATCACCTGCTCCGCCTGCTCCTCGATCGTCTTTCCCACCAGTTCCCCGGTCTTCGGATCGAGGGCGATCTGCCCTGACGTATAGACAAGTCCGCCCTTAACGACTGCCTGGGAATACGGTCCGACCGCCTCAGGGGCCTGATTCGTATAAATCTTCTGCATATCGGTTCCTCCTTTTCTTCTGTTGCAAATCTCAAGGTATCATCTGAAGCTGTTCGCCCAGTTTACAAGGGAATTGTGCCATATGTTTTCAGTGACCTCCCGGCGCATCTGATCTGTCACGGGGCCGTTCTTTGCCATTTTCGAAAGAATCACGGCGTGCAGCTGCTCCACGGTCATGAGGTCATAGGGGATGTCCGGGATCTTAACGTCCGCTTCCGGCGGCTTCGGCACCGGCGCTGTCTTCGGCTCCGCAGATGGCTTTGGCGCTGTCTTCGGCTCCGCAGACGGCTTCGACGCTGTCTTCTTCGCCTTCGAAGGTTCCGTCTTCCCCGCAGGCGCCGCCGGGACAGCTGTCTTCTCCGGTGTCTCTGCCGGCATGGTCTTAGCTGCGGCCCTCATCTCTTTCGCAAATGGCGCCTCCGTGACGATGCTGCCGTCAGCGTCAGCGTCCGGCACAAAGATGTCGCCGCTTGCGCCCGGAAGGGAGAAATTCAGTCTGCCCGACGAGTTCTCCAGGCGCTTTCCGCTGAGCAGCCCGACATAGGACGCGGCGCTGCCGGCTTCCACATTGATCCAGGCTTCCCCGTCGCTGTTATTGACCGCCGCGATGAGGCGGCCGCGGGCATAAGCATACTGCTGGTTCGTAAGACACAGCTGCCTGTAGTCGCCGTAAACCAGGTCCTGCTTCCACGCGCCGTGGATCTTTCCGAGCGCGGCAATGAGCTTCGTGCAGGAATTTTTTTCCTGATCATCCGCGTGGTCCTTGAGGTCAATGGCGGGGCGCAGAGAATCGTCTGAATACCGCTCCTTGCGGCCCTCGATCCCGAACTCACTGCCGTAGTAGACGGAAGGAATGCCGGGCAGCGTATAAAGAAGGATATGGACAGGCAGGTAATGGGCTTTGTTCATCAGCTTGGTGCTGATGCGCTCCACGTCGTGATTGTCCACGAAATTGTAAAGTCTGATATTCCCGGGGACCATGCTGATGGTGCGCTGTACCGTGTGGGCGATTTCAAAATAATTGTGATCGTTGTGCCCGCTGTACAGCGCCTTGTGCAGCGCGTAATTCGTGACGGAGTGAAGCGTGTTCGCATTGGCCCAGCGCGAGTAGTCGCCGTGGATCACTTCCCCCATCAGCCAGAAATCACTCTTCACCTCATCCGCCGTCCGCCTGAGGGCCTTCATGAACTCAAAATCCAGCACGTCTGCTGCGTCGAGCCTTATGCCGTCCACATCAAAGGCGCTGACCCAGAAGCGGATGACTTCGCAGATATAATCCCGGACAGCCGGATTTCTCTGATTCAGCTTTGCGAGCAGGTTATAGCCGCCCCAGTTGTCGTAGGAAAAGCCGTCATTATACTCATTGTTTCCCCAGAAGTTGACATTGCAGTACCAGTCCCGGTAAGGGGAATTCTCCCGGTTTTTCTGAATATCCTTAAAGGCAAAGAAATCCCGTCCGGTGTGGTTGAACACGCCGTCGAAGATGACTTTGAGCCCGGCTTCGTGGCAGGCCGCCACAAAATCCTTCAGATCCTCGTTTGTGCCCAGGCGGCTGTCCAGGAGTTTATAATCCGTGGTCTCATATCCGTGTCCGACAGACTGAAAGAGCGGTCCGATATAAAGCGCCGTAAATCCAAGCTGCCTGATATGATCAATCCAGGGCAGGAGCGCCGGCAGCCGGTGAACCGGCTCGCCATAGTCGTTCTGCTTCGGGGCGCCGGACAGTCCCAGCGGATAGATGTGATAAAATACTGCCTCGTCATACCATGCCATATATGCAACCTCCAGCTCAAAATACTTTCCTGTCTATTTTCTTTTATTCAGCGGATTTTTACAACAGAAGGATTGTTCCTTATTCTGTTTTGACCCACACGACAGGCCGCACTGCGCCGCCCGGCTTATTGACGACCTTCGTGTCCTTCTCTATGGTCCCGTCCACGGTGACGATCGGCGCCGTAATAGATGCTCTGCCGCTCTCTCCTTTAAGCCACCACCAGGAGGAGCGGTAGCCTTTCATGTCCCAGTTGTGGTGCTTGCTCATCCGGTTCACGTTTGTCCCGGACTGCTCCGCCGCTGTCGAGATCGCGAGTTCTCTCTCCTCATCCGTCGCAAATGCCGCCTCCGCTTCTTCCGGCGTGAGCAGCGTAAGGAGCGCGCCGTCCGTCGGGACGATCGCCTCCGCTTCATATTTGCTGAACATGCGGGCAAGCGGCCCCGACGCAAGATATGCTTTGAGATCTGAATCCTCCCAGGTCACCGCCGCATGCTTTTGATGATAGACGCTGCCTGCAAGGCCGAGCTCGGACAGAAGGCAGACGCGATCGTCCTCCTTCTTGATCACGAGCCAGCGCACCCTCTCCTCTCCGAGCCTGATCCCATCCGTCTCAAAGCGGCCGAAGTACACGAGGTCACCCGTCTCCGCCGCGCGCAGCGTCTCCATCTCCTTCTTGTATTCCGATTCCGCGAGCAGATACCTGCTGCCATAGGACCAGAGCACATAGAGAAGCCCCGCTGCCATAAGGATCAAAACGGCGGCCCGGATCCGCTTCATCATCTTGGCCCGCTTCTCCGCACGCTGCCGGCTCTCAAGCGTGTCGCGCACCTCCGGGCGGTGCGTAAGAAGCGCCGTTATCTTTCTTATGAGTCGCTGCGTGAGCGGCGAAATCAGTGCCGTGCAGGCGATGCTGCTCGCAAGTACGACCGCATACCGCAGCACATCCGGCATGCGCACATCTCCGAAGGCCCAATTCACGAAATACCCGTGGATCAGGAAGAGCTCCATGCGGATCCCGGCGATATAATTAAGCGCTTTATTGCCGATCGTGACGCGCATGTTGAGCAGCAGGACGAAGGTGGTAAAGACCAGGCAGGCCGCTGTCTGCACGCCGAGCGTGATGGCCGAGAAGCGCCTTCCGATCAGGCCGTCCACATAGTAGCCGTACCGGCGCACCGCGAAGCGTGTGAGCGCGATCAGCGCGGCGGTGCCTGCGGCAAAAAGAATGACAAGCAGCGTGTGATGCCGCAGGAAGAAAGCATCCAGCCGCTTTTTAAAGCGCGCGTACCACAGGCCCAAGGCAAAGGTGATCGTCGAATTGTACCACCACTCGCCTCTGAACCATGACGATTTTTCCCCCGTGTCGTGCCCCCGGCCAAAGCTCCAGAAAATCAGAAGGACGACTGCGGCCGTGAGGACGATGAGCGCCGCATCCCGCTGCCGGATCAGGCTGAAGCACAGGTAAAACAGCAGATAGAGGACCGTGATCTCGACGATAAACCAGCCGTTGCTGCCGATCAGCGAAAGGCCGAGAGCATTTTCGACGATCCTTAAGCCGCTCATGTGCGTCCCGTAAGCAAGCGAAATAAGGACGGCGATGAGATTCGTCACCCAGAACGGAATAAGGACCGCGGGAAGCCGCTTTCCAGGAAAGGTCCCGAGATAATCAGGCTTTTCCGCAAGGCTCACCATGAGACCGTAGCCCGAGAAGAAAAAGAAAAGCGCTGTGAAGAGAAAGCCGATGTCGTTGAATATGCTGACCGGCCCCTTCCAGACGGTGCCGTATCCCGTGATCTGCTGCGTCACGTGATGAAGGATGACGCCGATGGCGGCTGCCGCCTGGATCTGACGCGTCTCCTCAAGGCGCAGAAACAGCGGGGCTGTCTCCCCTTTCGGGGAGCGCACAGCCCCGTAAAATACAAACACCAGGAAAAGTACCGGATAGATTGTAAGGATCACGGCCTGCATGGGCCTATCATATCACAATTGATCACTCCACGTCTCGAAGTGCCGCGAAATCCTGCTCGCCGGTCCGCACTTTGATCACTTTCGCCACTTCGTAGACAAAGATCTTGCCGTCTCCGATGTGTCCGGTGTAAAGCGCTTTCTTGGCGGCCTCCACCACCTTGTCCACCGGGATGTTGCCGACGATCACCTCGACCTTCATCTTGGGCAGCACGTTGACGTCGAGTTCAACGCCGCGGTACCGTTCTCCCGCGCCCTTCTGAATGCCGCAGCCCATGACCTGCGTGACGGTCATGCCGGTGACGCCGAGATCGTTCAGCGCGTTCTTCAGCTTGTCATAGCGGGAATGCTTTGCAATGATGGATACTTTATACATCCCTGTCGGCGCGCTGACATTTTTCTCCACGACCACCGGCACCGCCGCATTTTTCCTCGCGTCGTCCGCCGCCTCGTACTCAGGCTCTCCCAGATCCGTGTTCTCATTGATCTCCATGGATGTCGGCAGTTCAACGATAGAGAATCCGGCGTATGCCGAGGGCAGGCCGTGCTCTGTCTGATCGAGGCCGAGGATTTCTTCTTCCTCGCTGACGCGCAGCCCGAAGATCGCCTTGATGATAAAAAATGTCACCGTGATTGCCGCCGCCGTCCAAAGCGCCGTCGCGAAGAGGCCGACGCACTGCAGGCCAAGCTGCTTGAAACCGCCGCCGTAGAACAGTCCCTCACCCGCGATCTGGTTCGCGCCGAAGCTTACGCCGTCTCCGAAGCCCCGCGCGAAGGCCGGCGCTGTCTTTGTCGCAAAAAGTCCCACCGACAGGGTGCCCCAGATGCCGTTCACGCAGTGCACCGCCACGGCGCCGACCGGATCATCGACGTGAAGCTTGTTGTCGAGGAGCCATACGCCGAACACGACGAGTAAGCCTGACACCGCACCGATCGCGATGGCGCCGGATGCGTCACAGACATCGCAGGGCGCCGTGATCGCGACAAGTCCCGCCAAAGATGCGTTGAGACACATCGACACGTCCGGTTTTCCGTAATGAATCCAGGTAAATACCATGCAGACAACCGTCGCGACCGAGGGAGCGATCGTCGTCGTGACGAAGATCGACCCCATTTCCTCTACCGTCGCCGCGGCCGCGCCGTTGAAGCCGTACCAGCCCAGCCACAAAATGAAGACGCCCAGGCATCCGATTGCGATGTTGTGGCCGGGGAAAGCGTTCACCTTAACGATCTTTCCCTGCTTGTCCTTCGAGAACTTGCCGATTCTCGGCCCCACGATCGCCGCGCCGATCAGCGCGCAGATGCCTCCCACCATATGGATGCAGTTCGATCCGGCAAAATCGTGGAAGCCCATCTGTGCCAGGAAGCCGCCGCCCCAGGTCCAGTGCGCCTCGACCGGATAGATAACCGCGGAAATGATGGCGGAATACACACAGTAGGAAAGGAAACGCGTCCTCTCTGCCATCGCGCCGGATACAATCGTCGCCGTCGTCGCGCAGAAGACGAGGTTAAACACGAAATTCGACCAGTCAAAATCGGCATAGTCGGTAAAAATATCAAAGCCCGGCTTCCCGATCATGCCCATCAGGTCCTCTCCGAGGAACAGGCCGAAGCCGATCAGTATAAACATCACAGTGCCGATGCAGAAATCCATCAGGTTCTTCATCAGAATATTGCCTGTATTTTTTGCCCTCGTAAGGCCCGCCTCACATAGCGCGAATCCGGCCTGCATGAAGTAGATCAGGGCGCTTGCCACCAATACCCAGATTACAGTTGTCACATTGTAGTTCATAGTATTTCCTCCTTCTCTTTATCTCATCTACGGCTCTCATTTCTGACACGGCCGTGCACCCTGCCATACATCAGAAAAGGAGCCCGGACCCTGCGGATCCGGACTCCTTTGCCCTGGTGAGATATATTGAAATAACAAAGGCGCTGCCGGTGATCATCCTGCAGCGCCTTTGCTTATGCTGTCCATTATACTCGACCTGTTCTAAAAGTCAAAGAAATTTGTATACAATTATACAATATTTTGGCTGGTAAAAATCGTCAGCTTGCACAATCGCAAGATCTCGCCCGTTGACAATTCTCTGCTTCGACTGTACTCTTGAAAAAAGATTAACATAAAGGTGCAATGACGTGCCGAAGTTTTTATGCTTTCGGAGTCATTGCGCCTTTTTCTATTTCTTTTCAGTAATCATTATTGTTGAATCAGTGAGCTATGACACTATAATACGAGGGTGAAATCTATGAAGATCCACGAAGAATGCGGTGTTTTCGGAGTGATGACAAAGGAGCCTGCTAATGTAGCGATGATGTGTTATTACGGATTGTATGCCCTGCAGCACAGAGGCCAGGAGAGCTGCGGCATCGTCGTCAATGAGGATGGTCTCTTCCACTCTCACAAAGACCTTGGACTCGTGAGCGAGGTCTTCACCGGGGATGCTCTCTCCCGGCTGCCAAGAGGCAGCATTGCCGTGGCGCACGCCAGATACGGAACGACCGGCGCNNTCCATCAGGTTCTTCATCAGAATGTTCCCCGTGTTTTTCGCCCTGGTAAATCCCGTCTCCACCATGGCGAAGCCTGCCTGCATCCAGAACACGAGCGCCGCGCCGATCAGAAACCAGACGCTGAACACTTCACTTTGCACTGCACCGAGAATTTCCTTAGTCATCTTTTTCTCCTCCCTTCACGGATTAGCCGGCTGCATGCATCATGCACGCCGGCTCATGACATCCGCGGCCGTCGAACGTCAGTGAATGTGTATCACAACAAGGAGATGCGCGTCAACCGTTTGGCCATACCGCTTTCCTTATGCCGGTCATTCAAAATAGAAGCATAAAAAAAAGATGGGTACGCGTCATACCGGATTCGTATGGCAGATCGCTTGACTTTCCTTTTTCAAAAAATAAAATGGACGTATTATTTTATAGAAAAGGAGAGCGGTTATGTGTTCGATCCTGGCTTACTGCAGCCCGTCTGCAGATGATGAACTGTTTCAGGAAATGCTCTCCCGGACCGCGTCCCGCGGGCCGGATGCGAGCCGCATCACGAAGTGCGGAGGCGGGCTCATCGGCTTCAACCGCCTGTCCATCATGGGCCTTACTCCGGAGGGCATGCAGCCATTTGTAAAAGGTAATTCCGCCGTCGCCTGCAACGGCGAGCTCTACGGCTTCCGGCTCCTGAAAACGTATCTGGAGCACATGGGATATGCCTTCGCCGGTGAGAGCGACTGCGAGCTCCTGCTCCCGCTCTATGAGATCCTCGGCACAAAGATGTTTCCTCTCCTTAACGCCGAGTTCGCGCTTGTTCTTTATGACGGTGAACATGATGAATGGATTGCCGCCAGGGATCCCATCGGGATCCGGCCGCTGTACTACGGCAGGGACGTTAAAGGCGTAATGGTATTTTCTTCGGAGGCGAAAGGGCTTGTCGGCATTTGCGACGAAATAAAGCCATTCCCGCCGGGACACTTCTATAAAGAAGGCAGCTTCGTCTGCTACAGCGACCCGGCTTCTGCCGGAGACAGCGTAAATGCCGATCTGACAGACACGGATGAGATCTGCCGCGGCATTCATGACCGCCTGATCGAGGGCGTGAAGATCCGCCTCGACGCGGACGCGCCCATCGGCTTTCTGCTTTCCGGCGGCCTCGACTCCTCGCTCGTGTGCGGCATCGCGGCGAGGGAGCTCCCGCATCCGCTTGAAACCTTTGCCGTCGGCATGGATGTCGACGCGATTGATCTGAAATACGCGCGCGAGGTCGCCGATTACATCGGCAGCAACCACCACGAAGTCATCATCACGAAAGACGACGTGCTGGGCTGCCTGGACGAGCTGATCAAAGCGCTCGGCACCTACGATATCACGACGATCCGCGCCTCGGTCGGCATGTACCTCGTCTCCAGATGGATCCATGAAAAAACGAATATCCGCGTGCTCCTGACCGGGGAAATCTCCGATGAGCTCTTCGGCTACAAGTACACGGACTTCGCGCCGGATGCCGCAAGCTTCCAGAAAGAGGCCCAGAAGCGCATCCGCGAGATCCATATGTACGACGTGCTCCGCGCGGACCGCTGCATCTCCGTCAATTCGCTCGAGGCGCGCGTCCCCTTCGGTGATCTCGCTTTTGTTGACTATGTGATGCGCATCGATCCCGCGAAGAAGATAAACACCTACGGGATCGGCAAATACCTCTTAAGGCACGCCTTTGAAGAAGACAAGCTCATTCCGCACAGTATCCTCATGCGGGAGAAGGCGGCCTTCTCCGACGCCGTCGGCCACTCCCTCCGCGACGACATCATGGCGTACGCGGAAGAACTCTACAGCGACGAAGCCTACGAAAAAAAGCGTGCGCAGTATACGCACGCACGCCCCTTTACCAAGGAATCTCTGCTCTACCGTGAAATTTTTGAGAAGCATTATCCCGGACAATCCGCCATGGTTGTCGATTTCTGGATGCCGAATAAGGCATGGCCGGGCTGCGATGTCTCCGATCCTTCGGCGCGCGTGCTCTCGAACTACGGCGCCAGCGGGGAGTAAAACGAACGCCTCTCATTCCGGCAGCTGACCGGCTCAGGCCTTAGCAATGATCTCCTCAAGATACTGTTTATACGCCTCCCGCACATCCTCCGGCCAGCTGATCCGGATCCCTTTGCCGATCCCGGCAAGCCATCCGAAAAACTGCGGACTTATGGTCACGGTGACCCCCGCATGAAAGTGCTCCTGATCGTGCGGATGGAGCACCACGTCCGTGCCGAAGCGGTCAATCACCACGCCGGCCAGGTCGTTTTCCCCCTCAAGTGTGATCTTCCTGTCCTTACCGCCGTACATCCCGAAGGTTTTCCGGGCGTAGGCGGCCAAATCAAAGTCCCTGAAGATCTCTTTTCCGAGCCGCATCTCTTCCGTCACCCGCATCTCCTGCATCTTATCCACGCGGTAATGCTTGATCTTTCCGGAAGCGTCTTCATAGCCGACCATATAGTAGTTCTCATCGGCCCAGGTCAGGGCCCAAGGCGACACGATATACTCCGCGCCGCCTTTTTTCTGTACAAGCTCCTTCCGGACCGTCCACTCACAGTATTTGAAGCCGATCTGCCGGTTATTCTGAATGGCTTCGTGTATGGCGTCCACATTGGCATAAATGGCATCGTTGTCCGCTTTGATCCGGTTGTAGATAAACACCTGCCGCTGCAGCTGCCTGGCGTTTTCATTGCTGGTCTGTCTCGCCAGCTTCCGGATCAGATCCTCCGATTTCTCCTTCGTGATAAACTTGGAGGACTGCACGGCGTCCACGAGAAGCTTCAGCTCCGCCAGGTCAAAATCCCGCTTCTCGACATAATACCCGAAGCTGCTTCCCTTCGTCTGCGCGATCTTGAGACCGTAAAGCTGCAGGCGTTTAATATCCGCATAGATCGTCTTCCGGTTATAGGAATATTCGTAGCGGGACTGCATTCTCTCACAGAGCTGCGTCGCATTCATCGGATGCGCCGGATCTGTCTCCTCCAGCAGCGTCTGCATCAGATATAGGATTTTCAGTTTTTCTTCAGCCATAAACAACACCTGTGCCTTGCAGTGAAGCGGACGTTGAGAGCAATCGCAGGACAGCCTACATCAGGCCGGCGAACAGCGGCGCCAGCACTACCGTGATGATTCCGGAAACCGCGATGGCCAGCCCGCTCATCGCGCCTTCGACTTCTCCCAGCTCTATCGCTTTCGATGTTCCGATCGCGTGGGCGGCCGCCCCGAAAGCAAGCCCCTTCGAAACGGGATTCTTGATGCGGAATATTCTGCAGATCATCTCTCCGGCGACATTTCCGAAAACGCCGGTGAGAATGATGACCGCCACCGTAATCGTCACATAGCCGCCGAGCTCTTCGGATATGCCCATGCCGATGGCCGTGGTGACGGATTTCGGGAGGAAGGTGACATATTCCGCATGAGACAGCCCGCAGATCCGGGACAGGACAAAGACCGTTCCCATGCTGACAACCGCGCCTGCAAGAAGCCCCAGAAGCACGGCCAGATAGTTCTTTTTCAGGAGTTCCCACTGCTCGTACAGGGGGATCGCCAGGCACACGGTCGCCGGCGTCAGAAGATACCCCAGATACTTTGCGCTTTCATTGTACACTTCGTAATCGATCTTTCCCACAAGAAGCACGACGATCGATATGGCGATCGAAATAAGCAGCGGGTTAAAAATCCCCAGCCTGAACCTTTTCTTCAGGGCAAAGCCGAGCATATAGGCCATAAGGCTGAGCGTCACCCCCGCATACAGCGAATCGCGGAACAGATTATTCATGTTTGCCGCCCTCCGACTTTCTGATCACAAACTGTGAGATCCGGCCTGCTGCCGCCATCACCGTAAATACCGCCACAACCGTGATCAGGCATGTGGGAAGGATGATCGGGCTGAGCGTTTTCCAGCTGCTGATCAGCCCCACGCCTGCCGGAATAAACATGATCGGCATGATCTCTATGAGGAATTTCCCGGTTTCTCTGACGGATTCAAGCTTTATGATCCCTGTCATGAGGCCCGCAAACAGCAGAACCATGCCGTAGATGCTTGCCGGGATCGGAAGGGGAAGACATATCTTAAGGATTTCTCCGATAAATGTGATCCCCAGGATGATCATGAACTGTTTTAAATACTTCACTTTCTGCCACTCCTTTCCGGTACTTGTACATGATCATTATAGTCTAAAAAAGCCCGCTGTGTACATGACATTCGCGGAACATGGCTCCGCCGGAAGCAGCTCTGTCCGCGCAAGTATCCTCTGCTCATGGCTCTGTCCGCGCAGTGTGATTTAACTGTGACTTTGTTATGACTGTGGTGTGCCCTTTTCCCTGTTATCGTATAGACAGGATCATAAAGTAAGCATCCGTCGGGGCGGCGGATGCCGTAAGCATCAGGATGAGATAAAGATTTCCGGAAAGGAGGATGTCATGAAGGCAAGAAAAATCACGGCTGTTATGCTGGCAGCAGCTATGTGCTTCAGCGCAGCCGGAGCTTCCGTATATGCGGACGATCCGGCAATTGAAGCAATCGAGGATGATTTCTATGAAGCAGCGCCCGTCGAAGAAAGCGCGTATGAAGAAGATCTCGAAGGAGAAGGCATCATCGACACAGAATACAACTGCGATACTTTCACAGACGGAGCTGTCGCAATGGGCGATGATGAGGAGGATGCGATCGACGCTTCTGCCGACGCTGACTTTGACATCGTCCGGGAACTGTCAGACGCAGTGGAGTGCGGTATTGAAGAAGGCATTGAAGAAAGCGAAGCATACGATGCAGCCATAGAGGCCGGCGCGGAGGAAGCGGCTTATGAAGAAGACGCTTTTGAAGAAGAGGCTTCTGAAGAAGAGGCTTTTGAAGACGGCCTCCCCGGGGATGAAGACGAGCCGCTGTGGCTTATGCTCTGCACCGAAACCGGCGGCAGCTGCAGCCATATCATGATCTTCGAGAAGGCAGACGGTACGTGGGCAGACGAACAGGGTCTCATCTACACGGAGAATGTTGACGGGACATGGACTGATGCGAACGGTACGGTCTACCATGAGGACTTTGGTGAAGGGACGGATGAATACACCGGCATCGACTTCGACCCTGTGGAAATGAATCTGAGCGACCGCGTCTTTCTTGCGGGCACTGAGAGCGGCATCAAAGATACAGCCGTAAAAGAGACAAAAAAGATCACGCAGGCGGCCATAAGCGGAGTTCTCGACCTCATCGCCAAGAACAACCCGGAGCTAATTCCGCTGATCGCTCCGTTAAAAGTCGTGATCGGTGAACTGTTCGGACTGAACAGCAGCCCGGATCCGAATAAAGTCATGCTCGAGAAGCTGGACGAAATCGACGCGCACCTGACAAGCATGGAAAATTACCTGAAGGAACACTGTGAAAATGTCGTGGCCTTCGACTCCATCGGCGGAGAATTCCAGGCCATAACAAGAGCAATAGAGCCCCTGGAGCTCAAGATCGGCGACATCATGTATCAGTTTGATAAAGGTGACATCGACAAGGAAGCGTGTGATCGGGAACTCGCCGCGCTTTATAAGAGCTGGGAATACAATTCCCTTATGCAGGGCCTGTCCGGCGCGACATCTGCATACGGCGGATTCACCAGCTACACGCTGGAGCCGACAAGTGTCTTCATGGCAGCCTACAATCTGCAGTGCAACAGCGTCATGTTTTCCGGAGAGGCGGTCGACTGTGTCACGCCGTACCTGCTCCGTCAGCTCTGCATCTACCTGAAAGGATACGGGCTCATCAATATGGTTCTCGACGCCTGCGAAGCCATCAACGGCCCGGGCAAAACCCACGAGACGAGAAACGCCATGTTCAGAAACACCGGCGGCATCGTGAACGGAACCTTCGACGAGAAGCACCCCGGGGTATTCGCCCTCTATGAAGCTTTCTTTGATACCTACCGCTACACTTTCGTCAACAAGAGCTCCAATAAGGCAAATCACGTAAAGCTTGACCGGAACATCATAGCAGCCATATACGGATCCAAATCCTACCTGGGAGCGAACGGTACCGCAGCCGACGACAAATGCAAAGCCTATACACCCGAGATCATGTCAAACTGCGCGCTGAGCGCCGAGCAGATGAAAAATCTCGCGGCTTATGCCAAAGAGAAAAACACATCCGTATACGACCTCCTCATTGACCGCGTCGGCTTCAGGCTTGAAGTGGCTCCCTACCTTGACCTCTATTCACTCATAGGTATTCAGTACTTAGGCCAGAAGGTCACCGGGGATACGATCATCCCTGCGCTCGGCAATACCACCTTGACGGAATATCTGCGGAACAGCGACACCTACATGCCGACCGGCTCCCAGTACTTTACAAGCAGGATCCAGTCCACCTTCGGCCGCGGCTGCAAGGCATTCGTCTGGAACTACATGCAGGCCATAAAGGTTTCTCAAAAGGGAGCCCTCGACGAGAAGGTCTGCGTGGCATCCAACAGCGGCGGAGCCGTAGACGCCCATCTTCTGTTCTTCATGAGGGCATAAGCGCGGCTTCCACGAACCCGTAGAACAGCGGATGCGGCCGGTTCGGGCGGCTCTTAAATTCCGGGTGGAACTGGACGCCGACGTGGAAGGGCCGCTCCGTGAGCTCCACCGTCTCAACGAGCCGGCCGTCCGGCGACAGGCCGCTCAGCGTAAGCCCCTTCTCCGTCAGGATCTCCCGATAGTCGTTGTTGAATTCATAGCGGTGGCGGTGCCGCTCGGAGACGGACAGCGTCCCGTAGCACCGCGCCATCGTCGTTCCCTCCCGGATCAGGCAGGGATGGGCGCCCAGGCGCAGCGTCCCGCCGAGGTCCGTATCTCTCGTCTGTCCCGGCACGAAGTCAATCACTTTGTGCCGGCAGTTTTCGTCGAACTCTCCCGAGCCGGCGTCCGTGATGCCGGCCACGTGCCTCGCGTACTCGATCACCATGATCTGCATGCCGAGACAGATGCCGAAATACGGCAGCTTCTTCTCCCGCGCGTACTTCGCGGCGCAGATCATGCCCTCGATGCCCCTGTCCCCGAAGCCCCCGGGAACGATGATCCCGTCAAGTCCGGCCAGTATCTCGTCAGCGCTCTCTTCCGTGACGGTTTCCGCGTCGATCCAGTGGATCTTCACACGCGTATGCAGCCGGTAGCCGGCGTGAGAAAGCGCCTCGGCGACGGACAGGTAAGCGTCGTGGAGCGTCACGTATTTGCCGACAAGGCCGATGTCCACAGTATCTGTCTCCGCCCGGATCTGCTCGACCATATGCGTCCACTCCTGAAGATCGGGCGGCGGCGCCTCGACCTGAAGCTCCCTTAAGACGACTTCGGAAAAGCCTGATTTTTCAAGCATGAGCGGCGCCTCGTAGAGATTCGGCAGCGTGATGTTCTCGATGACGCAGTCACTTTTCACATTGCAGAAAAGAGAGATCTTGCGGAAGATCGAATCCTCGAGCGGCTCGTCACAGCGGAGCACGATGATGTCCGGGCGCACGCCCATGCCCTGCAGCTCCTTTACGGAATGCTGCGTGGGCTTGGATTTGTGCTCATCCGAGCCGTGCAGAAACGGCACGAGCGTCACGTGGATGAACAGGCTGTTCTCTCTCCCGACCTCGAGGGCGACCTGTCGGACCGCCTCGATAAATGGCTGCGACTCGATGTCGCCGATCGTGCCCCCGATCTCTGTGATGACGATATCCGCGCCCGTCTTTTTGCCGACACTGTAGATAAAGCTCTTGATTTCGTCCGTGACGTGCGGGATCACCTGCACGGTCGATCCCATATACGCGCCTTTTCTTTCCTTGTTGAGAACGTTCCAGTAGACCCGTCCCGTCGTGAGGTTGGAGAAGCGGTTCAGATCCTCGTCGATGAAGCGCTCGTAGTGACCGAGGTCGAGATCCGTCTCCGCGCCGTCCTCCGTCACGAAAACTTCGCCGTGCTGATACGGGCTCATCGTGCCGGGATCGACATTGATGTAGGGATCCAGCTTCTGCGCGGCCACCTTGAGCCCTCTCGCCTTGAGAAGCCGGCCGAGAGAAGCCGCCGTAATGCCCTTGCCGAGCCCTGAGACCACGCCGCCCGTCACAAAAATATATTTCGTCATATCGTATACCCCATCAGATACTCGTCCACCTCACGCGCGCACTCGCGTCCCTCCGTGATCGCCCAGACGACCAGCGACTGTCCCCGCCGCATATCCCCCGCGGCAAAGACCTTATCGATATCCGTCTGGCAGCCGAAGTCGGCGTGATCCTTGTGCCCGAAGGCTTCGAAGTCCCCCGACGGCCGCACGAGCTTGTGGGCTTCCACGGCGCCTCTTGCGGTTTTTTTGAGGCCGAAAGCGTCCGCGGTGTAATCCTCACACCCGACGAAGCCGGCCGCGATCAGCAGAAGGTCACAGGGCAGCACCTGCTCCGTCCCGGGCACCTCTGAAAGAGAGCCGTCCCTAAAGGCGACCTTCACGGTCTTCACCTTCTTCAGTTCATTTTTCCTGTCTACGTAAAATTCCTTCACTGTCGTCTCGTAAATGCGGACATCCTTCCCGAAAAGCTCGATCGCCTCCGCGTGTGCGTAGTCGGTCTTCTTCACCTTCGGCCACTCCGGCCAGGGATTTGACGGCAGGCGCTCCGCGGGCGGCTCCGGCATCATCTCAAGCGCCGTCACGGAAGCACAGCCCTCCCGGATGACGGTCCCGATGCAGTCATTTCCCGTGTCCCCGCCGCCGACGACGATCACGTGCTTTCCTTTGGCGCTCTTCGTGATCCCTGCTTCATGAAGCGCATCGGCGCTCCTTTCCGCGCCCTTCAGCAGATCCTTCGTCGTGCTCTTTAAGAAATCCACGGCGTAATAGATGCCTTTGACCGCATCCGGATGAAGCTCCGTCTCCGCGCCTTTCAGCGTCTTCACGGCGCCTTTGAGACCGCGCGGCTTCTTCGCCCCGCAGGCCAGAATCACCGCGTCGCAGGAGGCAAGCAGCTCTTCCGCGGACAGATCTTTTCCGATATCCACGCCCGTGCGGAAGATGACGCCCTCCTCCTCCATCAGCCGCTGCCTTCTAAGAATGACCTCCTTATCGAGCTTCATGTTGGGAATGCCGTACATGAGGAGCCCGCCGATGCGGTCTTCTCTCTCGTATACGGTGACGCGGTGCCCCCTCCGGTTCAGCGCGTCCGCCGCCGCAAGTCCCGCAGGCCCGGAGCCGACGACAGCGACCGTCTTCCCGCTCCGGATTTTCGGGATCCGCGGCTTCATGAGTCCATGTGTGAATCCGTATTCGATGAGGAACAGCTCATTGTCATGGACGGACACGGGATCGCCGTACTGTCCGCACATGCAGGCTTTCTCGCAGAGCGCGGGGCAGACCCGCCCCGTAAACTCCGGAAAGCTGCTCGTCTTTAAGAGCCTTGTGAGCGCGTGCGCATACTGTCCCGCATAGAGCGCGTCGTTCCACTCGGGGATCAGATTGTGCAGCGGGCAGCCCGTCACCATGCCGCTGAGCTTCATGGCGGACTGGCAGAAGGGCACGCCGCAGTCCATGCACCTGGCCGCCTGCTCTCTCCTTGCCTCCTCTTTCAGCGGCAGGCGGAACTCCGCAAAGCTTTTCACTCTCTCCCGCACGGGCACCTCTTTCATCTCTTTCCGCCCGTAATCCATAAATCCCGTCGCTTTTCCCATTCTTATCAGCTCCTGTCTTTCCGGCGGCACCTGTCACGCGCCCGCCGCCATTTCCTTAAATGCTTCCTCCACGGCGTGCTCGTGCGAAAGACCTGTCTCCTCATGCCGCGCCGTCGCCGTCATCATATGCATGTAGTCGTCCGGCACGATCTTTTTGAAGTCCGGCAGGTAGGCGTCCAGATGATCGAGGACTTCCCTTCCGAAAACCGATCCCGTCTCGCGCACGTAATCCTCCAGAATCTCTTTCAGCTCCGCGGCGTCATACTTGTCGCTCACCTCGTACATCGAGGCCATGTCCTTATTCATCCGCAGATAGAGCGTGTGATCGCGGTCGAGCACATAGGCGATGCCCCCGCTCATGCCGGCCGCAAAGTTCTTTCCGGTCGGCCCGAGGATCACGGCCCTGCCGCCGGTCATATACTCGAGCCCGTGGTCGCCGCAGCCCTCCGAGACGGCCGTCGCGCCGGAGTTTCTCACGAGGAAGCGCTCGCCCGCGATCCCGCAGATATAGGCTTTTCCGCCGGTGGCTCCATAGAGGGCGACATTTCCGACGATGATGTTTTCATGCGCCTTGTACGCGGCGCCTTCCGGCGGCATCACCACGAGCTTGCCGCCCGACAGGCCCTTGCCGAATCCGTCGTTGGCGTCTCCTCGAAGGACGATGGACAGCCCCTTCGGGATAAAGGCGCCGAAAGACTGTCCGCCGCCGCCCGCTGCGCGGATGCGCACTGCGTCCTCGGGAAGATCCGTGAGGCCCGCGCGCAATATCTCGCTGCCGAGCCGCGTGCCGAACGCGCGGTCGGTGCTCGACACCTGCACCTCCACTTGCATCTGTTCCCCTTGCATGAGGCCCGGCAGCATCTCCTTAAATGCCGGGATCAGCGTCCGCTCGTCGACTGTTTTCTCCAGATGGAAATCGTAGATATCATCTGTGCGGAAATGCCGGCTCTCCGCATGCGCGAATCTGGGGTTTAAGAGGGTGCTAAGATCCGCCAGCTTTCCGCGCGGCGCGGAGGACTCGTCCCTCACCCTCAGGCAGTCCGTGCGGCCGACCATCTCCTCCACGGTTTTAAAGCCCAGGCGCGCCATGATCTCCCGCAGCTCCTCCGCGATAAAGCGCATGAAATTCATGACGTGCTCCGGCTTTCCGGCAAAGCGCTTCCTGAGCTCCTCATTCTGCGTCGCAATGCCGGCGGGACAGGTGTCCCTGGAGCAGACGCGCATCATCATGCAGCCCATGGAGACGAGAGGAGCCGTAGCGAACCCGAACTCCTCCGCGCCGAGAAGCGCCGCGATCGCCACGTCCCTCCCGCTCATGAGCTTGCCGTCTGTCTCGAGGATCACCCGGGACCTGAGCCCGTTCTCGATGAGGGCCTGGTGCGCCTCTGAGATGCCAAGCTCCCAGGGAAGGCCCGCGTGATGGATCGAGGACGAGGGCGCCGCGCCGGTGCCGCCGTCATAGCCCGAGATGAGGATGACCTGCGCGCCCGCTTTGGCGACGCCGCAGGCGATCGTTCCGACGCCGGACTCCGACACAAGCTTGACGGAGATCCTGGCCCGGTCGTTCGCGTTCTTCAGGTCATAGATCAGCTGCGCGAGATCTTCGATCGAATAGATATCGTGATGCGGCGGCGGAGAGATCAGGGTTACGCCGGGCGTAGAGCATCTGGTCGCCGCGATCGGCGGATGCACCTTCCGGCCGGGCAGATGCCCGCCCTCTCCCGGCTTCGCGCCCTGCGCCATCTTGATCTGGATTTCCTCCGCGCTCCCGAGGTATCTTGCCGTCACGCCGAATCTCCCGGAGGCCACCTGCTTCACGGCGCTGTTCAGATTCGTGCCGAAGCGGGCAGGATCCTCGCCGCCCTCGCCGGTATTTGATTTCCCGCCGAGCGCGTTCATGGCGGCCGCGAGCGTCTGGTGCGCCTCTTTTGACAGCGAGCCGTAGGACATCGCGCCGGTCTGGAAGCGCTTCACGATTTCGTCCGCGCTCTCGACCTCTTCAATCGGTACGGCAGCGCCGGCGGGCGCGAAATCCAGGAGGGCGCGCAGCGTGTGCGGCCGTCCCTCCGCGTCCACCATTTTCGTATATTCTTTAAACCGCCCGTAGTCGCCGAGGCGGACCGCGCTCTGCAGCGCGACGATCGTCTCCGGAGAGTACAGATGGTCCTCTTTATCCGGGCCGCTCCTAAGCGCGTGGAAGCCGAGGGAATCCAGGCTCGTGTCGACCGTAAGCCCCAGCGGGTCGAAGGCGTGCGTGTGCCGGCTCTCGACGTCCTCGCTGAGCTCTTTTAACGTGACGCCGCCGACCCGGCTGACCGTGCCGGCGAAATACGCGTCGATCACCTCTTTGGAAATGCCGACCGCCTCGAAGATGCGGGACGACTGATAGGACTGCAAAGTTGAAATGCCCATCTTGGCCGCGATCTTCACGACGCCGCCAAGCAGCGCCGCGTTGTAATCCTCGATCGCCGTGTGCTCGTCCTTGTCGAGCATGCCGATCCGAATCATCTCGGCGATGCATTCGTGGGCCAGATACGGCTGGATCGCGCGCACGCCGAAGCCGAGCAGAACGGCTGCGTGGTGCACCTCGCGGATCTCCCCGCTCTCGAGGATGAGGGAGACCTGCGTCCGCCGCCGCGTGAGCACGAGGTGCTGCTCGACGGAAGAGACGGCGAGCAGGGACGGGAGCGGCACGTGGTTCTCATCCACGCCGCGGTCGGACAGGATTATGATGTTGTGTCCCTCTCCCACCGCCTTGTCCACGGCGATGTTGAGCTGCGTGAGCGCGTGCTCCATGGATGTGTGTTTGTAGAAAAGAATGGACACCACGGCCGTGTGGAAGCCCTTCCGGTCAAGGCTCCTGATTTTCATCAGGTCGACGCCGGTCAGGATCGGGTTGTTGACCTCAAGGACCGCGCAGTTTTCGCTGCCGGCCTTAAGGAGATTCCCGTCCGAGCCGATGTAGACCGTCGTGTCCGTGACCACTTTTTCGCGCAGCGAATCAATCGGCGGATTCGTCACCTGCGCGAAGAGCTGCTTGAAGTAGCAGAAGAGGCTCTGGTGATGCTCGGACAGCATGGCGAGCGCCACGTCGTGGCCCATGGACGCGGTCGGCTCGATGCCATTTTCGGCCATCGGCAGGATCTGCTTCCGGACGTCCTCGTAGCTGTATCCGAAGACCTTGTAGAGCTTGTCCCGCATCTCCTGCGTGTGGACCGGGATCTTCCGGTTCGGAATCGGGAGCGTGTCAAGATGAAGCAGGTTTCTGTCAAGCCACTCGCCGTAAGGCTCCGCGGAGGCGTATCTCTCCTTGCACTCCTCGTCGGAGATGATCCTTTTTTCCTTCGTGTCGACGAGCAGGATGCGCCCGGGCTTCAGCCGGTCCTTTTTGATGATGTGCGCGGGATCGAGCGGAAGGACGCCCACCTCCGAGGAGAGGATGAGCCTCCGGTCATCCGTCACGTAATAGCGGGAGGGACGCAGGCCGTTGCGGTCAAGCGTCGCGCCGAGCATCTCGCCGTCGGTAAAGAGCACAGCCGCCGGCCCGTCCCAGGGCTCCATCATCGTCGCGTAGTAGTGGTAGAAATCCTTTTTCTTCTGCGACATGAAGCCGTTGTGCTTCCAGGGCTCCGGGATCGTCACCATCATGGCGAGCGGGAGATCGACGCCGTTCATGTACAGGAATTCCAGCGTATTGTCAAGCATGGCGGAGTCGGACCCGCCCGGCGCGATCGCAGGGCAGATCTTATCCATATCCTCCGCGAGGATTCCGGACTTCATGGTCTCCTCGCGGGCCAGCATGCGGTCCATATTGCCGCGGATCGTATTGATCTCCCCGTTGTGGGCGATCATGCGGTAGGGGTGCGCGCGGTTCCAGGAGGGCGTCGTGTTGGTCGAAAACCTCGAGTGCACGATCGCGATCGCGCTCTTCATGTCAGGGTCAGTGAGATCCGCGTAGAAGCGGCGCAGCTCATGCACAAGGAACATGCCTTTATAGACGATCGTCCGGGACGAGAGCGAGCAGACGTAAGTGTCCTCGGAGCTCTGCTCGAACTCGCGCCTGACCACGTACAGGCGGCGGTCAAAATCGATGCCCGTCGCCGTGTCCTCCGGCTTTCCGATAAAGCACTGCATAATGGACGGCATGCACGCTTCCGCCCTCTCCCCGAGGATCTCCGGGTGCACGTCGACGCACCGCCAGCCGAGGAACGGCAGTCCCTCCTTCTCCGCGATCACTTCCATGAGGCGCATCGAAAATGTCCGCTTCATGGCCTCGCGCGGGAAGAAGATCATGCCGACCCCGTACGTCCCTTCCTCTCCGACGGAGATCCCGCTTTTTTCCGCCGTCTTTTTGAAGAAGCCGTGGGAGATCTGTAAGAGGATGCCGACGCCGTCTCCGGTCTTTCCGCTCGCGTCCTTGCCGGCTCTGTGCTCAAGCTTTTCTACGATATGAAGCGCGTCGTCCACTGCGGCGTGATCGCGCCGCCCGTCGATATTGACGACGGCACCGATCCCGCACGCGTCGCGCTCTTCGTATAATCTTTCGTAATCGTACATACCGTCTCTCCGTTTTTATCTGAGTGAGAACAGGATGGCGCCGTAGGTCGGGTACGGCAGGTACGCGTCCGGGATCAGCGCCTCCGCCGCGTCCGTCTCCGCGCGCAGCGCTTCCATGTCCTTCAGAATGGTTTCCTCATAGAACTCCGCGCTCTCCTGCGCGTCCGCGATGCCTTCCGCCGTCTTTGTATCGGCCGTGAGCACGGCGAGCAGTTCGTGAATCTTTCCGGCCGCCCCGTCAAGTGTCTTAAGGAGCGCGCTCTCAAGGCTGCAGGCCGCATCCGGCAGCACTGCCTTCTTGTCAGCCGCCTCTTTGGCCAGATCCCGCATGTAGGCGACAAGCCCTTCCGTGAAATCCTTCCGGACCATTTCCTGCATGGTCAGCGATTCGATGTGGATCGTCTTCGTGTAGTTCTCGAGCAGGATCTCGTAGCGCGAATCCAGCTCGCCCTTTGTAAAGATGCCATGCCTCGTGAAGAGGTCCACGCTCTTTTCAGAGATCCAGCGCGGCATTGCCTCCGGCACGGACTTCAGGTTGTCGAGTCCTCTCCTTGCCGCCTCTTCGACCCATTCCTCCGTGTAGCCGTTGCCGTTGAAGAGGATTCTTGCGTGCTGCGTGAGCGTGTCTTTGATGACCCTGCGCACGGCCTCCTCGAAGTCCTCTTCCTTCGCCCCCTCGATCGCCTCGCTCATCTGCCGCAGCGCTTCGGCGACGGCCGTGTTGAGAACGATGTTGGCATTTGCGACGGAGAGCGAAGATCCCGGCATGCGGAACTCGAATTTGTTCCCCGTAAATGCGAACGGGCTCGTCCGGTTGCGGTCGGTGGTATCTCTTGTGATGTGCGGGAGGACGGTGGCACCCATTTCCATCTGTGTCTTCTTTGCCTCGGAAAACCCGCTGCCCTCCTCGATGCTTGTCAGGAGCGCCCCGAGCTCGTCGCCGACGAACATCGACACGATCGCGGGCGGCGCCTCGTTGCCGCCGAGCCGGTGGTCGTTGCCCGCCGTCGCCACGGACAGGCGGAGGATGTCGGCGTATTCGTCGACCGCGGCGATCACCGCCATGAGGAAGACGAGGAAGCGCAGATTGCCGGAGGGATGACGTCCCGGATCGAGAAGGTTGATGCCGGTGTTCGTCACCATGGACCAGTTGTTGTGCTTGCCCGATCCGTTGATTCCCTCAAATGGCTTCTCGTGAAGGAGGCAGGCGTAGTTGTGGCGGTCCGCCACCTTCTTCATCACCTCCATTGTCAGCTGGTTGTGATCCACGGCGATGTTGGCCGTCTCGAAGACGGGGGCGAGCTCATGCTGCGAAGGCGCCACCTCGTTGTGCTTCGTCTTGATCGGGATGCCGAGCTTCCAGAGCTCCTCGTCGAGATCGTGCATATAAGCCGATACCTTCGGCTTCAGGACGCCGAAGTAGTGATCCTCCATCTCCTGCCCTTTGGAAGCGGGGGCGCCGATCAGCGTGCGGCCCGTAAACAGCAGGTCCTTTCTCTTCTTGTACAGATCCTTGTCGATGAGGAAGTATTCCTGCTCCGAACCGATGGTTGCCGTCACGCGGTTTACGTCGTCATAGCCGAGAAGCTTCAGCATGCGGACCGCCTCGCGGCTGAGCGCCTCCATGGACCTGAGGAGCGGCGTCTTCTTATCCAGCGCTTCCCCCGTGTACGCACAGAAGGCGGTCGGGATATAAAGGGAACCGTCCTTAATAAATGCCGGCGACGAGGGATCCCAGGCCGTGTACCCTCTCGCCTCAAAGGTCGCGCGCAGGCCTCCCGATGGGAAGGAAGACGCGTCCGGCTCTCCTTTTACCAGTTCCTTTCCGGAGAACTCCATGATGACGCTGCCATCCGGCTCCGGTGAAAGAAATCCGTCGTGTTTCTCCGCCGTGAGGCCCGTCATGGGCTGGAACCAGTGCGTGAAATGTGTGGCGCCGTGCTCGATCGCCCACTCCTTCATCGCCGCCGCGACGGAATTGGCGACATCAAGCTCCAGATGGGTGCCATTTGCGATGGTCTTATGCACCGCTCTGTAGACGTCCTTCGGCAGTCTCTCCCGCATGACGCGGTCGCTGAAAACCAGGCTTCCGTAAATCTCCGATACCGTTGCGTTCTTTTCCATAACAGCTCCTCCTTCAATAAATAAATGGCAAAGGCGCCTCGAAGGGGAGGAGGTGTTCCCTCGTCCTTCAAAGCGCCCTTTGCTTTTCAGTCATTTCTACCACAACGGGTGAAGCTGCGTCAATCGATCTGTCATTCGAAATCAATAGGGTGATCCATATCAATTTCGTATGGCAGTTTTCTTGACAGCATGTTTTTGTATTACATATAATTGTTCACATATTTTCAGGAGGAATCCTATGGACTTCAAGACACTGACCTGTTTCGTCGCGGTTGCAGAGGAGCTCAATATCACGCGCGCCGCAGCGAAGCTGAACATCAGTCAGCCCCCTTTAAGCAGCCGCATCCGGCAGCTGGAGGAAGATCTTGGGACAGAGCTGTTCATACGCAGCAGACAGGGTCTGACGCTCACATCCACGGGCGCCATCCTCCTCAAGCGGGCCAGACAAATCCTCGAGCTTGTACAGAACACGCGCGCGGAAGTGACAAACTATCAGACGCGCTTAAGCGGTGAACTGCGCATCGGGACAGTAGAAGGACGCGCCCCCTATCTGCTGGCCAGATGGATCACAGGCTTCAGCGAGGAGTTTCCGCTCGTCACCTACACCGTGCGAAATGGCGGGAGCGACGACATCCTCGATCAGCTCTGCCGCCACCTCATCGATATCGCGGTGATCGCCGCCCCCTTCAACATGGAGCTGCTGCACGGCATTCCTGTCGGGGAGCAGCCTTGGGTTGCGCTCATCCCCGGCTCGCATCCGCTCGCGGCAAAGAAAGGCAGCACCATCCCGCTTGCCGATCTTGACGGCGAATCTCTGATTATTCCGGAGCGATCGCTCCGCGCGGAGGCGATCGAGCGGTGGTTTGCGGAGCAGAAGCTCGAGCCGGTCTTCCTGTGCCGCACCTCAAACTACACGGATGCGGTCTCGCTCGTCGAGCAGGGGCTTGGCATCTCAATCTTCCCCCAGTCGACTTATACGCCCAACCCCCAGATCTCCGTAAAGCTCATCACGGATCCGCCGAAGAAGGCGTCATACTATCTTGTCTATCTGAAGAAGGATCCGCTGCCGGAGCTCGCAGAGGCTTTCCGCGACTATGTCAGCGACTTTATCGCCGAGGATCAGATGCACTCCGATCGCTTTCGCACGAAGGAAGAAGAGTTCGACCTGCCCGGCGGTGCGGAACTGCTATGATGAGAACGCCGATGAGGCCGCCAAGAGAGTTGAGCACGAGATCGCTGAGCTCGAAGACGCCGCGCCGCGTGAGGAACTGTGTCACCTCGATCGTGAAGGAGGCGAGCACCACCATGATGAACGGGTGCACCGTGCGCTTCCCCTCACACAGCGCCGCCAGGAGAAAGCCGAGCGGCACAAAGAGAACCACGTTCCAGAGCTGATCCGCCATGGGCCTCAGTTTCCCTTTTTGGAGCGCCCTGATGAGCCTGTCGAAATCCAGTGTGTAGGCATAGTCCGCGTTCCGCGGACGGTTGAACAGGGTAAGTCTTAAGACAAGAAGTAAATACAGAACAAGCAGCGGCAGAATCACGGCACTTTTCCCGTCGATCCTGCCTTTTTTATAGAGCGCCGCGCACAGCGCGCCCGACGCCGCCGTGATGAGGAGCCACAGGGCTATGTGATAGGGCTCGATATGTGAAACCGCATAATCAAGAAAGATGTCGATGACAGCCACCGCCTCAGGAGATCATGTAAAGCGTTTAGACCGCTTCCGCTGTCACTCTATCACAGGAGTGCATCCTTGTGCAAGAGCTGGCGCTCAAACTGGATTTCTGCGCCCGAAAGTGGTAGGATATACAGGTAAGTATTACAGCTTTTCCGGGTCCTGGCATCACGAGCCAACGACATGGACCACTGACACGCTTACTGCTTGATCCGGGGGAACCCTATGAGCCTAAGTCCCAAGCTGGATGCACTCTTAACAGAGATCACCAGATACGACCATGCATCGAGAATCATCTCCTTTGACCAGATGACGATTTGTCCCGACCTCGGCCGCCCTTACGCAGGCGAGATCGCAGCGCTCATGCGCACAAAGGCATTTGAAAAAATGCAGAACAAAGCGTTCATCGACGCCGTTCTTGCACTGCACGACTTACGCGGCACGCTGGACGAATGGGAAAGCGCGCTCGAAAACCGTCTTTACCGTCTCTATCTCCACACAAAGAATCGTTCCATCACCGAAACCGCGCAGGAAGAAGAACTGAAAAGCCGCGCGTTCACCGACTGGATGAAGGCGCGCGAAGAAGATGATTTCCGCATCTTCGCGCCCGCGCTCACCGCGCTCATCGCGTCGGAGAAAGCGCGTGTAGCGGCATTTGAGACGGAAACTGCGGCGGAAGAAGCCATGTCGGACTATGCGCGCATGCTCGACGAAAATGAACCGGGTCTCACGGAGGAGACACTTGACGCGCTCTTTAAGCGCTGCCTGGAGCACCTCCCGGAGCTCCTGAAGGCCGTCACGGAGAGCGACAAGCAGCCGCGCGTTGACTTTCTTTCGCGGCCGGTCACCGATGAGCAGCAGGACGCCCTCACGCGCTACCTGCTCGATCTTCTCGGCTTCGACACGAAGCGCGGCGCCTACGGGCTCACGCAGCACCCCTTCACGGATCTCTTGAATCCGGATGACGTGCGGGTCACCACACATTACGAGCCGAACAGTTTTTTAAGCAACATGTACTCGGTTCTCCATGAGTGCGGACACGGGCTCTTCGAGCAGCTGCAGCCGCGCGACAATCACAAGTACCACATCGCGGACAACAAGACCATGGGGATGCATGAGTCTGTGTCCCGTTTCTACGAAAATGTCATCGGCCGCTCAAGGGAGTTTATCCACCTCATCTATCCGAAGCTCTGCGAGATCTTCCCGCAGGTTTTCTTTGACGTCGGCGAAGAGGATCTCTATGAGGCCGTGAACGCCGTGACCCCGTCGCTCATCCGCATGGACGCCGACGAGCTCACGTACACGCTGCACATTATCATCCGCTATGAGCTCGAGAAGCAGCTGATCGACGGCAGTCTGTCCGTCGATGACCTGCCTGCGGCGTGGAATAAGGCCTATGAGGAGATGCTCGGCGTTGCGCCCGCCTCCGACCTGACAGGCATGCTGCAGGATTCTCACTGGGCGAGCAGCTTCGGCTATTTCCCGACTTACGCTCTGGGGAATTTCTACGGCGCCATGTATCTCCACGCGATCCGCGCGGACTTTGATTTCGACACAGCCGTCGAGACGGGGGATTTTGCGCGCATTAACGCCTGGATGGCCGAGCACGTCTTCAAGCGCGCGGACCGTCTGCGCGCGGACGAGTGGATCCGGGACATCTGCGGCAGGGAGCTGACGGCGGATGATTTCCTCGCCTATCTCGACGAGAAATACAGTCTCATCTACCGCCTTGGCGACAGGCATGAGGCCCGGAAGGAGTTTGAATCCTACCGGCGGCACATGATCCGCATCAGAAGGCTCTCCGCGCTCCAGCTCGACAATATCACCGGCACCGACGCCTACCGCTCCGCGCTTGCGGACAACTTCCGGAAGATCGGCGATCTGGCCAGAGAGAACCGCCAGGTCATGGACAATGTCATCATGCCGATCCTTAATTCCAAGGACCGCCTCAAGGGATCTACGGTGCGCCAGCTGTACAGCTTCAACGAGCGATTGATGGACGCGTGGACGCACGAGAATATCGATCTTCCCGTCATGTCTCTCCTCTCGGCGCGCATGATGGATGACGCGTACGCCTCCCATGACGACGCCTATATCATCCGCCAGCTGGATCAGGAGATCATCGCGTGCAATGCGATGTGCATCGAGACACGCAGAATTCTCTCAAAGCCGGAGCTGGTTGCCGGCGTCAGAAAGAGAGGCCTCCGCGCGATGGAAAAGATGATGGTCTATCTTGAGAAGGACCGTTTTCCGTCTCTCGACGAGGAGAGCAAACAACTTGTCCTCATCAACTCGCGCTACGGGGACGGACTGTTCGTCACACTCATGCCGCTTACAGAAGAAGAGCGTCAGGCGCGTTTCGCACAGCTGAAGCGCTCGATCGACCTCGCCTCCGACCCCTTCTATCTGAAGGAGGCGCCGGATTATGACTGGGATTATCACCTCTACAGAGCTTATCAGTATGCGGCCAATTACGATGAATTCAACAATGCCGGCAACTACAATGCGGATGAGCTTAAAGAGATCTGCCGCTATGGGGATCTTCTTGAGCAGATGTGGTTCGATAAGCGCGACAGGTTCGAAGAGATTGACAACTACGCCTATAATCACGCCCACGTGCTGCGGAACCACATGCACGCCGGAAAGATCAGCAAGGAAACGTACCGGGATGAGCTGCTGACGCTGTACAGGAACCGCGCGGCCGACAACTTTGACGTGGATTCGATCACAAACAATCTGGAGCTCCCCGGGGAGTACATCGCCACGCTCGATCCGAGAACCGTCACCGAGGAGCAGCTTCAGGAAGCGGACACGATGTACCGCGAGATCCTCTCCTATGTGCTCCGCATGCCGAAGACAGGCGTCTTCTACGAGCTCATGGATTATTATGCGCCGATGATCTTCCAGTTCATTGAGCTTCCGGGCAGCATTTCCTTTGAAGAAATGGTTCTCAGATCTCTCGCGGCTTTTCACCCGCCGACCTATATCCACTCGATCATGGTCGCGCAGATCAGCCGCTGCCTGACTTCGCATCTCATCAAAACTTCGCCCGAGCTCTTTGTGGGAATCTTAGGCTGCGAGAGTATCGAGGATGTCGAAGCATCCATCTACAAGATTGAAGAATTCATCTTTCACGCGGCTCTGTGTCACGACTTCGGCAAGCTGATCATCATCGACACGATCTTCATGTACGGGCGCGCGCTCTTCACGACGGAGTTTGACATCATCCGGCAGCACCCCGAGCTCGGCGCCATTTTGCTCGAGAAGCACGCTTCGACACGCGAATACGCAGACATCGCCCGCGGCCATCACCTGTGGTATAACGGCAAGAGCGGCTATCCGGCTGAATTCTCCCTGAATGACAGCCCTTACAAGACGATCATCCTCATCGTCGCCTGTGCCGACTGCATGGACGCCGCCACGGACAGTGTCGGCAGGAGTTACCGCGGCGGCATCTCTCTCGAGGCGTATCTGGACGAAGTGCGCAGCGGCGCCGGCACGCGCTATGCGCCGTTCCTTCCGGAGCTGCTCGAACGGGAGGAGGTTCTCGAGGATCTGAAGTATCTCTTAACGAACGGAAGGCAGCGCGCTTACAAGAAGGCCTGGCTGCTGCTGAGGGGCGTGCAGGATTCCTTTACGGAGTGAGCGGAGGACGGTTTTTAAGTTCGCAAAAGCAAAAAAGCAGGGATTTCTTCCTTCGGAAAAGAAAAAAGCAGGGACGGTCCGCTTTTGAACCATCCCTGTTTTTATGGACATATACAATCTTGTATGCGTTAATGATACGATCTTAAAGAGATTGCCGTCAATGATTCTGTCGTTCATCCCCGGCAGTTCATGACTCTGCAGTTCATGACTCTACTGTTCCTACCCCTGCGGTTCATCACCCTACAAGATACACATCGGCATACTGAACGCCGAAGTCCAGGCAGGCGTCGTGGGAATCCATATAGATGTCCACGTGTCCGTAAGGCGTACCGCGGTCCTCTACCGTGTAGATATTGCCGTCAATGAGAAGTTTCGTGCCGAAATCAAGGCCTTCCATCGCAACGGTCCTTCCTTCGACCGGCATCGAGCCGCTGGCTGTCGGGTTGCCCGCCGTGCCGCAGCATCTCGCGCAGTTGCAGTAAGCCGTCAGCTTGAAGTTGCCAAGATACTTGCCGCTCTCCGAGCTGCTCTCGGAACTGCTCTCTTCTTCCTCGTCACTGTCATAGCCGGCGTCTTCTGAGGAGCTGTCCTCGTCGCTGTCGTAGTTCTCTTCCGAGTAGCTGTCTTCATTGCCGTCGTCCTCGTCATAGTCGTAGTCATCCTCATCAGATGTCTCGTCTTCGTCGTAGGACGCGCCGGTAAAGTTCTCTTCGTCTTCGTCATAAGACGCGTTGTCGTAGCCCTCATCATCGTCGTCATAGGAGGATGGTGTTTCTTCCTCTTCATCATAGGAATCGCTCTCGTCGTAGCTGTCATCCTGCTCTTCCGACGATTCGTTTTCCTCTTCGTAAGAGTCCTCTTCGCGGCTGCTCTCTTCTTCCGCTTCGTTCTCTTCTTCTGCTTCGTTCTCTTCTTCCGCCCTGCGGGCTGCGGCCAGTGCTGCCGCTTCCTCCTCACGGCGCTGCTCTTCTAAGCGGGCCTGCTCTTCGGCTTCTGCCTGCTTCTCAAGACGCGCAAGGAGCTCCTGTCCGCTGCGGATTTTCTCGTTCAGATCAGAAGCTGTCAGCTCTTCTGCGCCGATCTTCTCCGTGTACTCGCTGATCTTCGTGTCGGTGCCCGCGACAAGCTTCTTGATTTCTTTCTGCTTAGCGTCGAGCTTTTCTTTGAGCTCCGTGAGATTTCTCTCCTCGTCGATCAGCTCGGCGGTTCTTGCAGCGAGCGCATCCTTCGTATTCGTGCACGCCTCGATGCGCTCCTGATCATAGCGGGTCATCTCCTCAGCTTCCGCCGCCTTGTTCATGAGCTCGGTGACGCTGCCCGACTCCAGCAGTGTAACCATGAGGCCCTGGTCCATCTCTTCATAGATATAGCGGACGCGGGCTTCCATGGCACTGTACTGATTGTCAAGATCCGCTTTGGCGCGCGACACGGCACCTCTTGCGATCTCCACCTCTGTCTTCTTCAGGTCGAGTTTCGACGAAAGAGAACTGAGATCCGTAGACAGCTGCTGCAGCTGTTTATTCAGGCTTGTCAGATACGTATTCAGATTCTGCTTTGTCGCTTCGAGAGAGGTAATTCTGTTCTCCGTAAGGGACAGCTCCGCCTCTGCCGCGTTCTGTTCGTTTCTCGCTGCCTCGATCTCGTCCCGGGTATCAGCTCCGGCGGGGGCGGCAAGTGCTGCGGTCATGGCGGCCAGAATCATAATGGTTACATATTTTTTACAACGCATGATAATCACTCCTTTCGTTGTACGAGGGTCATTGTAACATGCTTCGTAATAATTTGAAAGGACTTTTTATCATTTTTGTAATATTTATGTAATATTTCAAACTTTCTCGATGGGCTCTGGATAAATATGCTCTATAAAATGGATCAAGTTGGCGCAGCACCAGCTCCATGTTCTCTCTTTGCT
>DEFE01000051.1:0-1990 GCA_002350625.1 Lachnospiraceae bacterium UBA2860
ACGCCGCCGTTAAAGAAGAAGGTGACGTGCGCGTATTTCTCTGTCTCAGCCGTGCGTAGCTGCGTCATGCCGTTGTTTGCCAGCCACTCGCCGAAGACGTTGTTGAGCTCCTGTTTCTTAAATGCGACCAGCTTGTTCCCGATGGTGACATCGTAATCCGTAAAGCAGACATAGGTCGTCTTCACGCGCGGTCCCCTGTCGAAATGATCGAAATCATCGTCGCAGAAGCAGCGTGTGATCTCTCTTGCGCGGTCCGGTCTGAAGTTGAAGAAGATGATCGAGTCATTTTCTTTAATCGTCGCGACCGGCTTTCCATCCTTCTCGACGACAAAGGGAACGACGAATTCATCGACGACGCCTTTGTCATAAGAGGCCTGCATGCCGCATAAGGGGCAGGCGGCTTTGTCGCCTTCGCCTTTGACAAGAGCGTTGTAGGCCACGGAGACGCGCTCCCAGCGGTTATCGCGGTCCATCGCGTAGTAGCGCCCGGATACAGTGGCGATCTCGCCGACGCCGATCTTCTTCATCTTGTCCATCAGCGTGCTGATATAGCCCTTGCCGGAATCCGGAGGCGTGTCGCGGCCGTCCATGAAGCAATGCACATAGACCTTCTTGAGACCGTTCCGCTTCGCCATCTCGAGGAGCCCGTAGAGGTGATCTGTGTGAGAATGAACGCCGCCGGGAGAGACGAGTCCCATCATATGCAGGGAGCTGTCATGCTCTTTGGCGTTGTTCACAGCCTTCAGCAGCTCTTCATTTTCGAAGAAATCGCCGTCATCGATCGCCTTGGAGATCCGCGTCAGTTCCTGATAGACAACGCGGCCCGCGCCCATATTGGTGTGGCCGACCTCCGAGTTGCCCATCTGGCCGTCGGGAAGGCCGACAGCGAGACCGGACGCATAGCCCTGTACAAAAGGATATTCCGCTTCCAGGGCGTCCATCACCGGCGTTTTCGCTTCCCAGACGGCGTTATGCTCATGGTTCGGATTGAGGCCGTAACCGTCAAGGATCATAATTACATGAGTTTTCTTTGCCATGAATATTTTTCTCCTTAAGCAGACGAAGAACCGTTTCTTCTTAAGCAGACGAAACGATCCTTCGCCAGTCCGTTATGCTGTGCGGAATCTTACTTGTAGTTGACGATATCGCCGAAGTCGGGCTTCAGGGAAGCGCCGCCGACAAGGCCGCCGTCGATATCTTCCTTCGCGAACAGCTCGGCCGCGTTGGAGCCTTTGACCGAACCGCCGTAGAGGATGCGGATCTCTTCTGCAACAGCGTCTCCGTAGAGCTCGCGGATCAGGTCGCGGATGCCCTTGCAGACCTCTTCGGCCTGATCGGATGTCGCCGTCTTTCCCGTGCCGATCGCCCAGATCGGTTCATAGGCGATGACCGCAGCCTTCGCCTGATCGGCGGAGAGGCCGAGGAAGCCGACCTTCACCTGCTGGCGGATAAAGTCCATCGTCACGCCCTGCTCTCTCTGCTCAAGAGATTCTCCGCAGCACATGATCGGGATGAGGCCGTGCTCGAAGCACTTGATCATCTTCTTGTTGACAGTCTCATTCGTCTCCGCGAAATACTCGCGTCTCTCGGAATGGCCGAGGATGACGTACTTGATGCCGAGGTCTGTCAGCATGCCGGGAGCGATCTCGCCCGTATAAGCGCCGCTGTCCTCAAAATAGACATTTTCAGCGCCGATCTGGATGTTGCTGCCTTCTGCCGCTTCAAGAGCAGCCGGGATATCGATGGCCGGTACGCAGAGGAGCACTTCCGTCTCCTCGCTCGCGCAGGTCGCCTTCATCGCCTCGATGGTCGCTTTTGTCTCGGACGGCGTCTTGTTCATTTTCCAGTTGCCGGCCGCCAGAATTCTTCTTGCCATGATTATTCTTCCTCCTAAATCATTACACAGTCTGTTCAGACTTTACTTGTCGTCAGCCGCAGCTACGCCCGGAAGCTCCTTGCCCTCGAGGAATTCAAGGGAAGCGCCGCCGCC
>DEFE01000051.1:2043-11631 GCA_002350625.1 Lachnospiraceae bacterium UBA2860
ACAGCCGCCGCGGAATCGCCGCCGCCGATGATCGTCGTGGCATCTGTCTCTGCGAGCGCTCTGGCCACTGCGATGGTTCCCTTTGCGAGGATCGGGTTTTCGAACACGCCCATCGGTCCGTTCCAGACAACCGTCTTGGCCGTCTTCACGGCGTCCGCATAGAGGTCACGCGTCTTCTCGCCGATGTCCATGCCCATCATGTCAGCCGGAATGCTGTCGGAGTCAACTGTCTTCACTTCGATCTCAGCGTCGATCGGATCCGGGAAGGACTTGGTGACGACAGTGTCGATCGGCAGATAAAGCTTCTTGCCGAGCTGTTCCGCCTTCGCGATCATCTCTTTGCAGTAGTCGATCTTGGTGTCATCAAGAAGAGATGTGCCGATCTCCTTGCCCTGCGCCTTCAGGAAGGTGTAGGCCATGCCGCCGCCGATGATCAGCGTGTCGCACTTCTCAAGGAGGTTGGAGATGACGTTGAGCTTGTCAGCCACTTTCGCACCGCCGAGGATGGCGACGAAGGGACGCACCGGCGACTCGACGGCGTTGCCGAGGAAGTCGATTTCTTTCTGCATGAGGTAGCCGACAACATGCGGTCCCTTCACATACTTTGTCACGCCGACGTTGGAGCAGTGCGCGCGGTGAGCGGTACCGAAAGCGTCGTTGACAAACACGTCCGCGATCGAAGCGAGATCCTCGCTGAATGCGTCGATGTTCTTTGTCTCTTCCGCGCGGAAACGTGTATTTTCAAGAAGAATCACGTCGCCGTCCTGCATCGCGGCCACGGCGGCTCTGGCATTGTCGCCGACCACTGTGCCGTCAGCGGCGAACTTCACTTCCTGTCCGAGCAGCTCGGAGAGGCGCTTTGCGACCGGAGCGAGGGAGAACTTCTCTTCCGGACCGTTCTTCGGCTTGCCGAGATGGCTGCACAGAATGACCTTGCCGCCGTCAGCGATGAGCTTCTTGATCGTGGGAAGCGCGGCGACGAGACGGTTCTCGTCCGTGATCTGTCCGTCCTTAAGCGGCACGTTGAAGTCGCAGCGGCAAAGTACGCGCTGGCCCTTGACATTGATATCATCTACAGATTTCTTGTTGAGTCCCATATCCTGATTCCTCCTTTATTTTTTTCGTTAAAGCGGGGGTCCGGTCCAAAAAGACCGGACCCCCGAGGTCATTACATGAAAGCGGATCACGCGCCAAGGAGCTTGCCGAAGTGCTTGATCGTACGAACCATCTGGCTCGTGTAGGAATTCTCATTGTCATACCAGGAGACAACCTGCACCTCAGTTGTGCCGTTGTCAAGCGGAAGAACCATCGTCTGCGTAGCATCGAACAGAGAACCGAATCTCATGCCGACGATATCTCTGGAGACGATCATGTCTTCATTGTAGCCATAGGACTCATTGGAAGCAGCCTTCATAGCGGCATTGATGTCTTCCTTCGTGACATTGCCTTCCACAACAGCCGTAAGGATGGTGGTGGAGCCTGTCGGTGTCGGAACACGCTGAGCAGCGCCGATGAGTTTGCCGTTCAGTTCCGGAATAACGAGGCCGATCGCCTTGGCAGCGCCTGTGCTGTTCGGAACAATGTTCTCAGCCGCAGCGCGGGAACGTCTCTTGTCGCCCTTTCTCTGCGGGCCGTCAAGCGTCATCTGATCGCCTGTGTAAGCGTGGATCGTGCACATGATGCCGGACTTGATCGGAGCGAAATCATTGAGCGCTTTTGCCATCGGAGCAAGGCAGTTTGTCGTGCAGGATGCTGCGGAAATGATGGTGTCATCCTTTGTCAGAGATTCATGGTTGACGTTGTAAACGATTGTAGGAAGATCGTTGCCGGCCGGAGCAGAGATGATGACATGCTTGGCGCCCGCATCGATATGAGCCTGAGCCTTAGCCTTGGAGGTGTAGAAGCCCGTGCACTCGAGCACGACATCAACACCGAGATCGCCCCACGGAAGCTCCGCAGCGTTGGCCTTCGCATAGATTTCGATCTCCGTGCCATCAACGATGATGGAATGATCGGTCGAGGAGACGAGATCAGCCTTCTCATAGCGGCCCTGTGTGGAGTCGTACTTCAGAAGATAGGCGAGCATGTCGGGGGATGTCAGATCGTTGATCGCGACGATCTCAAATCCCTCTGCCTGGAACATCTGACGGAAAGCCAGACGGCCGATACGACCAAAACCATTGATTGCAACTTTTACTGCCATAATCGTGATTCCTCCTGTTCATATATTATCAATAAAGTTACTTCTGCATAACCACTGACATTGTACATAAAAAAGCCGCAAATTACAAGTGCTTTTGCGGCTTCTGAAGGGCTATTAAACGTTTACAGCCTCACAAATTGTACTTTTCTTTTTTCGTAGTAAACCGTGTGCGTAAAACCACAGCTTTTCAGGATGTCTCTGGCTGTGTTTAAGGCAAATCCGACCGCGTGCGGCCTGTGCGCGTCCGAGCCGATCGTTACTAGCGTTCCCCCGAGTTCTCTGTACCTGCGCAGGACATCCGGGTGCGGATTCGGGAATCCCAGCTGCTTTCTCAGCCCGGCTGTATTGATCTCGAGCGCCAGATTGTATCTCACGAGAAGCTTCAGGATCTCATCGATCAGATCCGCGTACTGCCGGTAGCTGTAGCTTTTCTGCCTGGACCGCCCGTACCGCACGATATAGTCGAGATGGCCGAGTGTGTCAAAGGCATGAAAAGCGCGGATATCGGTGAGCATGTCCTCGAAGTAGGCGCGGTATACGTCGCTGTCCTCCCGGCCGTGAAAGGTCTCCGGATAATAGGGATCAAGCCCGCCGACGAGGTGCTGCGAGCCTATGACGAAATCAAAGGGCCATGTCTTAAGGAGCTCGTTGTAACGGGGTCCCAGATGCGCCTGCAGGCCCAGCTCGACGCCGGCGAGAATCTTGATGCGGTCCCCGTATTTCCCGCGCATCTCGTCGATGCTCTGCATGTAATCCCCCGGAGAAAAGTCGAAGGTGATATCCTCGACGGGATAATCATAATCAATGTGGTCTGTAAAACAGATATATGACAGTCCCTCTTCGATAGCCTTTTCGATGTTGTCCGCCATCGACGCATCCGAATCCGTCGAGTAAGTACTGTGAACATGGATGTCTCCGATCAAACCGGCTGCCCTTTCCATTAAGAGCAGCAGCCGAATTCATCCGGCTGCTGCATTTTGTCTGCGTCAATGCCGCGGATGCGCGCGCTCATACACGTTTCGCATGCGGCTGAGATTCATGTTCAGATACATCTGCGTGGTAGATATATCGGAGTGCCCCATCATCTCCTGTACGGAACGGAGATCGGCGCCATTTTCGATCATATGTACCGCAAAGGAATGCCGCAGGGTGTGCGGCGTAATATCCGTCTCAATGCCGGCGCTCCGCACGTATCCCTTCAGAAGCTTCCAGAACCCCTGACGGCTCATGGGCTTGCCCTGACAGTTGGTGAACAGGGAACCGCTGTCCTCTCCGGCGATAAACGACATCCGGGCGTTGTCCATATAGTCGCTGAGCGCCCGTTTTGCAGCGCCGCCGAAAGGAATAATCCGCTCTTTTGTGCGGTCCGTACAGGTGATGTAATCCAGCTTCAGATTGACGTCCTGTACCTTGAGGCCGATCAGCTCCGAGACACGTATGCCTGTCGCATACAGAAGCTCCAGCATGGCACTGTCCCGCACGCCTTTGTTCGTTCTTTTGTCCGGCTGTGAAAGCAATGCGTTCACCTGCTCTATGGAAAGAATCTCAGGCGCCTTTTTCTCGGCCTTCGGCGGTTTCAGATCATCTGCAGGACTTAGCGCTATCAGGCCCTGCCTCTGCAGATAGTGAAAGAACGTGCGGATCGAGGCTACATTGCGGGAAACGGAGGAAGCGGCGTAATTCTGCTTCTCCATGTACAGCATGTATGCGCTCAGATGCGTGGCGCTGACCTGGGAAAAATCCGTGATTCCATATGTATCAGTCAGATAGCGGCTCAGCTTTTTCAGATCCCGTTCATAAGAAACTTCTGTATTTTCCGATGAATGTTTAGTTGTGTGCAGATACTGTATAAACGAAAGAATTGCATTCTCCATGAAGCAATGTACTCCTACATCTTTCATGTAATCGTAGAAAGCAATTCACCCTTCCGAATAAAGCGTCTTCCCCCAAAGATGCTTTATCTTACGCAATCCCCCAAATGCATTAGATCAAGTATTCACAGTATACCGCTAAATTGACATAAAATCAAATCCAAATTATGTTCACCAGACCACAATTGTTCCTTATTTCAGCGTCTCATCCCATTTTTCGCCAACATGTTGTGTTGACATAATTTTTTCGTCCAGATATTGTGTAAAAAAAGAAGAGCCTTTCGGCTCTTCTTACAGTTCATTACTTTGCATAATCCACTACACGGCTTTCCCGAATGACATTGACCTTGATCTGTCCCGGATACTCAAGCTCCGATTCGATCTGTTTGGAAATGTCTCTGGCGAGCAGCACCATGTTGGCGTCGTTCACCTGCTCCGGAATGACCATGACGCGTACCTCACGGCCTGCCTGAATCGCAAAGGATTTTTCTACGCCCTTGAAGTTGTTGGCTATATCCTCAAGCTGCTTCAGACGGTTGGTGTACGTATCGAGCGTCTCGCGGCGAGCGCCCGGACGGGCGGCTGAAATGGCATCCGCGGCCTGTACAAGGCAGGCGATCATGGACGTCGGTTCCGTATCTCCGTGGTGACTCTCGACAGAATTAATGACAACCGGACTCTCTTTATACTTGCGGCAAAGATCTGCGCCGATCTGAATGTGCGAGCCTTCAACCTCGTGATCAATGGACTTGCCGATATCATGCAGAAGACCTGCGCGCTTTGCGAGTCTTACGTCGCATCCGCACTCTCCTGCCATCAGCCCTGTCAGCTCAGCGACCTCGATCGAATGCTTCAGAGCATTCTGTCCGTAGGACGTGCGGAAACGCATCCTGCCGAGGAGCTTGATCAGCTCCGGATGCAGGTTGTGCACGCCGACCTCAAACGCGGCCTGCTCGCCGTCTTCACGGATCTTGGTCTCCACTTCTTTGCGGGCTTTCTCGACCATCTCTTCGATGCGCGCCGGATGAATTCTTCCGTCGACGATCAGCTTCTCGAGCGCGATGCGGGCAATCTCGCGTCTGACAGGATCAAATCCCGACAGAACGACTGCTTCCGGCGTGTCGTCGATGATCAGGTCGACGCCTGTCATCGTCTCGATCGTCCGGATGTTTCGTCCCTCGCGTCCGATGATGCGTCCCTTCATCTCGTCGCTGGGCAGCTGCACGACAGAAATCGTGGATTCCGCCACGTGGTCGACAGCACAGCGCTGAATCGAATTGACGACGATCTCCTTCGCCTTTTTGTCCGCGTCGTTCTTCGCCTGTTCGACGAGTTCGCGGTACATCTTGGCTACGTCGATCTTGACATCGTCCTGCACGGTCTTGAGCAGAAACTCTTTTGCCTCATCTGACGTCATGCCCGAGATCTTCTCGAGCTCTTTGACTTCCTCATCGTGAAGCTCATCGATCTTTTTCTGCTTCTTCTTCAGCTCGGCTTCTTTCGCTGCGTACTCTGCTTCCTTTTTCTCCATCGCATCCATCTTGCGGTCGAGCGTATCCTCTTTGGACTGGATCCGTCTCTCCTGCTTGGAGATTTCCGCTCTTCTTTCCTTGATCTCGCGGTCCACTTCGTTTTTCGCGGCGAGGGACTGTTCCTTCACTTCGAGAAGAGATTCACGTTTTTTGGCTTCAGCTGTCTTGATCGCATCGTCGATGATGCTTCTGGCTTTTTCCTCGGCCGACCCGATTTTTTCCGCATCTTCTTTGGATTTTTTCTGGACTGCCGCTTTCCACGTGATCGGAAGTGCGATGATGAGCAGAACTACGAGCACCGCCAGTACAATTACTGTTGGCGTCATAGGAGCACCTCCTTATTCAGTTTTCATTGTTCTTGACGCAAATTACAACTTCTATAATATATCGGTTTTGAGTAACTGTGTCAAGAGTCCAAATACGCGTCAAAGACCGACAAAATGTCCTCTGTTTTGAATCCCTGCCTTGAAAGATAAGCGATCGTTTTTGCTCTTACCTTCGCGTCGGAAGGATCCTGATTCCTCATCTTTTTTTTCATGAGTTCGCGGATAAGCGGCCGCTCGTCCAAAGGTCCTTCATCCTCTACGGCCTTTTCGATGATATCCCTGCTGAGTCCCTTCTTCATCAGGTCGTACGCGATCCGCCGCCGGCTTCTTTTCCGCTGCATGACCTCCACATAGTGCGAAGCGTACTTGTCGTCATCAACGTAGCCGAAAGACTTTACATATGCCAGAGCATCGCGAACCGCCGCGTCTGAAAAGCCTGCTCTTTTAAGCTTTTCAGACAGCTCCGACTCGCTGCGGTCCATATCCGTCAACAAAACGAGGGCCTTTTTTCTGGCCCCCGCTCTCTCTTCCTCAAAGCTCTCCCACGACTTCATTCCTTAGCCGGCGCCTCCGCTCCGCCATCTTCCGCCGTGCCGCCTGCCGCTTCCTCAGTGGGCAGGCCGTATGCGCCGCGCACCTTCTGCTCGACTTCGTTCATGATTTCCGGATTGCGCTCCAGATAAACCTTGGCGTTCTCGCGGCCCTGACCGATCTTCTCTCCGCCGTACGCAAACCAGGCGCCGCTCTTTTCCACGATGTCGTTCTCGACGGCGAGATCCAGGATATCCCCGGACTTCGATATACCGCGGCCGAACATGATGTCAAACTGCGCCTCCTTAAACGGAGGAGCCACCTTGTTCTTGACGACCTTGATGCGCGTGCGGTTGCCGATGACTTCTCCGCCGGCCTTGAGCGTCTCGATGCGGCGAACGTCAAGACGGATCGAGGCGTAGAACTTCAGCGCCCGTCCGCCGGTCGTCGTCTCAGGGTTGCCGAACATGACGCCGATCTTCTCGCGAAGCTGGTTGATGAACACGACGATGCACTTTGTCTTGCTGACAGAAGCTGTGAGCTTGCGCAGCGCCTGACTCATCAGTCTCGCCTGAAGTCCCACGTGGGAGTCGCCCATATCGCCGTCGATCTCCGCCTGCGGCGTGAGGGCCGCGACAGAGTCAACCACGATGATGTCGACCGCTCCGGACCGCACCATGGTCTCGGCGATCTCAAGGGCCTGTTCACCCGAATCCGGCTGCGAGATATACAGATTGTCGATATCGACGCCGATATTTCTCGCATAGACGGGATCAAGCGCGTGCTCTGCGTCGACAAAACCGGCGATGCCGCCTCTCTTCTGGACTTCGGATACCATATGCAGCGCGACCGTTGTCTTGCCGCTCGACTCCGGTCCGTAGATCTCTATGATGCGGCCCTTGGGAACGCCGCCCACGCCGAGCGCTATATCGAGAGACAGAGAACCGGTCGGCACCGCCTCGATGTTCATAGCCTCATTGGCCTCTCCGAGCTTCATCACCGCGCCCTTGCCGAATTCCTTTTCCAGCTGGCTGATCGCCGCCTCAAGCGCTCTTTCTTTCTCATTCCGCAGACCGTCTGCGGTTTCTGCTGTCTTCTTCAATGCAGATCTCCTTCTTAAAACTATATTCCCGAACGTTTGTTCGTCCTAAACATTACTACATTTTCCACCCTCTGTCAACAGCATTCTTACAGCTTTTTCCCTGCATTCCCGACAGCAGGAATCATCAGCATAAGCCGGGATGATAAGCGGCGGCATGCGCGGCCATGCCCCTTGCGCCGCTTCCGGCCGGACTGCCCCGTAATAACGCATCGGGACTGCCCCTAAGCGGGCAGTCCCGATCATTCAATCAAAAATCCGTTTTATCCGATGAGCCAGTCGTACAGCTCCTGATACTGCAGCGCGGAGGCTTCCCAGGAGAAATCCTGCGCCATCGCGCGGTCGATCATCTTGTTCCACTCGCGCTTCTTGTCATAGAAGATCTTCTCCGCGTAGCGGACCGTCGCCATCATCTCGTGCGCGTTGTAATTGGTGAAGGAGAAGCCTGTCCCCGTGCCTTCAAATTCGTTATAAGGCTCTACCGTGTCTTTCAGGCCGCCGGTTTCGCGGACGATCGGCAGCGTGCCGTAGCGGAGCGAAATCAGCTGTGACAGGCCGCAGGGCTCGAACTGCGACGGCATGAGGAATGCGTCGGAGCCCGCATAGATCTTGTTCGCAAGCGCTTCGTTGTAATAGATCTGCGCGGAGACTTTCCCGCCGTATTTCCAGGCAAAATGCCGGAACATATTCTCATAGCGCTCGTCGCCGGTTCCGAGAACGGCAAACTGTATGGCGTCCTGGCAGAGCTCGTCCATCACATAGGCGATGAGGTCAAATCCCTTCTGATCCGTAAGCCTCGATACGATGCCGATCAGCATGGCCTTCGGGTCGACGGTAAGGCCCAGGTCCTCCTGCAGCGCCGTCTTATTTTTCACCTTCTCCTTGCGGAAGGTTCTGGCGTCGTAATTCTTATAGATGAGCGAATCCGTCGCGGGATTGAAATCATTGTAGTCAATGCCGTTGACGATGCCTCTGAGGTCATGCTCTCTCGCGCGCATAAGACCGTCCAGTCCCTCGCCGTAGTAAGGCATCTTGATCTCTTCGGCGTACGTCTTCGACACAGTCGTGATCGCATCCGCATACACGAGGCCGCCCTTCAGATAGTTGCCGTCCTTTTTGTATTCAAGCTTGTCCGGCGTGAAGTAGTAGTCGGAGAGGCCGACGATGTCCTTCATCGTCTTGACGTCCCAGATGCCCTGGAACTTCAGATTGTGAATTGTCATGACCGTCTTCGCGCCGCGGTAGAACTCATTATCCTGGAAATACGCGTTCAGATAGACAGGCACAAGACCCGTCTGCCAGTCGTGGCAGTGGATGACGTCCGGCTTGAAACCGATCGTCGGAAGTATGGAGAGCGCCGCCTTGCTGAAGAAGGCGAACCTTCCGAGATCCCACGGCATGCCCGCATAAGGCTTGTCACAGGTGAAATAATCCTGATTGTCGATAAAGTAGAAGTGGACGCCTTCATATTCGCATTCAAATATGCCGACATAACAGCTGTTCCAGTCAAAATCCATGTAGAAGTTGGTCTTGTAGGAGAGCATATCCTTCCACTTCTGGTTCATGCAGGAATAATACGGAAGAATAACCCGGCAGTCAAAATAGCGCTTGTCGAGCGCTTTCGGAAGCGAGCCGACGACATCCGCAAGTCCTCCGGTCTTGATAAAAGGAACGGACTCTGATGCGACAAACAGAATGTTCTTCATGATAGGGGCCTCCTTAGTATCGGATTCACTCTGCGACGAAAGCGGCGGGCCATCACGCCCGACATCATAATTATAAAACAGCGCCGCAAAAAGCGCAATGAATTACAGGTTTCTTACTGCGACTTGAACTGCTCGCACATCTCCTTCATCTCTTCCGCGGAGTGCCTGGTGTGCTCCGTAATCACGGCGCCGCCGATGAGCCTTGCCAGCTCCTCAACGGATTCGGAGCGGCTGAGTGCTTCTATGTTGGTGATGGCTTCATCGTCGCTGAGCTCCTTGGTGATGCCGTAATGTGTATCGGCCATGGCGGCGATCTGCGG
>DEFE01000051.1:11645-32203 GCA_002350625.1 Lachnospiraceae bacterium UBA2860
CTGCGGCAGATGCGTGATGCACAGCACCTGGTGCCGCCTTGCGACGCGGGCCATCTTTTCCGCTACTTTTTGCGCCGTCCGCCCGCTGATGCCTGCGTCAACTTCGTCAAAGATGATGGTGCCCGCCGTATCGGTATCCGCGAACATCGTCCGGATGCCGAGCATCAGACGCGACAACTCGCCGCCGGACACGACGCCCTTAAGTGGCCGCCTCGTCTCCCTCGGATTCGTCGCGATCATGAATTCGACACTGTCACAGCCGTTTGCAGAATAGTTGCCATTTTCTCTGAATTCAATGGCGAAATCCGCGCGGGCAAAATTGAGGTCGCGGAACTCTTTTCCCGCGGCGCCCGCAAACATGCCGGCGTACAGCTTCCGGATCCTGGTGAGCTCCTTCGAAGAGGCGTCCAGTCTCTCCCTGGCCGAAGCGTACTCCTTTAACAGGCGCGCCCGGTTTTCTTCATAGGCTTCAAGCTTTTTCAGCTCGAGCTTCTTTTCGGCGGCATAAGCGAGAATGTCGCCGATCGTCCTTCCGTATTTTGCCTTGAGATGATTGATCTCATTCAGCCGCTCTTCCGTGTCGGAAAATGTCTCCGCCTCGAAATTGAGATTGTCCGCATAATCCGCAATCGAGCGGTTAAAATCATTGAGCAGGGAATCGATCTCGCTCAGCGCTTCGTAGATGCCGTGGAGCTCCTCGTCGAATTCGCTGATGCTCTCAAGCCTTTTCAGCGCGTGTCCGATCACTTCTCCGGCGCTCTCGGGATCGTTGTAGCCGGTCGCCTCGTGAACCTCGAAGGCCGCCTCTGCGATCTTTTTCGCGTTGATGAGTTTTCTGTAGCGCTTTTCGACTTCCTCGTCCTCGCCTTCGTGAAGCGCGGCGGCGTCAATTTCCCCGATTTCAAACCTGAGAAAGGCCATGCGTCTCTCCCGCTCCTCTTCACTGAGCTCGGCGCCGCCAAGGGCCTTTTTGATGCCGCTCCACACCTTGTAATCGGCGGCGACCTGCTCCTTCAAAGCAGCGATCTCCTCCCCGCCGAAGGTATCGAGAAGGGCGAGCTGCACCTCCGGCCTGAGAAGCTTCTGGTGCTCGCTCTGTCCGTGGATATCGATGAGAAGCGCGGCTATTTCCCGCACCTTTCCGGAGGGCTGCGCCTCGCCGTTGATCCTGAACTGTGATCTTCCGTCCAGCATTTTCCTCGAGATGAGGACGACGCCGTCTTCCGCCTCTATGCCGCGCTCGGTGAGAGCGGCAAGCACCGCTTCCTCCTGGACCTCAAAGACGAGTTCAAGGAGCGACGGCCCGCCCGCGCCCCCCGCCAGATCCCGCTGTACGCGGCCGCCAAGGGCCAGGCCGATGGCATCAACGATGATGGATTTTCCGGCGCCCGTCTCTCCCGTCAGGATATTGAGGCCTTCGGTAAAATCCACATCGACTTCCCGGATCAGCGCCAGATTTTTAATATGGAGATTTCTGAGCATCACATTCCCCTTCCGGCAATTTCTTCTATGCGTTCCCTCACGATTCCCGCATCCCCGGGAGAGCGGATCACGACGAGGATCGTGTCGTCGCCCGCGATACTGCCGAGAAGCTCCGGCCAGTCCAGTGAGTCCAGGGCGGCGGCCGCCGCCATAGCCATGCCGGATACCGTGTGAATCACAAGGATGTTGACGGACACATCGAGGGAGACAAAGGAATCGCGGAGAACTCTCTTATAGCGTCCTGCCAGATCGGGATCTTCCTTGTCTCCGGCCGTATAGCGCTGCCTGCCGTCCGGTCCCTGGATCTTGCGGAGCTGCAGCTGGCGGATATCCCTTGAAACGGTCGCCTGTGTGACGCAGAAGCCGCTTTCGTTGAGATACTGCGCCAGCTCCTCCTGCGTCTCAACGGAGTGCTCCCTGATCAGCTTCAGAATCATTTCGTGCCTTGCGTTTTTCATCTCAAAGGCCTCCCGCCATCTTGTTTCTCAGGACCTCAAGAAAACTGACATGGCTCAATTTCATGATGTTTGTATATGAGGGAGAACGGCTGACTTCAATCGAGTCCCCCGTGCCGAGCGGTATGCCCTTCCGGCCGTCGAAGCTCACGGTAACGGCGCAGGGCTCGTAGCCCGTGCTGCCCTCCCCGATCTTCGTACAAATCGTATCCGATCCGGACAAAATGATGCTTCTCGATATCAGTGAATGCGGCGCGAGCGGCGTCATGAGGATCACTTCCGCCGGCGGCGAGACAATCGGTCCTCCGGCCGAAAGATTGTAGCCGGTAGAACCTGTCGCCGTAGACAGGATGATGCCGTCCGCGCTGTAGGAATTGAGATAGGACTCATTGACGTAGTTGACGATCCGGTATGAACGCAGCGGGCCTTCCCTTCTCAGCATGATCTCATTGAGCGCCGTATCTCCCTCCGTTGTCCCGTCCGCCCTTTGAATCCGGCCGCGCAGCATCATCCGCTTTTCGATCTCATAGTCGCCGGCCAGAATGCGGTCTATGGCCTCGTACATATGCCCGGCGCCGATCTCTGCCAGATAGCCCAGGTTTCCGAAATTGATGCCGATGAGCGGCAGCTGCCGGTTCAGGAGAACTCCCGCCGCGCGCAGCATGGTGCCGTCTCCGCCGAGGACGAATACGCAGTCGATTCCTTCGGGAAGATCCTTCCCGTCCTCCGACACGAAGCAGGAAACGCCTCTGTCTTTAAGGTAGGCGGCGATCCCGGCGGCCGCTGTCTCCGTGGCCTTCTTTTCCCTGTTGCGGATCACTCCGGCTGTACTGAGTCTTCCCTTTATCATTCCTTATGTCAGCTCCTCATGTGATGTGCGGACCACAGACAGGATCTGCGCGTCCGTAATAGTCTCTTCAGTATCTCCGCCTTTCTCGATGAGGCACAGATACTCGATATTACCCTCGGGCCCGCGGATCGGAGAATAATCTATAAGGCGCGGGTTTAAGCCGATGCTCCGCGCATAGTCCGTAACTCTCCGGATGACCTCCGCATGAACGAGCGGATCGCGGACGACGCCCTTTTTGCCCACCTGTTCTCTTCCCGCCTCAAACTGCGGCTTGATCAGACAGACGATGTCGCCCTTCTCCTCGAGCAGATCTCGCACCGGAATAAGCACCTTGATGAGTGAGATAAAGCTCACGTCAATGCTGGCAAAGTCGGCGCTTTCCGGAAGGTCGTCCCGCGTCACGTAGCGGATATTGGTCTTCTCCATACTCGTCACGCGGCTGTCGCAGCGAAGGGACCAGTCGAGCTGTCCCCGCCCGACATCGATCGCATAGACATGCGCCGCCCCGTTCTGCAGCATGCAGTCCGTAAAGCCGCCCGTGGAGCTGCCGATGTCGAGGCAGACCTTCCCTTCCACGGATATGGGAAAAACCTCAAGTGCCTTCTCCAGCTTCAGCCCGCCGCGGCTCACGTACCGCAGCTTTTCCCCACGGACCTCGACAGATACGGTCTCCGGAAAAGCAGTGCCCGCCTTGTCACAGCGCTGGCCGTCCACATAGACGATGCCGGACATGATGAGTGCCTTAGCCTTCTCCCGCGATGCGGAAATGCCTTTTTCCGTCAAAAGAACGTCAAGCCGCTTTTTCACTCGAAATCCTCCAAAGACCCGTCACCGGTAAGAATCTGCATCTTCTTCTCATATCCGTCCAGCTTGTCGTGTACGGATTTCAGCAGCTTCATGCCTTCCTGATAGAGGTGGAAGCTCTCCTCAAGCGTCACATCCTCACTTTCCAGACGCGCGGAGATCTTCTCGAGCGCAGCAAAGCTCTCTTCCACCGTGAGCTCTTCTTTTACTTCTTCCTGTCCGGATGCCGCTGTCATCTCTTTATCACTCATCGGGCAAATTCTCCTTCACTTCGGTTATGATTCGTCCGTCAGATACATAGATCGTGAGAGTATCTCCCCTTCCGACCTGTTTCACTGACCGCACGGCGTGCCCCGCACGGTTCTCTGCATAGGCGTAGCCCTGTCTGAGCCTGCCCGCGGGACTTATGCCTTCCATTCGGGCCGCCATGAGGGCGAGCCGGTGCCTGCTCGTTCGGAGCACGGTTTTCAACTGCTGCGGCAGCGCCCTCGACACCTCGTCCGCCTGCCTTTGATAGAGCACAAGCCTCCGCTCAAGCGGCGGCGCAAGGCGCATGCGGATTTTCTCTGCATGCGTCCGTTTCGTCCTGATGCGCTCTGCGAGCATTCCCCGCATCGCGTCCTCGATCGAAGCTGACCGCATGCGGGCATCCCGCAGTTTTCTCTCCGGTGACATCGCCTTGAGGCGCGCCTCATACCACTTCTCTTCCTTCCTGAGTGCCTCGGCCTTTGTGCTTAACGCCCTGTCAAGTGCAAGCTGCGTCCTTTTCACAAGAGATGAAAACTCCGCGTAATCAAACACGGCGATCTCCGCGGCAGCCGACGGCGTTGCAGCGCGCAGGTCCGCGGCAAAATCAGCGATGGTGACATCCGTCTCATGTCCGACGGCTGAAATCACGGGCGTACTGCAGGCACAGATCGCCCGCGCGACATTCTCCTCGTTAAATGCCCAAAGATCCTCGAGCGAGCCGCCGCCGCGGCCGACGATGAGCACGTCGACAAGGCCGTCCAGGGTCTGTATGCCCCGGACAATGCTCTCGGAAGCGCCTTCGCCCTGCACCTGTGCCGGGCAGAGAATCACCTGAACATACGGATTTCTGCGCCTCGAAATTGTCTGTATATCACGAATCGCAGCGCCGGTCGGTGCCGTGACGACGCCGACAGTCGCTGCGTATTTCGGGATTTTCTTTTTAATTTCCGCCCTGAAGCATCCTTCTGCCTCAAGCTTCTTTTTGAGCGCCTGATAGCGCTCGTAGAGCTCTCCCGCGCCCTCCAGGCGGATTTCCCTGGCATAGAGCTGGTAGCGCCCGTCTCTCTCATAGACGTCGATGCTGCCGCCGGCGATCACCTTGTCCCCGTCCTTCATGCGGAAAGCGAGGCCGCGCCGGCTGCTTGCAAACATCACACAGGGAATCGCGCCTGTCGCGTCCTTCAGAGAAAAATAGATGTGCCCGGAGGTGTGATACTTTACGTTCGACACTTCTCCGCGCACAAAAACAGCGGCGAGCATAGGATCGCCTGCGAAGAGCCCCCGGATATACCGGTTTACCTGTCCGACGGTATAGACTCTCTTATTCATGCCTTTCTGGAAAGCTCGCCAAGAATTCCGTTAATAAATGCCGGTGATTCATCACCGCCATAGAGTTTGGCGAGTTCTACCGCTTCGTTGATCGCGACACCGTCCGGGATCGCCTCGTCGAATTTCATCTCGTAGACGGCAACCCGGAGCACTGCCAGATCACAGCTGTTGAAACGACTGGTTTTCCAACCCCGCGCCGTGCTGTTGAGCAGCTCGTCGATCTCCCCGATGTGCGCACGTATTTCCCCGAGTCTTTCGCGGAGATAATGCTTATCCGCCTCCGACGCCTGGCCGATCCCGTCCAGATAGAGATCGATCTGTTCAGGCATCGCCTCTTCGCTGTTAAATGCGCACAGATACACCAGCTTAAACAAATGCTCGCGAAGTTTTCTTCTGTTCACTTTTGCTACTCCCCTTATTAATCCTTTTCCCCTTCTTGCTGCCTTTGCCGGACCCCCATCCGGCGGATAAGGAGCGAAGGCTCACAAAAGAGCCCCGCTCCTTTAATCATGCTCTTGCTCAGTCGCCTTTAGACACAATGTCTGTGATTTTGACGCTTACTTCAGTCACCTGCATTCCCGTCATATTCTCTATCGCGGATTTGACCTTCTCCTGAACAGCTTTTCCGACTTCGGGAATGCTGTATCCGTAATCAAGGCACAAAGACAGTTCAACCTTGACGCGGTTGTCATCCACACCCACATGCACGCCCTTGGAAAGCGCTTTGATGCCTCTTCTTGCGGCCATGTCGCTCGTGATGCCGCCGGCAAGCGAGGATACGCCCTTCACTTCCGTTGCCGCCAGCCCGGCGATGACGGAGACGACTTCGTCCGCAACCTTCACCGTGCCTTTGCCGCCGCTGTCCCTGATCGTATATGTACTGTGTCCTTCAGCCATACCTGTCTCTTACCTCTTTAACCCTTTACAAATGCCTTGACCTGCTTGTACACGCCTTCGCCGTCAAGCTCATACTTGTGAATCAGCTCGCCGGCCGGTCCGGATTCGCCGAACTTGTCGCGGACGCCGATTCTGTAAAGCGGTGCCGGGCACTTTTCACTCAGCAGCTCGGCAACGGCGCCGCCGAGGCCGCCGATGATGCTGTGCTCTTCAGCTGTAACGATCTTGCCTGTCTTTTTGACGGAGGAAAGAATCAGCTCCTCGTCAAGCGGCTTGATCGTGCAGATATTGAGCACTTCCGCCTCGATGCCTTCCTTTGCAAGCTCTGCTGCAGCTTCAAGCGCATAGCCGACTTCGATGCCGTTCGCGGCGATCGTGACGTCCTTTCCTTCGCGGACAATCTGCCCCTTGCCGATTTCAAATTTGAATGTCTCGGGGTCAAAGATCACGGGGCAAGCCGCGCGCCCGAAGCGCATATAGACAGGTCCCTCATATTCGATGGCGGCGCGGATGGCTGCCTTAGCTTCCGTGTCGTCCGCCGGGCACATGACGACCATTCCCGGGATCACGCGCATGAGCGCCAGATCCTCCAGGCACTGATGGGAAGCGCCGTCTTCACCGACGCTGATGCCCGCGTGTGTGGCACCGATCTTCACGTTGAGGTGCGGATAACCGATCGAGTTGCGCACCTGTTCATAGGCGCGTCCCGCAGCGAACATCGCGAAGGTGCTGGCAAAGGGAATCAGTCCCGTCGTGGAAAGACCTGCTGCGATCGCCATCATATTGCCCTCGGCAATACCGCAGTCGATGAAGCGGTCCGGATATGCTTTCTTGAAAATCCCCGTCTTCGTCGCGCCGGCGAGATCGGCGTCAAGAACAACGAGATTCGGATATTCGGCTCCGAGCTCGGCAAGGGCTTCGCCGTAGCTCTGTCTGGTCGCAATCTTCTTCACATCACTCATAATGTCTCACCGGTCCTTTCCAGTTCTTCCATAGCGGTCGCGAACTGCTCGTCATTAGGAGCCACGCCGTGCCAGGAGACCTGATTTTCCATGAAGGATACGCCCTTGCCCTTCGTCGTTTTGGCGATGATGGCTGTCGGCATTCCCTTAGTCTCACGCGCCTCCGCGAAAGCAGCGCGGATCTGATCAAAATTGTGACCGTCAATGTTGATCACGTGGAAATTGAAAGCTTCAAACTTCTTGTCGAGCGGATACGGATCATTGACATCCACGATGGTTCCGTCAATCTGCAGATTGTTGTTGTCCACGATCACGACGAGATTGTCAAGCTTCTTGGCGCCCGCAAACATGGCGGCCTCCCAGACCTCTCCCTCTTCACACTCACCGTCGCCGAGAAGTGTATAGACGCGGAAGTCCTTGTTCTGAAGCTTTGCGCCCTTGGCCATGCCGACGGCGACGGATATACCCTGGCCGAGCGAGCCGCTGCTCATGTCGATGCCGGGCAGATAATGCATGGAGGGATGTCCCTGCAGTCTTGATCCCGTGTGGCGGAGGGTCTCCAGCTCTTCAACGGGGAAGTAGCCTCTGTTGGCCATGACCGAATAATAGCCGGGAGCCGTATGTCCTTTGGAGAGAACAAAACGGTCGCGGTTCTCGTTAAGAGGATCCTTCGGGTCAATATTCATCTCTTCAAAATAGAGAAATGTGTAGATATCCGCCGCTGAAAGAGAGCCGCCCGGATGCCCGGACTTCGCGGCATGTACAGCTTTTACGATGCCTTTGCGGACTTCGTTGGAGACTTTTTTAAGAGCCTGATTGTCCAAAGTACTTTCCTCCTTTGTGATTTTCTGCTTATAAATATACAAAAGCACATGCTAAAACAAGTTTAATCGTTTCTGCATTTGATGTCAATGGAGCGAACCCCCTCTTCCGCGATTCCTTATCGCTCGCGGGAGCGCTTTGCAAGTGTCGCCATCGCCTGCTGCATGACGTTTCGCTTTTTGGCCATCCATCCGGCGATCAGGTCCCGCGGCATGATGAAATTGTCGCTCATCGGATTAATCACCGCGCCGGTAAACTTCGCGTTCGTCACGAACACGGGGCCGAGATCGTCAAAGGTCATCAGGCATTTCATGGGATTTTTCTCCGCCGCCTGCTTCCATTTGAGCAGTTCTTCCTCGCCGGTAAACAGCGGCAGGAATTCGCGCCCCTCTTTGTCTGTCAGCGTAAAGTAAACAATCTTCGTTCCGGAAGGAAAATAAGCCTTGCCGTCCTCAATCTTCTGGGGCTTTTCGGACATGCCGATAAAGGTCACGAAAGAGGTCTTCATGCAGATCTGATCGCCAAGCTTGTTGACGAGATTTTTTCTCTGCGCCTCCGTGACGCAGGTTGCCCGCCAGGAGAGATACTCTTTAAGTTCCTTGTTTTCCGGTATCTGTTTCGGATTAAACTGCATCCTCGTCTTCCTCCCATCCGCCGAATTCGGTAAGCTTCAGCCCCTTGTTCCTGTCCAGCGTCATGCCGACGCTCCACTCATGAACAAAGAGAAGAAGCGGGTTGCCTTTCAGGTCCTGTACCTTCCGCATGTCGCTCGTCCCGTCCAGATGCTCCAGGTCGATGTCCCCGGGATTCTCGATCCAGCGGATGTACTCGTAAGGCAGTGTCTCCATGAAAATGTCGACTTTATATTCATTTTCGAGCCGGAATTTCAGCACATCCAGCTGCAGCACGCCGACGACGCCGACGATGATCTCCTCCATACCCGTGTGAAGATCCTGGAAAATCTGAATGGCGCCCTCCTGCGCGATCTCTTCAATGCCCTTGAGGAACTGCTTCCGCTTCATCGTGTCCGCCTGCCTCACGCGGGCAAAATGCTCCGGCGAGAAGGTAGGAATGCCGCCGAAACGGAAATTCTCCTCCGGCGCGCAGACCGTATCTCCGATTGAGAAGATGCCGGGGTCGAACACGCCGATGATATCTCCGGCAAAAGCTTCTTTGACGATATGCCGCTCCTCCGCCATCATCTGCTGCGGCTGCGACAGCCGCTGCTTCCGCTGCGCCTGCACGTGCAGCACTTCCATATTGGCGTCATAGTGGCCGGAGACAATGCGCATAAAAGCAATCCGGTCCCGGTGATTCCGGTTCATATTCGCCTGGATTTTAAATACGAAGGCCGAAAAGCCGTGTTCCTCGGGCCGGATGAGTCCGATATCGGACATGCGCGGAAGCGGCGCGCTCGTCATCGCAAGGAAATGCCTGAGGAAAGTTTCGACGCCGAAATTCGTGAGCGCCGAACCGAAGAACAGCGGGGAAATGGCGCCCTTTGACACCTCCTCCTGATCAAACGGGGCGGAGGCGCCGTCAAGCAGTTCAATTTCGTCAGAGAGCTTCTCAAGCTCCTCTGCCGTCACATAATTCTTAACTTCTTCGTCATCGATGGCGATTTCCCGGGTCTCGCCTTCCTTCGTCCCTTTTTCCGTGTCGCTAAACAGCAGGATTTTCCGCGTGTCCCTGTCATAGACGCCTTTGAACTGCTTTCCCGAGCCGATCGGCCAGTTGACGGGACAGCAGGGAATTCCAAGCTCCTTTTCGATCTCGTCGGCCAGCTCAAAAGAATCGCGTGCGTCGCGGTCCATCTTATTGATAAATGTAAAAATCGGGATATGTCTTCTCGCACAGACCTTAAAGAGCTTTCTCGTCTGCGGCTCGACGCCCTTTGCGCCGTCGATGACCATGACCGCGGAATCGGCCGCCATCAGCGTGCGGTAGGTGTCCTCCGAGAAATCCTGGTGTCCCGGCGTGTCAAGGATGTTGATGCAATAACCGCCATAGTTAAACTGCAGCACAGAAGAGGTCACCGAGATACCTCTCTGCTTTTCAATCTCCATCCAGTCGGATACCGCGTGTCTCGCCGTGGCTTTGCCCTTTACGGAACCCGCCAGATTGATCGCGCCTCCGTAGAGCAGAAATTTCTCCGTCAGCGTCGTTTTTCCGGCATCCGGATGCGAGATGATCGCAAACGTCCGCCGTTTTGCAATGTCATTCATAGATACTGTACTTCCTCCACCTCGACGCGAAGCGGCAGCGCTGCCCATATGGCACAGAAATACCTTCGGTCGATCTCTATATACTGATACCAGCCGTCCATCGGCAAGTCGCGGAGCTCGCGCGTGATCCCCTCGCCTGTCCACTTGACATAAGCCTCTTTGCGGACCCACGTTCTGAAGAATGATTCCCCGGGATTGTCGCTGCGAAGAAAATCGAGATACTCGCTCTCGGACAGGACGCGCTTTCCGATGGCGTTAAAATCCATGTCGCTGATCTCCTGCACGTCGATTCCCACGGGGTACTCGGAGAGCGCGAGCACGACATAGAGACCGGAGTGGCTGATATTAAATTCAATGCCGGGGTGATCGGGAAAATACGGTTTTCCCTGATCTCCTTTTGCCACACGCGGCAGCGAGCCGTCAAAGCCGCATTGCTCCTTCAGTGCAAAGGCAAGCAGGCGGCGTCCCGTCTCACTGATTTCCGCGGGCTTCAGCTTGTTATTTTCCGGGAGACGGTGCACATAGACCATCGCCTCCTGCCTTTTCATCTGCACGTCCATTACCTGGAAAGCTTTTCAATCGCCGCGCGGATGCGGGCGAGTGACTCTTCCTTTCCCAGAATCTCGAGCAGCTGCGTCGCGCCGCCGGGCGTCATCTCCTTTCCGGATACCGCCGTGCGGATCGGCCACATGATCTGTCCGTTCTTTAAGCCGTTGTCGGCCGCGAAGGCTTTCAGCTTCTCAAAGAGCGCGTCATTCGAAAATGCCGCCTCCGCCTCAAGGAGCGGCAGCGTCTTTTCCAGCACTTCTTTCGAGAGCTCCGGCGTCGTCTTCATCTTCTTATGTGTGTACATCGCCGTGTCATAGTCCGGGACTTCATGGAAGAAGCCGAGAAGGTCTTCGATATCCGCAAATGTCTCGATGCGGCTCTGTGCGAGCTCGGCGAGCACATGCCTGTCGATCGTCTCCTCCGGGACTGCTTTTTCAATATAGGGCAGCGCCATCTCATAGAAGGTTTCTGCCGGAAGCCGCTTGATATACTCGCCGTTCATCCAGCGAAGCTTCGAGATGTCAAAAACTGCCGGCGACTTGCTCATCCTCCGGAAGTCAAATTTCTCCGTGAGCTCGGCAAGAGACATGATCTCCTCGTTGTCCTCGGGATTCCAGCCAAGGAGCGCCGTATAATTGACGATCGCCTCCGGGAGAAAGCCCTGCTCGAGGAGGTCCTCAAACGAGGAGTGGCCGGATCTCTTCGACAGCTTGGCGTGATGCTCGTCCGTGATCAGCGGACAGTGCACGTAGACCGGCACCTCCCACCCGAACGCGTCATAGATGCGGTTGTACTTCGGCGCCGAGGACAGATATTCGTTGCCGCGCACGACATGCGTGATGCCCATCAGGTGATCGTCGACGACATTTGCGAAGTTATAGGTCGGAAATCCGTCGGACTTGATGAGGATCATGTCGTCCAGATCGGCATTTTCGACGGTAATGTCCCCGTAGATCTCGTCGTGGAAGGTGGTCGTTCCCTCGTGAGGCACGTTGAGGCGGATGACATACGGTTTACCCGCCGCGAGATTGGCCTCGATCTCCTCTTTCGAAAGAGAAAGGCAGTGCTTGTCGTAGATCGCATAGCCCTCTTCCGTCTTTAAGGATTCCAGGCGCTCCTTCGTGCAGAANNTGGTCGTCGATGACGTTGGCGAAGTTGTAGGTGGGCAGGCCGTCGGCCTTGATGAGCACGTTGTCGTCCAGCGTGTCGCAGTCCACCTCCACGTGGCCGTAGATCACGTCGTCAAAGCCCGCCTTGCCCGTGGTCGGAATGTTCTGGCGGATGACATACGGCTCCCCGGCGTCCAGCTTCGCCTGAATCTCCTTCTTGGTCAGATGCAGGCAATGCTTGTCGTACTTGAAGCCCTCGCCCTTCGCCTCGGCAGCAGCGCGGGCCGCCTCCAGGCGCTCCTTCGTGCAGAAGCAGTAATAGGCGTCCCCCTGCTCGACGAGCTTTTTCGCATAGGTCATATAGATGCCGGCCTTCATTCTGTCGGACTGCACGTAGGGGCCGACGCCTCCGTCCCTGTCCGGACCCTCGTCATAGGCAAGTCCCGCGAGCGCGAGCGTGCGGTTAATGATATCGACGGCGCCCTCCACCTCTCTTTCCTGATCGGTGTCCTCGATGCGCAGCATAAAAATGCCGCCCTCATGCTTGGCGATCAGATAGGAATAAAGGGCCGTGCGCAGATTGCCGACATGCATCCTGCCTGTCGGACTCGGAGCAAATCTGGTTTTTACCATCATCAGTTTTCTATCTTCGGAAGAATATCCCGCGGTCTCCCCGTAAAGACGAGATCGGCGATATTGTCCGAATAATCCTCCTCTTCGTTTATTAGTATAATTCTGCTGCCGTCAAAATACCTGACGGCATTCTTAGCAAGTGTCGACCGAAGCGAGCAGCCGAGGACAAGAAGCGTATCCGCGCGCTCCACCTCATAAGCGGACTGCGTGATCTTGCCGTTTGGGATCATCTCTCCGTCCAGCACGATCTGCGGGCGCACAACGGCGCCGCACTTCCTGCAGAAAGGCACGCCTTTCGCTTCCTTCATATATTCGATGTCGTACATCTCCCCGCAGTGAGGGCACTTATTCTCATAGACGGATCCGTGCATCTCAACGTAATTCCGGATGCCGGCTCTTCTTGGCAGGCCGTAGATCGAGCGCGTAATAACCGCCGTGACCTTCTGCCGGTCCTCCAGACGCTTGAGCGTGTACATGGCTTCACAGGGTTCCCCGAGCTTATTGAGGATCTCCTTGTGGTAATACTCGAAAAACAGCCTCGGTCTTGTGTTGTAGAACGAGGCTGAGAAGATTTCCTCCGGTGAGTAGCCGTAATTGGTCTCTATGGCGTAAGCGTTGTCGCTGTCTCTGTAATCGAAGCAGCCGGCGTCGGAAGAGACATTCATGCCGAGCAGGCAGACAATCCGGCCTCCCGTATCAATAGCATTCTTCAGCGTCATTAAGTCCATAGGCAGCCCTCATCTGACGGAAAATCATTCGATACCGCGCGCGTTTAGATAGCGGATCACATCGCCGACCGTCCTGAACTGCTGCAGCTCCTCGACCGGGATCTCGAGGGCATATTCGTCCTCCAGATTCATCGCGAGCTCGAACAGATCCAGCGAATCCGCGCCAAGATCATCCCTGAGGTCCGTCTCAAGGCCGATCTCGTCCTCGTCGATGCCGAGCTGCTCCGAGATATAGCTCCTCATTTTTTCAAGCATGTTATATTTCTCCTTTCCAAAAATTCATGTCTGTTCTTATCCTGCGCAATCCGGCTCAGTATTCGCCTTCGATCTCTCCCCACAGATCGCGCTCTGCCCTTCGGAAGCGGATCCGCCTCGACACGGACAGCGCGATCGCCATCTCAAGCATCAGCAGGATGACTGACGTGCCTCCATAGCTGACAAAGGGCAGCGTGATCCCCGTCGTGGGAATCAGGTTGGTGACCACACAGATATTGAGAATCACCTGTGCGCTGATGTGGGCGAAGATGCCGGTCACCATGAGCGCGCCGTAGAGATCCGGCGCGTTCTGCGCGATAAAGAAGAGGCGGTACAGCAGATAGATGAACAGCAGTATGATGACCGCCGCCCCGAATACGCCCAGCTCCTCGCAGACGATGGAGAAGATCATGTCGTTCTGCGCCTCCGGNNAGATCCGGCGCGTTCTGCGCGATAAAGAAGAGCCTGTACAGCAGATAGAGAAACAGCAGCACGATGATGATGCCGCCGAATACGCCGAGCTCCTCACAGATAATAGAGAAGATCATGTCATTTTCCGCTTCCGGCACGGCGCGCAGCTTCTGCGTGCCGTTTCCGAGGCCTTTGCCGAAGAGGCCGCCGCTGCCGATCGCGTAGAGGGCCTGCATGACCTGGTAACCGCCCTCTGAAGCGTACTCCTCGGGGTGCAGCCACACGCGGACCCGCATGGAGCGGAAGCCGCCGCTGCCGCCGGCAAAGATGACGATCGCGACGAAAATGGCAAGGACCGCCGCTGCGGCGCCTCCGGCGAGCAGCAGCTTTTTCGTGTCCGGATGCGCGGCAAAGATGATCGCGCATGTGATGATGGCGATGATGATCCCGCTGCTTAAGTTCTGCGTCAGTATGAAGACAGCAAGCGCCATGGCCCCGCCGGCCGCAAGCGGTCTGAGACAGGCGCGCATGCCGCGGAAATTCCGCCCCATCTGCACAATCATCATCGGGACAAAGCAGATGACCGCGATCTTGCAGACTTCAGCCGGCTGAAAGCTCAGCGGTCCCAGCGCGAGCCATCTTCTCGCGCCGTTGATCGTCCGCCCCATCGGCGTAAAGCGCACGAGGATGAGAAGAAACAGGGACGCAAGGTAAAGCAGCCCGGACAGATTATACAGAAGGTGATAATCCAGAAACGACACAATAATGGCCAGAACAATGGCAAACAGAGCAAATCCCGCCTGCCGCGTAAAGAAATACATGTCATTATTATATCGGATGCCGGCGCGGTACGCCGTCGTGCTGTAGAGCATCACAAGACCGAAGCCGATGAGCAGTATGATCACGGCAATCAGATTATAATCATAATAGTCTTTTGCTCTTCTGTTGAATATCTGCATGAACCCGTCCTGTCAGACGCCCTTGGCGTTTTTCTTTTTCTCTGCGCTCTTCCCGCCGCGCCGGCTGCTTTTTGCCTTCGCGTCCGGATCGGGTTTTCCGAGCAGCACGGTCACGGAGCGCGGCGGCGTGTCCGCGTACTTCTGATCAGGGAGCGGCTTCACCTCATCACCGGTGAACTCCTCGCCCTGCGGCGCGAAGGATCTGATCGCCGGGTACCATAAATATCCGGCGGGAAGATCCGGCAGCGCGAAAGGATGCGCGTCCCAGTATGCGTTATACGCGACATAGAAGTATTGATCCTCCGGCAGACCTTCTAACGCAGTATACAATCCATTGTACATTACCGCAAGAGTGCGGGAGACATTTTCAAAAGAGCACACCCAGGCTGTCTCGTCGTGGAAGGAGATATCCGGGCAGCCGTATCCCTGGTAATCCGTTCCGCGAAGCTCTGTCTTTCTGTGAAAAACAGGATGCGCTTTCCTGAATGCGGTCAGCTTCCGCACGAAGGCGCGGAGCTCCTCGGCGTCTTTTGTCATGTTCCAGTCCGTCCAGCCGGTCGGGTTATCCTGCGCGTAGGCGTTGTTGTTGCCGTTCTGCGTGTTGCAGCCCTCGTCGCCCGCATAGAGAAGCGGAACGCCCTGCGCAAGGAACGCGATGAGGAGCGCGTTCTTCATCTGTTTCATTCTGAGAAGACGGATGCTGCGCTTCTTCGAGGGCCCTTCGACGCCGCAGTTCCAGCTGTAATTCCAGGAGGTGCCGTCACTGTTGTTTTCTCCGTTCGCCTCATTGTGCTTCCACTCGTAGCACACGGAATCATAGAGCGTCATCCCGTTGACGCAGGCCATGTAATTGACATAGCCGTGCGTGGCCGGATTCCGCTTAAGCAGCTGTGAGAGGGCAAGCGTCTTGCCTTCATCTCCTTTCAGGAAGGCGCGCGCCGTATATTCAAAATCATCGTTGTACTCCAGAAAGTGCTTTGTCTTCGGCAGATGATTGCCGTAGATCCACTGTCCGTCCACCCGGTCGATGAGAAGCTTGGTCCGCGTCAGCATGGGATCCTTCACGATCGACGCGACAGGCACGCCCTGGCCGATCAGATGAAAACCGTCCATGTGATAGAAACGCTTCCAGAAGTGAATGACGGATATCGCGACATAAGGATCCGTGTGCTCGGGGAAATAGATCTCCATGAGCACATCCATGCCCGCCGCGTGAAACGCGCGGATCATGTCCCGGAGCTCGCCCGGCGCGTCCTCCGATGAAGCGTAGGCGGCCTTCGGGGCGAAGTAGTTGTTTTTCGCGGCATAGCCCCAGTAGTTTTTCAGGATCTTTCCTTCAGATTCCGCAGCTCCTTCAGAAGGTACATTCGTGAAGGGCGTGAGGCGCAGCGTCTCATCGAAGGAGTAGATCGGCATGAGCTCCACGGCGTTGAAGCCGAGTTCGCTGATATAAGGGATCATCTCCGCCGTCCCGCGGAATGTCCCCTTTGCGCGCACGCGTTTTGCTTTCTTGGTAAATCCGCGCACGTGGAGCTTATAGATCATCAGGTCGTCAAGAGAAAGAAACGGATGCGGCACATCCATCGTCTCCCAAGCTTCGCGCACCGGCACGGAATAGCCGGCGCGGGTGCTGGCCGCGTTCGGGTCAGCCGTCTTCACGCCGTCGATCTCATAATAATACCCGCACACATCCGCCGCGTCCTCGATGCGGACGGCACATACATCTCCCGTGCGCATCTCCTCCGTCAGAGGAATCCTCACTGTTTCCTTGTCTTTTCCTTTCTCCGTGATGAGGATCAGGTCCGCTTTGGCGTCCTCCGGAACGCACATGGCGAAATCAATCCCCCCTGCATGTATAAAAGCGCCCCGCCTTTCCGGATTTCCGGGGACTGTCCTTAGTAATTCACTTGTCGCTTCCGTCATACCTCTCTCCTTACGATTCCTTTTTTGAAGCGCACGTTTATCCTTTCTCTGCCGCAATTTGATCATCAAAATCACGCTGATGACAGGCTTTGGCATGCAAATCGTTTATATGTCGCATTATACAGAATATTCCGGCAAAACTCCATATTTCAAGACAAAAATCAGTCCGAAAATGAAGAAAAAACGCCGCCTCTTCGAGGATTGCATTTTCATGGCGCATCTGCTATATTCCTTTCATGCAGACACTATTTAGAGGAGGTGCACACATGGCAGATTATGAGCCGATGGACGGAGAGGAAATGGAGATCGATACGGTGACACTCACACTTGAGGATGACACGGAGCTTGAGTGCGCGATCCTCGCCATTTATCCCGCAGGCGACAGAAGCTACATTGCCCTTATGCCGATGGACGAGGACGGCGAGCTCGAGGAGGATTCCGACGTTCTTCTCTACCGCTATATCGACAACGGCGAGGACGAAGAGCCGGAGCTCGAGAACATCGAGGACGATGACGAGTATGAGCTGGCCGCCGACGCGTTTGACGAACTGCTCGACGAAGAGGAGTTCGAGGACGAAGAAGAATAAAGCGTGCGCCGCCTGGCGCACAGCATAAAAAAACTGCCGCTTGCGGCAGTTTTTTTGTTTCTAGTTTTTACCGGTAGACCCGAAGCCGCCCGCTCCGCGCTCTGTCTCACTGAGCGTGTCAGTGAGCTCGAACGAAACATCGAGATACGGGATCACGACCAGCTGCGCGATCCGCTCGCCGTGCTTCACGACACGCACCTCGTCCGTGTCGTTGTGCAGCGCGATGAGAAACGGTCCCCTGTAATCCGCGTCGACGACGCCGACGCAGTTGGCGGGGCGAAGCCCTTCCTTTGAGGCGAGACCGCTTCTTGCGAAAATGGCTCCGAAATACCCTTCCGGAATTTCCATCGAAAGCCCCGTGTCAATCATCCTCGTCGTATGCGGCGCGATGACGGCGTCATCTGAGAGGTCGGCGTAGAGATCATACCCGGCCGCCTCCCTGCTGCCCCTTGTGGGCAGGATGGCGCTCTTAGTCAGCTTCCGGACCCGGATGATCATTCCGGGTCAGCGCTCGCCACAACGCGGCCGACATCCATAGAGGCTGTCTGGTCCTTCGGGCAGTCCTTGATGGAGAAGCTGAACTTGCCGTTCTTGTCCTTGCCGAGGCAGATCACGCGGACGACGTCGCCGAGCTGCAGCACGTCCTCGACGCGCGCGATGCGGGCGTTCGCGATCTTTGAAATGTGGACGAGGCCCTCCTTGCCCGGTGCGAACTCAAGGAACGCGCCGAAGTCCTTAATGGAGACAACCTTTCCTGTCAGAATCATGTCCTTTTCGAACTCAGTCACGATGAGGCTGATCGCTTCCTGCGCGGCCTTCATCTTCTCGCTGTCCGTTCCGGCAATGGAGACAAACCCGTCGTCCTCGATGTCGATGGAGACGCCGTACTTCTCGATAAGCGCGTTGATGGTCTTGCCTCTCTGTCCGACGACATCGCCGATCTTCTCCGGATCGATCGTCATCTGGATGATCTTCGGCGCCCACTTGCTGAGTTCCTTTCTCGGCTCGCTGATCACCGGCTCCATCACGTTCGTCAGGATGTACTCTCTCGCCTGCTTCGTGCGGGCAATGGCCTCCTCGACGATCTGGCGCGTAAGGCCGTGAATCTTGATATCCATCTGGATCGCCGTAATGCCGTCGTGCGTGCCGGCCACCTTGAAGTCCATATCCCCGAAGAAGTCCTCAAGGCCCTGAATATCAGTCAGAACGATGTAGTCGTCGTCAGTCTCTCCCGTCACGAGTCCGCAGGAGATGCCGGCCACTGCCTTCTTGATCGGGACGCCTGCCGCCATAAGCGCCATCGAAGAGGCGCAGATCGAAGCCTGAGAGGTGGAGCCATTTGACTCAAATGTCTCAGAGACGGCACGAATCGCATAGGGGAATTCCTCTTCGCTCGGCAGCACCGGAACGAGAGCTCTCTCCGCGAGCGCGCCGTGGCCGATCTCGCGGCGTCCCGGCCCGCGGCTCGGCTTTGTCTCGCCGACCGAATAGCTCGGGAAATTATACTGATGCATATATCTTGCCTTTGTGATGTACGGATCGAGACCCTCGATCTTCTGCGCCTCGGAAAGCGGCGCAAGCGTCACGCAGTCGCAGATCTGCGTCTGTCCGCGCGTGAACATGGCGGAGCCGTGCGCTCTCGGAATGAGGTCGATCTCGGCGGCGAGCGGACGAATCTCGGTGATCTTTCTGCCGTCAGGTCTCTTCTCGTCCTTAAGGATCATCTTCCGCACGGTCTTCTTCTCATAGCGGTAGAGGGCGTCGTCGATGAGGCCCATCCACTCTTCGTTGTCGCCGTACTTCTCCTCGAATTTCGCGCGCACCTCGGCCACGCCGGCCTCGCGTGTCTGCTTGTCATCCGTGAAGACGACGTTTTCCATCTCCTCCGGCGGGCAGAGCTCTGTGAGCGCCGCGTTGAGTTCCTCCGGAATCTCATAATGCAGATAGTCGTGCTTCGGCTTGCCGCACTCGGCGATGATCATGTCGAAGAAGCGGATGATTTCCTTGTTGACTTCATCACACTTATAGATCGCCTCGATCATCTTCTCCTCAGGGAGCTCGTTGGCGCCGGCTTCGATCATGATGACCTTGTCGCGCGTAGAAGCGACCGTGAGCGCCAGATCGGATCTGCTCTTCAGCTCATAGCCGGGATTGATCACGAATTCGCCGTCGACAAGACCAAGCTGCGTGGTCGCGCAGGGGCCGTCGAACGGGATGTCGGAAATGCTGGTGGCCAGGGCACTGCCGAGCATCGCCGGCACTTCCGGATCGCATTCCGGATCCACGGACATGACGAGATTGTTCAGCGTAACGTCATTTCTGTAGTCCTTCGGAAACAGGGGGCGCATCGGCCGGTCGATCACGCGGCTTGTCAGCACGGCGTGTGTGGAAGGCTTGCCCTCGCGCTTGTTGAAGCCGCCCGGGAATTTGCCGACGGCATACATCTTTTCTTCGAAATCAACCGAAAGCGGGAAGAAATCGATGCCTTCACGCGGCTTGCTGGAAGCCGTAGCCGTGGAGAGCACCACTGTCTCACCGTAGTGCATAAAGCAGCAGCCGTTGGCCTGCTTGCCGACACGGTCTATGTCGACACGCAGCGTTCTGCCGCCAAGTTCCATTGAATAGCTCTTGTAATTACCCATACTTCTCCTTCTGCCCGGAATGGGCGGTGATATAATAAAGTGTTATCTTAAACGCAGGAAAAGGGCAGGTCGCCCTGCCCTCTTACCGCATTTATTTTCTGAGTCCGAGTCTTTCGATCAGCGCACGGTAGCGAGTGATGTCTTTCTTTTTCAGATAGCTGAGAAGGCTTCTTCTCTGACCGACCATCTTTAAGAGGCCGCGTCTTGAGTGATGATCCTTCGGATTCGCTTTCAGATGCTCCGTGAGCTCCAGAATCCTTGCGGTGAGAATAGCGACCTGAACCTCCGGTGAACCGGTATCGCCGGGNNTCCGGTGAACCGGTGTCGCCTTCTGTTCTTGCGTACTGCTCGATGATGCTCTGCTTCTTTTCTTTCTTGATCATTGTACTTCCTCCTTATAAATCTCTTGTGTCCTCCTGTCATTAAGGGACGGCCGGAGAAGCCGGTCTCTGAATGAAGGAATGCTGCCTTACTCAGACAGCGGTTTCAAACTTCGTTAGTATAGCAAAGAACCAAAGGGAGTGTCAAGGACTGTATTGCCTTATCCTTCCTGTTCTTTCAGATGCTTCCGGAAATAGGTTTCGGCGAAGATTCTGTCGCTTTCGATCTGCGCCTTTAAGACTTCCAGATTGTCAAACTTCCGCTCCTTCCTCACGTGCGTGAGCAGGCGCACCGTGAGCTTCTCGC
>DEFE01000051.1:32219-33024 GCA_002350625.1 Lachnospiraceae bacterium UBA2860
AAAGCAGAAGGTCTCCACGCCGATGAAATGTCCGTCCACCGTGGGCTTTGTTCCCACATTGGTGATGCCGTTATAGACGCGCTCTCCGGTATCCGTCTCCGAGCAGTAGACGCCGTTCGGCGGCAGAAGCTTTGACTGATCGGCGATGAGATTGGCCGTCGGTATGCCGATCGTCCTTCCAAGCTGTCTCCCGTGGATGACATGGCCGGTCACGAAGAAGGGATAGCCGAGCATTTCGGCAGCCTGTTCCATGAGTCCTCCGCTCACGGCGTCCCTGATGGCGGAGCTTGAGATCTTTTCTCCCCTTCCATCTGTCACCGGCGGAAGGCTCTCCGTAGTAAATCCGAGCGGCTTTCCGACCCGGCCAAGAAGCTCCGTATCGCCTCTTCTTCCATACCCGTAGCGAAAATCCTCGCCCGTGACCACATGGACGGCCCGCAGCTTTTCGCGGATGACAGAGGCAATAAAATCTTCCGGCTCCACCCGGATCAGCTCCGGCGTGAGCGTCTCCTCGATCAGCAGATCTACGCCCATGTCCGCGAGCATCTGCCGCCTCTCATCAAGAGACAGGAGCATGACCGGCGACGTGCCGATCGCACAGACGCAGCTTTTTACGTCCTCTCCCGCTTCTCTTCGCGCCCTCGCCTCAGATACCGTCCTTTCGATCAGCCGCTGATGACCTCTGTGAATACCGTCGAACTTGCCGATCGTAAGTACCGTTGCCGTCTCTTCCCGGAAGCCTTTTAGTGTTTGTATGATCTGCATCGTCTTCTCCTGTAAATCATGACAGGGGGTCAGACCCTCT
>DEFE01000012.1:0-233 GCA_002350625.1 Lachnospiraceae bacterium UBA2860
GCATGGTGGGCAAGGCATATCTACTATAACCGTTATATCGATCCGCCGAAGGATGTTTATGGAAAACTGCTGGCACTGGTTCAGGATAAAGACTACTTCGTCATTACCACAAATGTTGATCATCAATTCCAGAGAGCTGGTTTTGATAAAAAGCGTCTGTTTTATACACAGGGAGATTATGGCCTGTTTCAAAGCATGAATCCGACGATCAAAAAAACCTATGATAACGCAGA
>DEFE01000012.1:257-16664 GCA_002350625.1 Lachnospiraceae bacterium UBA2860
TGGGTCATGCAGGCAATGGAGGCGCAGGGCTTTGAGAAGGATTCAGATGGCATATACCAGATTTCGCAGAGCGGTATTTCTATGCGGATACCGACAGCATTGATTCCTAAATGCCCGGATGACGGATCGGATGTTACAATGAATCTTCGCGCCGACGATCTCTTTGTAGAGGATGAAGGATGGCATAGAGCGTCAGCTGCTTATGCTGATTTCATCCATAGGCATGAAAACCTGCATACACTCTATTTTGAGATCGGCGTCGGGGCCAATACACCTGTGATCATTAAGTATCCCTTCTGGGCAATGACAAGAGCGAATCCAAAGGCCAAGTATGCCTGCCTGAATTACAATGAGGCTTTCTGCCCGCACCAAATCGAGAATCAGTCCATCTGCATTGACGGAGATGCAGATACAATTCTTGCTTCCTTGAAATGAAAAAAACTCCCGGTCACCGGCAATTTATACAGATGATCGGGAGCGTTGTATTTACCCGGCTCAGCCCTCGAAGGTGGGCACCATAACTTCTCACTGAAGGCGGTGACCTCGCCGTCCTGCTGTTTAAGAATTCGGAGGAAGTCCTCCATCGTGCCTCGCCGGACGCGGATGTCGCTGATCTGCTGACCGCACGGATGCTTGTGACGAACGCGGTATAAAGCCTGGCACTTGCATTATTCTTTGGCACTTGTATAATGTGCATTAGCACAGCTGAGAAATCAGGAGGCAGGTGCTGAATTCAGACGTGATGCGCAGGAATCCGGAAGAAAGGAAATAAACGATCATGAAGAAAAATCTTGGAGTGGTTCAGGCTGTTTATCCGATGCCTGTACTGATGGTTGCAGCTTACGATGAGAACGGCAAGGTAAATGTGATGAATGCGGCATGGGGCATGATCTGCAATGAGGACAGAATCGCACTGTTCATTGACGAGGATCATAAGACCACCCAGAATCTGCTTAAGACAAAGGCTTTTACTGTCAGTCTGGCTGATAAAGATCATATGGATGCGGCAGACTTCTTTGGCATTGCATCCGGTAACAAGATGGATGATAAATTTGAGAGAACCGGCTATACTGCTGTGAAGAGCGAGTTTGTCAATGCTCCGGTCATTGATGAGTTCCCTGTGGTGATGGAATGTGAGCTTGCTGAGGTAGCAGAGACAGAGAGTTTTTACTGCATCGTGGGCAGGATCGTCAACACGGCTGCGGAGGAAAAAGTACTGTCAGAGAATGGCAAGGTGGACCCGTCAAAGCTCCAGGCACTGATCTTTGACCAGTTCCAGAATGGCTATTATGTAGCAAAAGAAAAAGTCGGGAAAGCCTGGAATGCAGGCGCTGACCTCATGAAAAAATGAGAGATATGGGATGAATGATATGGTACAGGGGCAGGAGGTATTCTCCGAGCCCTTTTTTGAGCCGCACTTCATCTTTTGCTTGACCCTCTCATTATGAAGGCAGGTTTAAAAAGAGAGATTTTTTGATGAAGCACGGAAGTCTTGATTACAAAAAGTGAGAGGAGAAAACCGGTTAATGTCATCCAACGTAAAATATATTGCCAGCGCAGGGCAGACATATATCCCTTTCTGCGAAAACATCCATATAAAGTTCCCGGCATTTGAACCTCCGGCCAAACCGGAGCCATTGCTTTCGGAACTGAAGCTCACTGCGGAGGCGGTTGACAAAGGATATGTACTGCCTTCCCAAAAGCAGCATTTTCTTCCGGGAGTGACGGAGGAAATGATGGACTGGTTCTGGGCCAATATGGAAAAAGGTTACTATCTGTGGGCTCCGGGCTCGCACAAGCGCTTCAATTGGATCAGGACACCTGCCGAATATGGCATAGAAGAATCCGTCCATATGATCGCCGAATCCTGTGGGGAAGGTCTTCCGGTTTTCGGAGGAAACGGGGTTGAGATCCACCGGCTTCACTTAAAAGAGTTTTATCCCTTCGAAACTGCCTTAAAACATGTCATCTGTGAAGGTGTTTTCAACGATGCCGGAGAACTGGTTGATTCCACGATTCACGAATGGGAAAATGCCCCCGGAGGTCTTGTACATATGACAGCGACCGTTCAAAATTCCAGAGCTTCCGCGCCCCCTGCATTTATCCTCGACATGCTGAAGAAAGACCCGTCCGTAAAGATCGTGCCAAACTACGCCACAGACCATGAGGATTTTGAGGCCAGCCAGTGGCCCGTTTTTCTTCCTCGTCTGTATGAGCTCTGGAAAAATCATCCCGACCCCTCGCAAAATGTGAAGTGCAATCTCGAGGTTGTCAAAGACGCAGAAGGGCGCTTCTGTTATCTTCATGAAAACGGACCTGTAAAGTTTTAAAGCTGACCATGACGCCGTATCAGGTAATGTGAAAGCAGAAGAGAGGAGTACGAAAATGGCGGAGAAATTCAGTTTACATAATACACTCAACGAAGTCATGAACAACGCAGGTCCTGCCATGTCCATGTTCTTCCACAAATCCTTCATGCAGTTCGTTCCTGAGGAATTGTGGGATACTTCGCTCGAAGAGATCGCTGAAAAAGTGATCCTGCCGTGGGGGGCCGATCTCCATTTTCCCTCCGCGGAGCTCGTTGAGGACGCCAACAGGGTCGAGCACGCGGACGAGCTCTGGGAGCTCATCCCGCTGTGGGTGAAGCCGGAGGACTTCTGCCCCGGCACAGGCGCCGCCGAAAATGTCTCCCTCATGAAGCTGAAATCCTGTGAGATGGACGGGATCCGCCCCGCGGTCATCGTCTGCCCGGGCGGCGGCTACGAGAACCTCGCCTTCCGCGGCGAGGGCATCGAGGTGGCGGAGCGCTTTGCCGCAGCCGGCATCCGCCCATTCATCCTTACTTACCGCTTCAATCCGAACCGCTATCCGGCCCCGCAGACGGACCTCGCGCTCGCCGTCAAATACCTGCGCGCAAATGCCGCCTCCGAGCGCATCGACCCGAACAACCTCACCATCTGCGGCTTCTCGGCAGGCGGACATCTCTGCGCGTCCTTCGCGGCCAATCGGAACGAGATCGACGCCGCCCTCATGGCCGAGCTCAGGCGCACGCGGCCGGACCTCGCGGAAGCCTATGCCGGCATTTCCGTCAGGCCTGACAAGGTCGTCCTCGGCTACCCCGTCATCAGCTTCATGTCCGAGGCGCACGAGGGATCCTTCCAGGCGCTCACGGGCGGGGACGAAACACTGAGAGAGCACCTGTCCGTTGAGAGGCAGGTGGATGAGACCTATCCGAAGACATTTGCGTGGGCCTGCGCCGACGACAGCCTCGTGCCGGCGAGCAACACCACGCGGCTGGGCGAGGCGCTTGCGGCAAAAGGCGTGCCGCACGCGGTGCGGATCTATCCCGAGGGCGAGCACGGCTGCGTCCTCGGCGCGGGAACCTCCGCGGCGGGATGGTTTGACGAGATGCTGGCGTTTATGCAATTATGACACGGGGTCTGACCCCCTGTCATATTAGTTTACATAAAACGGCAGGGGAGCACCCCCTGCCGTGGTTTTTTATGACACGGGGTCTGACCCCTTGTCATGTTTTTACTTCAGCGCGTCGTCGTAGTGGGCGCGCTCCCCGCCGATGAATTTCGGGCGCACGCGCGCCGCCGTGAGGTGCGCTTCGCCGATCTGCCGCAGGGAGAGGCGCACGGGAACGGCGACCTTCTTCAGATGCATGCCGATGAAGGTGTCGCCGATATCAAGCCCCGCGTCGGCGCGAATTTCCTCGACGGCGACCGGGTCAGCCGCGTGCGCGTAAGCGGCCGTGGCGAAGGAGCCGCCGGCTTTCGGCTGCGGGACGACATTGACGATGTCCGCCCCGGGCACGGCCGCGCGCTCGACGATGATGGCGCGGTTCAGATGCTCGCAGCACTGCGCCGCGACGTATACCCCGCGGGACGAAGCCGCTTCGAAAATGCCTTCCCACACAGCTTCTGCAACTTCGGGAGACGATGCGCTGCCGATCCTGCTTCCGATGATCTCGGAGGAGGAGCAGCCAACGACGAGGATCTGCCCCTTCGTGAGATTTGCTTTGTCCAGAAGCTCCGCGGCTGCCATTTTCGCCTGTTCTTTGATGTCTTCGTACATGTCCTTATCCCTTTCTGTTCACAAGACGTATGTTGAGAAAATGCTGCCGGCTGGCGCTTGAGTGATTTATGTCAACCGACTGGCGGATCACACTTGCGCGAATTATGTCAACCGACTGGCGAATCACACTTGCGCGAATTATGTCAACCCGCGAGGTCCACCCCGGTGATATTTCTGAAGAGGCGATGCAGCCCGGCGTTCCAGTAGAGCACGAGGCTGAGCACCGCGCCGAGCGACGCCTGCGCGATCTCATATGGAAGCTTGATGATCGCGTATTCCGGCGTGCTGTAGATGAACCATTTGCCCAGCGTGTAGCCGGTCACCATGATGACGGCGCCGACGGCCACCGCGATGACGGACGCGAGGCGCGGGCGGCTCTTCAGCGCGCGGTGGGAGATGAGCGAAACCGCGACGGCCTGCAGCCCGTGCGTGGCGAGCGAGACAAACATCGGCAGCGGGTAGAAGAAGAGATCGCCGAGGAAGGAGCCGATGCCGCCCACCGCAAATGCCTCGACCGGGCCAAGCATAAGCCCCGCCAGGCAGATGACGACATCACACAGATATAAATGCCCGCCGGGCACCGGGATGCCGTAGGAACTGAGCGCGATGTTCATCGCCATCAGGACCCCTGCGGCCGTGATCCTTGCCACGGTGAGGGAACGCGCCTGTTTTGCGACTGTCATGGCAGAAACCTCCTTTTTCTTTACAAGTATTAAGACACAGCATATACTCGGATTGGATATATGGAAATAGCCAGAACTGACACTTTTTATAAGACCAGATTTTGGAAGGAGATTCCCATGACTTACGACATAGACCGCACGTCACAGGTCCCGGCCTACCTGCAGCTCTACCGCAGCCTCGTGCGAGAGATTGTTTCCGGCGCTTATCCGCCGGGCAGCCGCCTGCCGTCGAAGCGCACGATCGCGGCTGACTCGGGCACAAGCGTGATCACGGCGGAGCACGCGCTGTCCCTGCTTATAGAGGAAGGCTATATCGAATCGAGAGAGCGGAGCGGCTGCTTCGTCTCTTACCGCGCGCCGGCGGGGGCGGCTGGGGACAGCGCAGCGCCCGGCCGGGAGAGGGGCACCTGGGCAGAGGAAAGCTCTGCGCCCGGCCGGGAAAGCGGCATCCGGGCAGGGGACAGCTGTGCCCCCGGTCAGTCGGCCGGCAGCGCCGCGTCCCCCGCGCAGTCCGCCCTCCAGGCCGTCGCGGCCTACCCGAAACCTCTGGAAAAAGGCGAATTCCCCTTCACCGTCCTCGCCCGGACGATGCGGAAGGTCCTCATCACGAGCGGCGACCGCATCCTCACGAGGTCGCCGAATGCCGGCTGCCCGGAGCTGCGGACGGAGATCTGCCGCTACCTCGCGCGAAGCCGCGGCCTCGACGTAAGCCCCACGCAGGTGATCATCGGCTCCGGCGCGGAGTACCTCTACGGGCTCATCGCCCAGCTGATCGGCCGCGACAGCGTCATCGCCGTGGAGGACCCGTGCTACCGGAAAATCCCGCAGGTCTACACTGCAATGGGCCTGATCTGCGACCGTCTCCCGCTCACGCCCGACGGCATCCCAACGAAAGCGCTCAAAGAGACGAAAGCCTCCGTCCTTCATGTGACGCCCTTCAACAGTTTTCCGAGCGGCATCACGGTCAGCATTTCCAAAAAAGAGGAGTATATCCGCTGGGCGGCGGAGCGCGGCGGCCTGCTCGTCGAGGACAATTACGATTCGGAGCTCACGGTGTCGCGGAAGCCGGAGGAAGCGCTTTTCTCTATCGCCGGCGGCGACCGCGTCATCTATCTGAACACATTTTCGAAGACCATCGCGCCCTCGCTCAGAACCGGCTACATGGTTCTGCCGCGGGAGCTCATGGCGGCGTACGGCGAGCGCCTCGGGTTTTACGCCTGCTCCGTGCCGCTCTTTGAGCAGTACGTCCTCGCGGAGCTTCTCAAGAGCGGCGACTACGAGCGCCACGTCAACCGGGTCCGCCGGCGGCGGCGCGAGGCCCTGCGGCAGCAGTGATTTTATGTAAACAAATATGACAAGGGGTCAGACCCCGTGTCATAAAAATCACCCGATCAGCCGCCGCAGCTCCCGCGGCGAGCACCCGTATGTTTCTTTGAAAAGCTTGCTGAACTGGCGGTAGTTGGTGATCCCGCAGCTGTCGAGGAGTTCCATGACGGGCTTGTCCGTGGAGACGAGCTCGTTGTGGAAGTGCGCGATGCGGGTCCGGATGAGATGCTGCGAAAATGGAATGCCGATGCGTTTGTGGAACAGCCGGCTGAAGTATTCGCGGCTGAGGCCGAATTCGCCGGCGACGTCCGTGAGGGAGAGGGGCTCGGCGTAGTGGGCCTCGATGTAGTCGAGGATTTTGTGGATGCGGTCCTGGTCCTTCCAGCGCTCGTCATTTTCGTCCTCCCGGACGGGAACGGCAAAGTGCCGCACGAGGTGGAAGAGGATCTCGAGGATGATGGATTCGGACATCAGCCGGTACCCGGTGGGCTCGGTGATGTAGAGCGGGGTGAGGCTCTTGAAAAGCTCGCACATCTTGAGATAGGGCCCGAGCTTCTCCTCGTTGAGCTCGTCGCGCCGGCAGCTGTAGCGGTACGCGCCCTGCCCGCCCGCGAGGTGCCCGGCGTTCATTTCGAGGTACTCGCGGTTCACGCGGATGCGGATTTCCATGAAGCTGTCCTTGCAGCTGAGCTCGTAGATGCGGTTCGAGTCAATGACGACGAACTCGCCCTGGACGAGAGTCTGCGACTCGCCGTCGATCGAAAGGAGCGCGCTGCCGTTGAGGAGGTAGATCATTTCGAGGTCGTGCTGCCAGTGCGCGGAGTGGTATTCCCCGCGGTCGGTGATGAAGTCGATCGAGATCTTCTCTTCCTGCAGTTCGTAGTGTTTTCTTAAGCGGCTTCCGGACATGGCGTCGCTCCTCCCATGCGTGATGCATAAAGCATAGGGCGGCCCGCCGAAAATGTCAAATCCATGAAGAATCCGCCGATAAATCCGGTCATCCGGCCGGCTCTACCGAAAATCTCAAATCCGGTTGACGCGGAGAAATCAAGGGCAGATAATAGGTGAAAATGGCGCCGGCATTTTCGCAAAGAAGGGGTTTCTTAAGACGGGGCCGGCGAAAGAAAGGAAGCATAAGACATGAGAAAGATGACAGCATTTGTATCCATGATGACGGCATTTGCGCTGATGGCTGCGCCGGTGTACGCGGCGGAAGCGGAGAGCGCGGTTTCCGAGGCGGAGGCCGTGGTTTCCGAAGCTGAGGCGGCGGTTTCCGAAGCAGAGGCCGCAGTTTCCGAAGCGGCAGTTTCCGAAGAAGCAGCTCCCGAAGCGGCGGACGGCGAGGCGCTCAGCCTCTACGTGCTCGCCGGCCCGACCGGCATCGGCGCGATGAACCTCTGGGCCTCGTCCGACGCGGGCGAAACGTCCCAGCCCTACAAGATCACGATGACCGGCGCGAACGACGAAGTCATCGCCGCGCTCTCGAACGGCGACGCCGACGTGGCCGCGATCGCGACGAACCTGGCGGCGACCCTTTACAATAAGACGGAAGGCGGCATTTCCGTCCTCGCCGTCAACACACTCGGCGTGCTCAGCATCCTCGAAAATGGCGACAGCATCGCCTCCGTCAAGGATCTCGCCGGCAAGACGATCTACGCCCCGGGGCAGGGCGCGAACCCCGAGTACATCCTCCGCTACGTGCTGAGCGGAAATGGTCTCGACCCGGACAAGGACGTCACCATCGAATTCGTGGCGGAGGGCAGCGAGCTCCTGAATGTCTGGGAGACGGCTCCGGACGCGGTCATTATGGCCCCGCAGCCGGTGGCGACGACGCTTCTTATGCAGAACGAAGGCGCGAAGAAGGCCCTTGACATGACGGAAGAGTGGGACGCCGTTTCCGGCGGGGACAGCACGCTCATGATGGGCTGCGTCGTCGCAAGAAATGACTACATCGAAGAGCATCCGGACGCCATCGCGGCCTTCCTCAAGGATTATCAGGTCTCGATCGGGACGGCGCTCGGAAATATCGCCGGCACGGCGGAGCTCTGCGAGAAGTACGGCCTCATCCCGAAGGCGCCGCTCGCGCAGAAGGCGATCCCGGAATGCGGGCTGACCTACGTGGAAGGCGAGGATATGAAGACGCAGCTCGCCGGATATCTCAGCGTGATGTTTGACGCGAATCCGAAGAGCGTCGGCGGCGCGCTGCCCGCGGACGACTTCTATTACGTGGCTTAAGAATCGGTATGTGCGCGACAGGCAGGTTTCCATGAACCGCGAAGGCAAAAACGACTGCGCGGCAGGCAGGTTTCCATTCTATGAACCATAAGAGCAGGAAAATCTACTACGCTGCAGCGGCGCTTCTCTGGATTGTGATCTGGCAGGTGGCGGCAACTTATGTAAACCGCCGCCTCCTGATCCCGATTCCGACGCCGGTGAGCACCGCGGCCGCTCTGATCCGTCTTTCGGCGGATCGGAGTTTTTTTCATGCCGTCTTCCTGTCCATCCTGCGGATTACGGTCGGCTTCTTAAGCGCATTCGTCGTCGGGACGCTCCTCGCCGTGCTCTCCGTGAAATCTGAATTCGTGCATGTTCTCACGGCGCCTCTTCTGCAGCTCATCCGCGCGATTCCGGTCGCGTCCTTCACAATTCTTGTATTCCTGTGGGTGACGCGGGAGCGCATCCCCTCCGTCATCAGTTTCTTCACGGTTCTCCCGGTCATCTGGGCCAACGTGGAGAGCGGCCTCCGGGCGGCGGACGAAGGTCTCGTGGAAATGGCGCGCGTCTTCGGCCTCCCCGGCGGGCGCATCCTGCGGGAGATCCTTCTCCCGTCCATCCGGCCATATATTGCTTCTGCCGCCGCAAATGGCATCGGCTTCGCCTGGAAGTCAGGCGTGGCCGCCGAGGTCATCTGCCGCACGCAGGACTCTCTTGGCAACCTGCTCTGGCAGGGCAAGAGCACGGTCGAGTACGACGAAGTCTTCGCCGTCACGCTCGTCATCGTGGCGCTCAGCATCCTGCTGCAGTGGGCGGCGAGCCTGCTGCTGCGCGGACGGCTCGGCGCACAAGGGGCGGCTCGCCGCTCGGCTGAGCGGGCAGAAGGCGGGGCTCCGGCCGGGCTGCAGCAGGGAGCAATTCTCCGCTCAGCTGAGCGGGCAGAAGCCGGTGCTTCGGCCGGGCTGCCGCAGCAGGAAGCAATTCTCCGCTCAGCTGAGCGGGCAGAAGCCGATGCTTCGGCCGGGCTGCAGCAGCAGGAAGCGGTTCACCGTTCGGCCGGCGGGGCAGCTGTCAATTCTTCACTTAGCGAGCCGAACATGGAACCGCCCCCCGCGCGGACCGTCGCCCTCGAGCGCGTCAGCTTCTACTATGACCGCCGAAAGCCGCTGGTTAAGGATCTGTCCCTGCAGCTTGCACCGGGCAGCCGCCGCGTTGTCACGGGCGCGTCCGGCGCGGGCAAGACGACGCTCCTGCGCCTCGTCATGGGCCTCACAAGGCCGAAGAGCGGGACCGTCACACGCCCGGAGGACCTCAGGATTTCGCCGGTCTTCCAGGAGGACCGCCTGATTCCTTGGAAAAATGTTCTCGACAATGTCACCTTCTTCGCAGACGGAGAGGAGGAGAAGGCCCGGCAGCTGCTCACGGAGCTGGGGCTCGGCGACAGTATGTCGCTTCTTCCGGAAGAACTCTCCGGAGGCATGAAGCGGCGGGCCGCTCTCGCGCGCGCCCTCACGCATCCCTTTGATCTGCTGGTTCTGGATGAGGCCTTCACCGGTCTCGACCGGGAGACGAAGGCACAGTGCCTCTCGATTGCGGACCGTGAGATCGGCGGGCGCATGCTGCTCATGGCTTCGCATGATCCCGCGGAGGCGGAGGCACTCGGTGCGGAGGCATGTTCGCTATAAACAAAAATCCCCTCCACACCGGAGGGGATTTTCAGTACCATTTTCTTAGGATGCCATGACTGCTTATTCGGCAGCGGCCTCAGACGCAGCTTCCTCAGCGGCAGACGCAGCCTCTTCCACGACAGATTCGGCGGCCTCAAGCTCAGACGCAGCTTCTTCTGCGACAGATGCAACTGCCTCGGCCTCAGACACTGCTTCTTCTACGACGGACTCAGCGGCCTCGGCCTCAGACGCAGCTTCTTCTACGACGGACTCAGCGGCCTCAGCCTCAGACGCTTCTTCTTCCGGGGTCTTCTCGACGACGGTGGCATTTTCGAACAGGAAGTCCGAAACGGCGTCGTACATAAGCTTATACTTCACGGTGTATTCACCGTACTCCGCGACGAGCGACGCACCGTCCGGCGCACCGACTTCTTCAGCGAGCTTGTCATAAGCCGCGGCGAGCTCATCGCCCTCAGGCAGCAGCTTCTCGGTCTCCGCGATCGCGCCAATCGTGAACTCCTGCTTGATGCTTTCCTTGGAGATTTCTTCCGCCATTTTCGGGAAATCTTCTTCCGTAGTGCCGGCCATGGCGCTGAGGAATGTGGCGAAATCAACGCCGTACATCGCGGCATAGGACTTGTAGTAATTCGTGACTTCTTCGATGGTGTAGTCCACGAGGTCCTGCGGATACTCACTGATCGAAGCATTGTCGGCTGCGAGCGCGATGAGCTCCTGCTTCGCGCCTTCGTTGCGCGACTCGATCGCTTCTTCCTCGAGCATCGTCTTCACGCGCTCGCGGTACTCGTCGACCGTCTTGGCCTCGCCGTCGGAGAGCGCCTCTGCGAGCGCGTCGTCCAGCTCTTTATATCTCTTGACCGAATTGATCTTCACGGTGAAGACCGTCTCTTTTCCGGCCAGCTCTTCATTGCCGTATTCTTCCGGGAATGTCAGCGTGAGGTCCACCGTCTCGCCGATCGTCTTGCCGATGAGGCCGTCCTCGAAGCCCGGGATGAAGGTGCCGGAGCCGATCTCAAGATCGTAGCCCTCAGCTGTGCCGCCGTCGAATGCGACGCCGTCCAGCTTGCCTTCGTAGTCGATGTTGGCGACGTCGCCTTCCTCGACCGTTCCTTCCTCAAATGTCTCGCTGCCTTCTTCCGAGAAGCGGATGTCGCTTGTGATGCGGGACTCGATCGCATCGTCCGTGATCTCGACGGGATCCACCTCAACGGTCAGCCCTTTGTACTCGCCGAGCGTAAGGAAATCCAGCGCTCTGTACTCCGGACGCGGCTTTTCTTCTTCTTCAGCCGTGCTCTCTGTCTCTTCGGCTCCGCTCACAGCTTCCTCCGCCTCACTTGCCGCGGCATCTTCTGCCGTGGAAGCCGCTTCGGACGTGACTTCTTCAGCCGTCGCTTCAGATGCTGCGGCTTCGGATTCCACCGCTTCGGATGTCGCCGCTTCAGAAGCAGCTGCTTCCTCTGCTTCAGAGACCGCCGCCTCAGACGAAACGACCTCCTCCGCCGCGGACGCAGCAGAAGAATCCTCTGCAGAAACAACACCGCCGGCCAGAAGCACTGCCGTCATGCCGAGCGCGCAGGCGGCTGCAGCTTTGCGAAAACGTAATTTCATGATCTATTCCTCCTGTGATCAACATAGAATCTAACGATACGCTCCATTATAAGCGCATTTTCATTTTATGGTGTGAAAATCTCATGAATTCTCCCGTCCGGATGATATTGTCTGCTGCCGCCGGACGATTTTCCTTAAATCTGAAATATTGTCCATTGCCGCCGGACGATTTTCCTTAAATCTGAAATATTGTCCGATCCTACTGGACAATTATCTATAAATCTGCAAAATAATCCAGTAGGATTCCGAATCGTGTTTTTCAGGAACACCGTGTCCTGTTCATAAGGAAGCGCTTTTGCTGATGTGTCATTATGATCAAATTAAAGGAAGCGCTTCTGCTGACGTATCATTCTGATCTGGGGGAAGCGGCAGCGGAGGCATTTTCGAAGATGGAGGTATGATGATGGAAGCTCTGAGATGGATGATTGCATCTGATATTCACGGTTCCGCGCTGTATTGCCGGAAGCTCCTTGACCGTTACGCCGCGGAGAAGGCGGACCGGCTGCTGCTTCTGGGGGACCTTCTGTACCACGGCCCGCGCAACGATCTGCCGGAGGCCTATGCGCCGAAGGAGGTGATCGGGCTTTTGAATGAGAGGAAGCGGGAGATTCTGTGCGTCCGCGGGAACTGTGAGGCGGAGGTGGACCAGATGGTGCTGGCGTTTCCGGTGCTCGCGGATTACGCGCTGCTTGCGCTCGGCCGGCGGACGGTCTTCGCGACGCACGGACACGTCAACAATACGGAGCATCTGCCGCCGCTTAAGGACGGGGACATCCTGCTGCACGGGCACACGCATGTGCCGGCGTGCGAGGACCACGGGACGTATCTGTATATGAATCCCGGGTCGGTCGCCATCCCGAAGGAGGGCACGCCGCGGGGATATATGATGCTTGAGGGGACGCGGTTTACGTGGAAGACGCTCGAGGGGGAGGTTTACCGGGAGTTCAATCTCGGCTGAACCGGGGGCAAAAACATGACAGGGGGTCTGACCCCGTGTCACATAATTGCGCACATACTCAAAAACATGACAGGGGGTCTGACCCCTTGTCACGAAATGCTGTGATTCGCTTGCAATTTACTTGATAGGAAAAAGATTTTATGGTAACCTGTAGGCGATGTTTTGGCAGATCTCATGCAGTCTGAGCGGATACATGAGGGAGAGGCAGAATGCTTCTTCCTTTTTTGTCTAAACAGCTGTGCGCAACGAAGCAATGCCGAATTTTTCCCAAGGAGCAACGAACACACGGATTTTTCATTTCTATCAGGAGAGGCCCGCCATGAAAAAGAAGATGATCCTTGCAGCGCTTACCGCTGCCGCCCTGATGTTCTCCTCTGTCACCGTATCCGCCGACGTGCCGGACTGGCTGAAGACTTTCTTCGGCGCGGAGGAGACGGAAGAAGGGACGGAATCGGTAGAAGGTGACGGCGAAAATGTCCTCATCGGGGACGACGGCCAGACCGTGGAGGACAACGACGCCTTTAATCTGAAGGTCGTGCGGCCGGGGGAGGAAGAGGAGGATACGTCCTCTGACGACAATCCCGAGGTCACCTTTGTGACGCCGGACGACGAGGACGCTTTCGGCATCACCGTCGTCTCCGGAGAGGATCAGCCGGACGATGACAGCTTCACCGTGACCTCGCCCGCCGGCACCGGCGATACGGACGCTTTCTATGACGAGGTCGTAAATGGCAAGGTCAGGAGCTACCTGACGGGTAAGCTCGTGCCCGAGGAGATCGGCCGCACGAGGCCCATGGCGCTCATGATTGAAAATGACAAGAACGCGCTCGAGTGGCAGCGCGGGACGAGCAATGCGGACATCATCTACGAAGCCCGCGTCGAAGGCGGCATCACCCGGCTCGAAGCCATTTTCGAAGATTATAAGGACGTCCCGATGATCATGCCGGTCCGCTCCTGCCGGCCGCAGTTCGTCTACTACGCGAGAGAGTATCAGGCCCACTACGGGCATTACGGCCAGGTCATCTACGCGGTGCCGATCCTCCAGATGTGGGACAGCCACGACATCGCGGGCCTTCCCTACGGCGAAGACGGCCAGGAATACCGCCTCATCGACGGCAGCTCCGCCTACCGCCGCGACCACGAGGGCGTGACGGGCATCTGCACGAATTACGACATGATCCAGCAGTTCCTGACCGCGACCGGCTACGAGACGGAGTACACGGAGGACTACAAGGGCCACTTCCGCTTCGCGGGCGACGACGAGGAAATCTACCTCAAAAATGGCAAGAGCGCGACCACCGTGGAGACGGGCTTCAGCAACTCCGCGACCTTCTACTACGACGAGGACGAAGAGATCTACCTCCGCGAGGAGTTCGGCATGCCGCAGGTGGACCACCTGAACGACGAGCAGCTGGCATTTAAGAACATCATCATCGAGATCGGCCCCTCCACCATGCTCGACGACCGCTACGTCTTCACCGACCCGGTGAACGACGGCCGCTTCGGCGAGGGCTATTATATTACGAACGGCCGCGTCATTCCCATCCGCTGGCGGAAAGAGGGCTGGAGACGGGCGGACCCGATCCTCACGACGGTCACTTCCGTCTACTATGAGTTTGACGTGCGCGAGTGCGATTTTAATGTCACGAGATATTATGACATGACGGGGCAGGAAATCACGCTCAATCAGGGCAAGACCTTCGTGGAGATCATACGCGAGGAAGACGCCTCCGGCGTGGACATCTATTGACGAGAGCATTAGTTGATGATAGGATATGCCGCAGTGCGCGGCCGGGTTTTAGCATCCGGGGCGCCTGCGGCCTTACAAGCCGGCCGCGCGGGATCTTTGGTGCGACCGGTCGTTTTTTTGAAATTCAGTGAGTTAGGAGTTTTAAAGAGAAACACATGAATGAGTTATTTAAGCAGCGCAAAGAGATTAAAGCGAAGGGGCATGCGGCCTTCAGAAGCCACTATGTCCTCCTGATGTTCGTCACCCTTGTCATCATCGTGCTCGGCGTGGAGTTCCAGTTCACGCTCGCCGCCTGGCAGGTGGACTACACGAAGGTGGACCAGGGGGCGCAGGCGGTGATCGACTCCATCATCGAAGGAAAATTCGATCAGGGGGCGGCGCAGGCCAAGGAAATAGAGGATGATCTCCTCGGGCAGGAGGACGACACGGGGATCCTCGGCCGGTCGCGAGGCGTGCTCGCGCAGTTTATGAACGGGCTGGGCTCCGGGCAGCTGTCCGTGTCTTTTGCACAGACGATCCGGTCGATCGTCAGGAGCGACAAGGCGGTGAGTGTTATCTTCGTCATCGCGTCTTTCCTGTGGTATGCGCTGATTTTCATTTTTATCAAGAATATTTTTTCCGCTGTCGCGAGGCGTCTGTTCCTGCAGGCGCGGATCTACGAAAATGTCGCCCTTCTGGACGTGACGCATATCGCCGCGGTTCGGAAATGGTTCAACGCCTCTTTGGCGATGGCGCTCAAGTATTTGTTCCTGTCTCTTTGGTGGCTTACGATCATCGGCGGCTGCATCAAGGAGTATTCTTACTGGGCGGTTCCGTATATCGTCGCGGAGAATCCTTCGGTCAAGCCGATGGAGGCGGTCCGGCTGTCGCGGAAGATGATGGACGGGCACAAGCTTGAGGCATTTAAGTTTGATCTGACGCTGCTCGGCTGGGCGATTCTGGGCTTCGTGACTTTCGGCATCACCGATATGCTCTACGGGGCCGGTTACCGGCTGGCGGCCAGAACCGAGTTCTATGTGGGCATCCGCGAGGAGGCGAAGCAGCGGCTGCCGGAGGAGACGGCGGTGCTGAATGATCAGTACCTGTTTGAGAAGGCGGATAAGATTCTTCTTTATGACACGTATTTTGAGGTCGTGGACGAGATCACGTTGATTCATGAGAACCGGGTCGAGCTGACCGGGGTGAAGAAGGTCTTTGCGGACTGGTTCGGCATCTGGATCGGAAGGGACCGGGAGAAGAAGGCGTACGACAAGCAGGAGGGCCGCGTCTTTACGGTTGAGAAGTATAAGAAGTGTATGCAGGGGATCGCGTATCCGGAGTGGCTGAATCCGCTCTGGAGGCGGAAGGAGCTCGAGAAGCACGGGGACTTTTTCTACCTGCGGCATTATACGTTCTGGACGCTGTTCCTGTTGTTTATTCTGTTTGCTTTTGTCGGCTGGAGCTGGGAAGTGGCGCTGCATTTCATGCAGCACGGCGAGTTCGTGAACCGCGGGACGCTGCACGGCCCGTGGCTGCCGATTTACGGCACGGGCGGCCTCATCGCGCTGATTATGTGCAGCCGGTTCCGGAAGAATCCGGTGGCGGAGTTTTTCATCGCGACGACGCTTTGCGGCGTGCTGGAGTATTTTTCGGGCTGGTATCTGGAGACGGTGTATCATCAGAGATGGTGGTCTTATGACGGGTATTTTCTGAATCTTCACGGGCGGATCTGCGCGGAGGGGCTTCTTGTGTTCGGCGTGGGCTGCTGCCTGGTGGTGTATTTGATCGCGCCGCTGTTTGATTTTATGCTGTCGAAGGTGCCGACGAAGATTGTTCTTGTGGTCGCGGCCGTGCTGGGCGTGGCGTTTGGTGCGGACGCGCTGTATTCGCGGTCGAATCCGAATATGGCGGCGGGGGCCATTGAGGATGATGTGGTGCCGGAGCCGGCGGCGGAGTCTGTCGCAGCGGCGGCTGAAGCGGCGGTGTCGGCGGCAGAAGCGGCATAAATTGGAGAAATTGGGAAGTTCCGCACGCAAATGGATATCATCCGCAGACGGCTTCCGCGCCTAAGTACTTCTAAGCCCGACGAAAATCACTAAGGGCGGTTCATCGAAAAAAACCTAA
>DEFE01000012.1:16697-22233 GCA_002350625.1 Lachnospiraceae bacterium UBA2860
AGAAGTACTAAGGCTTGTGCAGAATGTCTGCGGATGATATCAATTTGTGTGCGGAACTGCCGAAGCTTCTCCAATGATATAATGATGTTCTGCCGGCTGATGGAAGGAATGAATGATGTTCTGCCGGCCGATGGATGGAATGAATGATGTTCTGCCGACTGATCATTGATTGAGTGAATGGTGTTCTGCCGACTGATCAAGGATGGAATGAAGGATGTTCCGCCGACTGATTATGGCTGGAAGGATGGAAAGATAGAGGCGAGGGAATTGTATGCATCCGGTGATTTCAACTAGTGTCTACACGGTTTTACAGATTATTTTTTTGGGTGTCGTCCTGCACTGCCTGAGGAGCTTCCGGGAACTTCATGTGTCCGAGGGGTTGCTTCGCGCGCTTTCATGGATTGTGGCGGTGGTCAGTGTCATGCTGATTCTGCTGCCGATCGCCGGGGCGTATCTTCCGCCGGGGCCGATGAAGCGTTTCTGCCAGGCGACGGGTAATATCTGGCTCGGTTTCAGTATTTATTTCCACTCGATTCTGCTCATTCTGCTGCTTATTGCGGGGATTGTCCGGCTCATCGCGAAGGGGCAGCCGGCGTGGGTCCGTCCGGCGGTTCTGCTCGTGAGTTTTGCGGCGGGCGCCGTGATTCTGGTTCTGGGTATGCGCCACGCGCAGGATACGATCGTGACGAATTTTGACGTGACGATCGAGAAGGACGCGGGCGGCCGGAGCGACATGAAGATGGTTCTCATTGCGGATCTGCACATCAGTGTCAATTCGCATCTGGAGACGATTCAGAAGATGGCGGATAAGATCAATGAGATTGGTCCTGATGTCGTGGTCGTGGCCGGCGATATATTCACAAGTGAATACAGAGGCGTGGATGACCCGGAGGCTTACGCGGCGGCGCTTGCCTCGATCAAGGCGCCGGAGGGGGTCTACGCGGTTTACGGGAATCATGACGTGGAGGAGACGCTGTTCGGCGGATTTCCGATCACGCCGATCTCGCAGGCTTTCCGGACGAAGGAGATGGAGCAGTTCTTTAAGGACGCGAACTTCAAGGTGCTGTACGACGAGACCGCGGAGCTTTTCGGCGGCGACGTGCAGCTGGTCGGGCGCATCGACGGCGAGAAGGTGGGCGACGGCACGAAGAATCGCATGTCTGCCGCGGAGGTGCTCGCGGGTGAGGATCTTAAGAAGCCGGTGATTGTCCTCCAGCACGAGCCGATCGAGTTCAAGGCGCTCGCTGAGGCCGGCGCGGATCTGGTGCTGTGCGGGCACACGCACGCGGGGCAGATCTTCCCGGGAAATGTGATCGTTCCGTTTTTCAACGAAAATGCCTACGGCTATGAGCTGATCGGCGGCGTCGATACGGTCGTGACGAGCGGCATCGGGTACTACGGGCCGCCGATGCGGGTCGGGACGAACAGTGAGATCGCCGTGGTGAACATTCATTTTGAAGGTGCGTGAAAAACTGCTTGCAGCAAGCCTTTGCTTTAAGCAGCGCGCGAAAAAACTGCTTGCAGCGAGCCTTTGTTTCGGCACCGTGCGCCGGCAGCTGCAGCGAAGGGACTTTTGATAAACGGATTTCTCTGCTACAATGGGGAGGACACTGAACACTGATAAGGAGGCAGTCATATGGGATATAATCGCGACATGCGCGCGTACGCAGGGGCGCACCGCAGCATGGTGATCCGCAACGACACCATCACCGACGAGCTCTATCAGCGCTTCGACGTGAAGAGGGGACTCCGCGACCTGAACGGCAAAGGGGTCGTGACGGGGCTCACCAACATATCCGAGATCATCTCTTTTAAGGAGGTGGACGGAGAGCGCATCCCCTGCGACGGACAGCTCTGGTACCGCGGCTACAACGTGCAGGATCTGATTAAGAATTATTCGGCGCACCGCTTCGGCTATGAGAATCTGGCATATCTGCTGCTTTTCGGGGAGCTTCCCGACAGGGTCGAGCTCGAGGAGTTCGTGGAGATGCTCGCGGTCGCGCGGAATCTTCCGACGAATTTCACCCGCGACGTCATCATGAAGGCGCCGACGCGCGATATCATGAATTCGATGACGCGCTCGATTCTGACGCTGGCGTCTTATGACGCGGACGCGCTGGATACGGACATCCGCAACGTCATCCGGCAGAGTCTCAACCTGATCGCCGTCTTCCCGATGCTGGCGATCTACGCGTATCACGCGTACAATCACTATGAGAATCTGGAGAGCATGTATATTCACCGGCCGGAGGAGAAGTTGTCCACGGCGGAGAACATTCTGCTCATGCTGCGCCCGGACAAGGCATTTACGGACATCGAGGCCAAGGTGCTCGACGCGGCGCTCATGCTGCATATGGAGCACGGCGGCGGCAACAACTCGACATTTACGACGCGCGTCGTCACTTCGTCGGGTTCTGACACCTACGCGACCATCGCGGCGGCGATGTCCTCGCTGAAGGGGCCGCGGCACGGCGGCGCCAATATCAAGGTCATGGAGATGATGGAGAATATCCGCGAAAATGTCTCCGACTGGAAGGATGACGACGAGATCCGCGACTATCTGACAAAGATGCTTGCGGGCTCCGTCTTCGACGGCAAGGGCCTGATCTACGGCATGGGCCACGCGGTCTATTCCGTCTCGGATCCGAGAGAGCGGATCTTCAAGAGCTTCGTGTCGCAGCTCGCGGCGGCGAAGGGCCGGGACGAGGAGCTCGAGCTCTACAATAAGATCGAGACTCTCGCGCCGGAGGTGATCGCCGGAAAGCGCCAGATCTACAAGGGCGTGAGCCCGAACGTGGACTTCTACAGCGGCTTTGTCTACAGCATGCTGGACATTCCGCTTGAGCTGTACACGCCGATCTTCGCCATCGCCCGCATCGCGGGTTGGAGTGCGCACCGCCTGGAGGAGATCGTCGCCATGGGGAAGATCATCCGTCCCGCGTATGTGTCGGTGATGAAGGAGCTTCCCTGGAACCGGGAGTAAGGAAGCAGGCGCGGCGCCGGATGGTCCGGAACGGGGCTTAAGCAGGGCGGCGCCGGATGGTCCGGAACAAGGCATAAGCAGGCGTGACACCGGATGTTCCCGGAATGGGGTAGAAGCAGGCGCGGCGCAATGTGACAGAACTGTGCCGCATGCATATGCTATACTGCAGTTGTCAGCAGCCAAAGTAAGGGTTGTAAAGATAGGGAGGAATATGACATGTCTGAAAATTTAAAAGCACTGAATCTTGACGAACTCGAAAATGCGACCGGCGGAGAGATAGTCAATACCGGCTCATCCCAGAACGCAGTCGTCCGCTCCGGCCCCGGCAAGGGATTCCCGCAGATCGGCTCTCTGAAGAACGGGACCCGCGTGGTCACGACCGGCGAGTCGGTTGACAACTTCGACGACGGCAGAACCTGGTACGAGATCAGCTCGCCTCTGTACGGCTGGATCGCAGGAAGCCTGATCGGCTACTGATGCGAAAACCTGAGAAGGTTTACATAAAAAGATATCGTCCCGCGGCGGTATCTTTTTTTGACGCATTTTTGTTGCCGCATTTCAAAGAATGTGGAATAATCAATTCCGTGATTTCTCAGGAAAGGGCGCAGATATAGCTTTTTACGGGCAGACGGCTGTGCGGTATGTCGCATGGGCAGATGTTGTTCAGTGCTCTCAATGACGGGCGGCTCTTCGGCATTCTGCATGACAGATGGAATTTGCGTGAGAATCACTGACTAAGAAATAAACAGGACGTATTATTGTATGGCAGATTTTGTAGAGAAACTGGGACATTACATCGAGAAGCAGGTGGAGAAGAAGCCGAAGTACGCGCGTGAGCTGCTGCTTAACGCGTACCGCGCCTACGGGCTCGAGATGAAGCTGCTCCCGAAGAAGCAGCTTACGGAGGCCAAGCGCTACCTGACGCTGATCTCCGGCCAGGCGATCATCCGGCCGCTGAAATCTCCCGAAAAGCAGGTGCTGACGAGTATCTTCACACCCTGCGAGATGATGCACGCCATGGATCTTTATCCGATGTGCGCGGAGCAGTACGCGACCTACACAAATGGCGCCGGCGCGGAGCACGCCTTCGTGGAAGCCGCGGAGCGGGAGGGGATCTCGGAGACATTCTGCTCCTATCACAAGGTGGTGATGGGCGCGGCCGCGGCGGGCGTTCTTCCGAAGCCGCTCGCGGTGGTGAACACCTCGCTCGCCTGCGACGCAAATAATCTGACCTTCCGCAAGTGCGCGGAGCTTCTTGGCGCGCCGCAGTACTACATCGACATCCCTTACGAGACGGACGACGCCGCGGTTGGCTACGTGGCGGAGCAGCTGAAGGAGGTGCAGCACTTTTTAGAGGAGCTGACGGGGAAAAAGCTGCGGAAAGAGGCGCTCGCGCAGAGCATCGACAATGCGCGCCGGACGATACACCATTTGCGAAAGGCGATCCCCTTAAGGGCGGACCACTACGTGCCGGCCGAGCTCACGGCGGAGCTCTACGAGGTGCTCATGGTGCACAACGCGCTCGGGCTCCCCGAGACGCTGCGCTACGCGATGATGCTGCGGAAGGAGCTGCAGACATCGACGAAGAAACCCGGGCGGAAGATTCTGTGGATGCATTCGAATCCTTTCTATCAGCCTTCGATGAAGGAATTCTTCAATTATCAGCAGGACCCGCACATCGCGCTGACCGAGATGTGCTACGACCCGCTGCTTGACATTCATGAGACGGACCCGTATCGCTTCATGGCGGCCAGATGCGTGTACAACAGCTTCAACGGGCCCGTTACGCGGCGCGCGGACAGAGCCGTGGAGAAGGCGCGGACCATCGGCGCGGACGGCGTCATCCTGTTCTGTCATTTCGGCTGCAAGGAGACCTGCGGCGCGAGCCGGGTGATCGAGGAGGCGCTGACGGACGCCGGCTTCCCGACGATCATTATCAACGGCGACGGTGTGGACCGGCTGAACAGTCCGGACGGGCAGATGAAGACGCGGGTCGGCGCATTTCTGGAGATGATAGAAAAGTAAGATGTGCGGCAGGACTGCCGATACATGCATTTTTATGCGGAAGCACGGGAAGATATAGCAGATAACAAATGATGCGGAAACGCAGGAAGATTTAGCAGATAACAATAGTATTGAGGCAGATATGATCTATACCAGCTGTAAATATGTACCAGTTGAAATATTCGCGGGATTCGGCGAGAAGGCGGAGCGGCTTGACCCGCATCCGGCTTCCTTCTCCTGCGCGGACGGGTGCTCGCACCCGAATCTGTGCGGTTTCGCGAAGGCCATCATCGAGGAGGTGAAGGCGCGCAAGATCCGCGAGCTGATCCTCGTCGACTGCTGCGACGCCATGCGGCGGACTTACGACGTCCTCAAGCAGGATGAGATGGATTTTCTGTATTTCTTGCCGCTGCCCCACAAGACGGGAGAGCGGGAGATCAGGTATTTCGCGGCGCAGCTGCAGGCGCTGAAGGACAAATATGAGGCTTACAGCGGGCGGCCGTTTTCGGTGCGGGCCGCCGCGGCCGCGCTGCTTGAAGGCGTGAAGGA
>DEFE01000012.1:22295-26132 GCA_002350625.1 Lachnospiraceae bacterium UBA2860
TGCGCTGCTTGAAGGCGTGAAGGCAGCATCGGAAGATGCGGCGGATACGGACGTGAGGGCAGCGAAGGGGCAGACGCAGGAAGCTGTCGGAACAGAGGCCTGCTGCGCGGAAGAAGTGGTCGTCATGGGCGCACACGGCGGGGGCGAAGTGCTGAAGTCGGTGCAGGCGGCATTTCCGAAGGCTGTCGTCAAAGACGCAACCTGCTCCGGAAACCGGGTTTTTGCAGAAGGGGCTGCGGAAGCTGTGGCTGCCGCTTTTGCACCGGGCGCGGCCTGTGCGGCGGACGGACAGAAGACAGCGGGCGGACAGCAGGCGCCGGGCGGACAGCAGGCAGCGGGCGGACAGCAGATCCCGGATGGACGGACCGAGGCAGATTTCTTCCGCGCTTATGCGGAGCTGCTCCTTAAGAAGCTTCCGCCGTGCATGCGGATGCTTGACATCAGGGAGCGCGGTTCGCTTGCGGCCGGCGAAGGCGGAAGGCCGCGCGGCATCGTCTATCACACGATGCGGTTCTGCGACTACTACAGCTTCGAGTACGCGGAGATGAAGAACCGCGAGGACGTGCCGCTCCTTAAGATCGAGACGGACACGACGCCGCTTTCGGCGGGACAGATCAAAACGAGAATAGAGGCATTTGCGGAGATGACGGGAGGAGAAAGAGACATGGAAGCAGCGGCTCATACGGTGAACAAAGCGCGCGCGGAGAGCGAGAAAGCCCGCTACAAGTACGCGGCCGGCATCGACTCCGGCTCCGCGAGTACCGACGCCGTCATACTGGACGAGAAGCTTGAGATCGTGGGAAGCGCCGTCATCCCGACGGGCATGTCGGCGTCAAGAAGCGCGCGGCTTGCGCTGCAGACGGCGCTGAAGCAGGCAGGCATTCCCGAGTCTGAGCTCGGAAATGTCGTGACGACGGGCTACGGGCGTGAAGTCGCCGGCAAGACGGGTGCTTCCGGTGCCGTCGAAAATGCCATCGACGCGTCTTCTGACGGCACAGCCTGGAAGGCAGTCACCGAGATCACCTGCCACGCGAGAGGGGCGCGCTATCTCTACCCGGAGGTCCGCACCGTGATCGACATCGGCGGGCAGGACTCCAAGGTGATCCGCCTCGCCGACGACGGCTCTGTCACGAGCTTTGTCATGAACGATAAGTGCGCGGCCGGCACGGGCCGCTTCCTCGAGATGCAGGCGCGGGCGCTCGACATCACCCTCGACAAGATGAGCCGCGCGGGGCTTGACTGGAAGAATGCGGTGCGCATTTCCAATATGTGCACGGTCTTCGCCGAGTCCGAGGTGGTCTCGCTCGTCGCGCGCGACGTGCCGCTTCCCGACATCATTCACGGTCTCAACGTCGCCGTCGCGGAGAAGACGGCGTCCCTTGTCGCGAGAAGCCGCGGGGTCGCGCCATTTATGCTGACCGGCGGCGTCTCCAAAAACGAAGGCGTCGTGCAGTGCCTCCGCGAGGTGCTCGGGGAGCCGGTGCACACCTCCGCGCGCTCGCAGCTCTGCGGCGCAATCGGGGCCGCGCTCATTGCCATGACGCAGTAATCATCCATATGATTCGTTCAGAAAATGCATGTCAGGCAGCACCGGATATCGTATATGCAGACGGCTTCCGCGCTAAGTACATCTAAGCTTCCTGAAAATTGCTAAAACCATTCGTCCAAAAATCCTCGATTGGATGGATTTTTGGGGCGAATAACGCAATTTCCAGCAAGCTAAGATGTGCTAGAGCTTGTGCAGATTGTCTGCATATACGATATCCGGTGCTGTCTGACGGCATTTTCAGGCGAATCAATCTCAGGCTTCTAGCAATCATGCACAACCTAACCGCGGTTATATCGTTTAAACCTTGGTATAAATTTCAGGACAAACCCAAGAAACCATAGTCCTTGTCGGCATTTTATGATAGACTAGGGATAGTGTAATTTGACAATGAGTCAAAAGAAAGGCAGGAGGTGTTCACAAATTGAGTAAGCTGAATGAAGCTGCCGAGAAGCAGATCCGGGAGATCTGCAATCGGTACAAGAACGAGAAGACACCGCTTATGCTCATTCTGAGTGATATTCAGAACGAGTACGGGTACATCCCGCTGGAAGTCCAGGAAGTCGTGTCCGAAGAAACCGGCATATCCGTGGCTGAGATCTACGGTGTTGTCACGTTCTATTCCTTCTTCTCCCTGACGCCGAAGGGCAAATACGTCATCGGCTGCTGTCTGGGAACCGCGTGCTACGTCAAAGGCGGCCAGCTGATCATCGACAAGTTCGGTGAGCTGCTCGGCATCAAGCCCGGCGAGACGACGGCGGACGGCTTGTTCACGCTCGACGCGCTGCGCTGCATCGGTGCCTGCGGCATCGCTCCGGCGGTCAGCATCAGCGGACAGGTTTATCCGAAGGTCACCACGGAACAGGTTCCGAAGATCCTCGCAGAATATCGCGCAAAGGAGGCTTAAGGCATGATCAAAACAATTGCGGAATATCATGAGAAGACAGACGCATGTCAGGCATGTCTTGATGCTAAGATCAGCGGAGCTGACGGCAAGCGCCACATCGTTCTGTGCGGCGGTACCGGATGTCTTTCCAGCCATTCGGACGAGATCAAGGCGAAATTCGAAGAAGTCCTTAAGGCTAAGGGCGTAGAAGACAAGGCGACCGTCAATCTCGTCGGCTGCTTCGGCTTCTGCTCACAGGGCCCCTTCGTCAAGATCTATCCGGAAGACACGCTTTACAGACTTGTCAAGATCGAAGACGTCGAAGAAATCGTCGACAAGGACATCATCGGCGGCGAGATCGTTGACCGCCTCCTGTATGTCGAGCCGCTGACCGGCGAGAAGGTCGCGAAGCAGGACGACATCAATTTCTATAAGAAACAGCGCCGTGTCGCGCTTTACGGCTGCGGCGTCATCAATCCGGAAGACATCAACGAAGCGCTCGGCATGAACGCTTTCAAGGGCCTCGAGAAAGCGCTCACGATGACACAGCAGGAAGTCGTCGACGAAGTGCTCGCCTCCGGCCTCAGAGGCCGCGGCGGCGGCGGATTCCCCTCCGGCCGCAAGTGGCAGTTCGCACTCAATCAGAACAGCGAAGAGAAGTACGTGGTCTGCAACGGTGACGAAGGCGACCCGGGCGCGTTCATGGACCGCTCGATCCTTGAAGGCAATCCCTTCGCCGTCATCGAAGGCATGGCGATCGCCGGCTACGCGATCGGCGCGAAGAACGGCTATTTCTACGTCCGCGCGGAGTACCCGATCGCGGTTCGCCGTCTGCGTCTTGCCATCAAGCAGCTCGAAGAAGCCGGCCTTCTCGGCGACAACATCTTCGGCACGGACTTCTCCTTCAGATGTCACCTCCGCCTCGGCGCCGGCGCGTTCGTCTGCGGTGAGGAGACAGCGCTCCTTAACTCCATCGAGGGCAAGAGAGGCATGCCGCGTCCGCGTCCGCCTTTCCCGGCTGTCAAGGGTCTGTGGCAGAAGCCCACGATCGTCAACAACGTCGAGACGCTTGCCTGCGTGCCGTACATCTTAAGAAACGGCGCTGCGGAATTCGCGTCTGTCGGCACTGAGAGATCCAAGGGCACCAAGGTGTTCGCGCTCGGCGGCAAGGTCAACAACGTCGGCCTTGTGGAGGTTCCGATGGGCACCACGCTCCGCGAGCTGATCTATGACATCGGCGGCGGCATCCCGGATAACAAGGAATTCAAGGCGATCCAGACCGGCGGACCTTCCGGCGGATGTCTCACGAAGGAATTCCTCGATGAGCCGATCGACTTCGACAACCTCGTGGCCAAGGGCTCGATGATGGGCTCCGGCGGCGCGATCGTCATGGACGAAGACAACT
>DEFE01000012.1:26193-34522 GCA_002350625.1 Lachnospiraceae bacterium UBA2860
ATGGAATTCATCTGCGACGAGTCCTGCGGCAAGTGCACGCCCTGCCGCATCGGCACGAAGCGCATGCTTGAGATCCTGACGAAGATCACGGAAGGCAAGGGCACGATGGAGGATCTCGCAGAGCTCGAGAACCTCAGCGATACGGTCAGAACCAATTCGCTCTGCGCGCTCGGCCAGACGGCTGCCAACCCGGTAGATTCTACACTGAAGCATTTCAGAGATGAATATATCGCTCATATCGTGGACAAGAAGTGCCCGGCTCACATCTGCAAGAACCTGATGGAATATCACATCATTCCGGACAAGTGTATCGGCTGCGGCATGTGCGCGAGAGGATGCCCGGCAAGCTGCATTTCGGCTACGGATTATGTTGCAGAAGGGCACAAGAAGCCGTCCATGGCGATCGATGCTGCGGCCTGCGTGAAGTGCGGCGCCTGCATCTCGACCTGCAAGTTCGGCGCGATCGAGAAGCGATAACAGGAGGATATGTTCATGTCAAAAATCAATATCAAAATTGAGGGAATACCCTACCAGGTAGAAGAGAACATGACCATTCTCGAAGCCGCGAAATCCTGCGGCTATGAGATTCCTTCTCTTTGTGCCTTCAATCACGGCGAGTGTAACCAGGGCAGCTGCCGTGTCTGCCTCGTGGAAGCTACGGGCGCGAGAGGCCTCGTGGCGAGCTGCGTGTATCCGGTCGCGGAGGGCATGGAGATCCGCATCTCCTCCCCGAAGGCGACGGAAGCGAGAAGACGCAGCGTGGAACTGCTGCTGAGCAACCACAACGTGAACTGCCAGCAGTGCGACAAGAACGGCAAGTGCGAGCTGCTTCACGTGGCTTATGCGACGGGCGCAGTAGAGGGAACGTTCCAGGGCGCGAAGACTCCGACGATCCTCGACGAGCTGGCTCCCGGCCTTGTCCGCGACACATCCAAGTGCATCCTGTGCGGACGCTGCATCGAGAGATGCAAGAACGCGCACGGCCTCGGCATTCTCGGCTTCGAGAACCGCGGCTTCCGCACATTCGTGAGCCCGGCTGAGAACAGAAGCTTTGCGGATTCTCCGTGTATCCAGTGCGGCCAGTGCGTCAATGTCTGCCCGACGGGCGCTCTTATGGAGCACTCCGAGATCAGCAAGATCGACGCGGCGATGAAGGCCGGCAAGCATGTGATCGCTCAGGCGGCTCCGGCTGTCCGCGCATCCCTCGGCGAAGAGTTCGGCTATCCGATCGGCACGCCGGTGACCGGCAAGATGGCTGCGGCGATGAGAAGACTCGGTTTCGAGAGAGTCTACGACGTCAACTTCGGCGCGGACCTCACGATCATGGAGGAAGGCACGGAGCTGCTCGGCCGTCTGACGAACGGCGGCGTGCTTCCGATGATCACCTCCTGCTCACCGGGCTGGATCAATTACGCGGAGTACAATTACGGCGATCTTCTGGATCACCTCAGCAGCTGCAAGTCCCCGCACCAGATGCAGGGCGCGATCATCAAGTCCTACTGGGCTGAGCAGAACGGCATCGATCCGAAGGATGTCTTCGTGGTCTCCGTCATGCCCTGTACGGCAAAGAAGTTTGAGCGGCAGAGAGACCAGCTCAAGGTCGACGGCATCGACGATGTCGACGCGGTCATCACGACCCGCGAGCTCGGCCGCATGATCAAGAGAGCCGGTATCCTCTTCGACCGTCTGCCCGATGAAGACTGGGATCAGGACATCATGGGCGATTACACCGGCGCGGGCGTCATCTTCGGCGTCACCGGCGGCGTGATGGAAGCGGCCCTTCGTACGGTCTACTTCAAGCTGACCGGCGAGGAGTACGGCAAGATCGAGTTCACGGAAGTCAGAGGCCATGACGCCGGCATCCGTGAGGCGGAGCTGGATATCAAGGGAACCAAGGTGAACGTGGCGATCGCTTCCGGCATGAAGTCCGCGAAGGTGCTGCTCGACGAGATCCGCGAGGGCAAGTCGAAGTATCAGTTCATCGAGATCATGGGCTGCCCGGGCGGCTGCATCAACGGCGGCGGCCAGTCCTATGTCCGTCCGGTGTTCCTGCCGAACGAGAGCGACGACATCCTGGATACGTACAAGGAGAAGAGAGCGAAAGCGCTGTACTCCGAGGACGAGAGACAGACGATCCGCCAGTCGCACAACAATCCGCAGATCATCGAGCTCTACGAGAAGTTCCTCGGCGAGCCGAATTCGCACAAGGCGCATGAACTGCTCCACACGAGCTATGCGGCACGCGAAGGCTTCAATGACATTGCGGAATAAGACAGTTTTAAGCGTGTAAGGGGTGGGCAGGTGCGATGCACCTGCCCGCTTTTTGAGCACTGCATCCCGCTCGTAAATGCCGCAGGCATGAGGCAGCGGTGTTTAGATCCGGCCGGAATACAATGGATAATACTTAGAGTTTACATAAATTTTTTTGCACATGCTGGGGGATTGTAAGCAATGAGAGGGGCTTCTTTGAAGACGCGGCGAGCTGTACCATTTGCGATGCTGCTTGTTCTGCTTGTGCTGGCCGCGCCCTGCACCGTATTTGCGGGGAATGCCACGTCGAAGTATAAGGGCGTGAGCTACAGCAGAGTCTATGATTACGAATATTACACGACCGAGACGACCTACGGGAAGCGCTATGCGGGGAAGCCGGAGAAGGCGATCGCGCATTTCGTCAGATACGGGATGAAGCGCGGCGAGCAGGCGATCGCGTCGTTTGATGTGAAGTCGTACCGCTACGGCTGCCCGAAGCTGCGGAGGGAGCTCGGGACGGACCTTCCGGCCTACTATATGCACTATCAGAAGACGGGGTATAAACGCGCGTACTACAGAAAGCGTGCGGTCGGCATTTCCGAAATGCAGGAGGCGATCACGAAGTACGGCAAGGTCGAGCTGAAGTCGATCTACGACTATAATTATTATGTTAACCGCTATCCCGCCGTCATCAGGAAGGTCGGCGACGACGACCGCGCCGTGCTGAAGTATTTCGTCACGAAGGGAATGAAGAAGAACCAGACCGGCAGGGACCCTGAGAAATCTGAGAAGGCGTCGCCGAAATCCGCTGCGTATAAGAAGCTGAAGAAGAAGATCAAGTCCACGCATTCCTTTGACGGCACGGGGCTGATCGTCTGCATCGATCCGGGGCACCAGGCCGTCGGGGATTATTCGCACGAGGCGATCGGGCCGGGGTCCGGGACGACGAAGCCGAAGGTGACGAGCGGCGCGTACGGGCACTGGTCGCACAAAAATGAATTCGAGATCAATCTCGAGGTGAGCAAAAAGCTGCGCGACGAGCTCAAGGCGCGCGGGTACACGGTGGTCATGACGCGCACGACGCACAACGTGCATATCACCAATATCGAGCGCGCGCAGTTCGCCAACAAGTCGAAGGCGGACATCATGGTCCGCATCCACGCCAATGACATCGACGGCGCGTCGTCCTTAAACGGCGTCTTCTGCTACGCGGCCGCGGGCAACAACCGCTTCCTCTCGCAGAAGGTGATCACGCGCGGGCAGCGGCTCGCCGTGCTGCTGAGAGACGCGCAGGCCGCCGCGACGGGACAGCGCAAGGGCGGGAACTTCTACGAAAATGACATGACCGGCATCAACTGGGCGAAGATGCCCTGCGTGATCGTCGAGATGGGATACATGAGCAATCCGTCGGAGGATATGCGGCTGGCTAACTCGGGGTTCCAGATGAAGATCGCGAAGGGGCTTGCAAACGGGATTGATCAGTATTTCCTGGAGTTTACATAAGATGAAGGAAAGTGGGAGCGGAGGCGGCTCTGCGGGCGTAGATCATATGGGAACGGACGGGAGCGGAGGCGGCTCTGCCGGTTTACATAATACTAACCCGGATGCCACTAAAGCGGCCTCCGACAGTTTACATAATATCGAACAGCTGCGGCCGGATATCGAAGAGGTCTGCCGCTACATGGGCGTCCGCCGCGGCATGGCAGACGCGCGCATCCTGCAGCTGGCGGAGGCGGCCGTGGACGAGCTTCTTCCGCGCCTTACGCCGCGAGAAGTGCACCGGGACTTCCCGCTCTCCGTGCGCGGAGAGGTATGCGATTTCACCTGCTTTTCCGCGAAGAGCCGCACGCTTGCCCGGCATCTTGCGGGCTGCGAACGCGTGCTCCTCTTCGCCGCGACGATCGGCGAGGGCGCGGATCTTCTGATCCGCCGCTACGCGAAGCGCGACATGGCGCGCGCCGCCGCCGTGCAAGCCGCGTCCGCCGCGATGATCGAGACCTACGCGGATGCGCTCTGCGCTATGTGGCAGGAAGAGTTCGCGCTTCAGGGCTATCAGCTCATCACGCGCTACAGCCCCGGCTACGGCGACTTTCCTCTTGACGTGCAGCCGCTCTTTGCGGACGTGCTGAAAATGGAGAAGCACACCGGCATCACGCTCACGGACTCGCTCCTTATGATGCCGTCGAAGTCGATCACAGCCGTCATCGGGATGAGGAAAGGCTCCTGCCGCGAGGCCGCGCCGGCATTGGATCGCTGCGCAATGTGCGGGAAAGCAGACTGCGCATTTTCTGAAAAAACATGACAAGGGGTCAGACCCGCTGTCATAAAAAAACATGACAAGGGGTCTGACCCTCTGTCATAATTTCCGCGCATCATGTGCAGAATTTAAGGAGAATCAGCGAAGACTATGGGAAAACAGATTCTGGAAGAGATGAAAGAGCGCGTCGTCCTGTGCGACGGCGGCCTGGGTTCCCTCCTGCAGGCGGCGGGCCTTAAGGCCGGCGAGTTGCCGGAGACGTGGAACATCCTGCATCCGGACGTGGTGCGGCAGATCCATCTGGATTATCTGCGCGCCGGGGCGGACATCATCAACGCCAACACCTTCGGCGCAAATGGCCTGAAGTATCACGAAGGGGCTGACTTCAGCCTTCCGGAGGTGATATCCGCGGCCTTCCGCGTCGCGAAGGACGCGGTCCGTGAGGCCGGGCACGGCTATGTGGCGCTCGACATCGGCCCGACCGGAAAGCTGCTGAAGCCCATGGGCGACCTGGCCTTCGAGGACTGCGTCTCCCTCTACGCGGAGGTCGTGCGTGAGGGCGTGAAATGCGGCGCGGACCTTATCTTCATCGAGACGATGAGTGACATGTACGAGCTGAAGGCCGCGGTTCTCGCTGCGAAAGAAAATGCCGACCTCCCGGTTTTCGCGACGGTTGTCTTCGACCAGCGCGGCCGCATGCTGACGGGCGGGACCCCGGAGGGTGTCGTCGCGCTCCTCGAGGGACTCCGCGCGGACGCACTCGGCATCAACTGCAGTCTCGGCCCGCGCGAAATGGCGCCGATCGCGGAGCGCATGATCCGCGCCGCCTCCGTTCCCGTCATCATCAATCCGAACGCGGGCCTGCCCCGCACGGAAGGGGACCGCACGGTCTACGACATCGGGCCGGAGGAATTCCGGGACGTGATGCGAGGCATTCTCGACGCGGGCGCCTCCGTCATCGGCGGCTGCTGCGGCACGACGCCGGCTTATATCGCACTTCTTAAGAAAATGGCAGAGGGCCGGAAGGCGCCGGTGATCACGCCGAAGGAAGAAGCCGTGGTCTCCAGTTACATGACGGCTGAGACCATCACGGACGACCCCTTCATCATCGGTGAGCGCATCAATCCGACCGGGAAAAAGCGGCTGAAGCAGGCGCTCCTCGAGCATGACATCGACTATATCCTGGATCTCGGCCTGGAAGAGCTGCAGGAGGGCGCGCACGCGCTCGACGTGAATGTCGGCCTCCCGGGCATCGACGAGGCGGCGCTCCTCCCGGAGGTAGTCACGGAGCTACAGTCCATTATCGAACTGCCGCTGCAGATTGACACGGCGGACGCTGCTGCGATGGAAAATGCTCTTCGCATTTACAACGGCAAGCCGCTCATCAATTCGGTGAACGGCAAGCAGGAAGTCATGGACGCGGTCTTCCCGCTCGCCGCGAAGTACGGCGGCGTCATCGTCGCACTCCTGCTCGACGAGGAGGGCATCCCGACCACGGCCGACGGAAGGCTCGCCGTGGCGAGGAAGATTCTGGCCGAGGCTGAAAAGTACGGGATCAAAAAGAAGGACATCCTCATGGACGGCCTGTGCATGACGGTGAGTTCCGAGCAGTCAGCCGCGCGCGTCACGCTTGAGACGATCCGGAGAGTGAGAGAGGAGCTCGGCGTAAGGACCGTGCTCGGCCTCTCCAATATCTCCTTCGGCCTGCCGCACAGAGAATTCATCAACACGACCTATCTCGGCATGGCGCTGACCAGCGGCCTGAACGCCGTGATCATGAACCCCGGGTCGGAGGACATGATGCGGACGATCCACGCTTACCGCGCGCTGGCCGGCTTCGACAAGAACTGTCTGGCCTACGTGGAAAAATACAGCAATTACGAGCCGCCCGCGCCGAAAATGGCAGCAGGTGCCCCAGGGGCACAGGCGGGAGGCGGCGCGGTGCAGCAGGGTGCAGGTACAGCGCAGGGTGCAGGGACAGCACAGGCTGCCGGTGCAGCGCCGCAGCATGCGGCTTCCGGGCAGGGGGATGCGGGCGCACAAGATGCGGGAGCCGGTCTTTCACCGCGCGCAGCTGCTCTGATGGATGCAATCCGCCGCGGCCTCGGGGAGCAGGCATCCTCTCTTACAGTGGAACTCCTTGCGGAGGAAGAACCGGCCGTGATCATCGACACGTGCATGATCCCGGCCCTCGACCGCGTGGGCAGAGATTTCGAGGCGGGGAAGGTTTTTCTCCCGCAGCTCCTTATGAGCGCGGAAGCCGTGCGGGCGGCATTTGAGATCATAAAATCGCGTTTTGCGGAAAGCGGCGCGAAGCCGGAGAAGAAAGGCGAAGTGATCCTCGCGACCGTGAAGGGCGACATTCACGACATCGGCAAGAACATCGTAAAGGTGCTTCTTGAGAACTACGGCTATGAGGTAATCGACCTCGGGAAGGACGTGCCGCCGGAGCGGATCGTGGACGAGGCGAAGGCGCGCGGCATCCGGCTCGTCGGCCTGTCCGCGCTCATGACGACGACCGTCGCCGCCATGGAGGAGACAATTAAGCAGCTGAAGGCTGTGTGCCCTGATGCTAAGGTCGCTGTCGGCGGCGCCGTGCTCACTAAAGAGTACGCCGCGAAAATCGGTGCGGACCGGTATTGCAAGGACGCTATGGCGACCGTAAATTACGCGGCCGAGGTTCTGGGATGACACAAAAACATGACAAGGGGTCAGACCCCCTGTCATAAAAATGCTTGTACAGATCGTCTGCCTGTGGTATATCATTTGGACGAAGAACCCTTTAAAATACTGAAAATGGAGGCCTGACTGAGAATGCTTAAGAGCGCGTATCCGAAACTGGACCGCAACGAGCCCTGCTGGTGCGGCAGCGGAAGAAAATACAAACAGTGCCACATGAATTTCGACGACAAGATCCGCAGCTACGAGATGCGCGGGATCGAGGTGCCGCGGCGCAGGCTCATCAAGAGCCCGGCCGATATCGAGGGCATCAAGAGGAGCGCGGAGATCAACATCGCCGTGCTCGACGCCGTCGCCAAGGAGATTCACATCGGCATGACGACGGAAGAGATCGACCGCATGGTCTACGAGCTCACGACGGATGCGGGCGCCATTCCCGCGCCGCTCGACTATGAAGGCTTTCCGAAGAGCGTCTGCACGTCGGTCAACAGCGAGGTGTGCCACGGTATTCCTTCGCCGGATGTCGTGCTGAAGGACGGCGATATCATCAACGTCGACGCCTCTACCATATACAAGGGTTATTTCTCGGATTCGTCCCGCATGTTCATGCTCGGAAATGTCGACGAGGAGACGCAGCGCCTGGTCCGCGTCGCGAAGGAGTGCATGGAGGTCGGCATCGCGAACACGAAGCCGTGGAAGCGGCTCGGCGACATGGGGCACGCGGTGCATCAGCACGCGCTGGACAACGGCTACAGCGTCGTCCGACAGATCGGCGGGCACGGCTGCGGCCTTGAGTTCCATGAGGATCCGTGGGTCAGCTACGTGAGCATGCCCGGCAGCGGCATGCTGATGGTCCCGGGCATGGTCTTCACGATCGAGCCGATGGTCAACATGGGCAGGGACGCCATCTATGAGGACGCGGACAACGGGTGGACCATCTACACGGAGGACGGCAAGCCGTCCGCGCAGTGGGAGGTGGAGGTGCTCGTCACGGAGGACGGGTGCGAAATACTCAGCTACTGATCAGAAACCTGACAAGGGGTCAGCCCCGTGTCAGGTTTCTTGCATTAAAATGATTTCTGCTGCGCAGCGACAGCTCCATGTTCTCTCTTTGCTCCGCTCCCTACACGTGCTTGCAGAATG
>DEFE01000012.1:34712-34858 GCA_002350625.1 Lachnospiraceae bacterium UBA2860
AACATGGATCTGTCGCTGCTCACAATGTGGCTGTTGTAAGTAAGCAGGTGGACGGTTTTCTGTTCACCAACATTTGCTAAATGACCAGGGGCTGCCTTTTGTCGTAGAATCAGCAACTACGCAGCAGTTTCCGCCATACGTCCTCA
>DEFE01000003.1:0-18673 GCA_002350625.1 Lachnospiraceae bacterium UBA2860
GCTATGCAGACTGCAGGCGGAGCTAGGAGGATCGCAATGAGCACTTGCTGAAGCAAGGCCACAGGCCGCAGCTGAAGCTTACGTGCGATGCATACAGGGCACTTAGCGAATCGCAGATGAGCTTAGTACCCTGTAGGAGGTGAGGACGTATGGCGGAAGCTGCGTGGATTATCAGACGATAAAAACATGACAAGGGGTCTGACCCCGTGTCATATTAGATGACATAACTAAACCATCCATTGTATAATTGCTTGTGTGAAATCGGTCGGGAAAGTGCTGCAATGAAAAGACCGGCCGGAAGTATGTGCCGCCACTTTGGAGGAAGCAGATATGCAGATAAACAATGCTTTAGAGATTCCCTTTCCGGAAGGATTCCGGAAAATGAGCGAAAATGAACTGGCCGGGCTTAAGATGCCGGAAGGCGGGGAGAGTGTGGTCCTGTCAAATGAGGAGAAGCATCTGATCTTTACAGTCGGATGGAAAAAGGCAGGTTTTTTGGGCCGGATGCTAAGCACCCGTGATCTTGAAGCAACGATGGGGCTATTGATCCGGAAAGCCATGAAGCATCTCGATTACAGTGAAACCGACGCAGGGGATCTCGAGGTTGGCGGAGAGACGGCGGAGGGATTCTGCTACCGGTATACGGCTGCGAACGGGACGGAGATGTCGGCTGCGTCCTATGCGCTGAAGAAGGGGAACACCTCGTATTATTTTCATCTGTATTCGAGAAGGCAGCTCGAATCCGAAAACATTGAGCTCGTGCGCAGGATTCTGGGTTCCGCCCGCTGGATATAGAAATAAAAGAAACAGGGGAAAGCCGTCCCGCAGACAGCCTTCCCCTGTTTCTTTTCTCATATTCTGAAAGGAGTCGTTTCAGAATACCGGCATGCCGTCGTCTTCTGTCTCCGCCTCCGCTTCCTCTGTAGCAAGCGTTTCCTCATAGCGCGTCAGAATAATCTGCTGGATTTCCGCGCGTGTCACTGAGTTGATCGGATGAGCGATATCCCGATATTCCCCGTCAGCGGCCTTGCGGCTCGGCATAGCGATGAACAGCCCCTTCTCGCCTTCGATCACCTTGATATCGTGTACCACGAACTCGTCATCGATCGTGATCGAAACCACAGCCTTCATCTTACCCTCTTTAGATACCTTGCGAACTCTTACATCTGTAATATTCATGTGTTTTCCTTTCTCTTGATGCGCTTTTGCTGCATTTTTTTATTCCTTTAAATGACGTATCGCTCATTCTTCTCGATGACAATCTTGATGCCGTTCTCGCCGCAGTGATAAGAGTTCGCCCTGATTGTGTCGCGGCTCTCGACAACACAGTTTTCTATATGCGTATTGTCACCGATGTACACGTCATTCAAAATAATGGAATTCCGTATCGTGCAGTTATTTCCAACGAAAACCTTCTTGAAAATAACCGAGTTTTCAATCGTCCCGTTAATGATGCATCCGGAGGAGACGATTGAGTTGGCAACCCTGCAGCCGGGATTAAACTTCGCCGGCGGGTTGTCGTCGATCCTGGTGGAGATCGCCGGGCCCTGGTGGAAGAAATAGTCCCGCACCTCAGGCTTCAGGAAGTCCATATTCGTCCGGTAATAGGACTCCACTGTGGAGATATTGCTCCAGTAGGTATTCATCCGGTACCCGTAGATGCGCTTCAGGTCCTTGTAGCGGATGAGGATGTCCCTGACGAAATCCGACCGCTCCTCCTGCGCGCATTTTTCGATCATCTCGATGAGCTGCCGCCTTCTGATCACGTAAATGCCGGTCGAGATCACGTTGGACTTGGAGACCATCGGCTTCTCGTCAAATTCCCGGATGCGCATATCCTCATCGAGCCTCAGCACGCCGAAGCGGCTCAGGTCGTCGTTCCTGCACTCCGTGCAGACGACCGTGACATCTGCCCTCTTCGCGATGTGATACTCGAGGACTTTGCCGTAATCGAGCTTATAGATGCCGTCGCCGCTCGCTATGATGACATAGGGCTCGTGGCACTGGCGCAGCCAGTCGAGATTCTGGTAGATCGCGTCCGCCGTTCCTCTGTACCACCAGCTGTTCCTTGAGGTGATCGTCGGCGGAAAGAGGAAGAGGCCTCCCTGCTTTCGCCCGAAGTCCCACCACTTGGAGGAGGACAGGTGTTCGTTGAGGGATCTGGCGTTGTACTGCGTAAGTACCGCCACCTTGCCGATATGCGAATTCGTCATATTCGACAGGGAAAAGTCTATGCTCCTGTAGCTTCCCGCCATCGGCATCGCGGCGATCGCGCGCCTCATCGAGAGTTCTCTCATGCGGTTGTTGTTTCCGCCTGCAAGTATGATTCCTACCGCCCTCATGAGATCTCACCCTCCTTCATGTCTGTCCGAATGATCGAGCCGCCGCTTGGCAGTTCCCCGTTCGGATAATCCTCTGCTGTCGTCTCACCAAGTATTGCTGTGTTCCTGCCTATCCTGACGCCGGACGGGATCACGGAGTTTTCTCCGATCGTGACCAGGCCGAAGGCGTACACTTTCTGATTGTATGTATTCGGCGCGTCTCCGCCGCAGCCGAGCACCGCGTGATCGCCGACCGCCACGTTCTGGGCAATGACGGCGCGGTTTACCTGCGTTCCTCTCCCGATGAAGGATTCCTGCATGATGATGGAATCCCGGACGACGGCGCCCTTCTCGATCCGCACCGCCGGTCCGATGACGGAGTTGTGGACCTCTCCGTAGATCTCCGCCCCCTCGCCGATGATACATTTATCGACGACGGCGTGCTCGCCGATGTAATCCGGCGGGACGATCTCCCCGCGCGTATAGATTTTCCAGAATTCCTCGTAGAGGTTGAACTCCGGGATCACATCGATGAGCTCCATATTGGCTTCCCAGTAGGAGCCGAGCGTGCCGACGTCCTTCCAGTAGCCGTTGAACTCGTAAGCGAAGAGCCGCTTCCCGTTCTCTCTCGCGTAGGGCAGCACATGCTTCCCGAAGTCAAGACCGGACTGGTCTTTCAGGCGGATCAGCGCGTCGCGCAGCACCGGGAAGCTGAAGATGTAGATGCCCATGGAGGCCAGATTGCTCGCTGGATGCTCTGGCTTTTCCTGGAAATCAGTGATCCTGCTGTTCTCGTCGGTCACCATGATGCCGAAGCGCGAAGCTTCTTCCATGGGCACCGGCATAACGGCGATTGTGATGTCCGCGCGGTTTGCCTTATGGTAATCGAGCATGACCTCGTAGTCCATCTTGTAGATATGATCACCCGAGAGGATCAGCACATAGTCCGGATTGTACTGCTCCATATACTCCAGATTCTGGTAGATCGCATTGGCCGTGCCCGTGTACCAGTCCGTGTTGCCGATCTTCTCATAGGGCGGGAGCACCGTCACGCCTCCGACATTGCGGTCAAGGTCCCACGGGATGCCGATCCCGATGTGGGTGTTCAGCCTGAGCGGCCTGTACTGTGTCAGCACGCCGACTGTGTCAATACCGGAGTTGATGCAGTTGCTCAGCGGAAAATCGATGATCCGGTACTTGCCCCCGAAGGATACCGCCGGTTTCGCCACGTTGTCGGTCAGTACGCCGAGTCTGCTGCCCTGCCCGCCGGCAAGGAGCATGGCTATCATCTCTTTCTTGATCATAAGTTCACCTCTGTCCTTTGTTTTAGCCTTACATGTTGTCGTCTTGAAAGTTCTTTTATTATATCACACCGCTCAATGCAAGTGAACATTTATTACAATTCGGTGCTTGCATGTAAAGGTTTTTTGTTCATTTTTACAACGAACGCTCAAGACTATCGAATTTTACCCATTTTCTGGGCTTTTTGTGGAAAAATGAATGATCTGTGCTATACTGTTCACGTCGGTTTTTTCTTCTATAATAAGTGGAACCGGCCGCACCCGTTGCGATTTGAGCGTTTCCTCACGCAAAATCCCGGTTTTAAACGGCCGGCTCACAAAAATATGAGGTGTCTATGTACCAGATTGACTTTCAAAAACCCGCCCGGATCCATTTCATCGGAATCGGCGGCATCAGCATGAGCGGACTTGCTGAGATCCTTCTTGACGCCGCCTTTAAAGTATCCGGCTCGGACATGCATGCATCCCCGCTCACGAAGCGGCTTACTGAAAAAGGCGCAGACGTCGTCATCGGCCAGAAGGCAGAGAATATCACGGACGGCATCGACTGCGTCGTCTACACGGCGGCGATCCATCCGGATAATCCCGAATTTAAAGCGGCGCAGGCCGCCGGCATCCCGATGCTGACGCGCGCGGAGCTTCTCGGCCAGATCATGAAGAACTACGAGCTGCCGATCGCGGTCTCCGGCACGCACGGCAAAACCACGACGACCTCGATGGCCTCTCACGTGCTTCTTAAGGCGGGTTATGACCCCACGATCTCCGTCGGCGGCATTCTTCCGGCAATCCACGGCAACATCCGCGTCGGCAGCTCCGGCTGCTTCATCACGGAGGCCTGTGAATATACGAACAGCTTCCTCTCCTTCTTCCCGAAGATCGAGCTCATCTTAAATGTCGACGCCGATCACCTCGACTTTTTCAAGGATCTCGACGACATTGCCTCCTCCTTCCACCGCTTTGCGGCGCTTCTGCCGAAGGACGGCACGCTCATCATCAACCGGGACACGGCGAAGTTCGACGCCGTGACGGAGGGGCTCACCTGCGAGGTGCTCACCTACTCGATGGAGACGGAGGCGGATTACACCGCATCAGACATCAGCTTTGACGAAAATGGCTGCGGCACCTTCACCGTCCTCGAGCGCGGCACGCCGATCGGCAGCTTCTCGCTGCGCGTGCCGGGGATCCACAATATCTCAAATGCGCTCGCCGTAGCTGCGCTCGGAAGAAAGCTCGGCCTTTCCTCCGAAGTCATCCGCGACGGCCTTTCGGATTTCGGCGGCACGGAGCGCCGCTTCGAATATAAAGGCAGGATGAACGGCGCGGTGATCATCGACGACTACGCCCACCATCCGACGGAAATCAGCGCCACACTCACGGCCGCCAAAAAGTATCCGCACAAGAAGCTGTATGTCGCCTTCCAGCCGCATACCTACACGCGGACAAAAGCGCTCCTTCCGGAATTCGCGGAGGCGCTCTCGGCGGCGGATCATGTGGTTCTCGCGGACATCTACGCCGCCCGGGAGAAGAACACGATCGGCATCTCTTCGCGGGATCTTCTTGACGCACTGCGCGAAAAGGGCACGGAAGCGGATTATTTTCCGGCATTTTCGGAGATCGAAGATTTCCTCAAAACACAGCTCGTGGAAGGTGATCTGTTGATAACCATGGGCGCGGGTAATATTGTGGAGGTTGGCGAAGACCTGCTTCGCTCCTGATTGTCCACCAAACACACAGCATCCACAGCGCGGTTCTCCACTTTGCGGGGCCGCTGCTGTGGATGATTTTGTGGATGCGGTGCGGATTTGTTCTGCTATAATCCCATATATAGCGTGCCGCACCGCGCACACGGCCATATCCTTAAAAAGGACCCGGCCGGTTCCGGCGGGACTGCTCAATCCGGACTTAAGGATGTGCTTATGAACGCGATTAAATTCCGTTCCTGCTATCTGCAGGATGTTACGATAGTATCCAACGAATTCTTAGACCGTTTTCTTCCCACAGTGAACGGGGATTTTCTGCGCATTTATCTCTATCTTCTGCGCGCCTCGGGAAGCGGAAGCGAAGCCATCTCCATCAGCAGCATCGCGGACCGCATGAACTGCACGGAGAAGGATGTGGAGCGCGCGCTGCGCTTTTTTGAGCGCGAGGGCGTTCTCACGCTGGGCGGAGAAGAAGCCGGATGTCTCACCGACATCACCTTCCTTGCCGGCGCGAAAACCGACGCTGCAGCCGATGATGAGATCACGGTCAAATCCTCGGACATCACCACGGAACGCATGACGGAGCTCGGCAGCCGCGAGGACATCCGCGAGCTGCTCTTCATCGCGCAGCAGTATGTCGGCAAGCCGCTGAGCCGTGCGGAGATGCAGCGGATCTGCTATTTCTACGACGTTCTGCACTTCTCCCCCGATCTCATCGACTATCTGATCGAGTACTGCGTCAGCCGCGGGCACAAGAGCTTCCACTACATCGAGAAGGTCGCGCTGTCCTGGAAAAAGCAGGGCGTCACGACCGTGCACGACGCGCAGATCTCCGCCGGCAGCTATCACCGCGAGTACTATGACATCCTGAAGGCGCTCGGCATCGACAATCATCACCCCGTCGAGGCGGAGATCCGCATCATGAAAAAGTGGATCGAGAAGTACGAATTCCCGATGGATCTCATCCGGGAGGCCTGCACGCGCACGGTCATGGGCGCCGCGAAGCCCTCCTTAAGCTACGCGGACAGTATCCTCTCCAAGTGGTACAGCCGCGGCGTGCATGACATGGCGGACGTGCTCGCCCTCGACAGCGAGCACGAGCAGGAGACGGCGCTGAAACGCACCCTGCGCGTGCCGGCGAAGAAAAAGACCGTGCACGCGGCCAACTTCGAACAGCGCAGCTACGACTACAATTCTCTGGAGAGTGCACTCCTTGGAAAGTCATAAAGGAGGAGACGCATGTCCCTGACCAATTCGCAATACGACGCCGTGATGCGGCGCTACGATGAGATCCGGGAGCGCAACCGCTTCACCGAGCGGCAGCATTTCCTCGAGATCAGTGAAAAGCTGCCCGGCGTCACGGCCATCGACGAAGAAATCGCAGCGCTCTCTCTAAGGGCGGCAAAAGACCGGATCGCCAGTCCTTCCACAGATCTTGCGGCCTACAGACAGGCCTTAAGCAAGCTGAGTGAAAAGAAGCGGCACATGCTCGAAGAGGCGGGCTATCCGGCGGATTATCTGGATCCTCTGTTTGACTGTCTGCGCTGTCACGACACCGGTTTTACGGAAGACGGCAGGCACTGCAGCTGCTTTGACCGCATCTCCTCAGAGCTCCTCTACGGAGATCCGGCGCTGCTTGCGCACATTAAAAGCGAACACTTCGGGCGCTTTTCATTTTCTTATTATTCTGATAACATATTGGATGAAGTCAGCGGAAAGACGCAGCGGGAACTGGCCGAAGAAGCCGTTCGCGCCGCGAAAGGCATGTTTGACGGAGAAGGCATCCGGGGAAGTCTCTACATCTACGGGAACACGGGCGTGGGCAAGACATTTCTGACGCACTGCATCGCCGCCGAGGCGATCGCGCGCTCCTTAAGCGTCCTGTATTTCTCAGCCGGCAGTTTCTTCGATCACCTCGCGGAGTCCGCATTTGTGCACGACGGGCGGAGGGACGGCGGCCGGGCGCTCATCGACGGGTGCGACCTGCTCGTCATCGACGACCTGGGCACGGAGCTCGACAACGCCTTTACTTCTTCCGAGCTTTTCCGCGTCGTCAACGAGCGCGGCATGAAGAAGCTTTCCACCGTGATCTCGACCAATTTCTCACTGAAGGATCTCGCTCAGGCGTATTCCGAGCGCATCCTGTCACGCATCACCAGCGACTACACCATCATACGGCTCACCGGCGAAGACATCCGGATCCGGAAAAAACTGAGCGGAGGCAGACTATGACTATGGACAGAAAAGACACGCAGGCCAGGCCGGCATTCAGCACCGTCCCCGACGGAAGACTCGCCATCATCGCGCTCAAAAGCACGGAGGAGATCGGCAAGAAGGTTGACGGCTATCTGACGGAATGGCGCAAGAAGCGCGTGGAGGACGGCATCGTCAAGGATGCCGCCGGCTATGTGCGCGACAGCTTCCTCATCAAGGCGGACACGCCCCGCTTCGGCACGGGAGAAGCCAAAGGCATGATCCGCGAGTCCGTCCGTGGTGACGATCTCTACATCATGGTCGACGTGATGAACTATTCGAACGGCTACAAGATCAGCGGCTTCGAAAATGTCATGTCGCCCGACGATCATTTCCAGGACCTGAAGCGCGTGATCGCCGCTGCCGGCAAGAAGACAAAGCGTCTCAACGTGATCATGCCGTACCTCTACGAAGGCCGGCAGATCAAGCAGAACGGGCGTGAGTCCCTCGACTGCTCCGGCGCCCTGCAGGAGCTCGTCGATCTCGGCGTGGACAACATCATCACCTTCGACGCGCACGACGCCCGCGTGCAGAACGCGATCCCGCTGGCCGGCTTTGAGACCGTCAGCCCGACCTACCAGTTCATCAAGAACATCCTGCGCGCCGCGCCCGATCTTAAAATCAGCAGCGACCACCTCATGGTCATCAGTCCCGACGAGGGCGGCATGAGCCGCGCGATCTATCTGGCCAACGTCCTCGGCGTCGATATGGGCATGTTCTATAAGCGCCGCGACTACAGCACCGTCGTCTCCGGCAGAAACCCCGTGCTCGCGCACGAGTTCCTGGGCTCCGACGTGAAGGGCAAGGACATCATCATCATCGACGACATGATCTCTTCGGGCGACGGCGTGCTTGAGACAGCCGCGCTCCTCAAGAAGATGAAGGCCGCCCGCATATTCATCTGCGCGACCTTCGGCATCTTCACCGGCGGCACGGCCCCCTTTGACACCGCATACAAGAAAAAACTCTTCGACTTCCTGATCACGACGAATCTCGTCTATCAGCCCGAAGAGTTCATAGATAAACCGTATTACAGAAGCTGCGACATGAGCAAGTTCATCGCGCTCATCATCGACACGCTCAATCATGACTACTCTCTGTCTTCGCTCTTAAATCCCGTCGACCGCATCAGCCGGGTGCTTGAAAAGCACGCGAAAGGTCTCAAGGTCTGAAGCGGAATTCCATAACGAGCACCGTTTCCATCAGCTTGCTCTCTCCCTGCCGGAGCGCATACCGCGCCTCGGCAGTGATTTTTTTGTCCCCGGATTCGATCCGCACCGCATGCGTGTCCACGGGAAAGCGGAGGGTACCCTCCGGCGTGCTGTAAGCGATCTCCGTCTTCTCTCCCGCCTGGAAGGCATAAACCGATGTCACGCCCGGCCCCCGCCGCCGCACCTCGATGCGCGGCGAAGCGCCGTCCATAAGGATCACATGCGTATGGATGCCCTGTCCGTCCGCATCCTCATAAGCGACGTGCTGCTTTCCGGCCACGAGACGGCAGTTTCCCCGCGACCTTTCCGTCACCACGTCCGTCCCGGATTCCGCCTCGTCAAAGAGATGGCTGCCCCGGATGAGGACGTCCACCTCTCTTGCCGCCTGCGCCATGGCCGTCAGTACTCCTCGATCGCGACAAGCCGCGCGCTGCCGACGTCGATCGGCAGGATGGAGTTGGCAAAGTCCGCAAAGCGCTGCGGCTCGTCACTCGTAAAGAAGCGGTACGGATACGGCTCGCCCGCCTCCGGCTTCTTCGTATTCATGAGCTGCTTCTCCTTCAGCATGGCCGCGAGGGACACAGCGGTCTCATAAGCGGGGTTCACAAGCACGATGTCGTCACCGACGAGGCTGCGGATCTCACCGCGCAGGAGCGGGTAATGCGTGCACCCGAGGATCAGCGTATCCACCTGGTACTCGAGCACCTCGTCGAGGTAGCGCATGATAATCTCATCCGTGATCCTGTCATGCAGCCATCCCTCCTCCACCAGCGGCACAAAGAGCGGGCAGGCTTTGCCGATCACATTGGCCGAAGGCATGATGGCGTGAATCGCGTCAGAATACACGTGGCTCCCGATGGTGGCCCGCGTGGCGATCACGCCGATGCGGCCGTTTCTTGTCTCCGCGCAGGCCACGCGCGCCCCCGGCTCGATCACACCGATGACCGGCATGCCGCCGGCCTCCTCGCGGATCGCGTCGAGCGCGAGCGCTGTCGCCGTATTACAGGCGACCACGATCGCCTTGATCTCCTGCGTCTTCAGGAAGCGCACGATCTGTCTCGAGTATCGCTCTATGGTCTGGCGCGACTTGCTGCCGTAGGGCACGCGCGCCGTGTCGCCGAAGTAGACGATCTTCTCCATCGGCAGATTCCGCATGATCTCCCTCGCGACCGTCAGGCCGCCCAGGCCGGAATCAAAGACGCCGATCGGAAGCTCATTCGCCTTCCCCATACCGGTCTCCTCCTTATGTATTCGCCGGTTTCCTCTCACTGATCCAGCGCGCGGTTGATCGCGCTGTACTGATTGTCGATATGCAGCTCGATCATCCGCACGGCTTCCTCCACGTCCCGCTTCTCAAGGGCTTCGACGATCGCGTCGTGCTCTTCTACCAGCGTCTGCCTGATGTCCTTGTCTTTCAGGTATTCGACGCGGAAACGGTACATCTGCTCGCGCAGGTTGCCGAGGATCTGTATCAGGCGCCGGTTTCCCGTTCCCTGATAGATCATCTCATGAAAATGCTCGTCCGCCTCGCCCAGCATCGACAGGTCAGCGTTCTTCTGCGTAACCAGCACCGCGAAAGCCTCTCCGGCGGCGCGCAGGTTCTTAAGATCCTTTCCTGTCATGAACTCATTGGCCTTGCGGATCGCCAGGACGTCGAGGCTCTTTCTCACCTCGAGCACGTCGCACAGCTCCTGCCTCGTGATTTCCGCCACATGCGCCCCGCGCCGCGGAATCATCACGACGAGGCCGTCGTGCTCAAGCTTCCGGATCGCCTCGCGGATCGGCGTCCGCGACACGCCCAGGCGGTTTGCGAGCGCGATCTCCATGAGGCGCTCTCCGGGTTTCAGCTCCCCGCGCAGGATCTGCCTGCGCAGCGTCAGAAACACGACCTCCCTGAGCGGCATATATTCTTCCGGCTTTTCAGCCGCTTCATTGTCCTTCATGCTGTTTTTTTCCTCCTCGTGTGTCCGGCCACGTCAGAAATGTCCTCGCCGTGGGGCGCTCGCGCCGCAGCCGCTTTCTGCACGCCTCTGCCTTTGTACTGTCGTCAAAAATCCCGAAGATCGTGGGACCGCTGCCGCTCATGATTGCGCGGAGCGCCCCCATTTCCATCATCACCTGCTCGATGGCGCCGATGACGGGATAGCGGCTGCCCGTCACGCTCTCGAGCACATTGGCCATGCGGGACGGCTCCGTCATGCCGCAGAGATCCCCGGCGCGGATGGCTTCGGCCTGTCCGCGCACGTCCGGGTGCGCGCTGATCTCGGTCGCATCAAGCGCCGCGTAGACGTCCTTTGTCGAGACGCTGATATTCGGTTTGCTTAAAAGAATGTGGGCCGCCGGCATGGGCGGCAGGGGCGTCAGGATCTCTCCGATGCCCTCCGACAGCGCTGTTCCCTCCAGAATGCAGTACGGCACGTCCGCGCCGATCCGCGCGCCGCGCTCCATGAGCTGCGCCTCCGTAAGGCCCAGAGAAAACAGGCGGTTCACGCCGATCATCGTCATGGCGGCGTCGGCGCTTCCGCCGGCAAGCCCCGCCGCGACGGGGATGAACTTGTCGAGGCGGATGCGGAGGCCGTCGTCGACACCGGCCTCCTCCATGAGGAGCCGGGCCGCCTTGACGACAAGATTGTTTTCGTCGGTCGGGATATAGCTCAGATTGGTGGTGAGGCTGATGCCGTGTCCGCCTCTCACCGCTTCGAGCATCAGGCGGTCGTACATGCCGACCTTCTGCATGATCATGCGGACCTCGTGGTAACCGTCCTCACGCTTCCCGACGACATCAAGTGAAAGATTGATTTTTGCGGTCGCCCGAAGATACATCGCTCTCCCCCGTGATGCTGCGTTCAGATCAGCGCATGGTTGCGCTTAACCATCTCCGTGATCTTGTCCCTGAAGTATTCGTCAATATGCTTCTGTTCCTCTTTCGTCAGATCCCCGTAGGCGACCGGATCCCCGTACTCCACGATCACATGCGCCTTTTTGAGCTTCGGGAACTGCCTTTCAAACACGGCGTCCACGTTGTTAAATGCGATCGGCACGATCTTGCATCCCGTCCTCTGCGCGATCTTAAAGCTCCCCCTGTGGAACGGAAGGAGCACAGTCTCGTCATTTCCTTTATTTCTCGTCCCCTCGGGATAGATGAAGACGGACGTCCCGTTTTTCACCAGTTCGATGGCCGCCTTGATTACCTCAAGCCCCTGTCTCAAATCCTCGCGGTCGAGAAAGAGGCAGGACAGAAAGCGCATGTTCCAACTCAGGACGGGAATGCGTCCCAGATTGTCCTTGGCGATGTAGCCGTAAGGCGGCTGAAGCTGCGTCAGCGGAATCAGCGTGTCTATGATGCTCTGATGATTGGCGACATAGAGCATGGCCTCTCCGTCCGGCACTTTCTCCCGCCCGATCGTCGTGACGCGGGTGCCTGCGATGAGGAGTACGATCCTGCAGACGATGCCGACGATTCTCTGCAGCGCGCAGACGGCCGCGCGCGGGCTGATGAGCCGCACCAGCGAAAAGATGAGGAGAAGCGGCAGCGACAGGATAAAATAGATGGCAACAACGATGATGGCGAGTATAAACCTGATCATTCTCTGAAATTCTCCTCCAGGTCACCGAAAATCACCGCAAGGTGCGGGTTCTCTTCCTCCGCGTCGCACATCACGTGCGCCACGCGCTTAAGATAAGGGCTGATTTCGCGCGCCTCCCTGCCGCTGAAGAACCCGATGCAGGTATCTTCGCCGAGGGAAGTCAGCATGTCATAGAGCGCGTCGAGATTCCCGCCGTAATAGTCCGGCAGATCCAGCTTCATCGCCAGATAAGCGTGTACGTCCTCGCGGGTCTCCGTCACATTAAAATCCAATATCACTTTGCGCATCTTAAGGCCTCCGTCAATACAGCTGTTCAAAGGTCTCGTAATGATCCTCCGTGTAGAAGATCAGACCGTCGTCCGAGTACACAATCCGCTTTGCGCCGCGGCTCTTTCCTTTATAATCGATGTCACATTCATAGTACTGCCTGCCCTTTTTCTCCGGCAGCGCGCCCTCGTAGTTGCCGAAGCGGCTGCCGCCGATCGACTTTCCGGGCGCGTAGTCTTTAAGGCTTCCGCCGCTCCAGCCGAGCTTCTGGGCTTCCTTCTTGCTGATAAAATTATCCGGCAGGTGCCCGTAGGTGTGGATGTACAGCGCGACGTCATCCTTGGAGGTGTAGGTGCCATTTTCGTCGATGACTGCCTCCGTTTTGCCGGTAGAATCCGACTTTTTTCCGGAAGAAGCTGCCTTCGCCTGCGTGCCGGCCGAAGCGCTCCCGCATCCGGTCGCAAACACGGTAAGAATGGCGGTGATCAGGAGCACAATGCGCCTGAGCCTCAAAAAATGCCTGGTTTTCATGCCTCCGGTCCTCCCTTCTTATCCTCTTCTTTATCACTTAGAAGCGCCTCCGTGATCCGCTCAAACTGCATAAAATGGGAGGCCTTGACAAGCACCGTGTCATCCGGGCGGATCAGGGACGGGAGCGCGGGGATGAGCTCGTCGACAGTGCCGAAATGGCGCACATCCGCGTCGGGATTCTTCCCGCGGATGCCCTCCGCGATCTCCTTCGCGAGATTTCCCACGAGCAGGTAACGGCTGACAGGAAGCGCCGCCGCGTCGAGGCCGACCTCGCGGTGCAGCTCCTTCTCCGTCTCTCCCAGTTCTCCCATGTCCCCGAGGATCGCGCAGGTGCCGCCCGGGATCTCGCCGAGCACGTGCAGCGACGCCTTCATCGACATCGGATTGGCGTTGTAGCAGTCGTCAATCACGGTCAGCTCCCCGGCGTGCCTGATGCGGAATCTGCCGCCGACGGTCTCCATGCTCTCGATGCCCCTTTTGATCTCCTCCGGCGTCAGGCCGTAGAGCGCGCCGACAGCCGCTCCGGCAAGTGCGTTCAGCACCATGTGCTCGCCGGGAAGCGGGACGGTCACGCGGAACTCGTCGTCATCGATGTGGATGGTGCACGCCGTTCCGCCAAGGCCGAGCGGCTTCATCGCGTCCGCGTAGATGCGGCAGCGCGGGCTGAGCCCGTAGAAGATGGGCCGCCTTCCTGAGACCTCTTCCACCTCGGCGAGCTTGTCGTCCTCGCCGTTTAAGACAGCGAAGCCGTCCGGCTGCATGTGCGCGAAGCACTCCGTCTTCGCCTTGAAGACGCCGTCCCTGTCGCCGAGGAATTCCAGGTGGCAGGTGCCGATGTTGGTGATCACCATCGTGTCCGGCGCCGCGGTCTCCGCGAGCCAGTCCATCTCGCCGAAATGGCTGATGCCCATCTCGAGCACGGCGATCTCGTCCTCCTCCGTGATCCGGAAGATCGTGAGCGGCAGGCCCAGGTTGTTGTTGAAGTTTCCTGCCGTCTTCAGCACGCGGTATTTTGTTCCGAGCACGGAGGCGATCATCTCCTTCGTGCTGGTCTTTCCCACAGAGCCCGTGATGCCGACGACCGGGATCCCGAGGGCCCTTCTGTAGAAGCCGGCGATCTTCTGGATCGCCTCCGCCGTTGAGTCGACAAGGATGTAAGGACAGTCGGGCATGCCCTCTTCCCGCTCCGTGAGCGTGACGAGCGCGCCTTTCTCCATCACCTGGGGGATAAAGCTGTGCCCGTCGCTTTTTTCTCCTTTGAGCGGCACGAAGAGACATCCCGCCTCCGCCTTTCTGCTGTCCGTCGTGACAGAGGTGACCTCCCTTGAAAGGAGCTCCTCCGGCCCGTGATAGGTCCCGCCGGAAGACGCGGCTATGTTCCGGATCGTCAGGTCTTTCACCTTACTTTTCCTCCATATTTCTTGAGTGATACTTCGATCAGTTTTTCACAGAGCGTGGGGTAGTCGATGCCGAGCGCGCCCGCCTCCTGCGGGATGAGGGACGTCGGCGTCATGCCGGGCAGCGTATTCGCCTCGAGGCAGTAGATCCTGCCGTCATGCTGCATCATAAAGTCCAGCCGCGCGTATCCCTCGAGGCAGAGCGCCTGATACCCGCGCACCGCATAGGAGCGGATGGTCTTCGCCACATCCCCCGGCAGGTCGGCCGGGCAGGTCTCCACCGTGGCGCCGGCCGTATACTTGTTCTTGTAATCGTAGAAGCCTTCCTTCGGCGCGATCTCGATCACGGGAAGCGCCTCCCCGTCGACCACGCCGACCGAGAACTCTCTCCCCTCGATGTACTCCTCGATGATGACCCTGTCTTCGTACAAAAATGCCGTCGAGAGTGATTCGTCAAACGCATTTGCGTCGTGCGCGATATACACGCCGACGGAGGATCCGCCGCAGCAGACCTTGACGACGACGGGGTATTTCAGCCCGTATTTTTCAAGCGGCTCGATCTTTTCTCCCTTCATGACGGAGATGCCTCTCGGCACAGGGATGCCCTGCGCCTTCAGCATGATCTTGGTGATCCGCTTGTCCATCGCCATCGCGGAGCCTAAAGGGCCCGCACCGGTGTAGCGGATCCCGGACAGGTCAAAGGCCGCCTGGACCTTGCCGTCCTCTCCGTTCTGGCCGTGCAGCGCGAGGAAGACGATATCCGCCATCCGGCACAGCTTTATGACATTTGCGCCGAAGAAGGAGCGCGTGGGATTCGCCTTCGCCGACGCGAGCTGCTCGTCGCAGGCGTGGATTTTCTGAAGCGCCGCGTCTATATCGTAGTGTTCCGGGAAGGCGTCCATCAGCTGGACATATTCATCGCCGAAATAGACGTCGAGAAGAATCGCGCGGTGTCCCTTCTCGCGGAGCGCGCGCACGACGCCCTCCCCCGATATGATCGAAATCTCGCGCTCCGTGGAGATGCCGCCGCAAAGTACTACGATTTTCATGTTATTTCTGCCTCCGCTTAAAACTGATTTTTCTGATATGAGGATTGTGATTGGTTCTTACGTCTATGTACTCCGCCCTTGTCTTGGAGTACAGGATCCGCTGGCTTGAATAAAGGCCGTTGTAGCCGGAGCAGGCGTAGCTCACGATGGACGCCAGCGAAAAGAGCAGGATGCCCGATCCGCCGAAGACCTCGATCGCGAGGAAGACCGAGGCGATAACCGTATTCGTCACGCCCGCGAACATCGCCACGAGGCCGACCGCCGCCGCGAAGCCGGACGGCAGGCCGAGAAGCGGGCCGATGACCGCCCCGAAGGTCGCGCCGATGAAGAAGGTCGGCACGATCTCGCCGCCCTTGAAGCCCGCCTCCAGCGTGAGCGCCGTCATGAGAATCTTCATGAGGAACGCATAGGGGACGACAGATCCGCCGCTGACGGCATTTTCGATGACTGCGCCGCCGGCGCCGTTGTAATCCCCGCTCCCCTCGATGAGCGTGATGGCGATGACGAGCCCCGCGCCGACAAGAATCCTGAGATACGGATTTACGAAGAACTTCCTGTAGAGTTCCCCGGCTCTGATCAGGACCTCCGAGAACAGCACGGAGACGAGCCCGGTGAGGGCTGCGATCGCCATGACGCCCAGACAGACGGGGATCGTCATCTCCGGAGCGCTGACTTTAAAGCGAAAGGGCGCCGCGCCGAAGAAGCGCGAGATGTAGAGGCCCATGAGCGCGGCGAGGTAGCTCGGAAGAAGCGCCACCTCGTAGAAGCTGCCGACGCTGATAAACAGGATCACAAACATGGCCGCCGAGAGCGGGGTCCCGAAGATCGCCGAGAAGAAGGCCGCCATGCCCGCCATTGTCGCCACCTTCATCTCATCGCGGTCCAGGTGCAGAAGGCGCCCGATGTTGTTGCCGATGCCGCCGCCGATCTGTAGCGCCGCTCCCTCGCGCCCGGCGCTGCCGCCGGTCAGATGCGTGAGGATGGTGCCGATGAAGATCGACGGGATGAGGCCGGCGGATATGGTGCCGCCCTCGCGCGCCGCGTCGATGACCGTGTTCGTCGAAGTTCCTTCCTGATGGAGCGAGCGGTAGATGAATACGATCAGAAGGCCGGCGGCAGGCATCGCAAAGAGCAGGAACGGATGCGCTGTTCTTAAGGTCTGCGCCGCCGCGACGCCGCGGTAAAACAGGGCGCCCACGAGGCCGCAGATGAGGCCGATCACGGCTGCCATAAAGCCCCATTTGACAAGATAAAACAGATAGTGCTTTACGTACTCGCCAAAGCTCATCTCCTGCCGGTTCTGCATGTCGCGCCTCCTGGTATTCACTCAGCCATAAATATACCACAAAATGGCTGTATATGCGAGTCTTGTATACAAGATGTGCACAAGCCCTGTGCGCAGGCTGTCCGGGCTGCGCGCCATCTGAAAAGGACAAAAAAGGACGGCGCCATTAGTTTATGACGTCGTCCTTTATGATTACGCTGATGCGTCTGTATGAATCTTACTTGACTTCCGATGTGCAGTGCGGGCAGCGCGTCGCGTCGAGAGCGATCTCGGACTTGCAGAACGGGCAGATCTTTGTTGTCGGAGCTGCTTCTTCCGCCGGCTTTTCCGTGAGGGATCTCGCCTTGTTGAAGGCCTTGATGACGCCAAACAGCACGAGCGCAATAATGAGGAAGTTAATGACTGCATTGATGAAATTGCCGATCATAATCGGGCCGAGCTTGAGCGAGCTGAAATCCGCGTTGCCGCCGATCATGCCGATGATCGGTGTGATGACGTCTTCGACGAGCGAGGAGACGATCGTTCCGAACGCACCGCCGATGATGACGCCGACGGCCATATCAAGGACGTTGCCCTTGGCAATAAACTCTTTGAATTCACCGATGAATCCTTTACCGTCTGCCATACTTTACCCCTTTCTTAGAAAACAGATGATGAATATGTAAGATGATGCGATACACTGCTATATTAGCACAATGCAGTCCGGATTTCTGCACATATTTTGCTATTTTTTGACTTTTCAGCCGAGGGCTTCGGCGACGTCCGCGATCAGATCGTCCGTGTTCTCGAGGCCGCAGCTCATGCGGACGAGGTTGCCGGAAATGCCGCAGTCGATGAGCTCCTGCTCGGAGAGCTGCCGGTGTGTGGAGCTGGCCGGATGCAGGCAGCAGCTGCGCGCGTCGGCGACGTGTGTCTCGATCGCGAAGATTTTGAGGCGTCCCATGAAGGCTTCCGCTTCTTCTCTCCCGCCCTTCACGCCGAAGGAGACGACGCCGCAGGAGCCGCCGGGCAGGTACTTCATGGCGCGCTCGTAGTAGCGGTCGCCCGGGAGGGAGGGATAGCTCACCCACTCGACCTTCGGGCTGTCTTTCAGGAAGGTGGCGAGGGCAAGCCCGTTCGCGCAGTGCTGCTTCATGCGGCAGTGCAGGCTCTCGAGGCCGAGGTTCAGCAGGAAGGCGTTCTGCGGGCTCTGGATGGAGCCGAAGTCGCGCATGAGCTGGGCGGTCGCTTTGGTGATGAAGGCGCCTTCTTTGCCGAATTTTTCGGCGTAGGTGATGCCGTGATAGCTCTCGTCGGGGGTGGTGAGTCCCGGGAATTTGTCGGCGTGGGCCATCCAGTCGAATTTGCCGGAGTCGATGATCGCGCCGCCGACCGCGGCGCCGTGGCCGTCCATGTATTTGGTCGTGGAGTGGGTGACGATGTCGGCTCCGAATTCGAAGGGACGGCAGTTGACCGGGGTCGCGAAGGTGTTGTCGACGATGAGGGGCACGCCGTGATTGTGGGCGGCATTTGCGAATTTTTCAAAGTCGAGGACGGTGAGCGCGGGGTTCGCGATGGTCTCTCCGAATACGGCTTTTGTGTTCGGGCGGAAGGCGGCGTCTAGTTCTTCTTCCGTGCAGTCGGGGCTGACGAAGGTGAAGTCGATGCCCATTTTGCGCATGGTGACGTTGAAGAGGTTGAAGGTGCCGCCGTAGATGGTCGAGCAGGCGACGACGTGGTCTCCCTGCGACGCGATATTGAAGATGGCAAAGAAGTTGGCCGCCTGGCCGGA
>DEFE01000003.1:18720-19339 GCA_002350625.1 Lachnospiraceae bacterium UBA2860
ACGTAGTCGTTGGTGGGGTTCTGCAGGCGGGTGTAGAAGTAGCCGCTTGCCTCCAGGTCAAAGAGTTTGCCCATGTCGGCGCTGGTCGCGTATTTGAAGGTTGTGCTCTGGATGATGGGCACTTCGCGGGGCTCGCCGTTGCCGGGGCGATAGCCTGACTGGACGCATTTTGTCTCAATTTGATAATTGGCCATTGGATTGCCTCCTTGCAGTTGTTTTCTTCTGCCATTGTACGTTTTCCGCGCGTTTTCCGCAAGGGGCGGCGGGGCGGATGTTTTGGTGGACGGGGGGCGCCTCGCGTGCTAGAATATATTACAAATATGTTACAAAACATGACAGGGGGTCAGACCCCGTGTCATATTGTATGCAATATAAACATGACAAGGGGTCTGCCCCCCTGTCATGTTGTATGCAATATAAAATGTGATAATGCGCAGCAGGGTGATGATGCGCAGCAGCAGAGCCATGTTCTCTTCTTGCTCCGTTCCCTCCACGTGCTTGCAGATTGCGATTTCAAGCTCTGCTAAAACCGCTCGGCCCCGCCGAGGGGCGCTTGATATCAGTTAATGGCTTGATGTACTACGCCTTCCTGGCTCTCGGCGGGCCCTTGGCCTCGCAA
>DEFE01000003.1:19511-21413 GCA_002350625.1 Lachnospiraceae bacterium UBA2860
ACAAGGGGTCTGACCCGCTGTCATAAAACGAGATATGATGAATAAAAACAGGACAATCGTATACAGGCGAATCGCGGCCGTGCTCATGGCGCTGCTGCTTCTTTTCAGTGGGACAATGCCGGCGGAGGCCGCCGTGATCACGGAGCTGCATCCGAATCTGGAGGGGAAGTGGCTGTTTCTCGGCGATTCATATACGACGGCCGGCACGGGTGAGGATCGTCTGTTCCCGCTGATCCGGCAGCGGCTGGGTTTAAACGCGGCGGACTGCCGCACGATTGCCAAGGGCGGGTATGGTTTTGTGCGAAAGACGTCCACGAAGGATCTGAGATACGCGACGTTCGTGCAGGATGATCCTGTGGATAAGGGCGTGACGAATATCCTGATCATCGGCGGCATCTATAATGACCGCAGTTTCGGCAGGGTCTCGACGCAGCGGGAGATGCTGCGCTTTTTCGGCCTGCTCCGCAGGAAGTATCCGAATGCGGTGATCTGGTACGCCGCGCCGAACTGGCACGCGAACTGGAAAAAGAAGTCAGAGGCAAAGAAAAAAGAAGCCGTCTCCTATCAGGAGACGGTGAAAAAGAGAGGTGTCTGGTACCGGCAGTTCTGCAAGCTCCGAAATGTCGTCATGATTGAGACGGCGACGACCGCGCTGCACGCTGACAGCAATGACAGCTACTTTGTCACGGACGGGCACCATCCCTCTCTCAAGGGCCGCCAGAAAATCGCGGATGTGATTGCGCAGTCGATCGTGAACTGCCGCGCCTCCGTTGTCTTAAAAGCAGCAAGGCTCGCCGAGATCCGCGCGCGCATGGCCGCCAAGGCGCCCGTACAGACGCTCGGCTCCAACGCCCGCTACACGGCAGCTGCCTCTCAGACGCAAGCCGCAGCGGCGAGCAGCAGCGGCACGCCGCTGCGCTATTCGATTTCCTCCGCGCTTGCCACCGCAAAGAAGCCGGGGTATGCCGCCAGTATCTACGGGGTAAGCGGGAGGATCAACTACACGGCGGGCGTGAAGTAATTACTGTCTCACGCCTTTGATGAGGCTGCTGATACGCTTGTAGAGCAGCATGGTGACGATCGATACCACTATACCCTTTAACAGGTTAAACGGCGCGACGCACAGCAGCGCAAATGTCAGCAGTGAGTTCACATGCGGATTTACGGCCGTTCCCATCGCGATCAGCGCATCCATGGGCATCTCAAATGCTTTGGCATACGTGGGCAGCAGCACAAACGCATTGATGAAGCAGCCGGCTGCTACCATTGTCAGTGTGCCGACGATCATGCCGATGATGGCGCGCTTTCTCGTCTTCCCCAGGCTGTAAATGATGCCGGCCGGAAGCACAAAGGCGATGCCGATCAGAAAGTTGGCGAGTTCTCCGACGCCGGCCGTACTCGTTCCCTTAATGACAAAGTGAATCAGAATCTTGATCAGCTCGATGAAGACGCCCGCAATCGGTCCGAGTGCGAAGGAGCCGATGAGCACCGGCACCTCGCTGAAATCCAGCTTGTAGAAGCCGGGCGCAAAGGGCAGCGGAAATTCAAAGAACATGAGCACCGCCGCGATGGCCCCGAACATGCCGATGAAGGCGAGTTCCCGCACGCCGAGTCCTTTTTTTGCTGCTGATCCGCTGTTTGTCTTTTCCATTTTCTTTCATCCTCCTGTGGACAATGACTGAAATGGCTCTGCCATTTCAACGTTAATAGCTGCGCACAGGGATTCCTTCTGCTTCTCTTTCTGCACTGACTGCAGGTATAAAAAGCCCCGGAGTCTTCCTCCGGGGCACAACTTACACATCATCTGCAAGAATGATCCTCTCTCATCCAGACTGTAACTGTCGGTACCGGAATTGCACCGGTTCATTCACCAAAGTGGTCGCGGACTATACCGCCGGTAGG
>DEFE01000003.1:21465-21629 GCA_002350625.1 Lachnospiraceae bacterium UBA2860
GACTATACCGCCGGTAGGGAATTGCGCCCTGCCCCGAAGATCCCTGTTCAATTGATTGAAATTATAGGCCTATTCATTCGCGCATGCAAGTCTTATTTCCCCTGCCTGCTATAGTAATCGTCAAGCGCCGACTTGATCGCCTCCTCCGCGAGCACGGAGCAGTG
>DEFE01000003.1:21739-31278 GCA_002350625.1 Lachnospiraceae bacterium UBA2860
ATGTCGCCGCACTTGGCGTTGCCGACTTCCCCGATGCCGTTGGCGTCTTCGATCACGCCTACATTTCTGGGATTGCGGAAATGGTCCATCACCTTTTCACTGTAAAGTGCCATCTTGATCTTCCTCTCTTTCGTCTCGTTTCACATCACAGAATAAATGGTCTCTTGCCGGCCATGAGGTCGCGCCAGACCGGTGAGAAGCTTCTCAGATAAGTGACCACGTCCTTCACCGCGGCGATCACGTAATCCGCCTCTTCCTCCGTCATGTCCTCTCCGATGCTGAGCCGGAGGGACCCGTGCGCCACATCGTGCACGCGGCCGATGGCGAGCAGCACGTGGCTCGGATCGAGGGAGCCGGACGTGCACGCGCTCCCCGAGGAAGCGGCGATGCCCTTGTCGTCGAGGAGGAGCAGGAGGCTCTCGCCCTCAATGCCCTCGAAGCAGAAGTTGACGTTGCCCGGCAGCCGCTTCTTCGCGTCGCCGTTCAGCGCCGCATGCGGTATTTCGGAAATGCCTTCGATCAGCCTGTCGCGGATCGCCGTCATCCTCGCGCAGTTTTCTTCCCTGTGCGCAGCCGCATCCTTGAGCGCGGCCGCAAGGCCCATGATCCCGGGGACATTTTCGGTGCCGGCTCTCTTCCCTCTCTCCTGCGCGCCGCCCTCGATGAGGTTCTTCAGCAGGATGCCGCGCCTTGCATAGAGGAAGCCCGTGCCCTTAGGCCCGTGGAACTTGTGCGCGGAAGCCGACAGCATGTCGATATTGTCCCCGGTCACGTTGATCGGGAGGTGGCCGACCGCCTGCACGGCGTCCGTGTGGAACAGTACCTTCTTTTCTTTGCAAATGGCGCCGATTTCACGAATCGGCTGTATGGTTCCGATCTCGTTGTTCGCAAACATGATCGTGACGAGGCATGTCTCCGGACGGATCGCCGCCGCCACCTCCTCCGGCCGCACGAGGCCGTCCTCATGCACGTCGACCAGCGTGACCTCAAATCCCTGTTTTTCAAGCTTTTTCAGCGTGTGCAGCACCGCGTGATGCTCAAAGGCCGACGAGACGATGTGCATCTTGCCGGCATTTCTGCCGAGCTCGGCGGCGGTCAGGATCGCCTGATTATCCGCCTCGCTTCCGCCGGATGTGAAGATGATTTCCCGTGGCTCGGCACCGATCACGGCCGCGACGTCCGCGCGCGCCGACTCGATGGCTTCCTTCGCCTCCTGGCCGATGGTGTAGAGGCTCGACGGATTGCCGTAATGCTCCTCCATATAGGGAATCATCGCGTCGATCGCGACCCGGCTCATCTTCGTCGTGGCGGCATTGTCCGCGTAGATTCTCATATTATTTATCCCTCCGATTTCATGATAAATCCTGAATGCATCACGATTGTACTTCCTATTGCCTACCTTGTCAATGGGTAATCATAGATTTCCGTTTTCTCCTGCGCCGGACCGGGTAAATTTAATTGCAGTCATATGTATTTATTGCTAAGATACAAGTGACAGATCTTGCATTCGAAAAAAGAATTTTTTACCCGGTCAGACGATTTCCTCGTCAGATTCATTAACAGCGAGGTGGTATGCCCATGAAAAAAAGTTCTCTTGCCGCAAAACTCATAGCCTTAAGTGCGTGCTTGCTTCTCAGCGCAGCCCCTGTCTATGCAAAAGGAAAAAGCTCCGTCCGCTTCATCATGCACTTTGTCGATCCCGCATCCTCCCCCTATGTGGAGGGCGGAAAAAAGATCGCGGAGCTGGTCAAGGAAAAAACGGACGGACAGATCACCATCGACGTCCTCTCAGACGGAGAACTCGGCGGAGAATGGGACACCCTCGAGATGGCCGTCGAAGGGAAGCTCGACATCGCGACCTGCGCGAACTCGGTGCTCACCAATTACATCCCGCAGATGAACGTGCTCGACCAGGCTTTCCTCTGGAAAAATACCGATGAAGCGCACGCCGCCATCGACGGCACGCTCGGCGACCTCATCAGGGAGCGTGCTCTCTCGCTCGGCCTCCACATCATCGGCTTCGAGGAATCCGGCTTCCGGAATACCTTCTCGACGAAGCCCATCACCTCCATCGAAGATTTTCAGGGCGTCACGATCCGCACCCTCGAGAACAAATACCATCAGGCGGCTTTCGCCTCCTTCGGCGCGACGCCGGTCGCCATGCCTTACACCGAAGTCAATGCGGCGCTTGAAGACGGGACGATCGACGCCTGCGAAAATGCCACCGCCAACTGCCTTAACTCCGGCTACTATAAGATCACAAAGCACGTCACGAATACGCAGCACGCTTTCGTCTACATCGCTCTTTGCATGTCCGACGACGCCTGGAGCAGGATCCCTGAGGATCTCACGAAACCGTTTCTTGAAGCCGTGAGCGAAGGCGTCGCCTATGAGCGCGAGCTTCTCTCGAAGGCTAATGAAGACGCGGTCGAAAAGCTTAAGGACCTCGGCGTGGAATTCCACGAGATCGATCGCGAGGTTTTAAAAGAGGCTTATCTGAAAGCATCTGAGGAAAATGGTTTCCGCTTCGACGAGACCTGGCTAAAAGCCGTAGATGAGGCCGTCATAAGCGCGGCACACCAAGAGGGCTGATATGAAAAACATCCGGCGTCATCTGTCCATCATCCTCCCGACAATCCTTCTGGTCGTCGGGATTCTCATCTGCTTCTATCTCTTTATTCTGAACAACCGGCAGCAGATTGCGGAGCAGAATGAAGAATATCTCAATGAATATACCGTTCAGAAGGCGGCGGCGATCGACGATATGATCGCGGAAAACACCACCTTTATCGAATCGATCGCTTACCTCTACGGAAAAAACCTGACCTCCCCCTGGGCGGATGTCGGCATGATCCGGGAATACGAGGAGAACTCCATCTTCGACATGCTGCGCTTCATCGACGAGAGCGGCGACGACTACACCAGCCGCGGCGTCATGGCCAACCTGGCGGACCGCGACTACTTCCAGGCCGGCATGCGCGGCGGAACAGGAACCATTTTCGTACAGAGCTCGAAAGTGACCGGCGGGCGGCAGATCGGCTTCTACGCCCCTGTCCGCTATGAAGGAAAAATCATCGGCGTCATGGTCGGCTTCTACGGCGAGGATTACATTCATTCCATGCTCGACTATGAGCTCTTCGGCATCGAGGGCGAAAGCTGGCTCTGCGCGTCGGACGGCACCGTTCTCGACAGCACGCTTGAGGAATTTCCGGAAAACTATCTGCTTTATCTGCAGGAAAACAGGCTCATCAGCAATGAAAAGGCCGCCGGTCTTCGCGCAGCCTTCGCAAATGGCTCTAACATGAGCTTCACCTTTAGTGACGAGGGCGGAACCACGACCGGATACGCCGCCGGTCTCAATTCTATCAGGTGGCAGCTCGTCCGCTCCTTCCCCGCCGGCGCCAACCGGCAGATTCTGGGGAAGTCTGCGGGAAACGGCCTCATTCTGGTCATGGAGCTTCTTTTGCTGTTCGCCGTCTACGGCGCCGTGATCGGTGCCGGCGTCTATATGAAGGCAAAAAAAGCGAGCGCTGCAAACCGCAACGCCAATGACATCTCTTCCGGCCTGAGTTCTCTCTTCGAGCGCTTTACCCTTCTCGATACGGATACCGGCTTCTACGAAACTGTCGGCGGAAAGCCGGATCAAAGCCTGCCGGCCAAAGGGGACTACGGCCTCTATCTGGGAACGCTGCTCGACCGGATCACGGATCCGGACATGCGGCATGAGACGAGGGAATTCATGGGCATCGACCACTTAAAAGCCCTGCTTTTAAATTCTGACACGGCGAGCATCCGCATCCAGGTGCAGGACGGCAGCAGTGAATGGTTCAGGTACAGATTCATCGTGCTCGAGCGCGGCGGGCACGAGGTGAAGCGCATCCTCATCGCCATTGAAGACATCACGAGGCTCTATTACCGCGAAGCCAGGGAACAGCTGCAGATGCAGGACGCTCTCTATGAGGCTGAGACCGCAAGCCGCGCGAAGACAGCGTTCCTCCGCAGCATTTCGAACGACCTGCGCACCCCGGTGAACGCAATTACCGGCTATACCGAGCTTGCTGAGAGAGACGGCGCCACGGAAGAGGAGCTGCGCTCCTCAATCCGCAAGATCAGCACTTCCTCCATGCAGCTCCAGCTGCTCATCGACGATATTTCGGAGTTGAGCAGCATGGAAAGCGGCGCCTTTAAGCTTGCGCCCGTGCGCACCAATCTGCTGGGAATCATGAAGAACGCCGGAGAAATGTTCTCCGACGAGATGGAAAGGAAAGGACTCACCTTCAGGACCGATGCGGCCGACGTGCGCGACGCTTATGTGCTGTGCGACGGCAGCCGGCTGAGCCGCGTCATAAGCGCTCTTTTGAGCAACGCCTGCAAATACACGCCGGAGGGCGGAAGCGTCTTACTTTCACTGACCCAGAGCGGCATGAAGGACGAAAAGACCGGCGTCTATGTGCTTCGCGTGAAAGACACCGGGATCGGCATGAGCCCGGATTTCGTAGGCAAACTGTTCCGGCTCTTTGAGCGGGAGCAGTCGTCGGCCATGAGCCCGCATGAGGACATCGGTTTCGGCCTCCGGATCGCCAGTAAAATCATCGGCCAGATGAACGGCACCCTCGAAGTGGAGACGGAACAGGATCAAGGCTCCCTGTTCATCGTCACGCTGCCGCTTCAGATCCTCCCCGCGGAGGACCCGGACGGTGCCATTTAAATGTGTTTCTTCATCTCTGCGACGGTGGCGTCCTTATCTCTTAAAAGGGATGCGAGCCACTTGTCCTCGTCGGTGGGCTCAACCAGATAAGCATTCGCAAATGCCGCCGGGTCCGCGACCTTCGTGATGACGCCGCGCGTAATTTCCGAGGCATAGCAGCTCGTGATGTAATAGCCCTTCGCGGCGCTTTCGCCGCTGCCGTTCGAGGACCAGTACCAGATGAGGTCGTCCCGCCTGCCCCCGCGCACAGCGTACTGCGATCCCAGATAGACCACCATGTGTCCCTTCTCGCTCCTGCCGATCGCTTCCGTCCGGAAGATCTTAAGAAAGTCCCCGGGTTCCGCGCTGTCCCACACAGACCAGTATTCCTCGTCGGATGCATAAGCGCTCCGCAGATCGATCACCGTGTTTGCGGCCGCCCCGATCTTTTTCAGCGCGACGGCCAGTCCCGGCCCGTTTGCGTTGGCGCAGCCCCACAGGCCGACGCCGTCGTCCTGCGGAGGGTAATCCAGCCCTTTCATTGTATACGGCTTCATCGCGATCCAGGCGTCGGACGAAATCTTCCCGCCGCCATTTACGTATGTATCCCAGGTGAGCACGCTCCTTGTGAGCAGCAGATAGACGGCGCCCGAGCAGAAGGAAGGACGCGCCTTGCCAAGGTCGATCACCGGTTTTCCGCCTCTCATTCGAAACGCCTTATGGAGGCCTTTCCAGGCTGTCTGTTTGAAGAGCGCCGTGGTGCCTTTCGTGCTGTAGCCGCCGTAGGGTTCCACCTCGGCGATCTCACTTATGACAATCTCCCTGAAGTCACCGCTTCTCTTTAAGTCTCCCCGGTACTCCGGCAGGAGCTTGTGGAAGCTGTACAGGGCGAGCACGGCCTCCTCTCTCGTCATCACTGCTTTCGGCTGCAGACGCTTGCCCTTCGCTTTCGGCAACAGTCCCGCGCGATAGGCCCACCTGTAGGCGGTGCGGGCATTCTTTGCGATCTTCCTGTAATCCGCATAGGAAGACAGATTCTTTTTCTTCGACACGGATACGCCGTGCGCCTTCGCAAAGCGGTAGAGCTGTTGCGCAAATGTCTCCCGCGTCACGCCTGAAGATCTCTGCTTAATGGCGCCGGGCACATACCCCGGATCCAGTGTCATCAGGGCGTTTTTCAGCACCTTGCTTTTCAGGGCCGCTTTCGGCGCAAATTGCGCCTCCGACTTTCCCTTCATGACGCCGGACAGATTGGCCCACTGCGCCGCGGTCTCAAGCGCCGTGTGCGCGCGCACGTCGCTGTAGCTGCGGTAATATGTCTGCGAGGCATCCGCCGGCACCGCCGCCGCGGTCATGATAAGCAGCGCACCGAATAAAACACCCGTGATCCATTTCTTTTTCATACGGAACATAAACCTCTCACCGCATTAAAACGGTTTTACGGTTTTCTTCTTCCCCTTCTTAATTCCTTTGATGGCGCTGTTAAACGCCGCTTTTGTGATCGTCTTCTTGCCGTTGCTGTAAGCCCACGGGCCGTTGTACGCGCCGCCGCCGGCTCTCGCGACACGGCTCTTTACGCCCTTCAGTTTATACTTGCCCTTGGTCAGCTTGTAATAGCGATACCACTCTCCGCCATGTCCCGCGCCATAGGCAACGATCCCATTCTTGTATACCGTAAATTTGGAAAGGCCGTACACATAGTCATTGAGGACTCTTACCACCTTCCCGGATTTATATTTATAGATCTGGAACGTGCGCGCGCTTCCATAGCCAGGCGCGTGGAATTCCGCGATGCCTTCCACCTTGCCGTCCTTGTCGATGTCCACGATCTTATAGGACGAGTCCGTGTATTTACTGGTGACGGAAACCAGCTTGCTTATGATCTCCGATTTCGCATCGGCGTGCACGCTCACGCTGAGTGCAAGAAAAGACATGATGATCGTCGCGAATGTAAGGATCTTCTTCATTATAGCCTCCTTCGTGAATTCCTGTCTGTGGTGCGCCTGCTTCCAAATCCCTGCCGGACGGCATCCGGCAGACAGACATGCTGTGAAATACATGCTTCCGGAGCCACGTCTAACGGCATCCGGCAGACAGACATACAGTGAAATGCATGCTTCCGGAGCCACGCCTAACGGCATCCGGCAGACAGACATGCAGTGAAATGCATGCTTCCGGAGCCACGCCTAACATCATCCGGCAGACAGATTTGCTGTGATATCCATCTTAGCATATCCGCTCCGAAGAATCAAAAAAAGGGGCCTGCCGTACATATAATATGCAGCAGGTCCCGCGACATTTTCACATTTTATTTTCTGAGCCGCATGAGCACGAGCAGGATCACCAGTGCGATCGCCCCGATCGCAAGAAGCGCGATGTAGAGCGTCATCGAGCGCGCAGGCGCCGCCTTGCCCGCCTCTTTGGTCTCCGCAGACGAGGACTGGATCTCCGTCGGCGTGATCTCCCGCGAGGAAATCGTCTCCGTGTTCGCGGCGTAGGTATTGGTGAACGTCAGCGTCCCGGTCTCCAGGTCATCATAGAAGACCGTCGCCGTCAGCTTGTCGCTGCCGGTCTCCGCCACCTTGATCTGCACCTTGTGCTGTGTGGAGTCATAAGTGACGCCGTCCTTCTCGAACTGGCCGCTGCTGTTGAAGGAAGCGCCGCCCGGCACATCCTCGATCACCTTGTAATTATACGTACCCGGCTTCGAGAAATGAATCTCCCCGAAGCTGATCGCTTCAGAATTCACCGCCGTCACGGACTGACCGGCCGGCATCGGCGTCGCGACCGTGCTCCCGTCAGACGCAGTACTCGTGTCCGCGAGCAGTCGGAAGGTGAAGTTGTCATCCTCTTCGATACTGCGCCCCACCAGGTTCAGGTTGACATAGATCTCCGCGGCCCCTTCTTTGTTCCCGTTCTCCACCGGTGTCGGAGAAACCGTCGTGACATCTGCCGGCTGCTCCGGCGCCGTCTCTCCGGTACCTGCGGGTTCCGCCTGCTCCACTGTTTCCGCCGGCGCTTCCTCTGCAGGTGCTGTCGGTGCAGGCGCGTCGTCGACACGCGGGAGCTCGTCAAGCCAGGCAAGAAGCTCCTCTTCGCTCATCTCCGTCACGCCGGCCGTCGTCTCCTCCGGCAGCTCCTTCAGCCACCCGGCGAGCTCATCTTCCGTCATGTCCGAGAATTCCTTTGCCTCATCTTCCGGCAGCGACTTCAAAAATGCCGCCAGCTCCTCTTCCGTGACCGGCTCCGCTGCCGGCGCTTCCGTCGGCTCCGATGTCGGCTCTTCTGTCGGTTCCGGTGTCGGCTCTTCCGTCGGCTCCGGTGTCGGTGCCTCTGTCGGTTCCGGCGTCGGTGCCTCTGTCGGCTCCGGTGTCGGCTCTTCCGTCGGCTCCGGTGTCGGTGCCTCCGTCGGTTCAGGTGTCGGTGCTTCCGTCGGCTCCGGTGTCGGTGCTTCCGTCGGCTCCGGTGTCGGTGCTTCCGTCGGCTCCGGTGTCGGCTCTTCTGTCGGTTCAGGCGTCGGCTCTTCTGTCGGCTCCGGCTCCGAATCGACCCACTCCTCCAGCAGCTGCAGCGTCTCTCCGGCGATCGTGCCTTCCGGCGTCGCCTCCGGGATCGCCGCCGCGATCTCCTCTGCAGTCGCTTCAACAGACTGATTACTTATATCCTCTACGTCGATCACTTCTCCGCTCTCCGGCGTGAGCGGTTCGGCAGCGTCATCGATCAGTTCGACGTCCTCGATATTCCCGGCCTCACTCTCCGGTACAAGCGGCTCCGCCGCATCTTCGATATTCTCGGCTCCCTCCTCCGGCGTAAGCGGCTCTGCCGCATCTTCAATATTCTCGACGGCCGGAGCCTCCGTGTTCCGGATCGCATAGACCGTTGAACTGTAGGCCGTAAAAGAAGCTTCTTCACTGCCATCCGTGCCGACCCACGCGTCATAGACGGGCTCTGCATGGACATCTTCCGCGCTTATTGCCTCATGATCCGCCCCTGCGCCCTGCGAGAGCGGCAATGCTGTCACGGCAGCTGCGTCGCCATTTTCGAGATGAATCGTATTCAGCTCATCCGCAGTAAAGGAGATCGCGATCTGCACGGGCCCTTCCGGCTGCACCTCCCGCATCTCATACACAACACCGTCCGCCTTCAGGTCAAAGATGGAAGAGCTCTCTCCATCATCCTCGCGAACCAGCCAGTTGCCCTCATCGTCCGTCTTATGGACAAGGAAAGCCACATCAAAAAGGAGCGTATTGTCCGCTGTGGACGTCACGCCTTCCCCTGCCGCGCTCACCGCCCCATAGTACGCGTCCCGGTTATAGCCGGCCGTCTCCGGCGTCAGGATGCGCACCTTAAGCTGCGTTCCCGCAGGAAGCGTCGTCGCGAGCTCAGGCACCGCCTTCGCGTAGACATACTCGTCAGAATATGTGATGGCATTTTCGGGATCAAAAGGCGTCGCCTCGAAGAACTCCACGTCTCCGCTGTTCTCCTCAGCGCCTTCCTGCGTCTCTCCCTCACCGACCTGCGCGGTTTCCTCTTCGAACCACTCCTCATCGGCGTTCTCGAGAAATGCCTCAATATCCGCCTCATCCATATCCACATAGTCCTCATCGGCGCACACGGCCTGCGCAGATGCGGCGAACATCATGCCGGCAAGCAGCCATGCCGCCGTCTGTTTTTTCCACCTTTTTCGCATCATCTGTCGCTCCTTTCTACTGNNTTTACGCGTTTGGGTTTGGATAATTCCGCATACTTTGTTACTATTATATTACAAAATTATTAAGGCGTCACTAGTTTTCTGATTTTTACAGATGATATGCCACGCAGCAAAAGGTTTTATGTAAACCAATATGACAGA
>DEFE01000003.1:31527-41095 GCA_002350625.1 Lachnospiraceae bacterium UBA2860
AGGGAACGGAGCAAAGAGAGAACATGGGTCTGCCGCTGCGTCGACAGTGCTCAATTCGAAAAGCTGACAAGAGGCACACCCCTTGTCAAAAAAGAAAACGGACGCCCGCAGGCGCCCGCACACAATCCATATCTCATTCAATTGTTTCCGGTCAGCATCTGGATCGCGCTCCCGATCACAGACCCGATAATGTCCTGTGTCGAAGTCGCCTCCCCCTTCAGAAAACTCATCACTGCTTTCTTCTTATCCGCATCGGACTTCCTGTAAAGCTCCAGCAGCTCCTTCTCCGCCGCCGTGAGCTTAATCGCCGCAGCCGCTGTCTTCGCAGCCGTCGTGGTCTTCTTCGCTGCTGTCGTCTTTGCGGCCGCCGGCTTCTTCGCAGCCGTTGTCTTCTTTGCCGTCGTTGTCTTCGCCGCTGTCGTTTTCTTCGCCGCTGTCGTCTTTGCGGTCGCCGGCTTCTTCGCCGCTGTTGTCTTCGCTGCTGTCGTCTTCTTCGCTGCCGTTGTCTTCGCCGTCGTTGTCTTCTTCGCTGCCGTTGTCTTCGCCGCTGTCGTCTTCTTCGCTGCCGTTGTCTTCGCTGCTGTCGTCTTCTTCGCTGCCGTTGTCTTTGCCGCCGTCGTCTTCTTTACCGCCATCCCCTCATCATCCTTTCCTGCCGCCTTCAACCGGCACGCTCTTTAAAAACCCGCTCATTCACGAAACCGGCAGCAGACATCCGCCTGCTGCCGGTAAATAAACCTTATCAGAATCCTGCAATCCGGAGCGAATCAGAACCGATCTGTTCGCCGTCGGCATTGAAGTAAGCCGCCGAAATCGTCGCCGTGCCCGGCTCGTCAAGAATCAGCTCCGCAGCACCCAGATCGAAATCATACTCGCCCGGGACCGCCACACCGCTGTCCGAGCTGTCAAGCATCACAGACGCCGTTCCTTCCGGAAGCGCAAGTCCGATCGACGCCGTGGTCGGCGTAGCATAGCCGTCGCCGTTCACATCCATGACCGAAATGCCGGAGGGCGCGAAGTCCAGATCGCCTTCCGCGTGCGCCGAGCCCTTCTCCGTGCCGGAGATCGGCTTGCCGCTGTCATCCGCATCCGCGAAGACGATATCCGCCGTCACGTGATAGCTGCCCTCATAGCCGCCGTACATAGACGTGAACACATGCAGCTCATAAGCTTCGCCGAAGCCGAGCGAAGAAGCCTTGCTGCCGTCCTCATCCGGAAGAACGCCCCAGGCGTCTGTCTCGGAGAGATCGATCCGCTTCACTTCCGCGCCGTCCTGCGTGATCACGACCGATCCGGAAGCCGGCACATAATCGCCGTCCGTGTACAGCTTGAGCGAGAAGCCGTTGAACGACCTGTCGCTGCTGTCAAAGGCCAGCGCAGGCGCCGCACTCACTTCATCCGCAGGCGCTTCGTCCGCGGGCACATCCTCAGCGACCGGTTCCACATCGACGTCAGCTTCCGGAACAGCCTGGACATCCGTGTCATCAATGACTTCCTGCACATCCGCCGGCTGCTCGTCATAGATATCGACCACATCCTCAGCGGCCGGCTGGTCATCATAAATGTTGACCTCTTCCACCTCAGGCTGATCGTCAAAGACATTGACCTCTTCCACCACCGGCTGCTCTTCCGTAACCGGCTGCTCATCCGTCGGGACGACCTCCGTCACGACAGGCTCCGCAGCACTACCGTCTTCACCGAAGGAACCTTCCTCAGACGTCTGAATCTCAAACGGCGCATCCCCTGTCATCTCGGGAGCCGGCTCCTCATTCTGCTGAATCGCCTCCTCCGTCGTCGCGTCGGTGATGACATCGCCGCCGAGCGCGGTCACGTCCGTATTAAGAAGAATACTGTCCTCGGGAAGATCGTTCTGAACCGTCGTCTCCGTGTTGCCGGTCGTTGCCTCATTCTCATTGTTCACATTGACATTGACGTTGATCTCGGGGCTCACCGTGACGTTCTGCTCGACTCTCTCGAGCGTATCCTTCACGTCCTCATACTGATACTGCTGCGCCGCGATGTTCTCAGCCAGCTCGTTGAGCGCCTGCTTCTGCTCGTTGCTGAGGTCGACGATCTCGTCTCTCTCCGCCTGAATCGTCTGCACCGTCTTCGCGACGGCTTCATCGACGATCTGCTGAATGCGCGCCTCATCCATCTCCTCAACCTGATCCTCAATGATCTGAAGCTTGATATCATTGACGATCTGCGTGGCCTCGGCCTGTCCGACGACATCCGCCACATCCGTCGTCGTCGTGATCTCCTGCGCCGCGATCAGCTTCTTCGTCGGATCGAGCGTGTAGCCGGACGCGTATTCATACGCCTTCAGCACGCCGGTCAGCGCGCCGGTGCCGGACACCGGGCGCGGGCAGGCCGCGATGACTTCACAGTTTCTGACGCCCGACGTCGAAAGCGCCGAAGCGATCATATTGGACGTCACCCATGTCAGATTCGCCGTCTTCACCTGGATGCCGCCGGAATTCGTCGGCTTGACGTACGCGCAGCTGAGCGTGTTGGAGCCGATCACCTCGAGCGGGATATACGAGCTGAGCAGCGCGCGCTCCTCATCGTTCGTGACATAGATGATGCTCACGTTCTGCGTATTCACGCCGAAATACTTAAGAATCGCATTCTGCTCCGCCTCGCTCAGGTTCGCGCCGAGCGTGACAACTCTCTCCGCGTCCGCATAAGCGGTCATCGGCGTAAATGCCGCCGTGATCATGCTTGCCGCCGCAAGCGCGCACGCAAGTTTCTTCCAAATTTTCTTACGCATGTTTTTCCCTCCTTTAACATCCGGCTTCCGGCCGGGTTGTTACACAGAAGCCTCATACAGCATATTATACACGATAATATTTCTATTCCGTGAACTTTACATGAGAATTTCCCGCCAATGCTAAACTTTCTCTAAAATCCCTGCAAATCTGATGATTCTCTTATCAAAAGTCAAGTCCGACAGAAATGTAGATCATAGGCAGACAATCTGCACAAGCCTTAGTACTTCTTGCTTGTCGAAAAACACGTTGTTCCAGAAAAAAACCCTGTTTGAGCGAAGCGAGTTAGGTTTTTTTCGATGAACTGCTCTTAGTGATTTTCGGCGAGCTTAGAAGTACTTGGCGCGGAAGCCGTCTGACTATGATTTACATTTCTTTCGGAACAGACTTTTGTCATAGAATCATCCCCTCTTCCACTCCGGATAAAGATAGCAGTCATAGCGGATCGCCTTCCCGAAAAGCGCATAATCCGGCCGCCTCCCTGCGAGTAGCGGTCCCTTCAGCGGCCGCTTCACCGCGATCCTCCCCGGCTCCGCCGCCTCCGCCGCGGCAAACAGCGCCGCCTCGTCCGCGCACGGCTGCTCGATCAGATGCAGCAGCTGAAACTTCTTTCCGACAAGCCCGCTCTTCTGCCGCTCGGGAAACATCGGGTCGAGCAGAACGACATCAACGCTTCCCTTTAGAAGCGGAAGCTCCGCGATCGAATCCGCCTCGCGAAGCGTCATGCGCGATGCCGCTTCCTGCAGTTCCTCGTCAAGCATCGCCTTCCTGAGCGCGTCCCGCAGGAGCGCCGCGATCACAGGATCCCGCTCAAAAAGCAGCACCTCGCACCCCGCCGCGGCGAGCAGCAAAGCATCCTCCCCGAGGCCCGCGGTCGCGTCCGCCACGCGCAGCGGCCGCTCTCCGTCATCGCCCGGAACGATCGCCCTTCCGCCCTTGATCCCGGCCGCGCGGAGGAGGATCTCGCTCCGGAGCCGTCCCGGCCGGATCCGCTGCCGCATGGCTGAAAAATCCGCGCGCAGCGAGAGCACACCGTCCGTGATGAGGAGCCCGTCCTGATCCTCCGACAAATATGCCTTTCCCATATCTCTTCCTCCCTGTCCCGTCAAAGAAGGAAGTACTTGATCGGGAAGATCCAGCGCAGATACTGCACGCTCTTAAGGAACGGCAGCTCATTCCCGGTCAGCGTGACGACGCAGGCGACGAGCACAACGCCGAGCGACACATAGAGGTACATCGTCTCGTTCTTGAAAAGAGACGTAAAAAGGACGGCCCACAGCGCAGTGGGAACCGTGAGCACCAGCGCGCGCAGCACCCAGGGCAGATCCGCCGGCGCCAGGAAATACTGCGCCGCGAAGATGAAAAGCGCAAGAAGCATCAGCGGCGCGAGCACCACGGCAAGACGGTATCCGGTCCTCTCACCTCTAAGGACCGAACAGACAGCCCTTTCGTCACTTCGGAAAATCACTGCCGCGAAAAAAAGTGCCGCCGCGAAGATGAGCGCTGCGAAAAGACGCTTTCCGTTCTCGCTCTCCTTCGTCGTCTTCTTTGTCTGCACCGGTTCGGCACCGGCGGCATGTACGATCTCGAAGTGCACCTCGAAGAGCCGCTCTTCGGCAAGAATCCGCTCCCGCTCGGCCAGCGCCTCGTCGATCAGCGCGCTGCTTGTGTCGCTGAAAAGACTGCCGGAAGCGATCATGCGGTCCAGAATCTTCGGCGATGAGGCCTCAAGCATCACTGCGTAGACGCTCTCCTTCGCCGCTTCCCCCTTTGTCGTTGAAGTGGTGTAGTAATAATCCACACACCCTTGAAGCTCCGGCACCTCCGCGCCTTCTTCGCGGTTCAGGATCTGTTCGACCTCATCCTTAAAGAAGAAACCGCAGTCGGCCCTTCCGCCCTCCACGGCGAGCCTCAGCGCATCTGCGCTGTCATAGATCCGGAAGTCATAGATACTGTCAGCATCCGCAAGCTCCGCCATGAGGCGCGCCGTTTCCGCGCCGCCCCCGCCGGCGAGGCCGATCACGTTCTGATCCACGGAAGGAAAGACCGAGCCGCCGATCAGGACATAGATGAGGACAAAAAGCCCGGCCGTGATATAGAAGGACGGCATCGTCAGCTGTTTTTTCACAAGAATGCCGAAGCGGAGGAACCATTTTTGAAGTCTAAGCATACGCAGCACCTCCGATCAGCGCCGGAATCAGCGGGATCAGCACCGCCGGCAGGATCTGTCCGCCCCGGGTCCCGAAGAGAAGCGCCGCGGACTGCCGCTCGAGAACGGCCGTCGGCAAAAAGCCTGTAATTCCCTGCATGAGTTCCGGCAAAAATGCCTTCGGAATGAGCCCTCCGCCGACGATGAAGAGCGCCGCCGCGATGATCAGGTAAGAAGCGGCTGCCCGCCGGAGCGGCAAAAAAGTGTAGAGGAGGTGCATGAGCGCCGCGAGAGGCAGCGCAAGGAAAAGCGCGGGAAGAAGCCGCGCACCGATATTCCTGAAGAAAAGGGGAACCGCGCCGAGGCCGGCCTTCAGGCAGGCCGTGACAGAGACGGTCTCCTCCGCCGCCGCGCTCTCCATAAAGGAAGCTGCGGCCGCGCCGACGACATCCCCGACCAGGGCGATGAGCAGCGACAGAAAGAACAAGGTCGCCGTGAGCGCCAGATACTTCATGAACGACGTCGCCGCCGGATGGAGCCCCTTGCGCTTCAGGGCGCGCGTCATGCTCCGCTCGCTGCTGTCATAGAGCTTCGACGCGCCGACCCCGAAGATGAGCAGGATGAGCAGCGCCGCGGCTGCCCCGTAAAACTGCGGCATCGTGAGGTCGCCAAAGGCGGATATGCTGCTGCCCGTGAAGGTCTCCCCTCTCGCGAGAACCTTCTGGATGTAAATGTTGAAGAGTGTATCCTCCGCTGCGGCGAGCGTATCGACCACCGGATAGCTGCGGCTCAGGGAGTCCACCGCGTAGATGGATCCCTCGACCGAACGGATATAAGAAACGCCGCTTCTTACGAGCTCCTCAAACATACCGCCCGTAAAGGACGTGTATTTGCCGCTGACGCGGATGAGCACCGGCGTATTGATGCCTGTGTTAATATCTTCGTAGACATTCTGCGGCAGATAGACCGCCGCGTCGACTGTCCCTTCCTGAAGGCCGTCCGCGGCCTCCTTCGGACTCATAAAAACAAACTCGCAGACGCTCTTCACCGAGGGCATGCCGGAGACGAGGCCGAGGGCAAGGTTTGTCTTTAAATCAGCCTGCCCGGCCTCCGTGCGCGTTTCGTCCGAGCCGTCGCTGTCTATGACGATGGCCGCCGTCGCCTTCGGAAGAACCTGTTCGCCGCCATTTGCGGCAGAGAAAGCGGCAGCCGCAAGGATCACGGCGGCTGCCGTAAAAAGTATACCCGCAAGAAAGAAGGGGATGAATTTCATCCCCTTCTTGATCTCAAGCCAAAGATAAAACAAAAGTCTTTTCATGAATCTCCGTCATTACGCAGCCGGCTCGGCAGCGGGAGCCATGGTTCCGAACAGGCCGCCGAGGCTCTGCGCGATCGCGTTGAAGTCTTCTTCAGTCATGGTTGTCAGCTCGAGCACATCGCCTTCCGGCTTCGTCACTGTGCCGCCGGTTGTCGCGGTGACCGTGATGTCAAGGCCTAATGCGCTGACCGTGATGACGAAAGAGCCGTCCTCGGCAGCCGCGAAGGAGCCGTTAAAGCTGTAGCCCATGGCTTCAAGTGCGAATGTGCCGTTCGTAAGATCGACATCCAGCGTGCCCATCTGCTGGCCCTGGACTGTCAGTGCCGCGGAGATGCCCGTCTCTGTCGGAGTCACATTGAGAACAGCCATATCCTCGCCATTTGCGACGAACGCGATCTCTGTCCATGTCGCCTCCTGCGGGCCGCGGAACTGAAGCGCCACCATCGTCTGGCCGTCAACAGCAAGGCTGAACTCAGCAGGAGCGCCCGCTTCCGTCACATACATCTGGCCGTCCATATTCGGCATGTCAGCGAAGAAACCGTCGATGACGGCGTCAAGAGACTGCGTCTCGCCTTCCGCCTTGAGGTTGATCAGCATCTGCGCATACTCGGCGATGGTCTGGCCGTTCGGAAGCGTGACGCCGAGGATCTTGTTCACGGCATCCTTCGCAAGCTGCGGCGTAATCTCCGTCTTCATACCGTTGCAAGTCACTGTCTCGCCGCCGAGGGTCAGTTCCTTGGGATCAGCCGACTCAAGGGTGAACTGGGAGATAATGTCGTTAATGACAGCCGCGAACTCTTCAGCATACTTCTGCATCGCTTCCGGATCAGCGATCTCAGCCTTAAACAGGTCGATGATGTGGTTGACGGCTTCGATCTGATCAGCTCCGATCATCTGGCCGAGCAGAGAGTCCGCCTCGATGCCCGAGAAGCTGAAGGACAGAACCTTCTCGATGCCGGGGATCTTGACCAGGAGGGCTTCCTTGTCCGCATACTCGCTGAAGTCCATGTTGATGCCGGACACAGAGAGTGTACCGGAAGCGCTCTGGGCGCCCGCATTCGGATCGATCGCGAAATCAAAGTTAATGTCAAGGCCCGCGCCGCCGAGCGGTGTGCCTTCTTCGCCGTTGCTCTTTGCGCTGATATTCGCAGAAACGGGCGTTAACACCGCCTCAATGCCGGCAACCTGTGAGAGGTCAAGCTCTCCGGCAGCGTCCGCTTCATCAGCTGCCGCGGGAATCACAGCCGCGGACAGGACGAGCGCCGCCGTCATCGATGCTGCGAAGACTTTACGCATACGTGTTTTCCAGTTTTTTCTCATTTTACCCTTCTCCTTTGATGATACGTGCGGCGTCCGCAGGCGTACTCTCTTCCGTACAGCCGCCGCTGAGCAGATACAGCCGGTCGCAGAACTCCATCTCCTCCACTTCATGTGTCGAAACGATCACGATCCCGCCGTCAGACCGGAATGCGGCCAGGTAGTCGTAGATCACAGCTTTGTGGTAGAGGTCCATCGCCGAAGTCGGCTCATCCATGATGAGTACCGGCGGGTGCTCCGTCAGAGCGCAGGCGATCGCGAGTCTTCTCCTCATGCCGCCCGACAGCTTTGACGTCTTTCGCTTCAGCAGCTTCGAGAGGCCGAGGGAGACGATCACCGGATCTTCCGGATCGGCGCTGCCGCCCAGAAGACGAAGGTTGTCTGATGCCCTCAGTTCGCCGATGAGCGGATTCGTCTGCGGGACATAGCCGACGATCTTCGTGATGAGGCCCGGATGCTTCAGGAGATCCGTCTCCCCGTAGGTAAGCGTTCCCTTCTCCGGTTTTGATACCCCTGCGAGCACGGACAGAAGCGTGCTTTTGCCGCTTCCGTTCCTGCCTGCGATGCCCACGCATTCACCGGGCGCAGCGTACACGGAACAACCGCGCAGAATTCTGTGCTTTCCGTAATGCTGTTCGATGCCCCCGGCACGAAATACTTCTCTCATTCATCTGCTCCGACAACGGTTTTTGGTATCCACATTATACATGCTTTAAAGAGCCTTGACAATTCCCCTTTTTCTTGCCCTCACGCATGCAGGTGGTGTACAATAAGTACGTTCTTTTCCGGAGGATAACATGATCGATTTTAACAGACCGCCGTATATCGGCACCGAACCTGAATACATGAAAGAGGCCGCCCTGAATCACAAGATCTGCGGGGACGGGCCATTTACGAAAAAATGCCAGGAAGCGCTCACGGAGCTCCTCGGCGTGCCGGCCGTATATCTGACGACCTCCTGCACGAGCGCGCTCGAGATGGCCGGCCTTCTTTGCCACATCAAAGAAGGGGACGAGGTCATCCTGCCGTCCTACACCTTCTGTTCGACGGCTGACGCCTTCGTGCAGCGGGGCGCCCGTCTCGTCTTTGTCGACATCCGTCCCGACACGATGAATATCGACGAGACGAAGATCGAGGACGCCATCACGCCGAAGACCCGCGCCATCGTCGTCGTCCACTACGCCGGCGTCTCCTGCGAGATGGATGCGATCATGGACATCGCGAAGCGGCATGACCTGCGCGTCGTCGAGGACGCCGCACAGGCGATCGGCTCCACCTACAAAGGCCGCATGCTCGGCACGATCGGCGATTTCGGCTGCCTCTCCTTCCACGAGACCAAGAATTTCTCGATGGGCGAGGGCGGCGCGATCATCCTGCCGACTCTTGACCAGAGAGACGAGGCCGAGATCTACCGCGAGAAGGGCACGGACAGAAGCCGCTTCTTCCGCGGCCAGGTCGACAAATACACCTGGGTGGAATATGGCAGCAGCTATCTCCCCAGTGATATGAACGCCGCTTACCTCTGGGCGCAGCTCCAGGAGGCGGACCGCATCAACGACAACCGTCTGGCTACCTGGCACGCCTATGACGATGCTTTCCGCCCTCTTGAGAAAGAAGGCAGGATTGTGCTACCCACAATTCCGGACGGCTGCGTACACAATGCGCACATGTACTATGTCAAGCTCCGGGATCTTCATGAGAGAACGGATTTTATCAATTACCTGCATAGCCATGACGTCGGCTGCGTCTTCCACTATGTGCCCCTGCACTCTGCGCCGGCCGGCAAACGATTCGGCCGCTTCCACGGCGAAGACGTCTACACAACGAAAGAGAGCGACCGTCTGGCAAGACTGCCTCTCTACTACGGTATGACAGAGGAAGATCGGAATAAGGTGATCACTACCGTGCTCTCCTATTTTGACTGATTTACAGATTGGAGTATTTCGTGAACATTCATGCAATTCATAAGAGCGGAAGGAAGCTGATCAGCTTTGTCATTCCGTGTTACCACAGCGA
>DEFE01000014.1:0-14915 GCA_002350625.1 Lachnospiraceae bacterium UBA2860
GAGCCGATTGTGCAGACATGCCTAATACGCAGAGAAGCCGGACAACATAATGCACAGACAAGTCGGATGCGCCATAGAGAGCAGACGCACGCCGGCAGAACTGCACATTGCACGAGGAGCATTTTAGCGACGACGCAATGTGCAGAGAAGCCGGACAACTCAGCGCACAGATAAGTCGGACACGCCATAGAGAGCAGACGCACGCCGGCAGAACTGCACATTGCACGAGGAGCATTTCAGCGACGACGCAATGTGCTGAGAAGCCGGACAACGCAACGCACAGAGAAGCCGGACAACGCAACGCACAGAGAAGCCGGACTCCGCAATGTGCTGAGAAGCCGGCGACCCCATAGATGATAATAGAGAAAGGAGACCAACATGAAGATCTTTGTCACGGGCGTCGGCGGCCAGCTCGGCCACGACGTCATGAACGAACTGAACGCGAGAAGCATCGAAGGCGTCGGCAGCGACATCGCGGAGAATTACGCGGGCATCGCCGACGGAAGCGCGGTGACGCGCATGCCCTACGTCCGGATGGACATCACGGACGGGGAGGAAGTGCGGAAGACCCTCATGGAGATCAGGCCGGACGCGATCGTGCACTGCGCGGCGTGGACCGCGGTCGACAAGGCGGAGGAGTGCCCGGACGTGTGCCGCAAGGTCAACGCGGGCGGCACGGAGAACATCGCGCGCGTCGCCGAAGAACTCGACATTCCGATGATGTACTTCTCCACCGACTATGTCTTTGACGGAAACGGCACGCGCCCCTGGGAGCCCGATGACGAGCGGCACCCGCTCGGCGTCTACGGCGAGACGAAGGCGGAAGGAGAACTGGCGGTGCTCGCGCACGTGCACAAGTTCTTCATTCTCCGCATCGCGTGGGTCTTCGGCATCAACGGCAAGAACTTCATCAAGACGATGCTGAACCTCTCTGAGACGCATGACCAGCTGCGCGTCGTCAGCGACCAGATCGGCACGCCGACCTACACGATCGACCTGGCCCGCCTCGTCGTCGACATGATCGTGACCGACCGCTACGGCATCTATCACGTGACCAACGAGGGACCGTACATCTCCTGGTACGAGCTGACGCTCGCCATCTTCGAGGAAGCGGGCGTCAAAGGCGTCACGGTGACGCCGGTCACGTCGGAGGAATACGGCGCCGCGGCGAAGCGTCCCTATAACAGCCGCATGAACCGCTCTAAAATCGTCGAAAATGGCTTTCAGCCGCTTCCGGAGTGGCGGGACGCACTCCGCCGGTATCTGAAAGCGCTCGGGCGCGTATGAGGCCTTTTTTAAAGAGTGAAAACCCGACATCAGATGTGAAACAAACCGCGGCACTCGGCCGGCTTCTTGCGGCGGCCGCGGTTTTCTTCTTGTGCCTTCTCATCGCCTTCGGCGCATCAAAGCTCCTCGCGCGGCACTGCCCCGAGAAGAAGATCAAATATAAGGACTTTCCCGGTCTTGAGACCGAGGGACTCGAGCTCTACGGAAAGGAGCGGAAGAACGGTTTCCGCACGACGGCATTTGACTCCCATCTCTATATCGAAAATGACGGCCGGCCGATCCGTTCCGCGGAATTCTACGTGACCTGGCTCCGCCACAAGAAAGGAACGACGGAGCGCGCCATGGAGGTCTACTACGACACGGGGAGCGGCTTCCGGGAAGAGGAGTGCGTGCAGATCCGTCTCAACAAGGGGCTGAACCGCGTCCACTTTGACACGCTCCGCGATGTGAAGCGCATCCGCGTCGACTTCTTCAACGCGACCGGCAGCATGCTGCACCTGTGGCGCATCACGCTGAACCCGGAGACGTATTATCACCTGCCGGCCTTTGCCATTTTCGCCGCGGCGGTGCTCCTCCTTTTCGTGTTCGTCACGCGGAAGAGCACGCGGGGGCATTTTGCCCTGGCCATGCTTGTGTGGATCGCCTTCGCCGCGGCGGCGGGGATTCCGTTTTTGAGGAACGGCAGGGACAGCATCGTCCCCGTCTTCTTCGCGCTCGCCGTGCCCGCCGCTTTTCTTGCCGCCTCGCTCCTCATGGAGGAGGGCAGGACAAAGGAACGGTGCTTCACGGCGGCGCTTCTTGTGACGGCCTTCGCGCTGTATTTCCTCTTCGCGTACATCACCCCCTACGCCGAGGGACCGGACGAGGCGATGCATCACGACGTCGCCTACTATATTGCACTCAGGGGATACCTCCCCGCGGGCTATGACCCGGCCGTCCGCAACGAAATCTGGGGCTTTTCCTACGCCTATCTCCCGATCCTGCCCTTCATCATCGCCGGCTATCTGGAGTTTGTTTTGAGGCAGATCTTCAATCCGTCTTTCTATCAGCTGTATATGACGGCGCGGATGGTCTCTGTCGCGAGCGGCACGCTCACGGTTTATTTCACGTGGAAGACTGCGCAGCTTCTCTTCCCGAAGAAGCAGATCCGCTATTTCCTGCCGCTTTTTGCCGCATTTCTCCCGGAGATGGCATTTTTGAATTCCTATGTCAACAGCGACGCCATGGCGATCATGACGACGGCCATGATCGTGTACTTCTGGGCGAGCGGCTGCGCGCATGACTGGCGGTACCGCGACGACGCCGGCCTGTCCGTCGGCATGGCGCTGTGCGCGCTGACATATTACAACTGCTACGGATTCATCCTGATGAGCATCCCGCTCTTTTTCCTCACGGTCACGGGAGGGAAGAAGAGCGGCCGGGAGATCGCGCGGATGACGGGCTTCATCGTCGCGCTCACCGCGCTCCTTTGCGGCTGGTGGTTCATCCGCAACATGATCCTCTACGACGGGGACCTGCTCGGCCGGAGCACGCTGAACCGCTATGCGGAGCTCTACGCGGCGGACGGCTACAAGCCCTCCCAGATCCTGAGCCCGCGGCGGCAGGGATATTCCCTTTTCTACATGCTGACCTCCATGGAATGGGTGTCGAAGACGCTGCGCAGCTTCGTCGCGATGTTCTCCCATTATGTCTTGAGAGCGAAGCACGGCATCTACGTCTTCTACAAGATCCTCTTTGCCGCGGGGGCGGTCTCGGCGGCATTTGCGTTCATCGCGGTTATTAGGAGCGGATCGCCGGGAGGCAGTTACGACGCAAATGGCGGCGAGGGCGTCTTCGGCAGAAGAAAGACAGCGGCCCTCCGGCTCTGCCTCCTCGTCTCGCTTGCGATCGTCCTCGGCCTTGGAGTATACTATTCCTACGCCGTCGACTTTCAGCCGCAGGGCCGCTACATCCTGCCGATGATCGTGCCGCTCGGCTGCCTTCTGACGGCCGGATTTGACGCGGTGCTCGGGCGGCTTCCGCGCGCGCTGAAAAAGGCGCTTGCAGTCACTTTGAGCCTTTCGCCGCTTCTTGCGGCGCTGTCCGTTTTCCTTGATACGGTGGCCGGTTACTATCTGAAATAGGAGCTCATATGCGCATTCCGATCACGCCATACAAGATCAAAAAAGCTTTCCTCTACTGGAAGCATTTCGGAACTAAAGAATTCATGCACCACCTGATGGACCGCATGGAGCCGGAGGAGGTTCCCTACGGCCCCTGGTTCGAGGCGCACAGGGCACAGGAGGAGACGCTGAAAAAACAGCGGAACCACCCGGTTGAGGGCGGCGTCCTCATCTCCGTTATCGTGCCCGCCTATCATACGCCGGAGCGCTATTTCACGCAGATGATCGAATCCGTCATCGCGCAGAGCTATCCGAACTTTGAGCTCATCATCGCGGACGCCGGCGCGGGGGAGGATACGGCAGAGAAGAAGGGCGGCAAAAAAGACCGGAGCGTCCGCGAGATCACAGAGTCATATCTCGAGGAGGACAGGCGCATCCGCTACATCCCCCTCGCCGAAAATTACGGGATCGCCGGCAACACGAACCGCGCGATGCGGGAGGCGAAAGGAGAGTACATCGCCTTTTTAGACCACGACGATCTCATCGAGCCGGACGCGCTCTACGAGATTGCGTCGGTGATCGCGGCGCAGGGCGCCGACATGATCTACACCGACGAGGACAAGGTGACCTCGGACCGCGCGAAGTACTATCAGCCGCATTTTAAGCCGGCATTCAATCTCGATCTCTTAAGATCAAACAATTACATCACGCACTTCCTGGTCGTGAAGCGCTCCCTGGCCGAGGCGGCCGGCGACTTCGACGAGTCCATGAGCGGCGCGCAGGACTATGATTTCATCTTCCGCGTCAGCGAGATGGCGGAGAAGATCGTGCGCGTGCCGCGCGTGCTCTACCACTGGCGCACGCACGAGGCGTCGACGGCCGACAACCCGATGAGCAAGCAGTACGCCTACGAGGCGGGAAAGCGGGCGATCGAGGGGAACCTCCTAAGGACGGGCACGGCCGGCGAGGTGGAGCTGCTCAAGGACTTCGGCTTCTACCGCGTGCGCTACCCCGTCATCGGCGAGCCGACAGTTTCCGTCATCATCCCGAACAAAGACCAGCGGGACGCGCTCTCCGAATGCATCGGCGCGCTCCTCGACACGGGCTACCCGGCGCTTGAAATCATCATCGCGGAAAACGGCAGCACCGAGAAGAAAACCTTCGAGTACTACAAGGAGCTGTCGGAGATGCCGAACGTGAAGCTCGTCCGCTACAAGAAGGGCTTCAATTACTCGGCCATCAACAATTACGCCGTGTCCTACGCGTCCGGCGAATACCTGCTCTTCCTGAACAACGACGTGCGCGGCTCGATCAGCACGACCTGGCTTACGGAGATGCTCGGCGTGTGCATGCGCGAAGACGTGGGCGCGGTCGGGGCGAGGCTCTATTATCCCGACAACCGGATCCAGAGCGCCGGCATCGTGGTCGGCATGGGCGGCATCGCCGGGTCGATGTTCGTGGACCTGCCGCGCGGGCGGTCCGGCTACCTCCACAAATCCGCGATCATGCAGGACATGACGGCGGTGACGGCGGCCTGCATGATGGTGAAGCGGGAGGCGTACGAGAAAGCCGGCGGTTTCGAGGAGGAGCTGACGGTCGCCTTCAACGACGTGGATCTGTGCATCCGCATCGGAGAGCTGGGGTACCGCATCGTGTACGATCCGTACGCGGAGCTCTACCACGACGAGTCCCGCTCGCGGGGCCCGGAGGATACGCCGGAAAAGGTGCGGAGATTCCAGAGCGAGATCGAGTACTTCAGGACACATCATCTGGATCTCTTAAAGAACGGGGACCCGAACTATAATCCGAACCTCTCTTTGAAGAAATGGAATTACTCGCTCAAGGTGTGAGCGAAGGGCGCGAAGGAGCTTTAAGGAGCCGCATGTCTATGAAGACGACGGTCGTGATACCGAATTACAACGGAATGCCGTACATGGAGACCTGCCTCCTTGCGATGCGGGCGCAGCGCGTGCGCCCGGACCGCGTGATTGTCGTGGACAACGGCTCGACGGACGGGAGCGCCGAGTACGTCGAGCAGCATTTTCCCGAGGTGACCCTCATCCGCATGGGGGAGAACACGGGCTTCTGCGGCGCGGTGAACGCGGGCATCCGGGCCTCCGGGGACGCGGCCTATGTCATCCTGCTCAATAACGACACGGAGGCGGAGCCGGACTTCACCGGGGCGCTTGTCGCCGCGATGGAGGGTGACCCTGCCATTTTCTCCGCCCAGGCAAAGATGCTGAAGATGGACGACCCGGAGAAGATGGATGACGCGGGGGATTTTTACTGCGCCCTCGGCTGGGCCTTCGCGCGCGGCAAGGGAAAGAGCGCCTCGCGCTACACGGCCCGGACGGACCTGTTCTTCTCCTGCGCGGGCGCCGCGATCTACCGCATGCGCCTTCTTGAGGAGACCGGGCTCTTCGACGAGCGGCATTTCGCCTATCTCGAGGACTGCGACATCGGCTGGCGGGCCAGAATCCTCGGCTACAAAAATGTCTTCGTCCCGGAGGCGCGGGTCAAGCACGTGGGAAGTGCCTCGAGCGGCTCCGTCTACAATCTCTTCAAGGTCCGGAACACCTCGAGGAACAGCATCTACCTCATCGCCAAGAACATGCCCGCCCTCATGGTCGTCGTCAACCTTCCCTTCCTCATCCCGGGCTTTCTCATCAAGGCGCTGTTTTTTGCGCTCAAGGGCTACGGGCGGGAATACGTCCGCGGCATCGGGGCCGGCTTCCGCATGAGCGCGGAGGGGATCCGCGAGGGGCGGCACATCGCATTTCAGGCGAAACGCCTGCCGCAGTATCTGCGTATTCAGCTTGAACTTTTAACGGGAATTGTCCGGAGATTTGCGGAGATGCTTCCCTAGGCAGCGACGCGTCCTTCCGCCTGCATTCCCTGAAAGAACTTGCCAAAAAAACATATCTATAGTATATTGAGGATTTGTAAGGTAAGCCGGGAAGCAAGGGGATAGACAATTGATAGAAGAGAATCAGAAGTATTTTAACAGACTTCTTGCTCTTATCGATGCCGTCATCATAGCCTTTTCTTATTGGCTGGCCTGGTACATCAGGTTCCGCACGTCGCTGATTCCCGGCGACGCTGTCGAGAGCGTGCGGTACCGGACATATATGATGGCGCTGATATTCGCGGTGCCGATTATTCTGTTTCTCTATCTGGCCTGCGGCCTCTACAACGCGAGCCGGATGAAGGGACGCCGCTCCGAAGTGAGCAATATTTTCACCGCGAATCTGATCGGATACCTGATCTTTATACTTGCACTCTTCATGCTGAGGCAGATCGACTGGTCGCGTACGATGATTCTTGTCTTCTTCGTGATCAACGCGCTGCTCGACAGCATCATGAGGCTTTCTATCGGGGAGTTCATCAAGAAACTCAGAAAGCAGGGGAGATACAGGAGGAGTGTGCTCCTCGTCGGCTACAGCCGCGCGGCGGAGGAGTATATTGACAGGGTGCTGATGAACCCGGAGTGGGGGTATAATATCCGGGGAATTCTGGACGATCACGTGGAAGCAGGCACGGAGTATAAGGGGATAAAGGTGCTTGGCCGAATTGACAATCTGATGATTATCCTGCCGGAGAATCATCTTGACGAGATCGCGATTACGCTCGGCCTTAAAGAATACGCCAGACTCGAATCAATCGTGGCACTGTGTGAAAAATCCGGTGTGCACACGATGTTTATCCCCGACTACAACAACATCATACCGACGAAACCCTACACGGAGGACATTCTGGGCCTTCCCGTGATCAATATCCGCTACGTGCCGCTCTCCGGGACATTTCCGGCGCTGGTCAAGCGGGTGTTCGACATCATCGGCTCTTTGCTCTGTATCGTTCTCTTTTCGCCGGTTATGCTGGTGTTTGCCTTGCTGATCCGCCTGTCCTCGCCGGGACCGCTCATCTACACACAGGAGAGAGTGGGCCTTCGGAACAGGCCGTTTATGATGTATAAGTTCCGATCGATGATCGTGCAGGACGCCTCGAAGGAGAGACGGGCCTGGACGACAAGAGACGATCCGCGCGTGACGAAGGTGGGGAAGTTCATGCGCAAGACCAGCATTGACGAGCTTCCGCAGCTTTTCAATGTCTTAAAAGGCGATATGTCCCTTGTGGGACCGAGACCGGAGAGACCGTTTTTCGTAGAGAAGTTTCAGGAGGAGATCCCGCGCTATATGGTCAAGCACCAGGTGCGGCCGGGTATGACCGGGTGGGCGCAGATCCACGGACTCCGCGGGGATACATCGATCCGCAAAAGAATCGAGTACGATCTCTATTATATTGAAAACTGGACAATCGGGCTGGATCTCAAGATCCTCCTGCTGACCGTGTTCCGGGGCTTTGTCAACAAGAACGCCTATTGACGGAGGAAGCATATTCGTATGGCAGATATGAAGAAAAAACCGAAAAAGAAGAAAGCTTCGCTGATCCTCTTTATCGCTGAGCTGATTGTACTTGTCGTCCTCGTGGCGGCGATCTTCGGCTACGCGAAGATCAACGAAGGGCTTCGGAACATCGGCACGGCCGGCGGTTCCGGCGCGAACGCCGTGACGGGCACGGGCAATGTCGCGGCCGTTCAGACAGATCAGACCGCGGCGGTTCCCGAGGGAACCGGCCAGACGGCGGATGCGACGGCGCAGACAGCCTATGCAGAGACGGCGCAGCAGACAGCCGTGGAAGCTGTCGCTCCTGACGCTGCCGCGCCGGCAGAGCAGCCGGCAGCTCCTGAGCCGGAGGTCGTGAGACAGGAGACGGGCGCGAAGACGCTGAGCGGCGAGACCGTCACGCACGTCGGGACGGATGCCGACCCGAACGCGGACGCTGATGCCGCGGAAGAAAATGCGGGCGTCTCGACGAACCAGACGATGAAGGGCTACACCAACATCGCCCTCGTCGGCATCGACACGCGCGACGTCAATCAGATCGACTACGCGAACAGCGACACCATGATCATCGCCAGCATCAACAACGATACCGGCAAGATCCGCATGGTTTCCGTCTACAGAGATACGCTTCTCAATATTCAGGACAGCTTCTCCATGTCGCTCTCACAGGGCGACAGTGATGAGGTCGTGACCGGCGAAGGCGATTTCGACGAGGGCGACGTCATATTCTACGATGAAGGCGGAGAAGATGAGGGCGGCTATGACGGCGGCGTAGAAGACGTCACGGCTTATGACGATGGCGGCGGCTATGACGAAGGCAACGACGGCGGCGGCGAAGACGGCGGAGATGTCGAGTACTATAATGAAGATGACTACTCGAGCTACAGCGAGAGCAGTTCCCCGAGCAGCAGCAATAGCAGCACTTCAAGCAGCTATCCTGCCAGCTCTTCCAGCAGCTATGTCGATGCGGATCCTGACGCCGCGTGGAGCGACTATACAAGCTCCACATCGAGCAGCAGCTACAGCACGGTTTCAGAGGGCGCCTGGAGCGACTATGTCAGCTCCGATGTCACGCCGGTTTCCGAAAACACGATGAGTGAAGTCTTCTCCGAGCCGGACAGCGGTGTCTCCGAGTACGCGGACAGAGAGTTCTACAACTACAGCGAGACCGGTACGGTCGAAAACCATCAGCTCGGCGAGACGACAGCCGCGGGCCGCTATGATAAGGCCAACGCAGCTTACGCCAACGGCAGCACGAAGCAGCTGCTGCAGATGCTGAACAAAAACATGGACCTCAACATCCACGATATCGTGGTCGTGGACTTCGCGGCGGTCGCGAAGCTCGTCGACGATATCGGCGGCATCGACGTCTGGATGACGTACCAGGAAGTGGTGCATATGAACAACTACTGCCAGGAGACGTCAAAGGTCACGGGCCTTTCCTACACGCCGATCGAGCCCGAGACGATGCCGAGAGAATATCATCTGAACGGCGTGCAGGCCGTCTCCTATGCGCGTATCCGCAAAACGGCGGGCAACGACATGAAGCGCACGCAGAGACAGCGCGTCGTCATCCAGAAGGTGGTGAACCGCGCGAAGCAGAGAGGCCTCGACACAGTGCAGGCCATGATCAACGACGTCCTGCCGATGTGCAAGACATCCTTCTCCCCCGCGGAGATCATCAAGTTCGCGACGCAGGCCTTTGGCTTCACGATCGAGAAGACGACGGGCTTCCCCTTCGAGCATATCGAGAAGGACGTCTATGTCGGCACGAGGCGCCTTGACGCCGTCGTCCCGGTCACGCTCGAACAGAACGTGAAGGAGCTGCACGAATTCCTCTTTGACGACACGAACTACGAGTGCAGCGCAACTGTAAAAGAATACAGCAACGACATCTCGGTGCTGTCCGGTCTCACGGAAGCCAGCCGCGAAGTCGCCATTAAGAACAGCGTGATCGGCCAGTCCGGAGGCGAAGCCGACGTCGTGGATTAAAAAACTGTTCTTTGACAATGTGGATCAGTACCATCTTGTGTGCCTTGGCGCACGGGATGGTACTTCTTTTATCTAGCTGAAACGGGAATAACGATTTTTTATGCAGAAAGCAACCATCGATGTGGTGATACCGACGTATAAGCCGGATGCATCCTTCCGCGAAATGCTGCGGATTCTGTCCGTGCAGACGCAGCCGGTGAGCCACATCCTGATTATCAATACCGGTGAGGAATACTGGGACGACACGCTGACGGAGGACGTCACGCGCGCGGAGGTATTCCACATCCGGAAGGAAGAATTTGATCACGCCGGCGCGCGGAATATGGGCGCTGGCTTTTCTGATGCCGACTACCTGCTCTTCATGACGCAGGACGCGCTGCCCGCGGACAGGTATCTTGTGAAAAACCTGCTAGCGTGCTTTTCCGAGCCCTGCGTCAAGGCGGCCTACGCCAGGCAGCTGCCGAGGAAGGACGCGAAGATCACGGAGGGCATCGTGCGGAGCTTTAATTATCCGGCGGAGAGCTGCATTAGGACCTTCGCCGATCTCGGCACGGCCGGCATCAAAGCGTATTTCTGCTCAAATGTCTGCGCGATGTATGAGCGGGCGACATTTCAGCAGATGGGAGGCTTTCTGCCGCCGGCCATCTTCAACGAGGACATGGTCTACGCCGCGAGGATCGAGCACCTGGGGTACGGGGTTGCCTACGCGGCGAAGGCGCTCGTCTATCACTCCCACAACTACACGAATATGCAGCAGTTCCGGAGGAACTTCGACAACGGCGTCTCGCAGGCCATGCATCCGGAGATCTTCCGCGGCGTGAGCTCGACGGGGGAAGGGCGCCGGATGGTGAAGTATGTCACCGGGCAGCTGAAGAGTGTCGGGCGGCTGTATCTTCTGCCGCGCTTTTACTGGCAGTGCTTCGTGAAGCTCGCCGGATTCAGGCTGGGGAGAATCTACAAACTGCTGCCGAAGGGACTTGTCAGGAAATGCAGCGCGAGCCCGGAGTTCTTTGACCGGATCTGAAGCGGCATCCCTTTCGTTTTTCACGCTTTCTACACATTTCACCTGTATGCTGAAGGAACGGAAAGGGGATCACTATGGACGATCGATATGAGAACTGGACGCCCCGCGAGGGCGAGGAGGAAAACGGCGGCCGCGGCTCGTGGAGCAGTAACGGTGAAGAGGAATCTTACGGAGGAAAAAGCGGGAGCTACCACAGCCCGTATGACGCCTACCGTTTTCAGACGCCCGGGGGCATAAAGCCGGCTCCTGAGGCGGCGCCGAAGAAGGAACACCACTATGTGCAGACCACCCTCGCGGTGATCGGCGTGTTGGCGCTCCTTGCATTGTCCGCATATCTCATCTATGCGGCTGTGTCAGGCATCTCGCTGAAGGAACTGATTCCAGGCCTTGCGCCGGGCAAGACGCCGTCTCAGGAGCCGCGCAAGGAGATTGTGCTCGGCAGGCAGGACAGCGGAGAGGCGCCCGCGGAGGAGCAGCCTTCTTCAGACCTTACGGTTCCCGGTATCGTGGAGAAGGCGATGCCGTCCATGGCCTCTGTCGCCAATGTCAGCGTCTCCGAGTACGAGGCGATCTCCGGAGGTACGGCTGAGAAGAAAGACGGCACGCTGATCGGAAGCGGCATCATCGTCGCGGAGACGGACGCCGAGCTTCTCATCGCCACAAACGATCATCTGATCAAGGGGGCGAAAGAGATCGCCGTGGCTCTTGCTGACGGCTCGCTTCACGCCGGGGAGATCAGAGGCCGGGACGAGGAAAATGATCTTGCGGTTATCGCAGTGCCTTTAAGCGGGCTTTCGGAAACAACGAAAAAAGCGGTCTCGGTCATCACGATCGGAGACTCTGATAAAGTGATCGTCGGTGAATCCGTCATCGCGATCGGAAATGCGCTGGGTTACGGACAGTCCGTCTCGGCCGGCATCGTGAGCGCGAAGGGAAAGCTTTCCACGGACGCACAGGGGACGATGCGCGACCTCATTCAGACAGATGCGCCTATTAATCCCGGCAATTCCGGCGGCGCGCTGCTCAACATGAGGGGCGAGCTCATCGGCATCAACGAGGCGAAATATATCAGCACGAAGGTTGAAGGCGTCGGCTACGCGATTCCGACCGCGACGGCGATGCCGATCCTGACGAAGCTGGGAGACCTTAAGACACGCGAAAAGGTGGCGGAGGAGAACGCCTCCTACATCGGCATCACCTGCGTGACGATGCCGGAGGAGTATACCGGCGCGGGATATCCGGCGGGCGTCTACGTGATGGAGCTTGAAAAGGACGGACCGGCGGAGAAAGCGGGCCTTCAGGAAGGCGACATCATAACCGCGCTCGGCGGGACGCTGCTCTACGCGCAGGAGGAGCTCATCGAGGAGCTGACTTACTACGCTGCGGGCGAGGAGGTCGAAGTGACCGTCAGCCGTCTCGTCGAGGACGAGAACCGTTTTGAAACGCTGACGATTCCCGTCGTGCTCGGCAGCCGCGCGGACATGAAGATCAGCTCGCCTTCGGCGGCGTCCGGGGCGGCAGCGCCTGAATCCGGTGAAGCCTCTGCAGATGGAGAGACGGCCCCTGCGGATGGTGAAACGCCTGCGGACGGAGAGGCAGCTCCTGCGGTCAGCGAGGCGCCTGAAGCCGGAGAGACAGCTTCTGCGGTCAGCGAGGAGGCGGAAACCGGGGAGACGACGCCTGCAAATGGTGAAGCCCCTGCAGATGATGCAGCAACTCCTGCGGTCAGCGAGGCAGCGGAGAATGATGCGCCGTACGGGGCCGATGAAGCAGTGTCCGGAGCAGATGAAGCACCGTCCGGGGCCGACGAAGAATCGGCTGCGGCGGATGAGACGGATTCTGCCGCGGAAGAGGCGGCGCCGGGACAGAGCGGCGGCATTCCGGGCGGACGCTACGGCAACGGAAAACGTTAAGTCATTTACGGAAAATATATGAGTGAAGAGAACAAAAACGAAGAGAAGCGCTGTTCGGTCTGCGGCAGGAACGAGAGCGAATGCGGGAAGCTGATCCGCATGACGGATGAGCTTATGATCTGCGACGACTGCATGCAGAGAAGCATCGACACGGTGCGCAGTCAGACCGATTTAAGCGAGCTGACGAAAAATATGCCGCGCCTGAGTTTCCTGAACCTGAGCGACTTCTTCCGGGGCAGCGCTCCAAAAGAAGAAAAGCAGGAGGTGGAGGAACTTCCTTACGAGATGGCTGACGTGCCGCCGCCGCACCGCATCAAGGCGGGCCTTGACCGCTATGTGATCGGACAGGAGCACGCCAAGAAGGTGCTCTCGGTGGCCGTCTACAACCACTATAAGCGCATTATCGCAGAAGAAAAGCAGGCGGCGCATAAGAAGGAAGAAGAGAAGAAGCGCATACCGGATCCGGCGAAGAAGAAGCTTACCATCGATAAATCCAACATTCTTCTTCTGGGACCTACCGGCTGCGGCAAGACCTATCTTGTCGAGACGCTGGCGGCGCTCCTTGACGTGCCGCTTGCGATGACGGACGCCACGTCCCTCACGGAGGCCGGCTATATCGGCGACGACATCGAGTCCGTCGTATCGAAGCTTCTTGCAGCCGCGGGAAATAACGTCGCGAAGGCGGAGAGAGGCATCATTTTCGTCGATGAGATCGATAAGCTCGCCAAGAAGCGCAATATGAATCAGCGCGACGTCAGCGGCGAGGCCGTCCAGCAGGGCATGCTGCGGCTTCTCGAGGGATCAGAGGTCGAGGTGCCGGTCGGCGCGTCCAGCAAGAACGCGATGGTGCCGATGCGGAAGGTGAACACGAAGAACATTCTTTTCATCGTCGGCGGCGCTTTCCCGGGTCTTGAGGACATCATCCGGGAGCGGCTCACGGAGCACAGCTCGATCGGCTTTTCGGCGGATCTCAAGGACCGCTTCGATAAGGACAAGGATCTGCTCCTCAAGGTGACGACGGAGGACCTGCGGAAGTTCGGCATGATTCCGGAATTCCTGGGACGTCTCCCGGTCATCTGCCCGCTGCACAGCCTCACGGAGGAGATGCTGGTCAGGATTCTCAAAGAGCCGCAGAACGCCATCCTGCGGCAGTATGAGGCGCTGCTCGCGATGGACGAGGTGCGCCTGACCTTTGAGGACGACGCGCTCTCGGCGATCGCCGCGTGCGCTTTGGAGAAGGACACCGGTGCGAGAGCCCTCCGCTCGATTATCGAGAGCTTCATGCTGGATATCATGTACGAGATCCCGAAGGACGACTACATCGGAGAAGTGGTCATCACAAAAGAGTATGTTAATGGCGCCGGCGGGCCCCGGATCCTGATGAGGACGGGGGACGCACAGCGCGATCTTAAGGCACTCAACGGCTGAGCGCCAAATCAAGGATAAAAAAGGGAAAGGAGCAACACTATGGCAGACGATTTTTTCGGCACACTCGGTAAAAAGATTTCTAAGGCGACACACAGCGCCGCCAGTGCGACAAGTTCTCTTGTCGAGTCGACGAAGCTGAATGCCCAGATCTCGGGAGAACATAAGACGGTGGAAAACCTCTACAGGCAGATCGGCGAAGCCGTGGCGAAGAAAGCGGAGGCCGGTGAGCTTCAGCTCGGCGACGAGGAGAACGCGATTGTCGAGGAGATCAGGAAGCATAAGGACACGATCCTCGGCATCCGCAAAGCGCTTGCTTCCATCAAGGGGCAGAAGATCTGCCCGTCCTGCGGGGAGCAGATCCCGAAGGAAGTGGCTTACTGCCCGAAGTGCGGCACCGAGACGCCGGTCGAGGAGGAGCCGATTGAGGAGATTATGGCTGAGGCCGTAGAGGATACGGATGAGGCGGAAGAAGCGATGTCGGCTTCTTTTGAAGAGGTGAAGGAAGATCTCGGCGAGGCGGCGGAAGAAGTGAAGGAAGCTGCCGCTGAAACGGCGGAAGAGGCGAAGGAGACATTTGCCGAGGTGGCGGAAGAAGCGGCGGAAACCGTCAGTGAGGCAGCGGAGGAAGTGAAGGAGACCGTCAGCGAAGCGGCGGAGGAGATCACTGAGTAATTAAATTCCTGTGTATAAAAAGTCCGGCAGATGTTCTGCCGGGCTTTTTTGCAGACAATAAATACGCAGCAGCAGATCCATGTTCTCTCTTTGC
>DEFE01000014.1:15037-17232 GCA_002350625.1 Lachnospiraceae bacterium UBA2860
CCCTTGGCCTCGCAAAGCAGGGCTTGAAATCGCACTGCAAGCTTCGCTCCGGTCAAAGTCGCGGCAGAGAGAACATGGATCTGCCGCTGCTCACGATGTGGCTGTTAAAGCGAAATATGGTCAGCCTTTGTTGCATTGCATACAATACAAACATGACACGGGGTCTGACCCCAACGTGTGCCTTCCTTCGAACGATAGTATAACACAAAAGTGTGATCGCCTGTTCACAAAAAGAACACAGAAAATAGTAATTTGCGTCACAATACAGGTCTATCTTCTCTCCTGAAATAGCAATATTGCTTACGGGAGATAAACTCCCGGACATCAAATGGAAAGAAGGCCAAAGATCATGGAAAAGACAACAGGGGGAATGACGAAAAAGGCTGTTCGGTCCGTGTGCGGACTGCTGGCGGCTGGTCTGCTGGCTGCGGCGGTGATGCCGATGCATGCTGCTGCGGATGAGGAAGAGGCACAGCCTCAGCAGATTACGGAGGCTGAAGCAGGGAAAGTAACGTTCAGTACGGATTATCCCGGGGTTACCATAAAGCCCGGCGGAACCTCGACGTTTACTCTGTATATTACAAATACCGGTTCGGAAGAGACCACTGTCGAGCTTAGCGCCGAAGATCTTCCGGAAGGATGGGAAGGAAGCTTTAAGGGCAGTTCCAATGAGGTTTCCATGGTTCATGTGGGTGCGTACCAGAAAAAAGAAGACTCTCCTTCTCTGAGCTATTCGCTGACGGTCCCGGAGGATACGAAGGAAGATATATATACCATCAGCCTCAACGCAAAGGGTGGAGATGTTGACGAGAGCCTGGCGCTGACAGTGAAAGTCGACGCGGAAGAAAAAAAGATCGGTGCAGGTGAATTCTCGACAGACTATGCGCAGCAGGAAGGCGATTCCGGCACGAAGTTCAGCTACACGACGACACTGACCAACAACAGCGGTGAGAACATGACGTATTCACTGTCAGCGGAGGGGGCTCCCGAAGGCTGGACAGTGACATTTACGCCGTCTGATACAACCACCGCCACTTCTTCAGTGCCCGTGGATGCCGGTGCAAGCTCTACGATCAAGGCAGCCATTGTTCCGGCGCAGAATGTGACGGCCGGAGAGTATCCGATCACACTTGTCGCTGCCTGTGCAGGTGAGACTCTCGAGCTGCCTGTTACGGTCAAGATCACCGGGACATACAGCCTGACGGCTACGACGCCGACCGGAAAACTTTCCACCAGCGCTTACGCGGGAGAGACAAAGGATGTAGCCCTCTCCATACAGAATACGGGGAATATCGATCTGACAGCCGTCAGCCTGAAAGCACAGGCTTCCACGGACTGGGAGATCACTTTTGACCAGGACACGATCAATGAGATCCCGGCGGGCGGGAGCGCAGAAGTAACCGCACACATCACGCCGGCAAAGGATGCGATCCTGGGCGATTATGTGACTATTATCACAGCATCAAATGACGCGGTTTCATCGGATTGCGCTCTCAGGATTTCCGTGCAGAACCATACAAGCTGGGGCATCGCAGCTGTTGCCGTCATTGCGGTCCTTGTTCTCGGATTAGTGCTGATCATTCGCAGATTTGGCAGGAGATGATAATCATGACGGATACAATGATTATCCGTACCGAGGATCTGACCAAAGCCTACGGCACAAAGACAGCTGTCAACCACCTCAGCCTGGAGATCAGGCGGGGCGAGATATTCGGGCTGCTCGGACCGAATGGTGCGGGAAAAACAACCACGATACTGATGCTTCTGGGACTGACCGAACCCACACAGGGCAAGGCGCTGATCGCCGGATATGACTGCACAAGGCAATCCATGCAGGTCAAACGGATCACCGGATATATGCCGGACAATGTCGGCTTTTACAGTGACATGACCGGCAGGGAGAACCTCCGTTTTACAGCAAGGCTGAACGGAATTCCCGAAAAAGAGATCGATCCGCTGATCGACAGACTGATCGGGAAGGTCGGGATGACATACGCAGCGGACCAGAAGACGGGGACCTATTCAAAAGGCATGCGCCAGAGACTCGGCATTGCGGATGTCCTGATCAAGGATCCGGCGGTCATTATCATGGATGAACCGACAGCGGGACTTGACCCGGAAGGCATGCGCGAATTTCTGAGCCTGATCAAACAGCTGAGTGTAGAGGATGGAAAAACGATCCTCGTCTCCAGCCA
>DEFE01000014.1:17327-18756 GCA_002350625.1 Lachnospiraceae bacterium UBA2860
TGCGGCGGGATCGGTGAACTCGGATCCCAGATCGCGGCACAGGGCCATTATACACTGGAGATCTCAACAGAACCGTGCGATGACAGGTTCCTGGGGTTCCTGGGAGAACTGGACGGGATCAGCGGGATATCCAAAGAAGGCAGCACTTTTGTGATCAGTTCTTCCAAGGATCTGCGCAGTGATATCACCAGGTTCCTCGGAACACACGAATACAAACTGCTGCATATGCATCAGAAGGGTGGGGATCTGGACGAGATCTACCGTGTCTATTTTGAGGAAGCTGAAAAAGAAGGGGATGAGGATCATGACAAGAACGGCAGCAGGAAGCACCGTTTCAGCCACAGAGGGACATGAGCGCAGGAGCATCCGCTACCACAGTCTGAGGGCGCTCTACCGGAAGGAAATGGCAGATCATGTGACCAGCAAGAGGTTCATTATTATTCTGATCCTCGTGATCGCGATGACGATCGCGAGCGTATACGGCGCAGTTACCGGGATCAAAAGCGCGATCATGAATGCGGCTGTGGATAAGAACGCAGCATTTGACGCGAGTTACATGTTCCTCAAACTGTTTACTACCGGCGGAAGTTCCATTCCGTCGTATATGTCACTGATCGCGCTGATCGGTCCGTTTATCGGGCTGATCCTTGGATTTGACTCGATCAACGCTGAGAAAAACAACGGGACCCTGAACCGTCTGGTGTCCCAGCCCATTTACAGGGATTCCATCATCATCGGCAAGTTTCTGGCATCCTCGACACTGATTGCGGTCATGGTCATGAGTACAGGCATAGCAGTCGGATGCGCAGGATTTCTGGCATCCGGCATACAGCCGTCGGGCGAGGAGATCGTCAGAGTCCTGATCTATCTGCTCTATACGATCATATATATCTGCTTCTGGCTGGCAATGGCTATGCTATTCTCAGTCTTTACCAGGCATGCAGCAACATCGGCGCTCGCTTCGATCGCACTTTGGCTTTTCTTTGCCATTTTCATGAGTCTTCTGGCAGGCATCCTGGCAAACGCTGCTTACCCGGTCAATACTGAATATGAACAGGCGGTCAACGCGCTGAACAATTACAATCTGAAGCTGAATCTGAACAGGATCTCTCCGTACTATCTGTACTCAGAAGCCAGTTCCGTTCTGATGAACCCGGCGACCCGGGCGATCAACGCTGTGTCATACGAACAGCTGGTCGGGGCGCTGAGCAGCTATCTGCCGCTCGGACAGAGCCTGCTGCTGGTCTGGCCGCACCTGGTCGGCCTGCTGGCCCTGTCATTTGCGGCATTCACGATTTCGTATATCGGCTTTATGAGGCAGGAAGTCCGAGGAATCTGACAATGGCTGCTGAAATGCAAAAAAGTCCGGGTCTCTCCGGGCTTTTTTTGCAGACAATAAATACGCAGCAACAGATCCATGTTCTCTCTT
>DEFE01000014.1:18905-70554 GCA_002350625.1 Lachnospiraceae bacterium UBA2860
AATCGCACTGCAAGCGACGCTCCGGTCAAAGTCGCTGCAGAGAGAACATGGATCTGCCGCTGCTCACGATGTGGCTGTTCAAGCGAAATATGGTCAGCCTTTGTTGCATTGCATACAATATGACAAGGGGTCTGACCCTCTGTCATATTGCATGCAATATAAATATGACACGGGGTCTGACCCTTTGTCAGATTAGTTTACATAAATCTTTCCGCTGCGTTATGCAATATCTTCTGAAAAGCGAATAAGAACGATATACATGGGAAAACCCCGGAATCCGTTACCGGACCCGGGGTTTGACCGTGCAGGAGGCGGGACTTGAACCCGCACTATGTTGCCATAACAGGCACCTGAAGCCTGCGCGTCTGCCAATTCCGCCACTCCTGCAGGCTGTCGACCTCTCGTCAACAAATGATATATTACTATCTTTCACGCATGAAGTCAATGAAAAGTTGCGTCAGTTTTCTAAGGCGGTTTCATAAGGCCGCCTTGTCAAAGAGAGAGCGGTATTGTACAATCCCTTAGGAGAAACGGACAAGGAATCCCGGGCTTCGCCGCACCTGAGGGCGCGGGCGGAGTACACTTCATCCTGGCGGATACAGCGGGGGTATAAATATGCTTGAAATCATCAAAGTCATTCTGCTCGGCATCGTGGAAGGTATCACGGAGTGGCTGCCGGTCAGCTCGACCGGCCACATGCTGCTGCTCTATGAGTTTTTCCGGATCGATGAGAAGGCGCCTTTCTGGTCGATGTTCCTGGTTGTCATACAGCTCGGTGCGATTCTCGCCGTCGTGGTGCTGTTCTTCCGGAGGCTCTGGCCTTTCAAGCGGCCGGACAGCGGGGCGAAGGGCGCGGAGAAACTTCTCAGCATGCTGCAGATGCCGAAGATCGTGATGTGGCTGAAGATCGCGGTGTCCTGCGTACCGGCTGTCATCGTAGGGCTTACGATTGACGACTGGATCGAGGCGCACCTCTACAACTACATCGTCGTGGCGCTCATGCTTATCGTATACGGTGTGCTGTTCATCGTGGTGGAGAACCGCAACGAGCGGAGGAACCCGCAGGTGCGGAAGATCAGCCAGATTTCGTGGAAGCTGGCATTTTTGATCGGCCTTTTCCAGGCGCTCGCTATTATTCCGGGCACGTCCCGCTCCGGCGCGACCATTCTCGGCGGCATCCTGCTCGGCATGTCGAGAAAGTGCGCGTCCGAGTACACCTTCTTCCTGGCCGTTCCGACGATGCTCGGCGCATCTCTTCTAAAGACGGTCAGCTTCTTCAAAGACGGGCAGGTCATGAGCGGGACGGAGGGGCTGTACCTGTTCCTCGGCATGGCGGTCGCGTTCTTCGTATCGATCTTTGCGATCCGCTTCCTCATGAGCTACATCAAGAAGCACGACTTCAAGGTGTTCGGCAGGTACAGAATCGTTCTCGGCGTCGTGGTGCTGCTGTATTTCGCCATCAGCTCTCTCGTTTCATGAACGCCGGGCCTTTAGGACAAAAACAAAGAAGGGACCCTTTCGGGGTTCCTTCTTTGTTTCTAATGAGGGGGGAGATAGTGAATGGTTCATCGACTATCTGAAACATATGATACCGTTTATTTGTGTCCCGTTTATGTCAGAGCGGCAAAGAAAGCATAAAGAATCTAAACAAACTATTAAAATGCGGTGAAAGCCCTTTATTTGACGGCACCGTCAATATGGTATAAAATGGTCATTCAGGTATGTTCGTGACCTTTTTCACGGGTCTTTTTGGGGAGGAAAACCGGGATGAAACTGAGCGAACTGTTCGCGCGCCTTGACACGGAGATTCTTAAGGGGAACGCCGATCCGGAGATTACGGAGGTGGTCTATGATTCCCGCCGCATCGCGGAGGGCTGTCTCTTCGTGTGCATCAAAGGCGCCAATTTCGACGGCCATGACGCCGTCTCGGAAGCCGCGGAGAAGGGTGCGGCCGCCATTCTCATCGAGAAGGGAAGAGAGGACGGCCTGCCGCCGATTCCGGACGGCGTGACGATCGCGTCGACGGCGGATACGAGACGCGGCCTCGCCTATGTGTCGGCCGCTTATTTCCATTATCCCGCGGAGGAGATCCCGGTGATCGGCATCACGGGGACGAAGGGCAAGACGACGTCGACCTATATGATCCGCTCGATTCTCGAAAATGCCGGCTATCGCTGCGGCCTCATCGGCACGATCGAGGCGATTATCGGCGACAGGCACATCAAAGCCGTCAACACGACGCCGGAGTCCTTCACCGTGCAGCAGTATCTGCGCGAGATGATCGACGCGGGCATGAACTGCGCCGTCATGGAGGTCTCCTCCCAGGCGCTCATGCTGCACAGGACGGCGGGGATCAATTTTGAGATCGGCGTCTTCACGAATCTTTCCCCGGACCATATCGGACCGAACGAGCACAGCTCCTTTGAAGAATATGCGGCCTGCAAGGCCATGCTCTTTAAGCAGTGCAAAGTCGGCATTTTCAACGCCGACGATCCGCACGCGCCGCTGATCATGGAGGGCTGTACCTGCAAGGCGGAGACATACGGCATCACGTCGAAGGATGCGGATCTGCGCGCCGAAGAGATTGAGCACGTGCAGCGGCCCGGCTATCTCGGGATGCGCTTCAGCGTGCGCGGCCGGATGTCCTTCGAAGTCGAGCTCGACATACCGGGGCTTTTCTCCGTGTACAATGCGCTGACGGCGATCGCTGTCTGCGAGCATTTCCGCATTTCAGAAGAAGATATAAAGAAGGCGCTCAAAATGGCGCGCGTGAAAGGGCGCATCGAGCCGGTCAAGGTCTCGGACGACTTCACGCTGATGATCGACTACGCGCACAACGCGATGGCGCTCGAGAGCCTGCTTGAGACCTTAAGGGACTATCATCCCGCCCGCATCGTCTGCGTCTTCGGCTGCGGCGGCAACCGCGCGAAGTCCCGGCGCTATGAGATGGGAGAGGTGTCGGGGAGACTCGCCGACCTGACCGTCATCACCTCCGACAACCCGCGCTTTGAGGACCCGTCCGCGATCATCGACGATATCGTCGAGGGTATCGGGAAAACGGACGGCGCCTACGTCCGGATCGAGGACAGGAAGGACGCCATCCGCTACGCGATCCGGCACGGGCAGAAGGGAGACGTCATCGTGCTTGCCGGCAAGGGCCACGAGGATTACCAGGAGATCTGCGGAAAGAAGTATCCGATGGATGAGCGCGTGCTGATCCGGGAGATTCTTGAGGAAAAGGATGTACGCTGAAGTCATCGTCGACATAGAGACGGAGGCGCTTGACCGCCCCTTCACTTACCGCGTCCCGGAGGCGCTTTTAGAAGACTGCCGCCCGGGCTGCGCCGTGCGGATTCCCTTCGGCAGGGAGAAGAGCGAGCGCGAGATCGAGGGGTATGTGACGAGGCTTACAGAGAAGACGGAGCTTGATCCGGCGAAGATAAAAGAGATCCGCGCCGTCACGGCGGGCACGGAGACAGCGGAAGGCAGACTCGTCGCCCTCGCGGCCTGGATGAGCCGCCGCTACGGATCGACGATGATCCGCGCGCTGAAGACGGTCGTGCCCGTGCGGAAGTCCTACGGGGCCGTGACGGAGAAAACGGTGTACCTTACGGACGCGGAGAACGCGGAGGCGACCGCCGCGGCGTATGAGAAAAAGCGCAGGATCGCGCGGGCCCGGGTAGTGCGCGCCCTCGCGGGAGGGCCGCTCGACGAGCGGACGCTGAAGGCGGAGGCAAAGGTTCCAGCATCCGTGCTTCGCACTCTGAAGGAAGAGGGCGTGATCGGCATCACGGTGACGGAGATCTACCGGAAGGTGACCGCCCATGCGGAGGAAGCCGCGCCTGATACCTTGAGCGAAGAACAGGAGCGTGTCCTTAGCGCGGTGCGCGGGGAATGGACGCATGGAGAGGGCCGGCCGGTCCTCCTTGAGGGCGTCACAGGCAGCGGCAAGACAGTCGTCTACACCGAGCTCATCGCCGACGCGCTGGCCGAGGGCGGCCAGGCGATCGTCCTCATCCCGGAGATCGCGCTCACGTGGCAGACGGTGCTGCGCTTTGTCAGGCGCTTTGGAGATAAGGTCTCGTTTCTTCACTCGCGGCTGTCCGGCGGCGAGCGCTACGATCAGATGAAAGCGGCGAGAGCCGGCGACCTGTCCGTCATGGTCGGGCCGCGCTCAGCTCTTTTTACGCCGTTTCCGAACCTGAAGCTCATCGTGATCGATGAGGAACACGAGGAGACCTACCGCTCGGAGACGATGCCCCGCTACGACGCGCGGGAGACGGCGATCGAGCGGGGAAGGCTCGAGGGGGCCCGTATCCTGTTCGGCTCCGCGACGCCGTCGATCGTCTCGGCTTACCGCGCGGCGCGCGGTACGTATCTCGGGCTTGCGCTGAAGACGCGCTTCGGAGGCAGCTGCCTCCCGCGCGCAGGCATCATCGACATGCGTGAGGAGCTGAAGAAGGGAAACCGTTCCATCCTGTCGGACGCGCTCAGAGAGAAGATCGGAGAGCGGCTCCGGAAGAAGGAGCAGGTGATGCTTTTTCTCAACCGCCGCGGCTACGCGGGACATATCAGCTGCCGCGCCTGCGGATATGTGATTAAGTGCCCGCACTGCGACGTGTCGCTGACGCGCCACAGAAACGGCAGGCTCGTCTGCCATTACTGCGGGTATGAGACAAGGGAGGTCGGCACCTGCCCGTCCTGCGGGTCGAAGCAGATCGGCGGCATGACGATCGGCACGGAGCAGGTGGAGGAGATCATCGGGCGCACCTTTCCGGAGGCGCGCGTCATGCGGATGGATCTCGACACCACGCGCGGCAAGGAAGGGCACAGCGCGATTCTTGCGGCATTTTCGGAGGGAAAAGCGGACATCCTCGTCGGGACGCAGATGATCGTCAAGGGACATGATTTCCCGAGAGTGACGCTGGTCGGCGTGCTGATGGCGGACCTGTCACTCAGCGAGGCCGATTACCGCTCGGCGGAGCGCACCTACCAGCTGATCGCGCAGGCTGCGGGCCGCGCGGGGAGAGGGACGCTGCCCGGGGAGGCTGTCATCCAGACCTACCAGCCGGAGCACTACGCGGTGACGGCGGCAGCTGCACAGGATTACGAGGCCTTTTACCGCGAGGAGATCGCCTACCGGTCGATTCTTCAGTACCCGCCGGTGTCCTCGATGCTGGCGATCCTCGGCGCTTCGGAAAACGAAGCGGTGCTCGCGGAGGCGATGCGCTATCTCCGCCGCTACATCGACAGGATCGACCCCGGGGGCGCGCTCATGGCAATCGGGCCGGCGCCGCAGACGATCCGGAAGATCCGGGACCAGAGCCGGGAGGTGATCTATCTCCGGCACGCGGACGCGGAGCAGCTGATCCGGGCCAGGGCGCTGATCGAGGAATATATTGCGCTTAACAGCGGATTTAAGGATGTACAGATACAGTTTGATTACAGCTGACACATATATGGAATGAATAAGCTTTGTCTGTAAGCTGAACCATGAAGAAGAAAGGACGGACGCAAGCAAATGGCACTCAGAACTATACGTATCGCCGGTGATCCGGTACTCGAGAAAACCTGCCGGGAGGTGAAGGAGATCACGCCCCGCCTGCGTGAGCTGATCGCCGACATGTTTGAGACGATGTACGAGGGCAGCGGCGTGGGCCTTGCGGCCCCGCAGGTGGGCGTCCTTAAGAGAATCGCCGTCATTGACTGCACGGGAGAGGATCCGATCACGCTGATCAACCCGGTGATCGTGGAGACGGACGGCGAGCAGACGGGAGACGAGGGATGCCTGTCCCTGCCGGGGAAAGCCGGCCAGGTGACCCGCCCGATGCACGTGGTCGTCGAGGCGCTCGACGAGAACATGGAGAAGATACGGATCGAGGGCGAAGAGCTCCTGGCCCGCGCGCTCTGCCATGAGATCGACCATCTGGACGGACATATGTACATGGAGAAGGTCGAGGGAGAACTGCACGACGTCGTATACGAAGAAGAGGCGGAAGAAGGAGAAGAGGGCTGATATGCAGATCGTATTTATGGGAACGCCGGATTTTGCCGTCCACTCGCTCCTCGCGCTGATCGGCGCGGGCTATGAGATCACGGGCGTCGTGACGCAGCCGGACCGGCCGAGCGGAAGAAAGATGGAGATCAAGACCGGGCCGGTGGCAGCGGTGGCGAAGGAGTATGAGCTCCCGCTCTATCAGCCGGAGAAGATCAGAAATAATCCGGAAGCAGTAGAGACAATCCGCGGCATGAAGCCGGATCTCATCGTGGTGGCCGCCTTCGGGCAGATCATCCCGAAGGAGATCCTCGACATCCCGCGCTTCGGCTGCTTCAATGTGCACGCGTCCCTCCTCCCCGCTTACCGGGGGGCGGCGCCGATCCAGCACGCCATCCTCGACGGCCTGAAGGAGACCGGCGTCACGATCATGCGGATGAACGAGGGCCTGGACACCGGCGACATCGTCTCGTTCTGCGAGGTGCCGATCGAGGACGACGAGACGGGCGGGAGCCTCTTCGAGACGCTCGCTGAGACCGGCGCGGCGCTTCTCATCGACACGATCCCGCTTGTGAAAGAGGGCATCGCGACCTACACGCCGCAGCCCGCGGAGAGCACGACGCCTTACGCGGCCATGATCAGCCGCAAGGACGGGAAGATTGATTTCTCGAAGAGCGCATCCGAAATCGAGCGCCTCGTGCGCGCGATGAATCCCTGGCCGAGCGCCTGGACGACGCTTGACGGGAAGACGCTCAAGATCTGGAAGGCACATGTGGAAAAAGCAGATCTTGCCGGCACGCCGGAAAGCATCGGCAGGATCGTCCGGCAGGACGCCCGCGGGCTGTACATCCAGACGGGACAGGGCATACTCGTGCCGGATGAGCTGCAGATGGAAGGCCGGCGCCGCATGAGCGCGGCGGAATTCCTCCGCGGGTATGTGATCCGGGACATTTCGCTTGCTTGATCGCCATACAGGATGTGATCCGGAACAGAGTTCACTTGCGTGATCACCGGCCGGGATGTATTCCGGACAGTTCGCTTTCGAACATCATGCATTAAGGAGGTATAAAATGAACACTGTGTCTCAAGTGGCCGCCTATATCGGGGCCTATTACGGTGGTACGGGACGAAGAGGCATTTATTTTGACTGGACCTTCCTTCTTCTCATCGCGGGCGCGGTCATCTCCATGATCGCTTCTCTGGCGATGCGCTCCGCCACGGCGAAGTACGAGACTGTGCGGGCGTCGTCAGGGCTCACCGGCGCGCAGGCCGCGCAGGTGATCCTCGAGAGAGCCGGCGTGCGCGGCGTGCAGATCCGCCCGATCCAGGGCCATCTCACCGACCACTACGACCCGCGCACGAAGGTCGTCAATCTGGCGGAGGAGAGCTTTAACAAGACGTCTCTTACGGGCATCGGCGTCGCGGCCCACGAGTGCGGGCACGCGATCCAGGACGCGGAGGGCTACGCGCCGCTCCGCATCAGGTCCTCGCTCGTGCCTGTCGTCAATATCGGCACGAATTTCTCGCTGCCGCTGTTTTTCATCGGCATCATCTTGTCCTTCCAGCCGCTTCTTACGATCGGCATCGTGCTGTTCTCACTCGCAGTGCTCTTCCAGCTTGTGACGCTGCCCGTGGAGATCGACGCCTCGAGACGCGCCATGAAGCTGCTGAGTTCCACAGGCCTTTTGAGAGAAGAGGAGACGCAGGGCGCCCGGAAAGTCCTTACGGCTGCGGCGATGACCTATGTCGCGGCGCTCCTTACTTCTGTCCTGCAGCTGCTGCGTCTCATCCTGATCGCCAGAGGAACAAGCCGCGATGACTGAGAATTCAAGGGACATCATCGTTCGCATCCTCACGGAGATCAGCGACGGGGGCATCTACAGCCACATGGCAATCCGGGGAGCCATGGAGAAGTACCGCTATCTCCCGCGGCAGGAGCGCGCCTTCATCACGCGCGTCTGCGAGGGGACGATCGAGCGCATGATCGAGATCGACTATATCATAGATCAGTTCGCGACGATTCCCGTCGAGAAGATGAAGCCCGTCATCCGGGACATCCTGCGGAGCGCTGTCTATCAGATCCGCTATATGGACGCCGTGCCGGACGCAGCCGCCGTTGACGAGGCTGTGAAGCTCACGCAGGCGAAGGGCTTCTATAACCTCAAAGGCTTCGTCAATGGCGTTCTGCGCAGCATCGTGCGCGGCGAGGACAAGATCGTCTATCCGGACGAGGCGGCGGAGCCCGTGAGAGCGCTCTCCATCCGCTATTCGATGCCGGAGTGGATCGTCGCGTCCTTCCTCGACGAATACGGCCCCATCGTGACGAGACTGATGCTGAAGAGTTTTCTCGTCGAGCGGCCGACGATCGTCCGCTTCAAGACGGACCGCATTTCTCCGCAGACGATTCTCGAATCCTTAAAGAGTCAGGGTGTCACGGTGCGCCGGGCGCCCTATCTGCCGTACGCTTATATCTTAAGCGACTACAACTACCTGCCGTCGCTTGCGGCTTTCAGGAACGGCTGGATCTTCCCGCAGGACGTGAGCTCGATGCTCGTGACAGAAGCGGCCGCGCCGCTGAAGGGCGACTATGTCATCGATATGTGCGCCGCGCCGGGCGGCAAGAGCCTCCACATCGCGGACCGCATGGGCAATTTCGGCGAGGTCGAGTCGCGGGACCTGACAGAAGAGAAGGTCGCGCTCATCAGGGAAAATGTGCGCCGCGCCGGCATCATCAACGTCAAGCCGGTACAGATGGACGCGCTCGTCTACGACGCTTCTTCGGAGGAGCGGGCGGACATCGTCCTGTGCGATGTTCCGTGCTCGGGCCTCGGCGTCATCAGCCGCAAATCGGACATCAAGTACCGCGTGACGCCGGAGAAGATCAATTCTCTCCAGGAGCTGCAGCGGCTGATCTTAAGAAATGCGGCTCTTTACGTGCGGCCGGGCGGGCGGCTGATCTACAGCACCTGCACCCTCGGAAGAAAAGAGAACCTGGACAATGTCCGCTGGTTCACGGAGAACTTCCCCTTTGAAATGGAGTCGCTCAATCCCTTCCTGCCGCGCCCGCTCTGGCGGCTGACGACGGAGGAGGGATACCTCCAGCTGATGCCCGGCATCCACGATGCCGACGGCTTCTTCATCGCCAGGATGAGAAAGAAAGTAAGATGACGGACCTGCTTTCCATGACGCTCCCCGAGCTCACGGCCCTCGTGACGGAAATGGGAGAGAAGCCCTTCCGCGCGAAGCAGATCTACGAGTGGCTGCATAAAAAGCTGGTGACGGATTACTCGGAGATGCGCAACGTGCCGGCGGCACTCAAAGAAAAACTTGAAGAGCGGGCGGCATTTTCGTATCCTGCCGTGCGGGCTCTCCAGATCTCGAAGGCGGACGGCACCCGCAAGTATCTCTTCGAATTCGCAGACGGGAACTGCGCGGAGAGCGTCCGCATGAGCTATCACCACGGGCACACGGTCTGCATCTCTTCGCAGGTCGGCTGCCGCATGGGCTGCCGCTTCTGCGCCTCGACGCTGCTCGGCCTCACGAGAAATCTGACGGCCGGGGAGATGCTTGCGCAGGTATACGCCATCATGCGCGACACCGGGGAGCGCGTGTCCAATGTCGTCGTGATGGGCACCGGCGAGCCGCTCGACAATTACGATTCTCTCGTGCGCTTTCTGCGCATGATCTCAGACGGAGACGGCCTCAATATCTCGGAGCGGAACCTCACGGTCTCGACCTGCGGGATCGTGCCGGGCATCAGGCACCTGAAGGAAGAGAAGCTCATGATCAACCTTGCTCTCTCCCTCCACGCGCCGAACGACGCGCTCCGGCAGACGCTCATGCCGATCGCGAAGCGATACCCGCTTAAGGAGGTGCTCGCCGCGATGCGGGACTACTACGCGGAGGGGAGGAGACGGCTCACCTTTGAGTACAGCCTCATCCGCGGCGTCAACGACACCGATGCGTGCGCGGAGGAGCTCGCGCACCTGATCAGCGGGATGAACTGCCTCGTCAACCTCATTCCGGTGAACCCCGTGAAGGAAACTGCGTTCCGTGAGACGCGTCCCGGGGACGTGCAGGGGTTCAAGAAAAAACTTGAAAATCATGGAATTCATGTTACTATTAGAAGGGAAATGGGCCGGGATATTGACGGCGCATGCGGGCAGCTGCGGAAGCGTTATGCGGCGCCCGATCATCAATAGATCCAGACGGACAAGAAGCTATGAAATCATATTCGGCTACGGATGTAGGACGGAAAAGGAAAATTAATCAGGACAGCATATTCGCCTCGGATAAGCCGGTCGGTAATCTTCCGAACCTGTATATCGTCGCAGATGGCATGGGAGGCCACAACGCAGGTGACTTCGCATCGCGCTACACGGTCAACACCGTGCGGGAATACATCGCGGGGAGCAGGGAGAAGAACCCGATCAAGCTTATAAACGAGGCGATTCAGCTTGCAAACAGAGGCATCATCAAGGAGGCCTCCGAGCATGCCGAGATGTACGGCATGGGGACGACAGTTGTCGTCACAACGATCATCGATGAATATGCTTATACGGCAAATGTCGGCGACAGCCGGCTCTATCTCTACGATGGCGGACTCAAACAGATCACGCGCGACCACTCGCTCGTGATGGAGATGGTGCGCCTCGGCGAGATCTCGAAAGAAGAGGCGAAGACACATCCGGACCGCCACATCATCACGCGGGCCGTGGGTGCCTCCGATGAGCTGAACGTCGACTTCTTCGATTACCAGATGCCGCCGGACTCCATGATCCTTATGTGCTCAGACGGACTGTGCACCATGGTGGAGGATGAGGAGATCCAGAAAGTGATGGCCGGCTCCTCTGATCTTGAGGACAAGGCGAAAGAGCTGATTGAAGAAGCTAACAGCAACGGCGGCAAAGACAACATCGCGGTTGTCATCGTAAAACCCGATGCGGATGAGGTGTGATCATGTTAAAAGCAGGAGTTATACTGGCAGGGCGTTATGAGATCGTCGGGCGGATCGGGTCCGGCGGCATGGCTGACGTCTATAAAGCTACCGACAGAAAACTGAATCGCAACGTCGCAGTCAAGGTGATGAAGCCGGAGTTCCAGAGCGACAGTACATTTGTCTCGAAGTTCAGGAGAGAGGCACAGGCAGCCGCAGGACTCGCCAACCCCAACATCGTCAACGTCTATGACGTCGGTGAGGATCAGGGCAACTACTATATTGTCATGGAACTTGTGGAGGGCATCACCCTCAAGGAATATATCCTGAAGAAGGGCAAGCTTTCTGTGCGCGAGGCGACGAGCATCGCCATTCAGGTAGGCATGGGACTTGCGGCGGCCCACGATCAGGGCATCGTCCACCGCGACGTGAAGCCGCAGAACATCATTATTTCCACGGACGGCAAAGTCAAGGTCACGGATTTCGGCATCGCGAGAGCGGCCTCTTCAAACACGATCAGCGCCAACGCGATGGGCTCGGTCCATTACAGCTCCCCGGAGCAGGTGCGCGGCGGCTATTCCGATGCGAGATCCGATATCTATTCTCTCGGCATCACGCTCTATGAGATGGTCACCGGCAAGGTGCCCTTTGACGGCGAGACGACGGTCGCCATCGCGATCAAGCATCTGCAGGACGAGATGGAGCCGCCTTCACATCTGACGCCGGATCTTCCGTATTCTCTCGAGCAGATCATCTACAAGTGCACACAGAAGAGTGTGGAGAGACGCTACCAGTCGATGAACGACGTGATCACGGATCTGAAGCGCTCGCTCATGGAGCCGGACGGCCACTTCGTCCAGCTGGCGACGCTGACCGATCACGCGCAGACGGTGCTCATCTCACAGGCGGACCAGGCCGCCATCCGGAAGGCTTCCATGGGAGAGGACCCGGCTCCGGAAAACACACAGGTTTATTCCTCTGTCTCGGCTGCCAGAAAGGGCGTTACAGAGCAGGCTCTTGACGAGGCGGACGAGGCGGACGCTGAGGACGATGACGACGCGGCGAGCTCCGGCCTCGAGAAGGCCGTGACGATCGGCAGCTTTATTGTCTGCGCGCTGATCATCGGCGTCCTCATCTATTTCATCGGCAGAGCGGCAGGTCTCTTCGGGAGACCCGGAACAGGATCGCCGGCGGAGACGGGCTCGGGCACGACGACCGTATCCCAGGCAGAGTCGATTCCGTCCGATATGACTGTTGTTCCGAATCTCGTCGGCATGACGGAGGCGGACGCGCAGAAGACCGCGGAAGCCAAGGAACTCGGCATCAAGTACATGGGTGAGAAGTCCTCTGACAAGGCGGCCGGGACGATCGTCGAGCAGCAGCCGGCGTCGGGCGAATCCGTCGCGAAGCATACGACCATCACCTATTACCGCAGCAGCGGACCGCAGACGATCGCGATCCCGTCAGTCACCGGAACTACGCTTCAGGAAGCGCAGGCGGCGCTCACGGCAGCGGGCTTTACCAATGTCAAGACCGCGCAGGAGAATTCCGAGACCGTGGCGACGGGCAATATCATATCCGTGACGCCGGCCGAAGGCCAGATGGTGACGGCGGCGACGGAGATCACGCTTCTCATCAGCGCCGGATCGGCGAATGCGGAGAAGGTCTCGGTCACGGATTACCGCGGCTCTTCGATCGACTACGCGAAGGAAGACGCCGAGAATAAGGGACTTATCGTCAAGGTGACCTATGATGTCAGCGACCGCATCGCTGAGGACGAAGTCATCCGTCAGGATCCGGAGCCGGGCGCCGAGGTGACGCAGGGCTCGGAGATCGTGCTCACCGTCAACAACGAAGAGAAGATGCATAACGCCCCCGCTGAGGAGACGGCGGACAGCTTTGTCGATCTCGGCAACGGGACGACACTTGAGAATAACTCCGAGCTTCCCGGCAGCAGCTGGAAGTGCACGGCCAATCTCGGCGCTCCCGCCAACTACATGGGCGGCGCGTACAGACTCGTCCTCGTCCAGAACATCAACGGGCAGGATATGCAGACGATCGTGGCCGAGGGAGAGACGGCGCTCGAGTTCCCGTATCTGCTGCAGATCACGGGCGCGGAAGGCGTCACGGACGGCCTGGTCTACCTCTATGAGCGCGTCGGCGACGAATATGAGCCGCGCGTCACATGGCCGGTCACATTTGAGCTGCAGAGCTGAAGCGCGATGCAGGGAAGAATTCTGAAAGCGATTGCCGGATTCTACTACGTGTACGTAGTGGGATCCGGTATTTATGCATGTAAGGCAAGAGGCATCTTCCGGAATGAGAACAGGAAGCCGCTCGTCGGGGACGTCGTCGAGATAGAGGTGACGCACGAGGCGGACATGGAAGGAAATGTCACCGTCATTCACCCGCGCAGCTCTGAGCTCACAAGGCCGCCGGTCGCCAACATCGACCAGGTGATCATCCTTTTCGCGATGCGGACGCCCGACCCGAACTTTTTGCTGCTCGACCGCTTCCTCATCGAGGCGCAGCGGCAGAAGGTCAGCTGCCTCATCGCGTTCAACAAGATCGACGAGGCGGATCCGGCAGAGATCGACCGAATCCGGGAGACCTACAGAGGCTGCGGAAGCCCGCTCTACTTCCTGAGCGTCAGGACCGGTGAAGGCGTCGAGGCGCTTAAAGAGGCGCTTAAGGGAAAGACGACGGCACTCGCCGGGCCGTCCGGCGCCGGGAAATCCTCCTTCACGAACGCCGTGCAGGAAGATGTGACGATGGAAGTCGGCGACATTTCCAAAAAGCTCGCGCGCGGGAAGAATACGACGCGGCACTCGCAGCTCATCATGGCGGGACCGGACACCTGGCTCTGTGATACGCCGGGATTTACCGCGCTCGACACTGCGGAGCTGGAAAAAGAAGATCTCGAGAATTACTATCCGGAGTTTGCGCCCTATCTGGGAAAATGCTATTTCCAGGGGTGCGCGCACATCGCGGAGCCGGGGTGCCGCGTGAAAGAGGCGCTTAAGGACGGCGGGATCAGTGCCGGGAGATATGAGCATTACCGCTATCTCTATGAGGAGAGGCGCGAGGAGGAGAAGCGGAAGTACAAGTAGGAAGAGGGCGGATTGAGAGTGACGCAGGGAGGGCTTACATACTGCGTCGTCGCAATAACGCTCCTCGTGCAGTATGTAAGGCCTCCCTGCTGCAGACTGGATCGTCGTAACACGCTCCTCGTGCAGTATGTAAGGTCCCTCTGATGCAGACTGCATCGTCGCAACACGCTTTTCGTGCAGTATGAAAGGTCCCGTTGCTGCAGGCTGGAAGCGGTATATGGCAGAGGAAAAGGAGAATAGTACATGAAGAATATACTCGCACCGTCGATTCTGGCGGCGGATTTCAGCATTCTGGGTGAGCAGATCAATACTGTGCAGCAGGCCGGCGCCGGGTGGCTGCATATCGACGTTATGGACGGCGCGTTTGTGCCGAATTTGTCGCTCGGGCTTCCGGTCGTCAGCTCGATCAGGAAGAGAACCGATATCTTTTTCGACGTGCACCTGATGATCGAGGAGCCGATCCGCTATATCCGCGACTTCGCGATGGCGGGGGCGGACGGGATTACCTTCCACGTCGAGGCGGCGAGCCATCCCGCGAAGACGATTGAAGAGATCCGCCGCTGCGGGAAGCGTGTCGGTATTTCCCTGAAGCCTGCGACGCCGCTTGAGGTCATTTTTCCCTACCTTGACCGGGTTGATTTGGTGCTCGTCATGACGGTGGAACCGGGCTTCGGCGCGCAGGCCATCAAAACCGAGACGCTGGAGAAGGTGAAGGAGCTCAGGAGGCGCGCGCAGGTGACCGGACGGGAGCTTGACATCGAGGTTGACGGCGGCATTAAAAGAGAGACGATCGGCGATGCGCTCGCGGCCGGCGCCAATGTCTTTGTCGCCGGAAGTGCGGTTTTTAAGGACGATATCGCCGCTAACGTGAAGGAGTTGTGCGGCCTGATCAGCTGAAAGCTATGCCGCTTAATTCCCGTCAGTGAATTCCGAAGGCATGAGGCTGGAACGGGCCTGGCCGGACAGGAAGCGATGTTGACTGAGAAGGAGACACCGGATGAGAACGATGATTGTGGCAGGCGGGAGACTCACGCCTGCTTTTCTTAACAAAATGGCGGCAGCTTGCCCGCCTGACTTTGTGATCGCGGCGGACAGAGGGATCGATGTGCTGCTCGCGGCGGGACGCAGGCCGGATCTGATCCTCGGGGACTTTGACAGCACGAAGCTCACCGCAGGGGAAATCGACGACGTCGGCGCGGCGCTTGAGACATTTCCGGCGGAAAAGGACTATTCGGACCTTGAACTGGCACTTAACGAGGCTGTCCGGCGGGGCAGCAGCGACATCACCGTGCTCGGCGCGACGGGAGGCCGGCTCGACCACTTCCTCGCCAATGTCATGGATCTCAGAATTCCGCTCGCAGCCGGGATCCCGGCGCGGATCGTCGACGAGCAGAACATCCTGTCACTTCATGAAGAGAGCTTCGCGATCAGGCGGGACGGCGATACACTCAGGCGGGCTGTCTTCGGGGAGCGCACGCCGGAGCGGTATGTGTCCCTTCTTCCCATGTCCGGGAAGAGCCGGGTGAGCCTCAGCGGCCTGTACTATGGGGGCGAAGGGCTTGAGCTTAAGCAGAGCGGGGCTTCTTTTGGCGTCAGCAACCGGTTTGCGGAGGAAGCAGCGGAGATCCGGGTGGAGGATGGAACCGTGCTGCTTGTGGAATCTGTGGATGCATTGACATGAGATGTTCCAGGAAAGGACACGGTGTTAAAATATTGCGCCCACCTGTAGAAAATTGCGCTGAAAATTCGTCATAGTGGGTGACGGATTGCATGCCAGATAAGAAACAGTAAAAAGCATTGCGTTGCCCGGGGGAGTTCTCCCGGGCAACTGCTTGTCCGGATACGGACGATCGTGATATCATTATGGCAATACTGGAAGGAGCATGCGCATCCATGGGAATCAGCAAAAAAAGGATTATTTTGACAATCATACTGGCATTCCTGTTCGTCATCGCTTTCGGCTGGGTGATCATGATGCAGAATCATGCTGCGCTCGTCAGAGACAATGCCGGCGATGAAACTTTGAAGCGGGAAGAGGTCGCCCAGACGCTGGACGATATTGAATCCGCCTGGGAGACCATGGAGAGCCGCATCCGGGAGCAGTACAGAGTAGATGCGACGCTCGCGTCGCTGGCTGTTCTCAATGATGTCGAGAAGAACGGGGATCATGCGATCACCATGTATTCCGGCGGCGCAGTCATCAAGGTCGAGGACGGTAAAGTGACGGTCCCTGAAGACATTGAAGGGAAGTTCAACCTGACCGCGGATCTGTTTGAAGGCAGGGACGGCCTCTTCGAGCTGCCGGGGAAGGCGGATGCCTTCGCCATTTACAGCAGAATCAGCGGTTCCTACTACTATGTCGAATGGCGTGAAGGGACCAGCATCCGCGAAGAGGTGGAAAGCGCGGTGGATATTCCGGGAATCCTCCGGAAGACGGAAGCAGCCTACAACGTGTATGCCCTGTGTGCTGCGGAACAGGGAGAAAGAATCCTGTACTGCAACGACATTATCGCGGATCTCAAAGAAGAACTGCAAAATAGCATGATTGAAAATGCGCCTTTAGAGGAAGCGGAGGGGGACGCCTTTTCCGAGTCCGGGACACTGTCCCTTAAGGACGTGACATTTCAGTATATAAAAAGCGCGGTTCCCGAAATCGACGGCTATTTGATCCTGCTGTCCATACAGCCGAATCTGTTTGTCAAAGCCCTCGGCCAGAGCACATATATGTTTACTGCTCTGATTGTGTTCCTTGCGGCCCTCATTACGTCGGGCATCTGGCTGTATGTCTATATCCGGAACAATGTGCTGCCCCCGACGCTGGAGAAATGGTACCGGCCCGCGAACGTTCGCCGCTTTGCGGTTCTGTGCGGCATAATTGGCGCAATACTCATCTTCTTAAGCGGCTGTCTGATCTATGCGCTCAGCGGTCTGTACGATAATACGGCGAAGGGCAAGGAAAGGCTTCGCACCGTCGAGGAAAGCCTGCATATGTATTCCGACCGCATGAAGCAGAATACGGAGCGCTTTGTTGACATTTATTTGGATTATGGCGCTCATATTGCAGAAGTTTTGAATAACAGCCCGCAGCTTAGGGAACACTCGGTGCTGGAGACGCTGACGGACAGCATTTCCGCATCCTCCATCACGCTCTATGACGCAGAAGGGCATGAGACCGTAAGCAGCGGGGAATACATCGATCTTGCACTGGGGACGGATCCGAAGTCCGTCACCTATGATTTCCGGCGTGTACTGAAGGGAGTTCGCTCTGTCGTGCACGGCGTGGAAACCGACGAAATCACCGGGCAGAGAGGAATCAGAGTGGCGGTCCGGATTAACGACACTGCCGATCCTGACCGCTTTGGCGTCATGTTGATCTGTGTGGATCCGGCAATGCTGGATATTGATCTTGCGCTGATGGCAAATGCGGTTCTTGAGAATCAGGCCGGAGTGAATGTCATTCTGTGTATCGCCGATCAGAAAACGGGGCGGATTATCTCGTCGAGCAATGAGAACCTGGTCGGCAGAAACCTCTCTCAGTTCGGGCTCGATGCCGGTCAGCTGGAGGGAGCCGTCATCAAGACGGTCAGGACGGACGACGGATCTATGTATATGATTGCGCAGCAGCTTAGTTCCGTCGATCTCACGGAAGGTGAAGAGACGTCAGAACCCCAGCTTGCCTGCTACATCGCTCCTGAGGCGGCGGAACCGGCCGGCATGCTTGCGTCCGCTGTCACCGGAAGCCTTCTTTTTGTTGTGATCTACGCGGTTCTTGCATGGCTGATCCTCGGCAGATATACCGACGAGTTTTGTGAACAGAATAAAACGACGGGGCCCGTGGAAAAAAGCCCCCGGAAATACTGGAGCGGCGTCCGGAACTATCTTGTTTCCATCAGGCCCGAAAGAATCGGCCTCATTACGATGGAGATCATCATCGGCCTGTACCTGACGCAGCAGATTCCTGTCGCCGGCTTTGATACGGCACGCTCCCGCAATTCTCTTTATTACTACATTACGTCGGGCAATTGGGAGAAGGGAATCAACCTGTTCGCGATCGCCGGGATCCTGATCCTTCTGGGACAGATTGTCATGGCTGTGATTCTGATCGAGCTCCTGCTCGCATTCATTTCCACTTTTGTGGGCCAAAAGGGAAGAACGATCTGCAGGCTGATCAGAAGCCTTATCCTGTATCTGGCCCTTTTCCTGTTCATCATTCTGGCACTCAATGATCTCGGGATCAGTATGAGTGCGATTCTGGCGGCGATCGCATCGCTCGGCATTGCGGTTTCTCTGGGTGCCCAGCATTTCGTCTCGGATATCATCGCCGGGCTCACCATGGTATTCGAGGGCATCGTTCATGTGGGAGATATCGTCGACCTGGGCGCCGGCGCGAAACAGTACCACGGAGAAGTGCAGGAAATCGGCCTGCGCTTTATCCGGATCCAGACTCTCGACGGCAATATCATCTCTCTCAGCAACCGCGATATCAACATGACCACCAATCTGACGCAGATGAATTCCTTGTGCAGGTGTGAGATCGTACTGTCCTCCGAATATCCGATTGAAGAGATCGAAAAGATGCTGCGAATAGAACTGCCGGCGATCGGAGAGAAGGATGCGCGGATCCTGAAGGGGCCGGCTTACAACGGCATCCTGTCCTTCGGTGACGGAACGATGACCCTGCTGATCACGGCGGAATGCAGGGAAGAGGATCTCGTCGATGTGCAGCTCAATTTGAACAGTTCGGTGCAGCGCATCTTTAAACAGAACGGATATCGGCTGTAATCACACCGTCGCGGTTTCCGTCAACACGTAATCCCGGAACCGCTCGGCTGCGGCGCCGAACTGCCGGTCCTTCCGCATCGCGAGATAGGTGGTGCGCATAAGCGTCAGGTTCGGCATCCGGAGCACCGAGATCCTGTCATTCGGCAGGTCATCCGTCTTCACGGCGAAGGCCCAGCCGAGCCCGCGGGCGACGAGCGAGGTGATCTGCACGGCGGAGGAGCGGTAGCGGATGTCCTGGCGGATATTGCGCTCCGCGCAGAAGCGGTCGAGCTGCAGCCGCATGGCGGAGCTCTCCGCGTAGGAGATGCAGGGCCGCTTCGAGAGATCGAGCGGGCTGATCTGTGAGAGCTGCGCGAGCGGATCGGATTTCGCGGCGATGAGCACGATCGGCTGCCGGATCAGCGGATACATGAGCAGGCGGCCGTCCGGCTCGGGCGGCTCCGAGCAGAAGCCGAAGTTGATCTCGTCGTGCAGCAGCGCACTGATGATCTTGCCTGTGCCGGCGATGTCGCACTCGATGCGCACGTCTCTGTTTTCTTCCCGCTCAAGAAAATGGCGGATCAGATCCGGGATGTAGTATTTCGGCGTCGGCTCCGTGTGCATGAAGCGGATGAGACCGTTGCGCTCCTGGTAGATGCGCTCCGCCGCAGCTTCGGCTCTGCCGGAGGCGGAGAGGACTTCCTTCGCGTAGGCGAGGAAGATTTTTCCCTCCTGCGTGAGGTGCAGTGTGCGCCCTTTCTTCTGAAAAAGGGCGAAGCGGAGCTCATCCTCGAGCTTCCGGATCGCCTGCGTGAGAGAAGGCTGGGCGATCATCAGCTCCGCCGCGGAGCGGGTGAGCTGGCCGGATTCGGCGACTGTCACAAAGTACTTTAGCTGTGTAAGTGTCATGATATTCTCCAATAACTATTGTTTTCGTCTGAAAATATTGTATAATATTGACGAAGTGTTGCGCGATGCGAAAACATTTAAAGCATAGGCAAAACCTTCGAAAAACCCTTATAAGTCATATTTTACAATAGCCTTGTTCCCGCGTAAAATGGTAAAAAAGAACAAAAAGAGGAGGGGGAACATGGCTGTATATAAGGAAAAGATACAAATCAAATCCCATGGAACGACGCCTACTTTCATCAATATCACGAAGCAGGTGAGAGAGGCGATCGAGCATTCAGGCATTAAGAACGGCACAGTCACGGCGATTTCCCCGCATACGACCTGCTCGGTCTTCTTCGAGGAGTTCGTGCACGATTATCTGCCGGACGGCACGGAGTATCTGCAGAGAGACCTCAACAAGGTGCTCGAGAAGATCATTCCGGACCAGACGGTGGCTCCCTCGGAGGAGACATACCTCTATCCGGGCGAGAAGCACTACGAGGCCGTCGAGAGCTGGCCGGACGCCGCATCATACCTGCCGAACGGAGACAGGACGGCGCTGTTCAACTGCGACGCGCATTTAAAGGCCACGATTCTCGGCAACAGCGCGACCCTCGAGGTCGATGACGGGAAGCTGGCTGTCGGACCGACCGGATATGTCTATTTCGTCGATTTTGACCGCACGAGAGAACGCACGAGAAAGTGCAGCATCATTGTCATGGGAGAGTGAGGTAAGGATATGAAGGTGAAGAGTCCGTTTTTAGTCGTTAACCCGAAGTCTTACCTCTACGGGCAGAAGAGCCTCGAGCTCGCCAAAGCGGCGGACGAGACGGCTGCAGCCGTGGGGATCCCGGTGCTGTTTACCTGCCCCTTCGCGGATCTCAGGCTCATCAAGGAGAACACGGAGCACGTGATCGTCTGCGCGCAGTCCATGGATCCGCTGACACCCGGGCGCGGGATGGGACACGTTCTTCCGGAGTCCCTGAAGGAAGCCGGCGCTGAGGCCGTGTTCCTCAACCACGCGGAGAATACGAAGACGCTGACAGAGCTCTACGCCTGCGTTAGAAGAGCGAAGGAGCTCGACATGTTCACGATCGTGTGCGCGGACAGCGTGACGGAAGCGAAAGCGGCCTGCTGTCTCGGCGCGGACGCGGTGCTCGCCGAGCCGACGGATCTCATCGGCACAGGCCAGGTCGCGGACGATTCCTACACGATCGACACGGTGAAAGCACTGCATGAGATCAATCCGGACGTGCTCGTCATGATCGCCTCCGGCGTCACGACGGCGGACGACTGCTACAACGTGATCCGCCTCGGCGCGGACGGCACGGGCGCCACATCGGGGATCTTAAAGGCACCGTCGCCGGCGGTCCGCGTCCGCGAGATGGCGGAAGCGATCGCGAAGGCCGGAAGAGAGCGCGGCCTCATCTAATTGTAAGTGACATCCGGATCGGGATGCAGGTGCATCCGGGCGGATGTAACTGATACCATTCTCTATCACAACAAGGAGGTATGTTTATGAAGAAGAAACTTATGTCCCTCATCCTTGCTGCAGGCATGATCGTTTCTACGCTCGCAGGCGCCGTAACAGTCGCAGCCGAGGAAGCTGACAACAGCGATTTCACGATCGTCACGATCGTCAAGCTGACAGGTGTGGCGTGGTTCGACCGCATGGAAGAAGGCGTCAACAAGTTTGCTGAAGACACAGGCGTCGACGCTTATCAGATCGGCGACACGACAGCTGACCCGGCTGCACAGGTGCAGAAGATCCGCGAAGCGATGGATGCCGGCGCTGACGCCATCTGCGTCGTCCCGAACTCCACAGAGTCCCTTGAAGAGGTTCTGAAGGAAGCGCGTGAGAAGGGCATCGTCGTCATCACACACGAGGCATCTGACGTCACAAATGCCGACTACGATATCGAAGCTTTCGATAACGCAGCTTACGGCAAGCACTTCATGGAAGAGCAGCTTGGACCGATGATGGGCGGCAAGGGCAAGTACACGACTTATGTCGGCTCTCTGACAGCGACCTCCCACAATGAATGGGTTGACGCTTCCGTCGCTTATCAGGAAGAGAATTATCCGGACATGGAACTCGTCTCCAACAAGAACGAGACCACTGAGGACTCCGAGAACGCTTACAACATCACAAAGCAGCTCCTTCAGAGCGATCCGGACATCATCGGCTTCCAGGGCTCCGCTATGACGGATATCCCGGGTGCTGCCCGCGCGATCGAGGAAATGGGCCTTCAGGATTCCACATTCTGCATCGGCACATCGCTTGTCTCCGTGGCCGGCCAGTATCTTGAAACCGGCGCGATCGACATGATCTCCTTCTGGGATCCGGCGCTTGCAGGCTATGCGATGAACGAACTCGCTCTTAAGATGCTCAAGGGCGAAGCGATCGAAGACGGCATGGACCTCGAGGCGGAAGGCTATCAGGGCCTCCTTCTTAAGCAGAACGACAAGGGCGCGAACGTCCTCTACGGCCAGGCCTGGATCGATGTCAACAAGGACAACATGGGTGACTACGACTTCTGATAAAGCACAGTTGATTTGACTTTCAATTAAGAAGATCAGTTTGCTTGTCACGGGGAACTGTTATGGGAACACGCATAACAGTTCCCTTTTTTAGAAAAAGGGATGTAATCGCAGCAGGAAAGGATATACGGCTATGGCAGGGAAGACACTAATCAAGCTGGACGGGATCTCCATCTCCTTCGGCGGCGTCCACGCGCTGCAGGATGTGGATTTCGAGATCCTGGAGGGGCAGACATTATGCCTCGCCGGCGAAAATGGCGGCGGCAAGTCGACGCTGATCAAGATCATTTCCGGGTTCTACCGGCCGGACAGAGGGACGATCGAAATCGACGGGAAGCAGTATTCGCACCTGACCCCGAAGCAGGCGATCGACCTCGGCATACAGGTTATCTATCAGGATTTCGCGATCTTCCCGAACCTGACCGTGGCCGAAAACATCGCGCTGTCCGCGGAGCGGCTCGACGGCCGGAAGACCGTGAGCTGGAGGACCGTCAAGAAGAGGGCGCAGGAGGCGCTTGACATGATCAATGTCAAGATGGACCTCGACGCCATTCTCGCTGATCTGCCGGTGGCCAGCAAGCAGCTGGTGGCGATCTGCCGTTCGCTTCTGCAGAACGCAAGACTCCTCATTATGGATGAGCCGACCACGGCCCTGACGAAGAACGAGGTCAACTCGCTCTTTAAGGTCGTGCGGGATCTGCAGAAGAAGGGAATTTCCGTGGTTTTCGTCAGCCACAAACTCGAGGAGGTCTACGAGATCGCGGAACAGCTGGTGATTCTCAGGAACGGCAAGAAGGTGATCGAGGGACCGATCAAGGACTTCGACCGCAAGAAGTTCATCTATTACATGACCGGCCGCGAGATCGAGAACGAAAAATTCGAAGTGAAATCGATCGGATCCGAGCCGCTTCTCGAAGTGAAGAATATCGGCATCAAGGATCTGTTTAAGGATATTTCTTTTAAGCTCTACGCGGGTGAAGTCCTCGGCATCACGGGACTTCTGGGCTCCGGGCGGAGCGAGCTCGCAAGAGCGCTGTTTAACCTTGAGAAGATTGACACCGGCGAGGTGATCCTCGAAGGGAAGAAGCTGAGTCTCAAGGATGTCAAGGACGCGATCAACGTGGGGATCGCGTACGTCCCGGAGGACAGACTTACAGAAGGACTTTTCATGCCGCAGACGATCTCAAGAAACATGATCTCCGCGGTGATCGAGCGCAACCTCAATAAGGCTGGGCTGATCGACAACGACGGCGTCCGGGAGAGATCCGCAGACTGGGTGAAGGAGCTGAAGGTCAAGACGCCTTCCACGGAGCTGCCGGTGCAGGCCCTGTCCGGCGGCAACCAGCAGAAGGTCGTGCTCGCCAAGTGGCTCTCCACGAAGCCCAAGGTTCTGATTCTGAACAGCCCGACCGTCGGCATCGACGTCGGCGCGAAGGCGGATATCTACGCTTACACGAAGCGGCTGGCGGAGGAAGGCATCGGGGTCATCATCATCTCCGACGACCTGCCCGAGATTCTCGACAACTGCAACCGGGCGATCATCATGAAGAGAGGCCGCCTGGCAGGAGAGTTCGAGACGGCCGAGATGGAAGAAGCCCGCCTGGCGGATATTCTGGCGGAGGCCAATGACGAAGGAGGTGCCGCGTAATGCTGAAGAAAGCAGTTAAGACCAATGAATTCTTCGTGCTGATCGCGCTGATCGCGCTGTGCCTGATCATTGGCATCGCGAACCCCGTGTTCTTTACGACCGGCAATGTCGTCTCGCTGATGAAGAACAGCATCGTGATGGGCATCATGACATTTGCGCTTATGCCCGGGATCATCGCCGGCGGCATCGACGTGTCCTTCCCGGCGATCGCGGTCTGCGGGATGTTCACGACGAGCAAGATCATGGACAACATCAAATTCGACGGGCCGGTCGTCCTGCCGATCCTCATGGCCATGGGCATCGGCCTCGTGCTCGGCTTCCTGAACGGGGTCATCATCACCCGCTTCTCCCTTCCGGCCTTCATCGTGACGCTCGGCACGTCGTCTCTCTACTACGGCCTCCTCATCACGCTGGTCGGCAGCAAGCCGGTCAACCGCCTCTGCAAGCCGATGGAAGATTTCGGCAAGGCGGTCATGGTGAGCGGATCCTCCGGGGCCGTGACGACGACCTGTACCTGGACCTTCCTCTTCCTTGTCGCGGTCGCCCTCATCGTCTTCTTCATGCTGAAGTACACGATGCTCGGGCGAGGCATATACGCCATCGGCGGCAACCGCGTCTCTGCGGAGAGAGCGGGATTTAACGTCAATGGCATTCTGATCTTTGTCTACACCTTCATCGGCGCCTTCGCCGGCCTCGCAGGCATCTGCCACACCATGCAGGCCCGCATCTGCATGCCGACCGACCTTATGGGCTCCGAGATGCTCTGCATCGCCGCGGTCGTCCTCGGCGGCTCGAACATCGCCGGCGGCAAGGGCACCGTGATCGGCACGACGCTCGGCCTCATCCTGATCACGGTCGCGCGAAGCTCCCTCACGCTGGTCGGCGTCGACTCGAGCTGGCAGCAGATGATTGTCGGCATCGTCATCGTCGCAGGTACCGCGCTGTCCGCTTACAAGGAACTCAAGAACAGCCGGAAGATCGCGAAGATCCTGGAAGACTAAGGAGGGGAAGCGCATGCAGAACAATAAAGGCATTGTCAAGTATCTGAAGGGTCTGACGGAAGACTCCCGGATGGTTCGCCTCTTCTTCATCATGGTTGCGGCCTTTGTGATCATGGCCGTCGCCAATGGCAGCAAGTTCCTCGCCCTGTCGAATTTCCAGTCGATGGCGAGAACATTTCCGGAAGTAGGCATCCTCGCGATCGCCGTCTCCCTGGCGATGCTGCTCGGCGGCATCAACCTTTCCGTCGTCGGCATCGCGAACTTAAGCGGAATTTTCTGCTGCCAGTTCATCATCTGGGCGCAGGAGAAGATCGGCATGTGGCCCGCGATCATCATCGGCCTTGTGATCGCCATGGCGGTCGGCGCGGTGTGCGGCCTCTTAAACGGCTTCCTCATCGCCTACGTCGGCATTCCCGCCATGCTCGCGACGCTCGGCACGCAGGAGATCTTCATCGGTCTCGGCGTCGGCGTCACGAAGGGCGCGGCGGTGTTCGGCACGCCGTCTGAATTCACCTTCTTCGGCGGCGCCTATCTCTTCGGCGTGATCCCGATGTCGCTCGTGATCTTCGTGATCGTCGTCATCATCTTCACGATCCTCCTGCAGAGAAAGCAGTACGGCATGGAGCTCTACCTCGTCGGAACGAATCCGACGGCGGCCCGCTTCTCCGGCATCAAGAATGAGCGCGTCATCTTAAAGACACACGTCTACGGCGGCATCCTGTCCGCGATCGCCGGTATCATCATCGCATCGGGAACCAACTCCGCGAAGGCGAGCTATGGTTCCTCCTACGTGCTCCGGTGCCTGATCGTCGCCATCCTCGGCGGCATCAATCCGGCCGGCGGCTTCGGCAAGATCACGGGCGTCGTGATGGCGGTGCTCACGATTCAGTTCCTCTCGAGCGGCTTCGGCATCCTCCGCGTCGACAGCTACTTCCAGACCTTCGTCTGGGGCGCGGTGCTCGTCGGGGACATGATCCTGAATCACTATCTGGACAAGCTCGCGGAGAACCGCAAGAAGAAAAAAGCCGAAAAAGAAGCAACTGCTTAAGATAAAACTAAGAAAAGAGTAAGAGAAGAGCAAGATAAAGACAAGATAAGAGTAAGTGAAGAGTATGAGCAAGAGAAGATAAAGGAGGTATTTATCATGCAGAGACTGCTCAATAAACCTGAGGACTATGTCGATGAAATGCTGAAGGGCATCTATGCCGCGTATCCGGACCGCGTCAAATATGTGAATGACGACCTGAGATGCTACGTGACGACGAAGAAGACGGAAGGCAAGGTCGGCATCATGACCGGCGGCGGCTCCGGCCACCTGCCCCTTTTCCTCGGCTACGTCGGCGACGGCATGATCGACGGCTGCGCGATCGGCGGCGTCTTCCAGTCTCCGAGCGCGGAGCAGATCGCGAACGTGACGCGAGAGATCGACTCCGGCGCGGGCGTGCTCTATGTATACGGCAACTACACGGGCGACATCATGAACTTCGAGATGGCTGAAGAGCTGGTCGAATTCGACGATATCAAGTGCCTGCACGTGAAGGGCTGCGACGACGTCGCCTCCGCCGACAAGGGCGATGAGAACAAGAGACGCGGCGTCGCCGGCATCTACTTCGTGTTCAAGTGCGCGGGCGCCGCGGCGGACGCGATGCTTCCGCTCGAGGAAGTGGCGCGCATCGCCGAGAAGGCCAACGGCGCCGTCCGCACCTTCGGCGTGGCGCTCTCGCCCTGCATCATCCCCGAAAACGGCAAGGCCAACTTCTCCGTCAAGGAAGGCGAGATGGAACTCGGCATGGGCATCCACGGCGAGCCCGGCGTCGAAGTCTGCCCGGTGAAGACGGCGGATGAGACGGTCGACTACATGCTTGAAAGAATCCTTAAGGACCTTGAGACGAAGGCGGGAGACGAGGTCGCCGTGCTGGTGAACGGCCTCGGGGCTACGCCGCTTGAGGAGCTCTATATCATGTACCGCCGCGTCCACGAGACGCTCGAAGCGCAGGGCATGAAGGTTTATTTCGCGAAGCTCGGCGAGTTCGCGACCTCGATGGATATGATCGGCGCGTCGATCTCCGTCATGAAGCTGGACGACGAGCTGAAGAAGTACTTAAGCCCCGCAGCGGACACACCGTTCATTCATCAGAACGCCATCGGCTGAAGAACAGCCGGAAGGAAGGACTTGAGGCGGGACGGGAGAAGGATTCATATGAAGCAGTCTCCCGGAATGCGCTTAAGAGAAAAGAGGGGATTAGATTATGCAGATCACAAGAGACGACGTCATCCGGTTTATCAACAAAGCTTCGGATGAGATGAATGAGAACAAGGATTATCTGATTGAGCTCGACGCCAATTCAGGCGACGGCGATCTGGGCCTTACGATGAGCAAGGGCTTTGCGGCTGCGAAGGAGAAAGCCAATGCCTCCGAGGAGACGGATCTTGGCAAGCTCCTCTTCGCGGCGGGCTCCGCCATCGCGTCGGCCGTGCCTTCGACGATGGGAACGCTGATGGGCAGCGGCATGCTCGGCGCGGCCAAAGCCCTGAAGGGGCGCGAGAGCCTGGACGGCGAGGGCTTTGCGCTGTTTGCGCAGGGCTACTATGAAGGCGCGCAGAAGAGAGGCAAGGCGAATCCGGGCGAGCGCACGCTGCTCGATTCCTTAAAGCCGGCGGCGGACGCCGCGAGAGAAGCAGTGGATGCGGGCTGCGACGACGCGAAGGAGCTTGTGACGAAGGCTTATGAAGCGGCCTGCGCGGGCGTCGAGGCGACGAAGGACATGGCGCCGGTCTACGGCAAGGCCTTCGTGCACCGCGAGAAGCTGCACGGCGTGCCGGACCAGGGCGCGATCGTCGGCAGCCTTCTCTACAAGGCCTGGACGGAAGCACTGTAAAAAAGCATTACCGGAACAATAAAACTCGAGAAAGGAGAGAATTCTATGTGGACGAAAGATCTTTTTGGCGTGGAGAAACCGATCATCGCGATGTGCCATATGCAGCCGATGCCGGGGGATCCGAACTACGACGCGGACGGCGGGATGGACAAGGTCCTGACCTGTGCGCGGCACGATCTGCTTGCTCTGCAGGAGGGCGGCGTAGACGGCGTCATGTTCTCCAATGAATTCAGCCTTCCCTATCTGACAAAGGTGGAGACCGTGACGGTCGCCGCCATGGCCAGGGTGATCGGGGAGCTGAAGAGTGACATCAAGATTCCGCTGGGCGTCAACTGCCTGTGGGATCCGGTCGCCTCGATCGATCTGGCCGTCGCCGTGGATGCGAAGTTCATCCGCGAGATCATCACCGGCGTCTACGCGTCCGACTTCGGCCTGTGGAACACGAACGTCGGCGCGACCGTGCGCCACAAGATGGCGGTTTCCGGGAAGGACATCCGGATGCTCTACAACATCGTGCCCGAGGCAGCCGCATATCTGGCCGCGCGCGACATCGAGAGCATCGCGAGGACGACGGAGTTCAACAACCATCCGGACGCGCTGTGCGTATCGGGCCTCACAGCCGGCGCCGAGACGGACACGCAGATCCTTAAGCGCGTGAAGGACGCGGTGAAGCATACGCCCGTCTTCTGCAACACCGGCTGCAACAAGGACAACATTAAGCGGCAGCTCACGTACGCGGACGGCGCGGTCTGCGCGACCACCTTCAAGGTCGACGGCATTTTCGAAAATGAAGTCGACGTGAACCGTGTGAAGGAGTTCATGAAAGAAGTGAAGGACTTCCGGGCGGGGCTATAAGACATCACACCGGGTCCCCCTCTTGATGCGCCGGTTTGCGGCGCGGGAGGGGGGCTGTTTTTTCTTGCATCATCGGCGCTTTATCTTAAGGAGGAATGACAATGGCGGAAAAATACGTGGTGGGCTTTGACATGGGAACCGGCTCCGTCCGCGCCGGCATCTACAAGCTTGACGGACACGAGATCGGCTTTGCGGCGACCGAGTACGAGACGATCCACGAGCATCCCGGCTGGGCGGAGCAGCGGCCGATGGACTGGTGGAACTGCCTTCAGAAGAGCATGCAGGCAGCGATCGCGATGGCCGGCGTCGACAAGAAGGACATCATCGCGATCGGCTATGACGTGACCTGCTGCTCGGTGATGCTGTGCAAGGCGGACGGCACGCCGGTCCGCGACTGCCTGATCTGGATGGACGTGCGGTCCGCCAAGGAGGCGGCGGAGATCGCGGCGACGGGAGACGAGGCGCTGAAGTTTAACAGCTACGGCTCCGTCTCGGCGGAGTGGATGCCCTGCAAGGCGCTGTGGCTGAAGCGGCACGAGCCGGAGAATTACGCTGCGGCGGACGTCGTCTGCGAGTGCACGGACTGGATCACCTTCAAGCTGACCGGCAAGTGGACCGCGAGCATGTCCAATATCTCCGCGCGCTGGTATTATGACGCGGAGAACGGCGGCTTCCAGAAGTCGCTCTACGAGGCGGTCGGCCTCGGGGACGTGCTGGACAAGTTCCCGCAGGAAATCCATTATCTCGGCGAAAATATCGGGACGCTCACGCCGGAGGCGGCGGAGTTCCTCGGCCTTTCGACGGACACGATCGTCGCGCAGGGCGGACCGGACGCTTTCATCGGCTGCTTCGGCCTCGGCGTCATCTCCCCGGGCAAGGTCGCGCTCATCACCGGATCGAGCCACCTCATCCTCGGCCTCACGGACGTCTACAAATACGGGAAGAGCGGCATCTTTGGCCCCTTCCCTGGCGCGATCCGCGAGGGCTACGGCATGGTCGAGGGCGGGCAGACCTCCTCGGGCTCGATCGTGAGCTGGTTCAAGAACCGCTTCTGCGGAGATCTGAAGGACAAAGAGGGCGGCGCTTACGGCGAGCTGAACCGCGGCGCGTCGAAGATCGCGCCCGGCTCGGACGGACTCCTCGTTCTCGACTGGTGGCAGGGCAACCGCACGCCCTACACGGACGGCGACATCCGCGGCAATATCTACGGCCTGTCGCTCGGCCACACGCAGGCGCATCTCTTCCGCGCGATCATGGAGGGCGTCGCGTACGGCACCGAAAATGTCTTCCAGTCCTTCCGCGACGCGGGCTATGAGGTCAGTGAGATCTACATGGGCGGCGGCACGACGAACAGCGACCTCTTCATGCAGATCCACGCGGATGTCTCCAACGTCGTCGTGAATGTGCCGGAGGACCCGCAGTCCTGTGCGCTCGGCAGCGCCATCCTCGCGACGATCGCGGCCGGCGTCTACGACAGCTTCGAGGCCGCGGTGGAGAAGATGGTCCGCTACAGCAAGCGGATCGAGCCGAACCCCGAAAATCACGAGATCTATAAGAAATACTTCGCGCAGTACCGCAAGGCCTATGACACCTTCGGGCAGTGGATGCGGGACACGAGCGCGCTGAACGCGAGATAAGAGACCGGAGAACGATAAAAAGATGTACAGATATTCCCTTGGCATGTACGAGAAGGCGCTCCCCGACGGGATGCCTCTTGAGGAAAAGATGAAGATCGCGAAGGAGAGCGGGTTTGACCACGTGGAATTCTGCGTGGATCTGCTTCCGGAGCGGGCCGCGCGGCTGAACTGGTCAAAAGAGGAGCGGGAAAAGTGGCGGAGCCTCTCGGTGTCGATGGGCGTGCCGTTTACGACATTTTCGCTGTCGCTCCTCAGGAAGACGCCGCTCGGCATGCTCGACCGCAAGAAGAACGAGGAGGCCTTCCGCGTGATCGACGAGGGCTGCCGGCTCGCGGTCGATCTCGGGAGCCGCGTCATGCTCGTCAACGGTTACGACGTGTACGGCGAGCCGTCGACGCCGGAGACCGTGGCGCGCTTCTATGAGAACCTGCCGGTCGCGGTCGGCATATGCGCGTATCACGGCGTGATCCTCGGCATCGAAAATGCCGAGATGCCTTTCTGCGCGACGGTGAGCGACGCGGTGAAGTACTGCGAGCGCGTGCCTTCGCCCTTCTTCCGCGTCTACGGGGACATCGGCAACGAGACGAACGCCTTCAGCGGCGACGCGGACCGCACCGTCGCGGATCTTCTGAAGGGGAAGGGCTATGTCACCTCTCTTCATCTCAAGGATTCGATCCCGGGCGAGTACCGCTTCCGGGACTACGGGAAGGGACACGTGGACTTTGCACGCTGCATCGCCGCGGCGAAGGAGATGGGCGTCCACCTCTTCACGGCGGAGATCTTCTGCGACGAGAGCCGCGACTGCGTGGCTTACGCCAAGGAGGTGGCGGATTTCCTCAAGGGGTATCTGGACGCGGAGTGAGCCCTTAGAAGTTTTTTGGGGGATCCGGACGCGGAGTGAGCACGAGAGAGCTTTTGACGGAAAGGAGTTTAGCTATGAGAAAGATTAAGGCGGAACCGCTTACGGCGGAGGCATTTGCGCCCTACGGGACCTTTACGGACGTCATGAACCCGAAGGGGTATCACATCGGCGGCGAATTTCACGATTTCTACCGCGACCAGGCGAAGTTCTATGCGGAGTCGGGTCTGCCGGTCGGACTGTCGCCGCTCGTCGTCAGGAATCACGGCTATGTCGTTGAGGCCGTGGAGTGGCACAATCACACCTGCGAGGCGATGATGCCGGTGAGCGGGGACGCGGTCATGCACGTCTCGCTCGCGAGCGGGGGCTATGACGTCGGGCAGACGAAAGCCTTCATCGTGCCGAAGGGAACGATCATCACGCTCTTCCCGGCGGTCTATCACCTGACGCCGCTGCCGATTGACGCGGACGAGCTGCACGCGCTCATCATGCTGCCGGAGAGATGCTATATCAACGATTTCCTGAGCATGGATCTCGATGAGGAGAGCCGCTTCGAGATCGTCTTTTAAGAAGGTGCCGCTATGAGAGATCTGGATAAAAGATGGCAGACGCTCGCGGCGTCGCTGGTGAATTATTCACTCAAAGTGCAGCCCGGTGAGAAGGTCATGATCATGATGCTCGAGCCGGAGACGGTCGCGCTCGCGGAGGCGGTGCACGCGGAGGTCATAAAGGCCGGCGGGTACGCGCAGATCCAGTACATGAGCGAGGCGGTCAAGCACGGCATCCTGCGGTACGGGAGCGATGAACAGATCGGCTGGGTCCCGGAGATCGAAGCTTACGGCATGACCTGGGCGGACTGCTATCTGGGCCTCAGGGGCGCGTTCAATCTGGACGAGTGCTTTGACGTCCCGGCGGAGAAAGTCGCGCTCTATCAGAAGGCCATGGGCAAGGTAAGCACGCTGCGGTGGCAGAACACGCGCTGGGCGCTTGTGCGCGTGCCGAACGAGCATTTCGCGCAGCAGGCGCACGTGAGCTACGAGCGGATGATGGACCTGTTCTTCGACGCCTGTACGCTCGACTGGGAGGCCTACAAGAAGGAGAATCAGCGGATCGCCGACATCCTGGATCAGGGAAGCACCCTCCGGATCGTCGGGAGGCGCACGGACTTTTCCTTTACCTTCGGGGACAACCGCTGGGTCGTCATGGACAATACTGAGAACATCCCGGACGGCGAGACCTACGTCACGCCGAAGTGGGAGAGCGTGGAAGGGCACATCTATTTCGAACTCCCCGCGACCCTCGGCGGAAAGGTCATGAACGGCGTGTTCCTCACCTTTGAGAAGGGCCATGTGGTGAAGGCGGAGGCGGAGACGAATGAGGATTTCCTCCGCATGATCATCGAAAACAATGAGAACGCCGACAGAGCCGGCGAGGTGGCCTTCGGCACCAACCCCTATATCGACATCTGCACGACGGACGTGCTGATCGACGAGAAGATCGGCGGCACCATGCACATGGCGCTCGGCCGCCCCTATGACGGGAGCTACAGCTCGCCGATCCACTGGGACCTGATCAAGGATACCCGGACGGACGCCGAGGTATATCTGGACGGCAGGATGATCTTTAAAGACGGGAAGTTCCTGATCTGACAGGGCTGATCGCGGAAAGGAGCGTCTATGGTCAGGCACAAGATACTCGAGTTTGAGACAAAAGGAAAAAAGACGGAGTACATCGAGATCCGGGACGAGGTGGCCCGCTTCGTGAAGGAGAGCGGGGTTAAGAACGGGATTGTCAATATCCAGTCCGCCCACACGACCTGCGCGGTCATCTTCGAGGAGATGGTCCACGACCGGGACATCAAGGGCGACGAGTTCCTGCAGGTGGACCTGAACCACGGCCTCGCCAAGGTCTTCCCGAAGGAGGAGTCGGACAATTACGGCTACCGCTACCCGGGCCCCGTACATCTGGAGTTTGCGGATCATATGGACGCAGGCGTCCATGAGGACATGAGCTGCATGCTGAACGCCCACGCCCATCTGCGCGCGTCGCTGCTCGGCGCGAGCGAGACCTTCGCCGTGATCGACGGCGTGGTGCAGACGGGGCAGTGGGGCTATATCTATTTCGTGGATTTTGACGATCTGCGCCCGCGCAGTCGGAAATGCATCCTCACCGTCATCGGTGAATAAAGACAGAAAGTAAGGAGGACACACATGCTGGTTACTAATGCAAAAGAACTGTTACAGAAAGCCATGGCCGGAAAGTACGCGATTCCGTCCTGCAACTTCATCGATCTCGACTCCGCGCGCGTCTTCTGTAAGACGGCGGCGGATCTGAAGCTCCCGCTCATCCTTGCCTTTGCCGAGGTGCATAAGAACATGATCTCCCTCGAGGAGGCGGCCCTCATCGGCAAGTATCTGGCGGGACAGTACGACGCGCCGATCATCCTGCATCTCGATCACGGCACGGAAGTCGAGTACTGCCTCCGCGCGATGGAGCTCGGCTTTACATCCGTGATGATCGACGCCTCGATGAAGGACTTCGACGGAAATGTCGCGACCACAAAGGAAGTGGTTGATGCGGCGCGGAAGCTCGGCGTCCAGGTGGAGGCGGAGATCGGCCACGTCGGCTCCAATGTCCTCGAGGGCGACGGCTCGCTCTACACGGAGCCCGAGGAAGCGGCCCGCTTCGTCGCGGCGTCCGGCTGCGACTCCCTCGCGGTGTCGATCGGCACGTCCCACGGCGTCTACAAGACCGGCACGCCGAAGCTGAGCTTCGACGCGCTGCACGGAATCGCGGCAGCTCTTCCTGAGACGCCGCTCGTCCTGCACGGCGGCTCCGGCACGGGAGATGAGAACCTGTCGCGCTGCGCGAAGGAAGGCATCGCCAAGATCAATGTCTGCACGGACTTCTATGTCGCGGCGATGGAAGCGGTAAAGGGACTCGATGATTTCTTTGACGTCAAAGCGGACAGCAATGCGGCGATCAGAAAGGTGCAGGAGCATTACTACAGGGTTTTCGGCACAAAGTAAACGAACGGCGATCGAGCCTCCCTTCGGGGACAGATGCCTCAGATGTCGGCAATCGTGCCGCCCTCTATGAGCTCCACGGGAAGAATAGCCGGCAGCCGGCTCGCCTTTGAGGGATCGCGAACCAGGCGGACCAGGTGCCTCGCGGCGAGCCGGCCCATTTCCTCCGTGTCCTGACGGACTGTCGTGAGAGCGGGCTTTAAGGCCTGCGTGATCGGGATGCCGTCGTATCCGGCGAAGGAGATGTCTTCCGGAATTCTTAAGGCGCATTCCCGGGCGGCGTCCTGCGCGCCCAGATAGGTCATGTCATCCGAGAGCAGGATGCAGGTGGGGCGCTCGGGCAGCTCAAGCAGCTGCCTGACGATCTTCCGGGTCATGGGGATGTTGTTATACTCACTCTCCCGCAGATATTCCGAGGGGATGGGGAGACCTTGATAGCCCATCGTGTTCTGGAACTGCTTGATGCGCGTCCGCGTGACGAGCGAGTTGTTGTGGCCGTGCACGTAAGCGATGCGCTTATGTCCCTTTTTGATCGCGTATTCGATGAGCTTCCGCATGCCCGTCTCGTTGTCCGACAGCACGGCGGGAACATGCTTGAAAATGTGATCTACCGTGAGGCAGGGGAAACCCGCCGCGACCAGATCCTGTAATCTCGGTGCGGCAAAGTCCGCGCAGATGACGCAGACCCCGTCCAGATGGCCCGCGCGGCAGTACTCCGCGTAACCGGCAGATTTGTCGGCGACGGCGTTGTTGATGAAGGTGAGTTCACAGCCGAGTGCTTCCGCCTCCCGCTTGAATGCGTCGAGAATCAACACGAAAAAGGGGTGCGTAAGTCCCCTGTGACTTTCCTCTTCGTAGATGATGCCGAGCCGCACCGGCGATTTTGGGAGCTGATCCTCAGGGATGCTGCCGTTTGTGGTCCCGCTCATGGATATCCTCCTGACTGATAATTTTTTGACGATGAAGCTTCTGATACCATTTTACCATAGGATCTTTCAATTTGGTTGAAAAAGTGCGGATGGGGTGCCGGGCGTAATTTCTGCCGAAACGTATTGAGAAGAAGGGACCGGCGTGATAAAATCTTTTATTGCGCTGATCCCTTTTTGCTTAGAAAGAAGCCAAACGGGAGCATTTCCGATGACGCAGCTGCAGATGCTTTGCGACGCAGTCGGTATGTTCATGCCGCGGAATAAACACTGGTTTTTTAAGGAGAATACACATAAATGAAATTAGGTATCGTCGGCCTCCCGAACGTGGGAAAGAGCACGCTGTTCAATTCACTGACAAAAGCGGGGGCGGAATCCGCCAATTACCCGTTCTGCACGATCGACCCGAACGTCGGGGTTGTGGCTGTGCCGGACGAGCGTTTAAAACTTCTCGGCGATTTCAGCCACTCGAAGAAGGTGACGCCGGCGACGATCGAATTCGTCGATATAGCCGGGCTCGTGAAGGGCGCGTCGAAGGGCGAGGGACTCGGCAACCAGTTCCTTGCGAATATCAGGGAGTGCGACGCGATCGTCCATGTCGTCCGCTGCTTTGAGGATGACAACATCATCCATGTGGACGGCGCGGTCGATCCGGTAAGAGACATTGAGACGATTAATCTTGAGCTTCTGTTCGCGGACCTCGAGGTGCTCGACCGCCGGATCGCGAAGACTGCAAAGAGCGCGAAGTCCGGCGCGGACAAGAACGCGAAGCGCGAGTATGACATTCTGCAGAAAATCCACGCATGGCTTGAAGAGGGCAACATGTGCATCTCGCTTCAGCTGGATGACGAGGACGACGACCGCTTCCGAAAGAGCCTGGACCTCCTTACCGACAAGCCCGTGATCTACGCGGCAAATGTCTCTGACGAGGACCTCGCGGACGACGGCGCCTCCAACGCATTCGTATCTTCTGTGCGGGAGATCGCCAAAGAGCAGAACGCCGAGGTGTTCGTGGTGTCGGCCGCGATCGAGCAGGAGATCGCGGAACTCGACGACGAGGAGAAAGCGGAATTCCTTGCGGATCTCGGCGTCGAAAAATCCGGTCTCGATAAACTGATCGCCGCGAGCTACCGGCTCCTCGGCCTCATGAGCTATCTGACGACCGGCGAGGACGAGACGCGCGCCTGGACGATTCCTGTCGGCTGCAAGGCGCCGAAGGCGGCGGGGAAGATCCACACGGATTTCGAGCGCGGCTTCATCAAGGCGGAAGTCATCAACTACAAGCAGCTGCTGGATGCCGGCTCTTACCCGGCGGCCCGCGACAAGGGCCTTGTCAGAATGGAAGGGAAGGAATACATCGTGCAGGACGGAGACGTGATCACCTTCCGCTTCAACGTATAAGGAAGCATATCCATGGACGAGATGATCAGCTTCCCGCATCTTGGCGTCAGCTTTTCTCATGTGATCAGGAGTATTCAGATCGGTCCTTTTCCCGTCGCGATGTACGGCATCATGATCGCGATCGGGATGCTGCTCGGCATCACGGCGCTCACGAGGAGGGCGAAGGAGAGTGGCCAGAGCGCGGATGACTACGTCGACATTGCCATCCTGACGATGATACTTGCGATCATCGGCGCGCGGATTTACTATGTCCTTTTTTCCTGGGACGCGTATAAGGACAACCTCCTGTCCGTCTTCAATCTCCGGGAGGGCGGCCTTGCCATTTACGGCGGCCTGATCGCGGGCGTGCTTGCGATCTTCGGCCTGTCGAAGGCGAAGCACATCCCGTTTCCGCGCGTGCTTGACACCTGCGTCATCGGCGTCCCGATCGGGCAGATGATCGGGAGATGGGGGAACTTCTTCAACCGCGAGGCCTTCGGCGGCTACACGGACACGCTTTTCGCGATGCAGCTGCCCGTCTCCGCCGTGAGAGAGAACGAGATCACCCGGGAGATGTGGGACCATGTGGTGGTGGAAAGTGGGGTGCGCTTTATCCGCGTCCACCCGACCTTCCTCTACGAGAGCATCTGGTGCGGGCTCGTCGTTTTGCTCCTTTTCGCGATGCGGAACCGCACGCGCTTTGAGGGTGAGCTCTTTCTGATTTACCTTGCGTCTTACGGCTTCGGCCGCTTTTTCATTGAAATGCTGCGCACGGACCAATTGCTCATCCCCGGGACGCACGTGCCGGTGTCGATGGTCGTGTCCGCGGCGGCCTATCTTGTCAGTGTGTTCCTGATCTTTTACAAACGGCGCAGAAGTTGAGGGCGTAAGCGCCTCAACGGAAGATTTATATTGTATGCAATATGACAAGGGGTCAGACCCCTTGTCATATTTTTGTGGTCGGTTTGAACAGGCTGCACATCATCTGGTGTGCGGCTTTTTTTATGCGAAAAAAGAATACAAAACAGGGCCTTCCGCACTTGCAAAATGGCAAGTGATGGGGTAAAATTTTGATCAAGTGGTAGAAAGTGGGACGGAAATACCACGAAATGGGAGACAAGGATGTTTTTAGGGAAGTACAGCCATACCATCGATAATAAGGGCAGACTGATTATTCCCGCAAAGTATCGGGACGAGATCGGCGCAGCGAAGCTGGTCGTCGTGCCGTGGTGGGAGGAGAACCTTTCTGTGTTCACGCAGGAAGGCTTCCGCGATTACGTCCGGTCTCTCGACGAGCTTCAGGGAAGTGCGGAGTCGCGCAGACGCATCAAGCGGTTCATCACGAGCGGTGCCGATGAATGTCGGCTCGACGCGCAGGGACGGATCCTCCTCAATCAGGATCTCAGAAACTACGCGCGTCTTAGCGGAGATGTCATCCTCACCGGCAGCATGGACAGCTTTGAAATCTGGAATCCGGATGTCTGGGCGGGTGTCGAAGAGAAGCTCACCGACGCAGATGAGATGAGGAGTGAACTGGAAAGTCTGAAGCAGCTCTTCTAAGGGGGAAGGCTGCACCGGCCGGACAGGGGAAACCGGAAGGATGAGGGGAGCAGACATGACATTCGCGCATACATCGGTTCTGCTTGATGAGACGATCGAAAGCCTGCGGGTGCGAGCGGACGGCATCTATGTCGACGGGACGCTCGGCGGTGGCGGGCATTCTCTGGAGATCGCGAAACAGCTTGCTTCAAATGGCAGACTTATAGGGGTTGATCGAGATGAGGCCGCCATCACGGCTGCGGGAGAGCGGCTTGCTGACTTCAGGGGAGTGGTCAGCATCTTCCGTGGCAACTATGCCGACGTGCCTGAGATTCTGAAGAGTCTCGGCATCCGCGCGGCAGACGGAATCCTCCTTGATCTCGGCGTCTCTTCCTACCAGCTGGACACTCCGGAGAGGGGCTTTTCCTACATGCATGACGCGCCTCTCGACATGCGGATGGACCAGCGGGAAGGAAGGACTGCCGGGGATATCGTCAACGAAGCAAGCGAGCGCGAGCTCTTCCGCATCATAAGGGACTACGGAGAAGAGCGGTTCGCGCAGAACATCGCGAAGCACATCGCTGAAAGACGGGCCGAAAAACGGATCGAGACGACTGGGGAGTTAGTCGAGATCATAAGGGCGTCAATCCCGATGAAGCTTCAGAAGACCGGCGGACATCCCGCCAAGAGAACCTTCCAGGCGCTCCGCATCGAGCTCAACGGAGAGCTCACGGCGCTTAAGGACTCTCTTGACAATCTGATCGGCCTCCTAAGTGACGGCGGCCGGCTGTCCGTGATCACGTTTCATTCTCTTGAAGACCGGATCGTGAAGGCGGCATTTAAGAGAAATGAAAACCCGTGCACCTGCCCCCCGGATTTCCCGGTGTGCGTGTGCGGCAAAAAATCAAAAGGCTTTGTCGTGACGAGAAAGCCGATCCTTCCGAGTGAGGAAGAAATGAGGGAAAACCCGCGCGCGAAGAGCGCGAAGCTCCGGGTGTTCGAACGAAAGGTAAGCGGGTAAATGGCAGCCAGGCGATCTGCAGAAAGAAGGGTAAATCAAAGATCGGAATATATGCAGTATCGCGTGAGCGGCACGGAGGCCTACGCACCGGAGAGAGTGGTGCGCGAGCAGGTGAGACCGGTCAGCACGGCAGTGGCGCGCAACCGGCAGAAGGCGCTTACAGTGAATCTCGGCTATGTGCTTTTCCTCGCCTTTATATCCATAGCAACCGTATTCATGTGTGTTTACTATATCAAGCTGAAAGCGACGATCACGGCGCAGCACTCGGAGAACGAGAAGCTGGAGGCGACCCTTCAGCGGATGCGCTCCGAAAACGACGCTTTACTTGAAAATGTGAACAACATGCTTGACTGGAACCATATAAAAGATGTCGCAATTAACGAAATGGGCATGAAATATGCGACACAGGATCAGATCGTATGGTATAATACCGACGAATCAGGCTATATCAGACAATATGCGGAGGTGCCTTCCGGGTAAGGGAAGAGCGGTCAGGAGTTGTCTTTAAATGAGACGAAGACCGCCCGCAAGGACAAGGGCGGTATCCGATACGGAAAACTGAACGGGCTAATGAGAAGAAAGCTGGCAGGACTCTTTGTTGTGGTCGTGCTGGCTTTAGTTTGTCTGCTGATCCGCATCACGTACATCAACGCGGTGAGCGGAAAAGAGTACCGGAAGATGGTGCTCATGAATTCCCAGCAGCAGTATTCATCCACGACGCTTGCCTATAAGCGCGGCGATATTCTCGACAGAAATGGCTCCGTGCTCGCGACTTCCGAAAAGAAGTACAACGTGATCCTCGACTGCAGCGTCGTCGGATCGAACGAGGCCTATGTCGAACCCACGATCAGCGCGCTCATGGAGCTCTTCGACGCGGACGAACTGACGCTCCGCCACCTGCTCTCCGACGAGAAGACGAAGAATTCGCAGTATCAGGTGGTCCGCGAGAAGGTCAGCGTCGATGAAAAGCAGGCTTTTGACCAGTATAAAGCGGGCGCTTCCGACAAGACGCTAAGCGACGAGGAGCGGAAGGAACGCTCGAACGTGCGCGGCGTCTGGTTTGAGGAGGAATATGTGCGCGTTTATCCGAGGGGATCTCTTGCGGGAGACGTCCTCGGCTTCGTGTATGATCACGACCAGGCGGACTGGGGCCTCGAGGGATACTACAACAACACGCTGCGCGGCGCGGACGGAAGAAAGTACGGCTATTTCGGCTCCGATACCGAGATCGAGCAGACGATCGTCGAGCCTAAGGACGGGGACACGATCCGCACGACGCTCGACGCCAACGTACAGGCGGTCGCGGAGGACGTGATCGCGCGCTTTGAAGAGATTTACCGCACCGGGCCTTACAGCCAGACGACCGCCGCCAAGCACATCGGCGTCGTCGTCATGAACCCGAAGTCCGGCGCCGTGCTCGCGATGGCGAACAACGAGCAGTACAATCCGAACACGCCGCGCGACCTGACGGGATTCCTCTCGCAATCGGAGATCGATTCGATGTCTGATGAGCAGAAGGCGGAGCGGCTGAACGGAATCTGGCGCAATTTCTGCGTCTCCGACGCGTATGAGCCGGGCTCGGTTTTCAAGCCGGTGACGGTCTCCTCCGCCCTTGAGTGCGGCGCGCTGTCCGGCAGCGAGAAATTCGTCTGCGACGGCTACGAGGCCGTCTCGGGCGTACACATCAAGTGCTCGAACAACGAGGGGCACGGGGAGGAGACGCTCCTCGACGTCATCAGGAATTCCTGCAACGACGGCCTCATGCAGATCGGCGCCAAGCTCGGCGTCGGCGAATTCAGCCGCTACCAGAAGATGTTCGGCTTCGGCAGCCGCACGGGCATCGACGTGTCCGGCGAGGCCGCCGGCATCATCGGCGAGGCCGACACGATGGGCCAGGTCGATCTGGCGACGGCCTCCTTCGGCCAGGGCTTTACCTGCACGATGATCCAGGAGGCGGCGGCGATCTCGGCAGTCGTCAACGGCGGCAATTACTACCGGCCGCATTTTATGGGCAGCATCGAGAGCGGCAGCGGAAAAGCCGGGCGCTCCTTCGACCGCGTCCTCATGGAAGAGGTGCTTTCCCCGGACGTGTCCGAGGCGCTGCGCACCTACATGAAAGCCAGTGTGGACGACGGCACCTCGGTGTACGCCAAGGTCGACGGCTACAGCATGGGCGGCAAGACGGGAACCGCGCAGAAGATTCCCCGCGGCAACGGCAAGTACATCGTCTCCTGGGTCGGCTTCGTGCCCTTTGACGACCCGCAGGTCGTGATCTACTGCATCATCGACGAGCCGAACGTGGCCGATCAGGCTGACAACCGCTTCCCGCAATGGGTGGCGAGGGATATCTTAAGAGAAATCCTGCCATATCTGGGCATTTACCCCGATGAGGCGCCGGACAGCACCAACGAGTACCTGTCGATGGATTTCAACAATCCGACCGGAGACCGCGTGATCACGTCGGCCATGGAGCTCGACGAGGAGGCAGGCGATCTGGAAGGCACTGTGCAGGAAGAAGAGGACGAGGAGCCGAAGAGCTACATCGCCTCGATCGATGAGGACGGCAACCTCTTAAATGCCGACGGCCACTTCATCGACGCCGAGGGATATCTCATCAACGACGACCTTCTCTATGTCGATGAAAATGACAATGTCGTCGACGAGGCGTTTAAAATCCGGGCCGGTGAAAAATCCAGGGCGCCGAAAGCAGGCGCTGAAGAAAACGAAGAGGATCTCGGCACGCCGACCGCCGACACGGTCGCGGACACCAACGTCCCGGAGGTGCAGGGCACCGAGAACGCCGCCGATACGGCGGGAGGCAATACACTCGAGACGGACGGCTACACCAATGAGGAGGCCGGCCTCACAGACGAAGACGAATAGAATGACGCGTGAAAGGAGCTTGTAAGAGACTATGGTGGATATCAGTACGGTGGTGCCGGCGCTTGTGGCATTTGCGATTTCCGCAGCTGCGGGACCCTTCGTAATCCCGTTTCTAAGGAAACTCAAGATGAGCCAGACCGAGCGGACATACGGCATGGAGACGCATCTGAAGAAGGCGGGAACGCCTACGATGGGCGGCGTGATGATCCTTGCGGCCTTCCTTGTCGCCTGCCTCATCTTCCTGCCGGGCCATTTAAAAACCGGCCCCGTGCTTTTCCTCACGCTCGCCTTCGGCGCCATCGGTTTTATCGACGACTATCTGAAGGTCGTGAAGCATAATTCGGACGGGCTGATCGCCTGGCAGAAGCTCCTGCTCGAAGCGGGCGTCACCGCCATTTTCTGCATCTACATGGTGTTCGGCACCGGGATCTCGATGGCGCTGAGAATTCCGTTTAGCGGCGGGAGGATGGCGGACATCGGCTTTCTGGCATATCCGCTGCTGTTTTTCGCGATCCTCGGCACGGTGAACGCGGTGAACTTCACGGACGGCCTCGACGGACTGAGCAGCTCCGTGACGATCGTCGTCGCGCTGTTCTTTATCGTCGCATCCGTGCTTCTTGAGAGCGGAACCGCGCCGGCCGGATCGGCTGTCCTCGGCGCGCTCCTCGGCTTCCTCCTCTACAACGCCTACCCGGCCAAGGTCTTCATGGGGGACACCGGGTCGCTCGCGCTCGGCGGGTTCGTTGCGGGCATGGCCTACATGATGCAGATGCCGCTCTTTATCCTCATCGTCGGGATTATCTATCTGTGCGAGATCGTCTCCGTCATGATGCAGGTGACGTATTTTAAGGCGACGCACGGAAAGCGCATCTTCAAAATGACGCCGATTCACCATCACTTTGAGAAATGCGGCTGGTCCGAGACGAGGATCGTGGCGGTCTTCACCGCCGTGACTGCGGTCGCTTCGCTCATCGGACTTCTGGCACTTTGATGAAAGGACTTGCGATCAGCTATGGAGCTTAAAGATAAACGTGTACTTGTTTACGGAGCCGGCAGAAGCGGCATCGGCGCAGCGGATCTCCTTGCGGCCGCGGGCGCTTCGCCCGTTCTCTATGCCGACAAGACGGATGTGTCTCCCGAGGAGATCAGGAAGCAGCTCGCCTGCCCGGAGAAGGCGGAGGTCATCGTCGGGCCGTTCCCGGAAGGGGAGGAGGCGCGCCTTGATATCGTCGTCCTTTCTCCCGGCGTGCCGACGGATCTGCCGCTCGTCATAAAGCTGCGCGATGCGGGACTCCCGGTCATCGGCGAGGTCGAACTCGCATACCAGACGGCAAAAGGACGGGTGCTCGCCATCACCGGCACCAACGGCAAGACCACCACGACGGCGCTTGTCGGCGCCATCATGGCCGCGCACGACCCGGACACCTTTGTGGTCGGCAATATCGGAAACGCCTACACGAAGGAAGCGCTGAACACGACGGAGCACTCGACCGTCGTCGCGGAGATCTCGAGCTTCCAGCTGGAGACAATAAAGGCCTTCCATCCCGCGGTGTCCGCGATCCTCAACATCACGGAGGACCACCTGAACCGGCACCACACCATGGAAGAATACATCCGCGTGAAGGAGATGATCACGCTGAATCAGACGAAGAGCGACGTCTGCGTGCTGAACTATGAGGACGCGGTGCTCCGCTCGTTCGGGGAGACGGCCTGCCCGGCCCGCGTGATCTGGTTTTCCTCCGCGCGCGAGCTGCCGGAAGGCCTGTTCTTAAAAGACGGGCACATCGTCATGAGAAGCGGCGGAGAGACAAAGGATATCCTCGACACGGAGAAGCTCATGCTCATCGGCGCGCATAATTTCGAAAATGTCATGGCCGCCGTCGCGATGACCATGAGCGCAGGCGTGCCGCTCGAGACGATCGTGAAGGCGGCGTACGCATTTGAGCCCGTGGCGCACCGGATCGAATTCGCCGGGAAGAAGCGCGGCGTCGTCTGGTATAATGACTCGAAGGGAACCAACCCGGACGCGGCGATCAAGGGGATCGAGGCGATGAAATGGCCGACCTTCCTCATCGCTGGCGGCTATGACAAGGGCTCTGATTACCGCGACTGGATCCGCGCCTTCGGCGGGCGGGTCAAGAAGCTTGTGCTCGAGGGAAAGACGCGCTTCGACATCCGCGATGCGGCGCTTCAGTGCGGCTTTCCTGAGGAGGATATCGTCATCGTGGAGACGATGCGCGAGGCGATGGATTACTGCCGGGACCACGCGGAGGAGGGGGACGCGGTGCTTCTGTCACCGGCCTGCGCCTCCTGGGGCGAGTTCCCGAATTATGAAGTAAGAGGAGATGTCTTCAAGGAATATGTCAAGAAGGAAATCTAGAGCCGCAAGACTGGCCGCCCTGAAGACGGCCGCCGTGCTCATCCTTGTTGCCGTACTCGTCGTCGTGTTTCTCGTGGTATTTCGTCTGAGGACCGTCTACGTGCGCGGCAATATGCACAACGCGCCGGATGAGGTGACGGCACTTCTTCTTGAGCGGCCCTGTGCGGAAAACACCATACTGACGAAGCTCCTGAACACGAAGCGGAAGATCGAGACGCCCGGCTTCATCGAGTCGATCGACACCGAGATACTGGGAAGGGATACGCTCCGCGTGCTGGTCACGGAGCGGACTTTTGTCGGCTGTGTGCCGGCGGGCGCGTACTGGTGGTATTTCGACGCGTCCGGGAAGGTCCTCGCCAATGCGCCGGAGCGGACGGCCGGGGAATATGTTCCGTCCGTGGAGGGGCTTACGCTCAGGTCCGATCCGGAGATCGGGTCCTATCTGCCGGTCATGAATACCCGGATGTTCTCGATGCTCGCGATGCTGCGGGCCCGCGTCGAGATGAATCCGAATGTTTTCCCGGATAAAGCCGTCTTCGACGAGGAGGGGAACATGTCCCTCATCTACGGGCCGGTGACGGTCCTTATGGGGAACGGGGAGAAGATGGAACTGAGGCTCAAGCAGCTGGCGGGCGTGATTGAGGAGCTGCTCGGAGGCGCCTACGAGGGCACGCTGCATCTCGAGAATTACGACGGTTCGCAGGCCGGCCTCATCTTTGATAAAACTTGAAAAGTTGAAAAATCACTTGTAAATCGAAGTGAAACACTATATGATATTTCTGTATTTTTGTGTCATGAAGGAGGAGCGCTGTGTTAGAGATTACATCCAATGAAGCCGAATCTGAGGCTCGTATTATCGTTGTCGGCGTAGGCGGCGCAGGTAACAATGCAGTGAACCGCATGGTCGATGAGACGATCGGCGGTGTTGAATTCGTGGGGGTCAACACGGATAAGCAGGCATTATCTCTGTGCAAGGCTCCGACCATTGTTCAGATCGGAGAAAAAGTGACCAAGGGACTCGGCGCGGGCGCAAAGCCGGAGATCGGCGAGCAGGCCGCGAACGAGAGTGAAGAAGAAATCCGTCAGACGATATCCGGCGCGGATATGGTCTTTGTCACCTGCGGCATGGGCGGCGGCACAGGCACGGGCGGCGCGCCCGTCGTGGCCAAGATCGCCAAGGAGCTCGGCTGCCTCACGGTCGGCGTCGTCACGAAGCCGTTCCGCTTTGAGGCGAACAAGCGCATGGAAAACGCGATGCGCGGCATCGAGAGACTGTCTGCAGGCGTCGATACACTGATCGTGATTCCGAACGACCGTCTCCTTGAGATCGTCGACCGCCGCACCACGATGCCCGAGGCGCTTAAAAAAGCTGACGAAGTGCTGCAGCAGGCCGTACAGGGCATCACGGACCTGATCAACCAGCCGGCCCTCATCAATCTCGACTTTGCGGACGTGCAGACCGTCATGACGAACGGCGGCATCGCACACATCGGCATCGGTGAGGCCAAGGGCGACGACAAGGCCCTCGAGGCGGTCCAGCAGGCCGTGGAGAGCCCGCTTCTTGAGACGTCGATCGTCGGCGCGAAGAACGTCATCATCAATATCCGCGGCGATATCTCCCTTATGGACGCCAACGACGCGGCGAGCTACGTGCAGCAGATGGTCGGCGACGAAGCCAACATCATCTTCGGCGCGATGTACGACGACACGGACGTCGATACCTGCCGCATCACCGTGATCGCGACCGGTCTCCAGGAGGCCGAGAAGAAGGCGAAAGAAGAGGCGAAGCACGAGAAGCCGAAGAGCAGCTTCGACGCGCGCGCATTTGAACAGCCGAAGAGCTTCGCGTCCTTTGGCAGCCCGTCCTTCATCAACCAGAAGGCGCCAAGGGCACAGACGGCCCCGATGTCGCTGCAGCAGCCGAAGGTGCAGAGCACCGTCGAGAAGCGCGACATCCAGATCCCTGATTTCCTTAAGAACAGGTCGCACTGATGAAGTGTCCGTACTGCGGCAACCCGGATACCCGCGTGGTGGACTCGAGGCCGGTCGACGACAACTCGTCGATCAGAAGGCGGCGGGTCTGCGACGACTGCGGCAAGCGCTTTACGTCCTATGAGCGCGTCGAGACGGTTCCGCTCGTTGTCATCAAAAAGGACAAAACCCGCGAGATCTTTGACCGCTCGAAGATCGAGGCCGGCCTGATCCGCGCCTGCCACAAGCGGCCGGTGTCGGCCCAGCAGATCCGCGAGCTCGTCGACGCGGTGGAAAGCGAAGTGATCTCCCGCGGCGAGCGCGAGATCCCGAGCACGGAGATCGGCGAGATGGTCATGAGCGGCGTAAAGGAGCTCGACCCGGTGGCCTATGTGCGCTTCGCGAGCGTCTACCGCGAGTTCAAGGACGTCGATTCCTTCATGGACGAGCTGAAGACATTTTTGAAATAAAGGAAAATATCGAATTATCATCACAGCTTCCACATGCAACGTAGCAGTGGAAGCTGTTTTGTGTTATAATACCCAATCATATGCATTTTGCGGCATGGGAGGACAGAACATGAAACGGGTATTACTGAAGCTGAGCGGCGAGGCGCTCGCCGGCGCGAAGAAGACCGGATTCGACGAGGAGACCGTGCGCGGCGTGGCTGCGCAGGTGAAGCAGATCGTCGACGAGGGCATCGAGGTCGCGATTGTCATCGGCGGCGGCAACTTCTGGAGAGGCCGCTCCTCCGACGCGATCGAGAGAACGCACGCGGATCAGATCGGTATGCTCGCGACGGTCATGAACTGCATCTACACGTCGGAGATCTTCCGCTCGCTCGGGATGAAAACCTGCGTGATGACGCCCTTTATGATCGGCGCTTTCACGGAACTGTTCTCCAAGGACCGCGCAGTGGAAGCCTTAAGTGACGGCAAGGTCGTCTTCTTCGCGGGCGGCACGGGACACCCCTATTTTTCTACGGACACAGGGGTGGTTCTCCGCGCGATCGAGATGGAGGCGGAAGAGATTCTTCTCGCCAAGGCCGTGGACGGCGTCTACGACGACGACCCGAAGTCAAACCCGGACGCGAAGAAATTCGATACCATTTCCATCGACGAGGTCGTTGAGAAGGGGCTCGGGGTCGTGGACGGCGCCGCCGCAGTCATGGCGAAGGAAAACCGGATGCCGATGCTCGTATTTAAGCTCGACGGCAGGGACAGCATCGCCAGGGCGGCCAGAGGCGAGATCGACGGCACTTACGTGACGGTCTGACGTGTTCATGCAAAATGCTGCGTCTTTTTATTCTGAGGAAAAAGGAGGAACTCCATCATGAGCGAGAGATCTAAAGTGTACGAGGAAAAGATGGAAAAAACGATGCGGAATCTCGACAGCGAGCTGCAGTCGATCCGCGCGGGCCGCGCCAATCCGCACGTCCTGGACAAGATTACGGTGGATTATTACGGGACGCCGACGGCGATCAACCAGGTCGCCAACGTGCAGGTGCCCGAGGCGCGCATGATTACCATCTCACCGTGGGAGCCGAAGATGGTCAAGACGATCGTCAAGGCCCTGCAGATGTCGGATCTGGGCATCAATCCGTCGGATGACGGCCACGTGATCCGCCTCGTATTCCCGGAGCTGACCGAGGAGCGCAGAAAACAGCTCGCCAAGGATGTTAAGAAGAAGGGTGAAAACGCGAAGGTAGCGATCCGCAACATTCGCCGCGACGGCAATGAAGCGCTGAAGAAGCTGAAGAAGGCCGAGGAGGTCTCCGAGGACGAGATCGCCGACGAGGAGGAGATCCTTCAGAAGGTCACGGATAAGTTCATCAAAAAGGTCGACGAAGCTGTCGAGGAGAAGACGAAGGAGCTTATGACGATCTGATGAAACATATAGCGATACTGGGCTCGACCGGTTCGATCGGCACGCAGACCCTGGAGGTCGTGCGGCGGAATCCGGCGCTGCTGAAAGTTGTGGCGCTGGGCTGTGATACGAATATCGAGCTCATGGAAAAGCAGGCCCGGGAGTTCCTGCCGCTGTGTGTTGCCGTTTGTGATGAAAGGGCTGCGGAGACGCTCCGCGTAAGACTTCTTGATACGCCCGTGCGCGTGCTCGGCGGAATGGATGGCATCATTGAGATGTGCACGCTGCCGGAGGCTGACGTCATCGTGACCGCATGTGTCGGCATGATCGGCCTTCGCCCGACGATCGCAGCAATCTGCGCAGGAAAAGACATAGCACTCGCCAATAAAGAGACACTTGTGACGGCAGGGCACCTCATCATCCCGCTCGCTAAGGAGAAGAAGGTGCGGATCCTGCCGGTAGATTCGGAGCATTCCGCCATCTTCCAGGCACTTCAGGGGAGAGCGGACTCCGGGATCAAAAAGATCCTGCTCACGGCGTCCGGCGGCCCGTTCCGTCACATGGACGCGTCTGAGCTTGAGCAGGTCACGGTTGATCAGGCGCTGGCGCACCCGACCTGGACGATGGGGCCGAAGATCACGATCGACTCCGCCTCGATGGTCAACAAAGGCCTCGAGGTGATTGAGGCGAAGTGGCTGTTCGGCGTGAATGTCGACCAGATCGAGGTCGTGATCCAGCCGCAGAGCGTCATTCACTCCATGGTGGAGTACGAGGACGGCTCGGTGATCGCGCAGCTCGGTCCGACGGACATGCTCGTCCCGATCCAGTACGCGCTGACCTACCCGACGCATCTGCCATCGGCGGTGAAGCCGCTGGATTTCAGGACGCTGAAGAAGCTGGACTTCGATGTCCCGCGAAACGACGTGTTCCGCGGCATTCCGCTCGCGATCGAGGCGGCCTCAGCCGGAGGGTCGATGCCCTGTGTGTTCAATGCGGCCAATGAGTGGGCAAACGCGCATTTCAGAAGCGGCAGGATCCGCTTCCCCGAGATCTACGAGATCATCGAGGGAGCGATGGCCGCGCACACGGTCATTAAGCATCCGGACGTGGAGACGATCCTCTCCGTCGAGAAGGAGGTCAACCGCTACTGTGAGGCACATTTTGCGTAAATGAGGGCGTGCGCTTAATGCGCGCCCTGTTTTTTTAAAACTGTCTGAGGATGCAGGCGCTTAAGCAAAGAATGATAACTGTCGGAGGATGCATACGATGAAGCAAAGAATCATAAGCGGAGCTGTACTGGTCGCGATTGCACTCGCGTCCATCCTGGTCGGAGGACCGCTGCTCGCCGGCGTGCTGCTGTTCGCCTCCTTTGTCGGGATGTTTGAGATGCTGCGCGCGCTTCAGATCGTCACTTCGGAGAAGAAGTTCCCGCCCATGCCGGTCGCCGCGGCGGCGGGCACGGCGGTCTATTACCTCCTGCTCATCTTCTTCGGGAGCCGCTTCTACGGGGAAATGGCGGCGCTCACCGTGATTGCCGTGATGGCGGTCTATGTGCTGACATTTCCGAAGTACCGGAGCGAGGAGGCCATCGGGACGATCTTCTCGTTTATCTACATTCCCTTCATGCTGAGCTTCATCTATCTCACAAGGATCAGCGAGGGCGGCATCGTCCACGTGTGGCTTGTGTTCCTGTCTTCGTGGGTCGCGGACACGGCGGCCTACTTCGTCGGCGTCAAATTCGGCAGGCACAAGATGACGCCTGTCTTAAGTCCGAAGAAGTCGTGGGAGGGAGCGGCCGGCGGCATCGCCGGCGCAGCTGCCGCAGGACTTATCTTCGCCGCCATTTTTGACCGCGGCCTCCTCGTGCAGTATCCGATCGTCTGCGCGCTCGGCGCAGTGATCTCGATGTGCGGCGACCTCGCGGCCTCGGCAATCAAGCGAGAGAAGGGCATCAAGGATTACGGGACCCTGATTCCGGGGCACGGGGGCATCATGGACCGCTTTGACAGCGTGATCTTTACGGCCCCGATCATTTATTTCCTGACACAGATCCTCGTCTAAAGAGACGGCAGGAGGCTTTTATCGTGAAGTGGCTGATAGCAATCCTGATTTTTTCGCTGCTCATCCTGTTCCATGAATTCGGACATTTTCTTGCGGCGAAGCTGAACGGCGTCCGCGTGCTGGAGTTCTCCATGGGCTTCGGCCCGCGGCTTTTAAGCGTGGAGCACGGCGGCACGAGATACAGCTTAAAGGCGCTGCTCTTCGGCGGCTCCTGCCGCATGAAGGGCATGCTCGCGGGCTACGAGGAGGAGGGAGGCGGCGACAGCGCGGACGACGAGGACTCCTTCCTGCACGTCTCCGTGGGGCGGCGCATGGCGATCGTCCTCGCGGGGCCGCTGTTCAATTTCCTGCTTGCCTTTATCTGCGCCGTGATCGTCATCTCCGTGGTCGGCTACGACCCGGCGGAGATTCTGTACGTCGCGGAGGGAAGCGCTGCGGAGAAAGCCGGTCTCAAGACGGGAGACGTGATCACTTCTTATAACGGCGAGCACGTATCGATCGGAAGAGACGTCGCCGCGTGGGAGATCTTCCACGACTACAGCGCGGACAGGGATATCGTGATGCGCGTGGACCGCGGCGGGGAGACACACGAGGTGGTCTTTAAGCCCGAAGAGGTGACGCGGTATATGATGGGCATCACCTACACGCCTTCGAACGAGGAGCCTGTTGTGCAGGAAGTGCAGGCCGGCTCGCCGCTCGACGGGGCGGGCGTCAGGGCGGGAGACCTCCTGACATCCATCGACGGGACGGCCATCGGGAGCTCTGAAGACATCAGCGACTATTTCGACGCGCATCCGCTGAGCGGCGAGCCTGTACATCTGACGCTCCTCCGCGGCGAAGAGCCGTATGAGGTGACGATCGAGCCCGCGAAGCGGGAACAGCTCACGCTGGGATTCATGTACAACCTCGGCAGGGTGCGGACAAGCCCGGCGGGCGTCATGAAGTACAGCGCGATTGAACTCGCCTACTGGATCAAGACGACGGTGCGCTCGGTCGGCGCGCTCTTCACGGGACGCTTCTCCGTCAACGACCTGTCCGGACCGGTCGGCATCGTCGACATGGTCGGGGAGACGTACGAGGAGACGAAGGACGAAGGGCCGCTCATGACCTGGATGAATATGCTGAACCTCATCATCCTCCTGTCGGCCAATCTGGGCGTCATGAACCTGCTGCCGATTCCCGCGATCGACGGCGGGAGACTCCTGTTCCTCATCATTGAGGCCATCCGGGGAAAACCGCTCGACGAGAAGCTGGAGATGGCCGCGCAGACGGTGGCGGCGCTTTTGCTCATGCTGCTCATGTTCTATGTGCTGTATCACGACATAGCGACGATCTTACAGTGAAACAGTATTCGAAAAAAAGAGTTGACAGAAACGTTCTGCCTGCATATAATACTTTTGTTGGCTTTGAGGGCGAAAGCCCGATGAAGCGGCGGATGCGGAAGTGTCGGAATTGGCAGACGAGCTAGACTAAGGATCTAGTG
>DEFE01000014.1:70573-79881 GCA_002350625.1 Lachnospiraceae bacterium UBA2860
CGTGCGGGTTCAAGTCCCGCCTTCCGCACGAAAAAGAGGAATCCTTGTTGAAGGGTTCCTCTTTTTTTGCTGAACTCTTTGCCGGGCCGACAATCACTTCTGCCGGACCATTACTCCTCATAAGAAACATAAACGATAATGCACGGCATAAACGATAATGCACGGATCTTACGATTTATACTCCGTTTCTACCGGATTTCAGGAAATCCGTTGTGCCCTGTCACGAGGCGTGCTAGGATGGCGGCACCTCTTATTGATCGCGCAGGAAAGAAGAAGGAGGGCGGGGATGACGGAGAGGGAGATCGTGAAGGCTCTGAAGTGCGGCGCCCGCGGCGCGGAAGAGCTTAAGATGCGGCGGCAGGCCCTGCTCGACGAGCAGGAGGAGCTGCGCCGCGCGGTGTCGGACTGGGAGAAGCTTGACTGCGAGACGGCAGACGTACTGCGCGCTTCTTACATGGGGGACGAGGAGATCGAACAGCTGAGAGCGGAGGAGCTGTCCTTCAGGCGTGTGCGGCGGGCGCTCTGGGAAATAGAGCCCGGGCTGCGGCGGCTGCTCCTTATGTATTATGACGAGCGGCAGTCCGCGGAGGAGATCGCCGGTGCTTTGCGCGTCTCAAAGGCGACATTTTTCCGCAGGCGGCGGAGCGCCGTGCGGCTTCTCCTCGCGAGGTTGTCATCTTCGGGTGGATAGGATACAATAGATCCAGCAAATCAGGAGGACATCTACATGACGGAAGCTGGACTTGTACTGGAGGGAGGAGCGGAGAGAGGCATCTTTTCGGCCGGAGCTATTGACTATCTGATGGAGCAGGGTATCGAGTTTGCTTATTCCTGCGGGGTGTCGGCGGGCGCATGCAACGCGGTGGACTACGCGGCGGGACAGATCGGCAGATCGAAGCGGGCTTTCCTGCCGGAGACGCCGGACATGCGCATGGCGAAGCTCTCGGCGATTCCCGGGCAGCACGCGCTGATCGACATGGACATGCTCTTCGACGATTTTCCGAACCGGCGGATTCCTTTCGACTATGACGCATACTTCGCTTCGCCCATAGCCGTGGAGATGGTCGTGACGAACGCGCTTACGGGAAAGGCGGAATATCTGGACGACCGCTCGGACAGAAAACGCATGATGGATATCTGCCGGGCCTCCTCGTCCATTCCCGTCTTTGCGCCGATGGTGTATCTTGACGGCGTCCCCTATGTCGACGGCGGCGTCGGAGACTCAATACCGATCGTGCACACGCTTCGCAAGGGCTACCGGAAGAATGTCGTCATCCTCACGAGAAGGGCAGACTACAGGAAAAAAGAACCTTCGCGCGCGGAGGATGCATTCTATGCGCTCTGCTTCAGAAAATACCCGGAGCTTCTAAGGGCAATGCGCCGGCGGCATCTGATTTACAACAGGGAGCTTGACCTCGTGGAGAAGTGGGAGGCGGAGGGACGGATCTTCGTGCTTCGCCCGGAAATGGAGGAGGTCGGACGCCTGGAGAGTGATGTGGAGAAGCTGTCGGCTTTCTACGATCACGGCTACGATCTCATGAAGGAGCGCATGGATGAAATGATGACATACCTCGGGCAGTGACGGATGTGTAAGGACCCGCGGCATGCGGTACATGAAGCGCAGAAAAGCATGCGGCCTGCGTTATACGAAGCGCAGTAAGGCCCGCAGCTTGCAGCATTTACAGCGCAGAAAGGTGGTACAGAATGGATCACATCATCATTGAAGGCTTTATCGGATCTGGAAAAGGCGCGGTCGCGCGCGGCGTGGGCAAAAAGCTCGAGCTTCCGGTCGTCGACGTGGACCGGCGGGTGGCGGACCGCCTGAAGATGACGACCGCCGAGATCTACGACCGCTTCGGCGAGCCGTACTACCGCGCGATGGAGACGCTGATCTTAAGCGAGCTGCTCGACGCGAAGAAGCGCTGTGTCATCGTGCTCGGGAGCGGCGTCGCCATGATGCCGCAGAATGCCGAGTACCTGAAGGAGCTCGGGACCGTCTATTACATCAAACTCAAGCAGCAGACGATCCTCGACAATATGCGCACGAGCAGCAAGCACGACTGGATCCGCCCCGACGGATGGGACGAGCAGGTCACGCGGATCTACAAGGAGCGCGAGCCGGCCTATAAGAAGACGGCGAATGTCACGATCAACGCGGAGGGGAAGACGACCGAGAAGCTCGTGGACAAGATCGCCGCCGAAGACAAGAAGCGGCACGCTGAGCCGGAAGAGGACTGAAGGCAGCGTGCGGCGGGAAGCCGCCGGGGAAAACCCTGCGGGAAGATCCTGCGGATAAAGATCCTGCGGATAAAGATCCTGCGGATAGACCCTGCGGATAGACCTTGCGGATCGACTGTATGAGTCGTCTTACGAGAATACCTTCTCGTACACAAGCTCGACCGGCATGTCCCGGCCCGTCCAGATGCGGAAGGACGCGGCGCCCTGCATAAGGAGCATGGAGCGGCCGTTTTCCGTGCGGCAGCCGGCGCGCCGGGCCATCTCAAGAAGCGGGGTCTCTTCCGGATGATAGATAATGTCGTAGACGAAGAGGTCCCGGGGGAGAAAAGACGGATCGGGGATGAGACAGCTGCCTTCCTGCGCCGTTCCCTCCATGCCGACGTTTGTCGCCTGGACGAGGACGCGGCTTTTTGCGAGCGCGGCCTTAAGCTCCTCCGGATCCTCATAGCCGTGCACCGCGATGGCGGTCTCCGTGTGCGGCGAAAGCTTCTCTTTGATGGCGAGGACGCGGGCTTTGGAGGCGGGCCGGTTGGCGAAGACATGGATTTCAGAGGCGCCGTCGAGCGCGCACTGGATGAGAATGGCACTGGCGGCGCCGCCCGTGCCGAGGAGTGTCATGACGCCGCCGCGGATGGAGACGCCGGAGCGCGCGAGCGCGTCGATGAGGCCTGTTCCGTCCGTCGTGTGGCCGATGAGGCGGCCGTCCCGGCTCAGCACGGTGTTTACGGATCCGCCGATCATCGAGGCCGTGGAGAGCTCGTCGCACAGAAGCGCCATGCTGTTTTTGTCCGGCATGGTGACGTTCCAGCCTTTAGCTTCGCTGCGGAGGCGTGCGACAGCTTCTTTGAGCGGGAGCATATTTGTATCAATCAGACCGTAGGCGGCATCGATGCCGAGCGCGGAGAACGCCGCATGCATCATGGCAGGCGAGAGGGAGTGGGCGACCGGTGACCCGAGAAGATAGTACTGGTCCATCTGCTTAAAACCTCCGTTTGTCGTGGCTTTTCTTTTTTATGGAGTAGTGTAGCACAGGGAGCGCGCAGATGAAAACAGTGCAGGTGAAAAATGTCGTGATCGGGGAAGGACTCCCGAAAATAGCGGTGCCGGTGACAGCGGCGGATCTTACGCAGGTGTCGGAACAGACGGCACAGTGCGTGCGCGTGGGCGCCGATCTCATCGAGCTGCGCGCGGATCTCGTGAAGGAGGTCCGCGGCGATGACGGCTGGCGGCAGTATCTTGCGGCGGCGGGCGAAGCGGCCGGGGACGTGCCGCTCATCTTCACGGTGCGGACGAGCGGGGAGGGCGGACAGTTTCCGTCGTCCGGAGAAGCCTATGCGCAGCTGGTTCGCCTCGCGGCGGAGGATCCGGCCGTCTCCCTCGTCGACATAGAGCTGTCCTCGCCGGAGGCGGCGGAACTGATCCGATGCTTAGCGGCGCGGGGAAAGCGCGTGATTCTGTCCAGGCACAGTTTTGCGGAGACGCCGGCTTTCGGGGAAATTCTTGCGACCTATCTCGCGATGGACCGGGCGGGCGGCGACATATTAAAATGCGCCTTTATGCCGAAAACGGAGGCCGATGCCGGACGCGTACTGGCCGCGGCAGCGGCGGCGCAGCAGGAGACGGGCAAGCCTGTCATCGCCATTTCCATGGGAGAGATGGGAAGAATCACCCGCGTCGCGGGGGAGGCTGTGCACGCGGCCGTCACCTTCGGCTGCCTGCCGGGAGAGGCGAGCGCGCCGGGGCAGCTCACGGTAAGTGAACTTAAGGAGGAGCTCACGCGCATTCATGCAAGAAGAGCGCGCGGGAACTTCCTGTTCCTGACCGGCTTCATGGGGACGGGAAAAACGGCGGCGGCGGAGGAGCTCTCCGCACTTACCGGTCTCCCGGTGATCGAAATGGACGAGACCATTTCCTCGGAAGCGGGGAAGGATATCCCCGCCATATTCGCCGAAGAGGGAGAGGCACATTTTCGGGATCTCGAGACGCAGCTGCTCGCGTCCCTCAGTGAGAAGGAACCTGCGGTCGTCTCCTGCGGCGGGGGCTGCGTGCTGCGGGAGGAGAACCGCGCGCTCATGCGCGCGCTCGGCACCGTCGTGCTCCTCACCGCGGAGCCGCGGACGCTTCTTTCACGCCTCGCCGGGGAGGCCGGCGGACGGCCGAATCTCCGCGGGCGCATGAGCGAGGAAGGGATTTGTGAGCTCATGGAGAGACGGGCGGAAGCCTACGCGGCAGCTGCGGATCTGGCGGTCGATACGGATTCTCTCACCGCAAAAGAAGTGGCTGCAAAGATCTGTGAAGCGCTTAAGGCAGGCCGGCAAGAAGGCTGAAAAGGGTGAAGTTTATCTTGCATGCCTCTATGTTTTATTATAAAATTGGGTATGCATTGTAAGCACAGTGAATAAGACGCACGCGGCGGGCACGACCTGCAGGCCGTGCAGTCCGGCGTTTAAGGAGGATGAAAATCTATGATTTCTGCAGGCGATTTCAAAAACGGACTTACCCTTGAGATTGACGGACAGGTCATGCAGATTGTTGAATTTCAGCATGTCAAGCCGGGGAAGGGCGCAGCCTTTGTCCGCACCAAGATGAGAAATGTCATCAACGGCGGCGTCGTTGAGAAGACATTCCGTCCGACCGAGAAGTTCCCGGCGGCAAGAATTGACCGCAAGAACAGCCAGTATCTCTACAATGACGGCGATCTCTATTACTTCATGGATCCCGAGACCTATGATCAGGTCATGATCAACAAGGACATCATCGGCGACAACATGAAGTTCGTCAAGGAGAACGAGGAAGTCAAGATCGTCTCCTACAACGGCAGCGTGTTCGCGATCGAAGCGCCGCTCTTTGTTGAACTTGAGGTCACGGAGACCGAGCCCGGTTTTGCAGGAAATACGGCGCAGGGCGCCACGAAGCCGGCCACGGTGGAGACCGGAGCGACGATCCAGGTTCCGCTCTTCGTAAACATCGGCGACAAAGTAAAGATAGATACAAGGACAGGCGAGTACCTGTCAAGGGCATAAACAATGAAGCCTCCCCGGTTGCGGGGAGGCTTCTTAATTTTCTGCTATTTTTCTATAACAATCTTATGATGATGAGCAAGGGGGTGAAGCGATGGAGATGAGAACAGCAGACCGGACTTTTCGCAGGGACCTGATCGCCGCCGTTTACGCGGGACTCGGCCCGGAGGAAGAACTGACAGCGGGAATGATCCTGAAGAACAACGGGGTGATGCGCGAGGGAATCCAGATCAGGAAAAAAGACACCGGCGTCAGCCGCGTCGTCTATCTGGACGAGCTTGCGGCCAGATATGAGGCGGGGATTCCGCTGAGTACGCTGGCAGAACAGGTCTGTGCCCTGAAGGACCGGGTGGAAGAGATGACAAAAGGGAAGCCGGAGGTCTTTCTTAATGACAGCACGTTTCTCGAGCGCGTTTCTTTCCGCCTCATCAGCGCCGGGCGGAATCATGACTTTCTCCTTCAGCATCCCCACCGGCAGGTGCTGGACCTGGCGATGGTCTACTGTGTGTCCGTCCCGCTCGGTGAAGGCGTACAGGGCACCGCCATGATCCGCCACGAATATGCGGAGCGGGCGGGGGTCACGGAGGAAGAACTCCATGAAGCAGCGATCCGGAACGCGCCGCTCATTTATCCGCCGAAGCTGTGCCGGATTACCGATGCGATCGATGAGCTCCTTACGATCTGCACGGGAAAGGAGGCGGCGGAGCCATTTCCGCAGGCAGATGCCGTCCCGCTCTACGTGCTGAGCAATACGTCCGGCGTGTACGGCGCGGCCGCGATGCTGTATGACGGCGTCATTTCCGGCTTCGCCGCGGAAAAGAACTGCGATCTCATCATCCTTCCGAGCAGCGTCCACGAGGTGATCCTGCTCCCGGATGAAGGCCTGCACAGGAAGGAGCATCTCGCGCAGATGGTGCTGGAGGTCAACCGGACCGAGGTGGCGGCGGAAGAGGTCCTGTCTGACCGCATTTACCGGTATGATCGAAACAGCGACAGGCTGATGTTTGCCTGATCGGGGAGGCGGGAACGCAAAATCAGAAAAAGGCTTGCATCTTCCACGAAAAAGAGGTATGATATCTTTCGTTGCGGGGGTGTAGCTCAGTTGGGAGAGCGTTCGGTTCGCATCCGAGAGGTCAAGGGTTCGAATCCCTCCATCTCCATCGACAAGCCGGGAGGTCATTAAGACCTGCCGGTTTTTTTTTACCAGACAAAAATATTAAAAAACTGAAAAGCGGTTTCATATGGCAGGAGTGTCATGGTAAAATAAGCACAATAACAGGATATCTGCGCGACCATTGGTAAACGTTGCTTTATAAATGAAGAATGCAGGAGGAGTACTATGGGAAAAAGAAGAATGATTTGGGGGAAGGTAACTGCTTACGCGCTCACAGCGGCGCTTCTTGCAGGAACCACGGTGTCTGCCGCGGAGCTGCCGGACGCTGCCGAGGCGTACGAGATTGAAGCCGTCGTCGAGGATGGGGATGCTTCTTACGCGGAGCCGGAAGCGGCCGTTTTCGAAGAGGAGCCGGCCGCCGAGGAGCTTCTGACAGAGGAAGAGCCGGAGATCGCGCCGGATGACGCGGCGGAAGACGCCGGGGACGAGGCTGTATTTGACGTCGTCGCCGAAGAAGATCTGAACGTCCCGGTGGAGACGGCGGAAGAGGAAGCTGAGCTTCCCGAGGCTGCGGAAGAGGAAGAGGCGCTCGTCGGCGCCGCGACGCCGATTGCCGACACTTCGGTGACATGGGAAGTCATCGATGATACGCTCATGCTCGACGGCACGGGTGACGTCCCGGATTACGCCTCCGCGGACGCTGCGCCCTGGTATGCGGATGCGGCTGTGATTAAGAAGATCAGCTTCGGCAGCGGCATCACCGGCGCCGGCGCTTATGCGTTCTACGGGCTGGCCAATGTGCAGGAAGTGCAGATTCCGGCGACTGTGGAGCATATCACGCTCAACGCGTTCAACAAGGAAACATTAAAGAACATCATCGGCGCGTTCGGCACGGGCGCCATGGTCTACGCCAAAGAGGAAGGCATTCACTTTAAGCCCGATACGGATACCGATCTCGCGCTCGCCGAGATGACGGTGCATCCGGCGGCTTATTCATACAACGGCAATCCCTGCGTGCCGGAAGTGACCGTCGAATATTACGGCGTCACGCTCGTAAAGGACACGGACTACACGCTTGCCTACAACAACAACACAATCGCCGGTACGGCGACCGCGACAGTCACGGCTGTGACCGGATCCGGATTTATTAACAAAAAGACAGTGACATTTACGATCACACCGGTGACCTTCACCAGCGTCGTTGTCAGCGGCATTGTCAATAAAGCATATAACGGCAGCGCACAGACACAGAACCTGACGCTGAAGTACGGCGCCGTCACGCTGGTGCCCAACACGGATTACACGGTCGCTTACAGCAACAACGTCAACGCGGGCACGGCCACGATTACGCTCACCGGCAAGGGCAACTACCAGGGAACCCAGACGAAGACCTTCGTGATCGATGCGCTTCCGCTCGTCGCCAATGGCGTGACCGGCGTCAAGAACAAGGTCTATTCCGGTACGGTGACGCAGAACCCGACGGTGAAGGTGAACGGCGTCACGCTGAAGAAGGATATTGACTATACGCTTACCTATGAGAAAAACACCAAGGTCGGCACGGCTAAGGTGAAGGTAAACGGCAAGGGCAACTACAAAGGGACGGTCACGAAGTCCTTCAAGATCACCAAGGCGTCCGTCAAGAAGGCGTCCGTGAAGAACGTCAAGACAAAGGTTTACACCGGCAAGAAGATCACGCAGAAGCCGGTGGTCAAGGTGGGCGGCCGGACCCTGAAGAAGGGCAAGGACTATACGATCACCTATGTGAACAACCGCAATATCGGCACGGCTAAGATGACCATCAAGGGCAAGGGCAACTACAAGGGATCGATCACGAAGAAGTTCAAGATCCGCAAGGCCTCGATCGCCGACGCCGACATCGGGGAAATTGACGACAGGACGTTTACGGGGAAGGAGATCGAACCGTCTCCGAGCGTGAGGATCGGCAAGAAGAAACTGAAGGAAGGCACCGATTATACGCTGAGCTATGACGACAACCTCAACGTTGGTCAGGCGACCGTCAGGATCAAGGGCAAAGGAAACTATAAGGGCTCTGAGACGACGACCTTCAGGATCAATAAGGCGGAGATGAAGAACACCAAGGTCACGGGCATCAAGAACAAGGGCTACACGGGCAAGGCGGTCAAGCAGGATCCCGATGTCACGCTTAACGGCGTGAAGCTGAAGGAAAACCGGGACTATGAGCTTTCGTATGAGAACAATGTGGAAGTCGGAACGGCTACGATCTACATCACCGGCAAGGGGAATATGACCGGCAAGCTGAAGGCAAACTTCCAGATCAAGATGATGTCGCTCGCCGACGCCAAGATCTCCGAGATCGATGACCAGACCTATACCGGAGGCGCGATCACGCCGTCCGTGAAGGTGACTTATAACGGCGATACGCTTAAGCAGGGCACGGACTACTCCGTCTCCTACGATGACAATGTGAACATCGGCACGGCGACTGTCACGCTGACGGGCAAGGGATCCTACTCGGGGCAGAGACGTGTGAGCTTCAAGATTCTTCCGAAGGGAACGCGGTTTAAGAGCACGCAGCGCACGGGCAACAAGGTGGCGCTGACGTGGACGCCGCTGGAAGAGGATTCTGACGGCTATCAGATTCAGTACAGCACGAGCTCGAACTTCCCGTCGGACAGCAGCAAGACGCTGCAGATGATGCGCGGTGAGAACAGCAAGTATACGCTTTCGCTGCCGTCGTCTTCGAATTACTATGTCCGGATTCGCAGCTTCATTAAGAATGGCGGGTCGATGATCTACTCGAAGTGGAGTTCCGCTGTTTCGGTCTGAGAAAGAAATATTAATATGGTTAAATGAGGCAGTTCCCCTCCGGTTTTGCGGCGGAGGGGAACTGTTTGCATGTGAGGGGTAATTGCGGCGCAGCGGCAGATCCATGTTCTCTCTTTGCTCCGTTCCCT
>DEFE01000018.1:0-28590 GCA_002350625.1 Lachnospiraceae bacterium UBA2860
GCTTATATACAAAACCAGTAAAGTAAGTACGGCATTCACCCACGCCCATGCGGTGCATAGCTCCTATGGACGTGGTACTCTGCAAATAATCATAGAGAAACCCCTTATCCTGTTATAATATCCCCAGGAGAAACATATGAAAGAGAAAGAACCGATCGTAAAGCATATCTTTACCGCCGACCCGTCCGCGCATGTCTTTGAAGACAGGCTCTATATTTATCCGTCTCACGATCTTCCCCATGACGGCGAGGATGACGACGAGGGCGGAGAATACCTGATGGAGGACTATCACGTCCTGTCCATGGCATCACCGGATCAGGACTGTATCGACCACGGCGAGGCGCTGCATATCCGGGATGTGCCGTGGGCCTCAAAGCAGATGTGGGCGCCGGACTGTGCATACAAAGACGGCCGGTACTATCTGTATTTCCCCGCGAAGGACTCCGCGGGCATTTTCCGGATCGGCGCCGCGGTGAGCGATTCCCCGGCCGGCCCCTTTGCCGCGGAACCGTCGTGGATCCCGGGGAGCAGAAGCATTGATCCGGCCGTCTTTAAGGACGACGGCAGGTTCTATATGTACAACGGCGGGCTGTGGGGCGGCCAGCTGGAAAAGTGGCAGACCGGCACATACACGGAAAACCCGCCCGCCATCCCGGCGGACGCGGAAGCGCTCGGGCCTTATGTCGCCGCACTGTCAGAGGACATGACCTCCTACCGGGAACCTCTCCGCATGGTCAGGATCCTTGATGAGAGCGGAGAGCCGATCAGGGCCGGCGACGAGGAGCGGCGGTATTTTGAAGGGCCGTGGATGCACAAATACAACGGGCTTTACTATCTGTCCTATTCGACAGGGACGACCCATTATGTCTGCTATGCGACAGGGACGAGTCCCTACGGGCCTTTCACTTACAGAGGTAGAATTCTGGAGCCCGTCATCGGATGGACCACACAGCACTCGATTGTTGAATTCCGCGGCAAGTGGTATCTGTTTTATCACGACTGTGCCTTATCCGGCGGCATCAACCACAGAAGGACGGTAAAATATACAGAGCTGCATTACAATCCGGACGGCACCATTCAGACAATTGTCCCGTAAAAATATGACAAGGGGTCTGACCCCCTGTCATATTTTTTCCAGCGTCGCCCGCACGGCGCCCGCCCCGGCCAGCATTTCCGCGAAGTATCCGGTGACGCGTCCGGCGAGTCCCGCCTCGTATAGATTCACGCCAAAGATCGCGGCGTTTTCAAGCAGCGGCCGGATCTTCCCTTCCAGACCTTCCGTCTCCCTAAACCGCACGTCCTTCAGGATCTCCCGAAGATACGGCAGCTGCGGGTCCGGGCTCAGCTCGAAGGTCTTCCCGCTGTCGTCCACGCCGAGCAGATAGCGCAGCCAGCCCGCAAAAACCAGCGGAATCGCAACGAGCGCATCAAGTGCCTCCGGCCCCTCCTTCAGGTACGCCTTCAGCGTCTCCCCGAAGCGGACCGGGATCTTCTGCGAGGTATCCGTCGCGATGCGCTGCGGCGTATCCGGCATAAAGGGATTCGGGATGCGCTTCGTCAGCACCTCCTCAAGAAACGCCTCCGGCCGGATGATGCCGGGATCCGTCACCACCGGCAGCCCCTCCGTCTCGCCGACGCGCCGCGCCAGTTTGATAAGGAGCGGATCCTTCATCTCCTCCGAGATCTTCTCGTACCCGAGCAGGCACCCGAACACCGCGAGCGCCGTGTGCACAGGATTTAAGCAGGTGCACACCTTCATCCGCTCCACCTTGTCCACCGTCTCCCGGTCCGTAAAGATGACGCCCGCCTTATCCAGCGGGAGCCGCCCGTTTGGAAATGCGTCCTCGATGACCAGATACTCCGCTTCCTCCGCGTTGACGAACTGCGAGAGATATGTCTTTTTCCCCGTCACGATGAGGTCGAGCCCCTCCACGCCGTCCTTTTTCAGCAGCTCCGTCACGGCCTCGTGCGGGCGCGGCGTGATCTTGTCGATCATCGTCCAGGGGAAGGTGACCTTCTCCCTGTCGCAGATATACTTCGTAAATGCCGCCTCCGTTTTTCCCGCGGCCTCCCATGCGCGCGCGCAGCCTTCCACCGCCGCGGACAGCTTGTCCCCGTTGTGCGAGCAGTTGTCCATGCTCACCATCGCGATCGGAAGCTCTCCCGCCTTAAACCGCTCATAGAGGAGGGAGACGACCTTGCCCATGTAGCTCTCCGCCATGTCCGGCCCGGCGGCAAAATCCTTCTCCACGGCCGGCAGAACGGCGCCGCTCAAATCCTTCAAAGCGTAGCCCTTCTCCGTGATCGTAAAGCTGGCCATCTTAAGCGACGGCTTCCTGAACATCTCCGCAAGCGCGGAGAAGGACGCCGCGTCGGCCCGGTCCAGCACATAGGAATCCACGACGCTGCCGATCACCTTTTTCTCCACGGTCCCGTCCGCCTTCAGCGTGATGAGGATGCTGTAATCGTCCACCGCGCGGTTCAGCTTCTCAATGATCTCATAGTCGAAGCCCTCCGCTGCCACAATGCCCGTGGATATCTCCCCCGCGTCAAGCAGCCGCTGGCACACGTTAGCCTGAAAGGCCCGGAAGATATTGCCCGCGCCGAAATGGATCCATGCCGGCGCCTTCCGCGTCTCTTCCCGCACGCGCGCCCGGTCAAACGCCGGGAGCACATAGCCGGCGCTCTCAAAAAGTTCCCTGTCCTTCCCTTCCGCCATCTGCAGCTTCATATGTGCGCTTCCTCCCTGCGGCCGTTTCTGCCGCCTATCGTTTCACGCGCGCCCCCGCGCCGCGCATAATCGCCTCGACCTCCGCGCGGCTCGCCATCGTCGTGTCGCCCGGCGTCGTCATCGCGAGCGCCCCGTGCGCCGCGCCGTAATTCACGGCCGTCTCCGGATCGCCCGTCTCCATGAGCCCGAAGATGAGCCCCGACGCAAATGAATCTCCGCCGCCCACGCGGTCCAGGATCTCAAGGTCCTTATAATCCTTCGCCTTATAGACCTCTCCGTCCGCCCAGACGATCGCGCTCCAGTCATTGACCGTAGCGGTCTTCACGGTTCTCAAAGTCGTGGCCACGACCTTGAAATTCGGATACGTGCGCGCGGCCGTCCCGACCATCTTCCGATAGCCTTCCAGATGCAGCGACTTCAAATCCTCGTCATTGCCCTCGACCTCGAAGCCGAGGCAGGCCGTGAAGTCCTCCTCGTTGCCGATCATGACGTCGACGTACTTCGCGATCTCCTTGTTGACCGCCTGCACCTTTTCCTTCCCGCCGATCGCGCTCCACATGGAGGGGCGGTAATTGAGGTCATAGGACACCACCGTCCCGTACTTCTTCGCCGTCCGGATCACCTCGACGGCCGTCTCCGCCGAAGTCTCGGAGAGCGCCGCGTATATGCCGCCCGTGTGCAGCCACCGCACGCCGTCCCGGCCGAAGAGCCGCTCGAGGTCAAAGTCCTCCGCCCGCATCTTCGAGATCGCCGTATTGGCGCGGTCCGAGCAGCCGAGCGCCCCGCGGATGCCGAAGCCCCGCTCCGTGAAATTGAGCCCGTTGCGGCAGCTGCGCCCCATGCCGTCCGTCGGCATCCATTTGATATACGAGGTGTCCACGCCGCCCTGCAGCACGAAGTCCTCCATGAGCCTTCCCACTTCATTGTCCGCAAATGCCGTCAGCACGGCCGCGCGGTACCCGAAGCACCTTCTGAGTCCCCGCACCACGTTGTACTCGCCGCCGCCCTCCCAGGCGCGGAAAGAGCGGGCCGTGCGGATGCGTCCCTCCCCGGGATCGAGCCGCAGCATGATCTCGCCGAGGCTTACGGCGTCATAGCGGCAGTCCGCCGCCGGCTTTACATCAAGCTTCATCTGTCTGCCCCCTCACTTCCTTCACGATCTGCGCCGCCTCCGCCGCCATGTCGCGGATCTCTTCGAAACGGCCTTCGGCGATGAGCGCCTTCTTCACCATCCAGCTGCCGCCGCAGGCAAGGACGCGGTCATAAGCGAGATACGCCCCCACGTTCTCCGCGCTGATGCCGCCCGTGGGCAGAAATGACACCCGTCCGTAGGGCGCGGCAAGCGCCTTGATCATGCGGAGGCCGCCGGCCGCTTCCGCCGGGAAGAACTTGACGGTCGTGACGCCAAGGCCCAGCGCCGCCTCGATCTCCGTCGGCGTCATGACGCCCGGCACGACCGCAAGACCCGCCTTCTGACAGTGCTTCACGACCTCCGGATTTAAGCCCGGGCTCACGATAAACTGCGCCCCGGCCGCCGCCGCGCAGTCCGCCTGTTCTGTGCTCAGCACCGTTCCCGCCCCGATGAGCATGTCGGGAAAAGCCGCGCGCATCGCGCGGATCGCAGCCTCCGCCGCATCTGTGCGGAAGGTCACCTCCGCGCAGGGCAGGCCGCCCCGGATGAGCGCGTCCGCGAGAGAAACCGCGTCATCCGCATTTTCGATCACCACGACGGGAACGACGCCGACGTCCCGGATCCGGTCAAAAACATTGTTCATAAGCGTTGCCTCCATAAACCGCAGCTGCCCGCATCATCATCTGTCATACACGATCCGTATATTATTCAGGCATTCACAGTTCGAAATATCTCTTTGCATTCCGGTAACTCACGCCCTCGACGATGCGCCGCAGCGCTTCCTCGTCCGCGGGATATTCCCCGTTCTCTACCCAGGTCCCGATCATGTTGCAGAAGATGCGGCGGAAATACTCGTGCCGCGTATAGGACAGATAAGATCTCGAGTCGGTCAGCATGCCGATAAAATTCCCGAGGAGGCTCTGGCTCGCCAGCGATCGCAGCTGCTCCTCGATGCCGCTCTTCGTGTCGTTAAACCACCACGCCGGCCCCTGCTGGATCTTGCCCGGAATCTCCTCCGACTGGAAGGCCCCGAGGATCGTGCCGATCTGCGCGTTGTCCGCGGGATTTAAGGAGAACAGCACCGTCTTCGGCAGCTCGCCGCTCTTGTCGAGCGCGCTTAAGAGCGCCGCGAGATTCCCGCCCGAAGCCGTCTGCGCGATCGCGTCATAGCCGGTGTTCGGGCCGAGCGCCGCGTGCGCCCGCTCGTTGACATCCCGCATGCAGGAGAAATGAATCTCCATCGCGATGCCTTCCCTGTGGTACGCCCGTCCCAGGAACAGAAGCAGCGCCGTCTGGAAGATCTCGGCCTCGTCCCGGCTGATGGCCTCTCCCCGCATCGCCTTCGCATAGACCGCCTCCACATCTTCCTCCGCCGCCGGCCGGAACATCACGTAGTCGAGGCCGTGGTCGCTGGCCGCGCAGCCGTGCGCCTTGAAATACCGCAGCCGCTCATCGAGCGCGCCGCAGAGCTCCGCCGCTGATCCGATCTGCGCTCTGCCCGTCACCTCAGCAAGGCGTTTAACATACGCCCGCCACCCCGGCTTCCGGATCTGCAGCGCCGCGTCCGGGCGGAAGGACGGCCTTACAACCGTCTCAAATGTCTCGTCCGCCGCGATCTTCTCGTGCCAGACGAGGTCGTCTGCGGGATCATCCGTCGTGCCGATAAACGCCACGTTCGACTTGCGGATAAAGCCTCGCGCGCTCATGTCCGGGTCGCTCTTAAGCTTCTCGCAGCACTCGTCCCAGATCTCCCGCGCAGTGTTCCTGTTTAAAGGCTTCGTCACGCCAAAGTACCTCTTGAGCTCCAGATGGCACCAGTGGTACATCGGATTGCCGATCGCCATTTCCAGCACCTCCGCGAACTTTTCGAAGCGCCCGAAGGGATCCTCCGTTCCGGTGACATACGCCTCGGGAACGCCATTTGCGCGGAGAAGCCGCCATTTATAGTGATCGCCGGCGATACTCCCGTCGTCACTTCTCCCGCCGAACCACAGCTCGCTCAGGTCTTTAAAGCGCCTGTCCTCGCAGATTTCCTGCGGATCCAGGTGGCAGTGATAATCGATGAGCGGCAGCTTCTCCGCGTAGTCGTGAAACAGATGTCTCGCCGTCTCGTTCCCGAGCAGAAAGTCCCGCTCCATAAAAGTTTTCATCCGCTGCGATCTCCTCTATGCATCAATTGACAGCCGGCAGATCCCGGCCGGATAAAAATCCCGCAGCCGCATGCCTTTGGCATTCGCTGACGGTCTTCTACTCCATCTTTTGCGCATCTCCGGTAGACGGAGGCGCGCCGTTTATGATACGCTTTGCCCACAGACATTCCCTTCAGTGTCAGACGATCCCCCCGCCGGGACGGCCGCATGCGCCCCCGGCCGACAAAAAGAAGGAGCAGACCGCCATGAAAATGACCTTCCGCTGGTACGGCTCAAACAGCGACAACATCACCTTAAAGCAGATCCGGCAGATCCCGGGCATGTCCGGCCTCATGGGCGTCCTCGACGACAAGGCGGCCGGCGAGGTCTGGGAGGACGATGAAATCCGCGCGTACATGGACGAAGTGCACGCCGCCGGCCTCGCCTGCGAAGTCATCGAGAGCGTCAACATCCACGAGGACATCAAGCTCGGCCTGCCCTCAAGGGACAAATACATCGAAAACTACAACATCACCATCCGGAACCTGGCAAAGTACGGCGTGAAGGTCATCGTCTACAACTTCATGCCGGTCTTCGACTGGCTCCGCACGGACCTCGCGCATGTCATCGAAGAGGACGGCTCGAACAGCCTGTACTTCAACGAGAAAGACCTCGGCGAAATGACGCCTCTCGAGATCGTGCAGCGCACCGCTGAAAATGCCAACGGGTTCTCACTTCCCGGCTGGGAGCCGGCGCGGCTTAAAGAGCTTGAGAACACACTCGACGCTTACAAGAACGTCACCCCGGACGACCTCCGGGCCAATTACAAGTATTTCCTTGACGCCGTCATCCCGGTCTGCGAGGAGACCGGCGTCCGCATGGCCGTCCACCCGGACGATCCCGCCTGGCCCATCTTCGGCCTGCCCCGCATCGCCCACACGGCCGAGGACTTCGACAAAATCGTCGCCCTCAACGACAGTCCCGCCAACGCGATCTGCCTGTGCACGGGATCCCTCGGCTCGAATCCGGACAACGACATCCCCGCCATCATCCGCCATTTCGGCGCGATGAACCGCATCGGCTGCCTGCATATCCGCAATATCAAGCACCTCGGCTATCACCTTTTCCGCGAGACCGCCCACTTAAGCGCCGCGGGCGACCTGGATCTCTACGAGATCATGAAGGCCGTCCATGACACCTGCCCGGACACCTATATCCGGCCGGATCACGGGCGCATGATCTGGGACGAGGTCGGCCGGCCCGGCTACGGGCTCTACGACCGCGCGCTCGGCGCCGCCTATCTGAACGGCCTGTGGGAGGCCATTGAAAAGTCGGCGCGTTAAGCGCCGGCTTCGGAAATCGGCGCACCGTGCGCTGACGCCAGTCAGCAGCGCGCCGGGTGCTCACGCCTGAAAGCAGCTGCGAACCTTCCCGATAAAATAAAAGGAGCCGAAAGCGCAGATCACATCCGACACGTCCGCCGCGTCAAGGGCCCGGCGGACCGCTGCCGCCGCGCTTTCACAGGTCTCCGCTTTAAGGCCTCTCTCCCGGAGACGCTCACGGAGCGCCTCCGCCGGCAGCGCGCGCACGGAATCCGGCGTCACCGTGAAAAACATCTTCGCGTATGGCGCCGCCGCGTCCAGCATCTCATCGACCTGCTTGTCGGCGAGCACTCCCGTGATGAAGATAAACCGCTTTCCCGGATACTGCCCGGAAAGGCTCTCCATGAGCGTCCTGACGCCGGCCGCGTTGTGGGCGCCGTCGGCGATGACGCAGGGATCCGTCTGCAGCAGCTCATATCTCCCGGGCCACCGCATCGTCTCCGCGCCCCTTCGGACCGCCGCCGCCGAAACAGGAAATCTGTCCGCAAGCAGCCGGACCGCTGCCGCCGCCAGAGACGCGTTGCCTCTCTGATAGCTGCCCGCAAAGAGCACGTCCCGGAGTGTGCTGTCCGGCAAAATGGTCTCATGAAGCGATGCATCCCCAGGTGCGCTGTCCGGCAGGGCTGCCGCATAAAACGGCACACCCATCTCCGCCGCGCGGCCTTTCAGCACCTGTAAAACCTCTTCCTCCTGCGGCGCGCTCAGCACAGCGCCCGTCCCGGGCTTGATGATGCCCGCCTTCTCCGCCGCGATCAGCGCGAGCGTATCCCCGAGCACCTCCATGTGGTCGAAGCTCACCGGCGTGAAGATGGCAAGAAGCGGCGCCGGAATCACATTCGTCGCGTCGAGCCGGCCGCCGAGGCCAGCCTCGATCACCGCGATGTCGCACGCTTCCTCCGCAAAATAAAGAAAAGCAAGCGCCGTCACCTGCTCGAATTCAGACGGAGAGCCTTCCCCGGCCGCCGCCATTTTCTCCGCCTCTGCGCGGACTCTCTCCGCATACGCGGCAAATGCCGCCTCGGGAATCTCCGTAAGCCCGATCCGGATCCGCTCGGTGATCCGCGTCATCGCCGGAGACGTGTAGAGCCCCGTCTTATAGCCACCCTCCGTCAGCATCTGCGTGAGAAATGCGGAAGTGGATCCCTTGCCGTTCGTGCCGGTGATGTGCACCGCCGCAATCTTCTTCTCCGGATTTCCGAGGCGCATAAGAAGCACCCGGATCAGATCCAGGTTAAACAGCTCCTCCCCGGGTTTTACCTTTCTGGGCACAAAAGGCGGTATGCCCGCAAAATAGGCAGCCGCCTCCTCATAAGTCATTCTTTATTCTGCTCCTTTTCCATCTGGCACCGCACCTGCTTCTTAAACGGCGGTCAGCACATAAATCGTGACCGTCTGTTAAGCCGCACATACCTTTTCACCGGTTCTTCTTTTCATCCGTGACCGCCTTCCGCCCGTGCCTGCACACATCCTTCAGGCAGCACGCATCGCAGGCGGGTCTCCGCGCGACGCACACCGCGCGCCCGTGCAGGACGAAGCGGTGGCAGAGGTCATTGCCCTCCTCCGGGGGGATGATCTTCCAGAGCGCCTTCTCCACCTTCGCGGGTTCTTTGATGTCGTCGACAAGGCCGATCAGATTGCACAGCCGGATGCAGTGCGTATCCGTCACGATCGCCGGTTTTCCGAACACGTCGCCCATGACGAGATTGGCGCTCTTCCGGCCGACGCCGGGAAGCGCGAGGATCTCCTCGAAGGTCCCCGGCACGTTCCCGCCGTACTTCTCCTTCAGCACCTTCATGCACGCGGAGATGTCTCTCGCCTTGCTGTGCCCGAGACCGCAGGGCCTGACAATCTCCTCGATCGCCTCGACCGGCGCCTCCGCGAGCGCATTCACCGAAGGAAACTTCTCGTAGAGGAGCGGCGTGATCTGGTCCACGCGCGCGTCCGTGCACTGCGCGGCCAGGCGCACACTGACGAGCAGCTGCCACGCCTTGTCGTAGGCGAGCGTGCACTTCGCCTCCGGATAAGCTTCCTTCAGCCGCTCTATGACGATTAAAGCCAGTTCCTTTTTTCTCATCTCCGGCTCCGTTTATGCGTCTTCCGGATTGTCGTCCGCCGGATCTTCCTCATCGGCGTCAAGTCCCTCGTCCGCCGCATCATCGTCGAGCTCCTCGTCCGCCGCATCTGCCGCGTCCTCCGAAATCTCGTCAGCCGCCGCCTCGCCTTCTGCTGCTGCTTCAGCGTCTGCATCCGTGCCTTCACCGGTCGTGTCCTCCGGGTCAAACTTCACCTTCGTGAAGCTCGCCACCGTCACGCCCTCCGCCAGATCGATGATCTTCACGCCGGTCGTGATGCGCCCGAGGATCGAGATCCCCGCGCAGGCCGTGCGGATCATGACGCCTTCCGTCGTGATGAGCAGCAGCTCGTCGTCCTCGAGCACAGCCCGCGCCCCGACGAGCCGGCCCGAGCGCTCCGTGATCTTGTAGCACTTGATGCCGTAGCCGCCGCGCCGCTGCGTCCGGAATTCCGTCATCGGCGTGAGCTTGCCGAGACCATTTTCGGAGATGCACAGCACGTGCGTGCCCTGGTTCTCGGTCAGCATGTTGACCACCTCGTCCCCGGGCTGCAGCTTCATGCCCCTGACGCCCGACGCGCTGCGCCCCATCGGGCGGATGTCGGTCGCGTTGAAGCGGATGCTCATGCCGTCTCTCGAGATGAGCAGCATGTCCTGATCCGCGTCGTCCCACTTGACCTCGATCAGCTCGTCGTCCTCCCTTAAGGTGATGGCGGCGATGCCGATCTTCCTGATATTCGAAAATGCCTTCAGCGGCGTCCGCTTCACTGTGCCCTTCCGCGTCGCCATCACCAGGTACTTGTCCTCGTCGAAGGCCCGGATCGGCAGCACGGTCGTCACGTGCTCCTCCGGCATCAGCTGCAGCAAATTCACGAGCGCCGTCCCGCGCGCCGTGCGCGAGGCCTCGGGGATCTCATACGCCTTCAGCTTGTAGGCGCGCCCCTTGTTCGTGAAGAAGAGGATGATGTTGTGGTTCGTCGTCATCATGACGTCCGCCACCGCGTCGTCCTCGATCGTCTGCATGCCCTTGATGCCTTTACCGCCTCGGTTCTGCATGCGGAAGTTGTCCACCGTCATCCGCTTGATGTAGCCCAGATGCGTCGCGGTGATCACCATGTTCTCGTCGGGGATCATGTCCTCCATCGAGATCTCCGAGGCGTCGAATACGATCTGCGTCCGCCGCTCGTCCGCGTACTTGGCCTTGATGGCGAGCAACTCCTCGCGGATGACGCCGAGCAGCAGGTTCTTGTCGGCGAGGATCGCCTTCAGGCGCTCGATCGTCTTCACAAGCTCCGCGTACTCCGCCTCGAGCTTGCTTCTTTCGAGACCTGTCAGCGCGCGGAGACGCATGTCCACGATCGCCTGCGCCTGCGGGTCGTCGAGACCGAAGCGCGCCATGAGTTCTGCCTTGGCTTCCTGCACATTGGCCGCGCCGCGGATGATTTTGATGACTTCGTCGATATTGTCGAGCGCGATCAAGAGGCCCTTTAAGATGTGGGCGCGCTCCTCCGCCTTATTGAGATCATAGCGCGTGCGCCTTGTGACGACATCCTCCTGATGCTTCAGGTAGTGCACGAGCAGGTCCTTCAGACTTAAGACCTTCGGCTGGCCGTCGACCAGCGCCAGATTGTTCACGCCGAAGGTATCCTGCAGCTGCGTGTGCTTGTAGAGCTGGTTCAGGATGACGTTGGCGTTGGCGTCTCTTCGCACCTCGATGCAGATCTCCATGCCCTCGCGGCTGGAGTGGTCGTTGAGCGCCGTGATGCCGTCGATTTTCCTGTTGCGGACGAGATCCGCGATCGACTCGATGAGCCGCGCCTTATTGACGAGATACGGGAGCTCCGTCACGAGGATCTCCGATTTGCCGTTCGGCAGCGTCTCGATGCGGCAGACCGCGCGCACCGTAATCTTGCCGTGCCCGGTCCGGTACGCCTCCTCGATGCCGCGCCTGCCGAGAATCGTGGCGCCCGTCGGGAAGTCCGGTCCCTTGACGATCTTCATGAGCTCCTCGATGGGCGTGTCCTCCGCGCCCGACACGCGGTCGTCGATCAGGCGCACGCAGGCGTCGACCGCCTCCCCGAGATTGTGCGGGGGCATATTCGTCGCCATGCCGACGGCGATGCCGGTCGTGCCGTTGACGAGGAGGTTCGGGATCCGCGCCGGCAGGACCGCCGGCTCCTTCTCCGTCTCGTCGAAGTTCGGCTGGAAATCGACCGTGTCCTTGCCGATATCCGCCAGCATTTCCATGGAGATCTTCGACAGCCTCGCCTCCGTGTACCGCATCGCGGCGGGCGAGTCCCCGTCGACGGAGCCGAAGTTGCCGTGCCCGTCGACCAGCGGGTAGCGCGTGGACCAGTCCTGCGCCATATTGACAAGTGATCCGTAGATCGAGGAATCCCCGTGCGGGTGATACTTGCCCATCGTGTCGCCGACGATACGGGCGCACTTTCTGTGCGGCTTATCCGGCCCGTTGTTCAGCTCGATCATCGACCAGAGCACGCGCCGCTGCACCGGCTTCAGCCCGTCCCGGACGTCCGGCAATGCGCGCGCGACGATGACCGACATCGCGTAGTCGATGTAGGAATTCTCCATCGTCTTCTTCAGATCGACTTCCTGTATCCTGTCAAATACTTTGTCGTCCATAGTTCAGCCTTTCAGCATGATTTCACATAAGCTTTATGTTTTATACGTCGAGATTCGTCACGTACTTCGCGTTCTCTTCGATGAATTCCCGCCGCGGCTCGACCTTGTCGCCCATCAGCGTCGTAAATGTCAGATCGATCTCGGATGCGGAGTCCTCATCCATCCCGACGCGCTTTAAGATCCGCTTCTCCGGATCCATCGTCGTCTCCCAGAGCTGGTCCGCGTCCATCTCGCCGAGGCCCTTGTATCTCTGGATCTTGTTGTTCTGGTCGCGCCCGATCTCTCTTAAAATCCCGTCGAGCTCCGCGTCGGAATACGCGTAGTACACCTTGCGGTTCTTCTCGACCTTGTAGAGCGGCGGCTGCGCCAGGTACACGTGCCCGGTCTTGATGAGCTCGGGCATGAAGCGGTAGAGGAAGGTCAGCATGAGCGTCGCGATGTGCGCGCCGTCCACGTCGGCATCCGTCATGATGATGATCTTGTCGTACCTAAGCTTCTCGATATCGAAATCCTCGTGGATCCCGGTGCCGAAGGCGGTGATCATCGCCTTGATCTCGGCGTTGCCGTAGATGCGGTCAAGCCGCGCCTTCTCCACATTGAGGATCTTGCCGCGAAGCGGCAGGATCGCCTGCGTCGCGCGGGACCTCGCCGTCTTCGCGCTGCCGCCGGCGGAGTCGCCCTCCACGATGAAGATCTCGCAGTTCTTCGGGTTCTTGTCGGTGCAGTCCGCGAGCTTCCCCGGCAGGCTCATGCCGTCGAGCGCGGACTTCCTCCGCGTCAGGTCGCGCGCTTTTCTCGCGGCCTCCCTCGCGCGCTGCGCGAGCACGGACTTCTCCACCGTCGCCTTGCCCACGTTCGGGTTCTGCTCGAGGAAATACGTCAGCTGCTCGTTCACGATCGAATTGACCGCGCTCCGCGCCTCGGAGTTGCCGAGCTTCATCTTCGTCTGTCCCTCGAACTGCGGGTTCTCGATCTTGACCGAGATGATCGCCGTGAGTCCCTCGCGGATATCCTCGCCCGTCAGGTTCGGCTCGGAGTCCTTCAGAAGCTTATTCTTCCTGGCGTAGTCGTTGAACACCTTGGTGAGCGCGGTGCGGAAGCCTTCCACGTGCATGCCGCCCTCCGGCGTCACGATGTTGTTGACGAAGCCGTAGGTATTCTCTTTATAGCCGTCGTTGTGCTGCATCGCCACCTCGACGAGCACGCCGTTCTTCTCCCCCTCGCAGTAGATCACCTGCGGGTAGAGCGCCGATGAGCTGCGGTTTAAGTACTGCACGAACTCAACGATGCCGCCCTCGTAGTGGAAGACGCGCGTCTTCGGCCCGTCCTCCGGCCGCTCGTCGGTAAAGGTGAATTTCAGTCCCTTCGTGAGGAAGGCCATCTCGCGGAAGCGCTGCTTGAGCGTGTCGAAATCAAATTCGATGCTCTCGAAGATCTCCCGGTCCGGGAAAAATGTCACGCTCGTCCCGTGCAGCTCTTCCCCGCAGTCCCCGACAATCTTCAGCTTGTACATGGTCTTGCCGCGCTCATAGCGCTGCTGGTACACCTTTCCCTCGTGGAAGATGCGCACCTCGAGCCACTCGGAGAGCGCGTTGACGACAGACGCGCCGACGCCGTGAAGGCCGCCCGACACCTTGTATCCCCCGCCGCCGAATTTGCCGCCGGCGTGGAGAATGGTGAAGACGACTTCGACGGCGGGGATGCCCGCCTGATGATTGATGCCGACCGGGATGCCGCGCCCGTTGTCCGTGACCGTGACGGAATTGTCCTTGTGCACGGTGACCTCGATGTGGTCGCAGGTGCCGGCGAGCGCCTCGTCGACGGAATTGTCCACGATTTCATAGACCAGATGATGGAGGCCGCGGGCGGACGTCGATCCGATGTACATGCCCGGTCTTTTGCGCACCGCTTCCAGACCCTTCAGGATCTGGATCTGGTCTGCGCCGTATTCTTCGTGCCCTTCGTTACTCATGCCTTTTTACTCCTCCCGTCTTCCTGTCCGCTGAAGTGCCGCTTTTTCACGGAACCGTTCTCCACGTGGAAGATACTGTCCGCGTGAAAGGTGTCTCTGACAAACTCGTCGTAGCCCGTGCAGGTGATCAGCGTCTGCGTATCCCTGATGCTTTTCAGCAGCGCATTCCGCCTCTCCGCGTCGAGCTCCGAGAGCACGTCGTCTAAAAGCAGCACCGGCTTGTCTTTCCGGATGGATTCGATCACCGCGATCTCCGCCATTTTCATGGACAGCGCCGCGGTTCTCTGCTGGCCCTGCGAGCCGTAGAGGCGCAGGTCCATGCCGTTGACGCGGACGCACAGATCGTCTCTGTGCGGTCCCGCGTGCGTCTCCTTCGTGCGGAGATCCATGTCGCGGTTCCGCGCCGTCTTATCGGCGAGCTGGTCCGCCTCCGTGTTCGGCTCGTAGCTGATCCGGAGGCGCTCCTTCTCCTCCGTCAGCAGCAGGTGCTTTCCGGAGGCCATATCGCCGAGCTGTTTCACAAATGCCTCTCTTCTCTTTATGATCCTCTCTCCGGTGCTCACGAGCTCTCCGTCCCACACGTCGAGCTCCGCCGCCCGCTCCGGGCGGAGCGCCGCGTCGTGCAGCAGCGCGTTCCGCTGCGCGAGGATCTTGCCGTAGCGGACGAGGTCCGCCAGATAGATTCTGTCCACGGCGCTTAAGATCAGATCCAGATAGCGCCGCCTCCCGGCGGGACCGTTCTTGATGATGTTCAGGTCCTCCGGGGAAAAGAACACGAGCGAAGCGATGCCGTAGAGATCCGCCGCGCGCCGCACAGGCACGCCGCCGACCGCCACGCCCTTCGGGCGGTTCTTTTTAAGATGCATGTCGATCCGGTACTCGTTGCCGTTCCGATCGATCAGCATCCGGATGTGGCTCTCTTCGTCCCCCATGCGGATCAGGTCGCGGTCCTTCGAGAGCCGGTGCGACTTCGTCGTGCCGGCGAGATAGATCGCCTCGAGGATATTGGTCTTCCCCTGCGCGTTGCTCCCGTAGAAGATATTGGTTCCCGGGCTCAGCGCAAGAGACAGCGACGCATAGTTCCGAAAGGACATGAGGTCGAGTTTCTTAACGTACAACGCGGATCTCCGTTTCTCCGAACGTGACGACGTCACCGTCCCTGAGCTTTCTTCCGCGGCGCGTGTCCGTCTCGCCATTGACCGAGACCTCGCCCGCCGTGATCACTTCCTTCGCTTCCGACCCGCTCTCCACAAGGCCCGCCGCCTTTAGGAGCTGGCCGAGCGTGATATATTCATCCTGCTCACGCAGCTTCAGTGTCTCCATGAAGACATCTCCTTCTTTACCGGATAAAGTTGACCGGCAGCACCAGATAGGTGTAGGACATCTCGTCGTCCTTGATAAAGCAGGGCGCCTTCGGATTGACGAGATAGATCGTCACGTTTTCGTCGCTGATCGCCTTCAGCGCGTCCAGCATGAGGCGCGGATTGAAGCCGATCACCATATCCTTTCCTTCCTTCGCCACATCGAGCGACTCGTCCATGGCGCCGAGCGGGGACTCGATCGAAAGATGCATCTCCTGATCCGCAAGCTCGAAGATAATCGGCTTTTTGTCCCCTTCCCTGACGAACAAGGTGGCGCGGTCCACGCAGCTTAAGAGCAGCGTCCGGTTCACCGTGATCTTCGTCTCATAGTCGCCGGAGATCATCTGGTCGATGTTGAAATATTCCCCGTCGATGAGGCGCGAGACCATTTTCGTCCCGGGAATTTCAAAAGCGATGTGGTTCTTCGCGAAGTAGATGTGGACGAGATCATCCATCTCCCCGGTCAGGATCCGGCTCATATCGAGCAGCGTCTTGCCCGGCACGATGACCTTTCTGTTCTCAAATGTCTCCTTCAGCGCCACCCGGCGGATCGCGATGCGGTGGCCGTCGAGCGCCACCACGCGGAAGATGTCGCCGCGGATCTCGAAGAGCTCGCCCGTCATCACCTTGTTGTTCTCATTGGCCGCGACAGAGAAGATCGTCTCCTGGATGACGGACTTCAGCGTGAACTGGGAGACTGTCACGCACTCCTCCGCCTCCACGGGCGGAAGATAGGTGAACTCCTCCCCGCTCTTCCCGCCGATCGAGAACTTCGCCTTGCCGCACTTGATCAGGATGTGGTAGTCGCTGTCCGACATAAATGTCACGATTTCGTCCGGCAGCTTCCGGATGATCTCGGAGAACATCCGCGCGTCGACAGCCACGGTGCCCGGCACCTCTACGCCGGCCTTCACGCGGGTCTCGATGCCCATCTCCATGTCGTTGGCGGTCAGGATGATTTCGCTGCCCTTCGCCTCGATCAGGATGCATTCCAGAATCTTCATCGTTGTGTGAGACGGAACGGCGCGGATCGCGATGCCGACGCCGGCCATCAGGTCGCTTTTGTTTGCGGTAAATTTCATGTCAGAAACCTCATTTCATCAATCAGCGCTTCGAAGGATTTCTCCGCATGCGCCCGGGTACCTTGTCCATTAAGTAATGATTAAAGAATGAAATTAAGAAGTCATAACAGTATGCGCTGTGGATTCGTGCACAGGGCCGAAAAAGCCTTGCGGCACCTCGCTTTTTCATGTCGACGGGAACGTGTTCTTGAAACGGAGTTCCCTGTGTCCTTTGTGCGCGGAAAAAGCTGTACACAAATCCGGCAACAGACTGTACACGTGTCTAAGTCGGAAAATCGTGGATAACTGCGGAAACTGATGAACCGCGATATCCTCATTAACCGTAAAAGCCTTATCCGGGAGAAACCTTCTTCCTGATGGCGTCGACCGTGTTTCTCGTCTGCGGATTCACGGTGATCTCCTTTTCAATGCGCTTGCACGCGGAGAGGACCGTGGTGTGATCCTTCTTATTTAATAGGTTCGCGATCGTAATCAGCGCGTCCTCCGTCATCTCGCGGCACAGGTACATCGCAATCATGCGCGGGAACACGTACTTTTTGTCCCGCTTCGAGCTGCGGATCTCCTGCAGCGACAGATGGAAATGCTCCGCGGTCGCGCCGATGATCATCTCGCTGGTCACGGTCTTCTGCTCGTCCGGCGTGATCAGGTCGTGCAGAATGACCTCGGCGAGCGGCAGATCCACCTCGCATTTTTCAAGCACCGCCTTGGCGTGCACGTGGTTGAGGCAGCCCTCGAGCTCGCGGATATTCGACTTGATGTTCCGCGCGATGTAATCGAGCACCTCGTTGTCGATCTCGTAGCCGTCGATCTCCTGCTTCTTGCGGAGAATCGCCATCCTCGTCTCGTAGTCCGGCGAAGAAATGTCGGCGATGAGCCCCATCTCCAGCCGCGAGCGGATCCGCTCCTCCAGGATATCCAGATCCTTCGGCGGTTTGTCCGAAGAAATGATGATCTGCTTCTTCTGACTGTAGAGCGCCTCGAAGGTGTGGAAGAACTCCTCCTGCGTCGACTCTTTGCCGATGATGAACTGGATGTCGTCGATCAGCAGCACGTCGATGTTCCGGTACTTCTTCCGGAAGTTGGACATGGCGGAATTGTTGCCATTTCTGATCGAGTCGATCAGTTCATTCGTAAATGTCTCCGACGTCACGTACAGCACGCGCGCCTCCGGGTTCCTTCTTAAGATGAAGTGGGCGATCGAGTGCATCAGATGCGTCTTGCCGAGTCCCACGCCCGCATAGAGATAGAGCGGGTTGTAGATCTCGCCCGGAGATTCGGCGACGGCCAGGGAAGCGGCGTGCGCGAACTTGTTGTTGGAGCCGACGACGAAGGAGTCAAAGGTGTACTTCGGGTCGAGGTGCGCCCGCTCCATGATATCGTCGAATGAATCGTCCGTCTCCTTCTCCGTGAACTGCGTCAGATCTTCCTTGTCCGTGTAGTGCACATTCAGATTGAGGCCGGTGACCTCCGTCACGGCCGTGCGTATCATATAGGTATATTTTTTGTTGAGAAGATTGATGGCCATGCTCCCCATGGGCACGTAGAGGACGAAGCCCTCGTGATCGGCCGCCTTGAGTTCCAGGGGAAGGATCCATGTGGAAAAAGAGACGCCGGTGAGATCGTTCTCTCTCTTGATATACTCAAGGATCTCCGGCCACTTTTCCGCAAGCGTGACATAATTATCCATATAGAGATGTTACCCCATTTTCTTTGATAGACATACACATATATCATACTGGAAAAGTGCCTGTTTTACAAGTGTAAGGCACCCTCCGGGGTATACATAAGAAACAGCCGGATGCAACCGGATTGTTGATAAAACGGCCCTGCTCTGTCGACATGAGAAACGCTTGCGGAACATGCTTTATGATCGAATATTGAAAAAGAAACACGCAGAAACAACAGAAATATCCACAACATATTCACAAAGTGTGGATAAGTTTATGTAAACTGTCGGACTTTTTAAGCCATTTTCGCCTATCGTTTCACAGCTGTCCGCGGCAAAAAGATTGTTGACAGTTATGGTAACTTCTGCGTATAATAACTAGGCAAATCTGATAACAAGCTGAAGTAGAGGTGTTGAAATGAGCAAGATGACGTTTCAGCCGAAGAAGATCTCTCATGCCAGAGTTCACGGATTCCGCGCCAGAATGGCGACGAAGAACGGCAGAAAGGTCTTGGCGGCCAGAAGAAGAAAAGGAAGAAAAGTGATTTCCGCTTAAGGAATGCATAAGAGACCACAGCAATGTGGTCTTTTCTTCTATGAGTCTCGAATTGCCTGGGGAGCAGTTCGTAAGCGCAATCGCAAACAGACGAAACATGACCGGAATCAAAAAGAACGAAGACTTTTCGCGGGTCTACAGACGCGGAACATCAAAGGCGGACCACCTTCTCGTCCTGTATCGCTTAGATCGGGGAGACAGCGGGGACAGAAGGATCGGGATCTCTGTGAGCAAGAAGACGGGAAACAGTGTCGTGCGTCACAGAATTAAAAGAAGAATAAAAGAGATCTTCCGACTGAATGAAGGCGAATTCAGTACCGGGTGCGATTACGTCGCGGTGGCCAGAAAAGGCGCCGCATCCGCGGATTACCGCGAGTTGGCCGAATCGCTTATACGCCTTAATAGTAAATTCTCATGATACTGAAAAATGGAATGATTGCTTCGATTCGTTTCTATCAGAAGCACATATCACCATATAAAGGCTATAAATGTCCTTATATCCCTACCTGTTCGCAGTACGGGATCGAGGCTATCCGGATGCACGGGCCGCTAAAAGGTGGCCTGCTTGCTTTGTGGAGAATTTTGCGCTGCAATCCTTTTTCGCGGGGGGGATATGATCCCGTCCGCCCGCCTGCTTCCTTTGAGGAGACCGGGGAGACGGAAAAAGAGACGCAGCCGGGGAGGCATCTGAGAATACGGGCAGACGGCGCGGGTAGTCCCGCGACTAAGATATAAGAAAAAAGGAGGAAACAGCATTTTGGCTCAGGTAATGACAAAAAGCTCCATGCCGATCATCAAATGGGTCGCGGAAGTGCTCGGCCTTCTGATGAACGGGATCTATTACGTCATCAGTGCGATCGGTCTTCCGAACGTAGGTATCGCCATCATCATCTTCACGATTATTCTTCTCATGGCGATGATGCCGATGCAGGTCAAGCAGCAGAGATTCTCGAAGCTGCAGGCGATCATGCAGCCGGAGCTCACAAAGATCCAGAACAAGTACAAGGGCAAGAGGGATACGGCCTCACAGCAGAAGATGGTGGAGGAGACCAATGCCGTCTACGCCAAGTACGGCGTGTCCACAGCGGGCTCCTGCGTACAGCTGCTCATTCAGATGCCGGTTCTGTTCGCGCTCTACCAGGTCATCTACAAGATTCCCGGATACATCACGGTCATCGGCGACAAGATCGCCGTTCTCGCTGAAAACAGTGATTTCGTCACGGCCTTCAGCAAGTTTGTCACCGACACGAACAGCGCGAACCTGACAAGAAATTTCGCCTCCGGCGAGACAAAGAACATCATCGACGCCGTTTACGGCATGACGACCAAGCAGTGGAACGCCCTGCTTGAGACATCGTCCGGCGCCTCCTTCGAGGGCGCCCTTACAAGTCTTCACCAGTACATCAGAAGCGCGACGAACTTCCTCGGACTCAGCATTTCCGATTCCCCGTGGGATATCATCCGGAATGCGTGGAACGACAAGACCGGGATGTGGGTGATGCTCATCATCGCGGCGGCGCTCTTCCCGATCCTCGCCTGGTTCACACAGTGGCTCACCTATAAGCTGATGCCGCAGCCGGCCGCCGCAAATGGCGACTCGACCAGCACGATGGCGACGACGATGCAGTCGATGAACACGATCATGCCGATCATGTCGGCCGTCTTCTGCTTCACGCTCCCTGTCGGCGTCGGCATCTACTGGATCTTAAGCGCCGTCATCCGTGCGATCCAGCAGTACGCGATCAACAAGAAGCTGGATAAGGAGACGACGGAAGACATCATGAAGGCGGCGCAGGAAAAGATGAACAAGAAGCGCGCGCGTCAGGGGCTTCCCCCGCAGAAGATCACGAATCAGGCGCATACCTCCACCAGAAGCTTCGAACCCGATGAGCAGCGGCGCGCAGAGAGAGCCGCGGAGACATTGGAGAGAAACAAAAAGGCCATGGAGGAATCGACCGCTTATTACAACAACACGGCCCGGCCCGGATCCATTGCCGCGAAGGCAAATATGGTCAAGGCCTTTGATGAAAAAAATGCCGGCGCAAAGAGCAGCGGAAAAAAGAAGAAGTAAAGAACGTCGAATACGATTGGCCTTTTAAGAGGAGCTGAAGTTTGTTTCCGAATGCGATGCATGGGAATGCGATGCATGAGAATGCGATGTATGGGAATACGATGCATGGGGATGACAAACTTCGCATCCGGAAACACTAAATCAGATATTGGAATTTGGATTCTGGAGGAGGATCAGATAAATGGAATACAAGGATTTTACGGCCAGGACCGTAGATGAAGCGATCACGCTGGCCTGCCTGGATCTGGGTGTGACCTCAGACCGTCTGGAGTACGATGTCGTTCAGGAAGCGTCCGGCGGATTTCTCGGCATCGGCGCGAGACCGGCCATCATCAAGGCCCGCGCGCGCACCGAGGAGGAGCTTGAAAGAGAGCGCAGGGCGATTGAAGAGGCCGAGCAGGCGGACAGGGAATCCGTCGTGACACAGGCTCTTAGCGCCGACAAGGAAGCCGGCGGCAAGGTCATCACGAGCGACGAGATCGAGAAGAGAGCCGCCGCGGCAGCGGCCAAGGCCAGGGCGGAAGGCCGCCCGGAGATCCCGGTGCCGGAGAGGCGCGAAAGACGCGAACGCGACGGCGGCAGAAAAGAACGCGGCGGACGCGGACACGGAAAGCGGAACAGCGAAGAGGCAAAGCCGCGCGAAGAAATCGAGATCCCGGCGTACGAGCCCTCGAAGCCGAAGCCGGAGCGCGTCGTGAAGCCGATCCCGGAGGAGAAGGCGGAAGAGCTGAAGCAGACGGCCGAGGAATTCCTGAAGTCCGTGTTCGGCGCGATGCAGATCGAGGCGGTGATCCGCACCGAGTACAGCCAGGAAGAAGGCGCGCTCAGCTGCACCTTCGACGGCGAAGAGATGGGCATCCTCATCGGTAAGCGCGGCCAGACGCTTGATTCTCTGCAGTATCTGACGAGCCTTGTCGTCAACAAGAAGACAGAGGACTACGTCCGCGTCAAGCTCGACACAGAGGACTACAGGGCGAGACGCGCCGAGACGCTCGGCAATCTCGCAAGAAATATCGCCTACAAGGTCAAGAAGACACACCGGCCGGTATCCCTTGAGCCGATGAATCCCTATGAGCGGCGGATCATCCACTCTGCTCTGCAGGGCAACAGATTTGTCGAGACCTACAGCGAAGGCGAAGAACCGTACAGGCACGTCGTGGTGACGCCGAAGCGGTAAGGAGAGGACGGAGCGATGCCAAGTGATACGATCGCAGCCGTCGCAAGCGGAATGACAGCTTCGGGCATCGGAATCATCCGGATTTCGGGGCCTGAAGCTTTTTCAATTCTGGAAAAGGTCTTCCGGCCGAAGCGCGGCGCAAACGTCAGGGAATATAAAGGAAATACGGTGCACTACGGGCACATCGTGCGCGGCGGCAGCGTGCGCGGCGATACCGTGAGTGGCGGTACCGTGAGCGGCAGTACTGTGGACGGTACTGTGATCGACGGCAGCTTGCGCGGCAGTACTGTGACCGATGACACTGTGAGCAGCGGTACTGTGACCGGCGGCACCGTGATCGACGAGTGCCTCGTAACGATTTTCCGGGCTCCGCACAGTTATACGGCGGAGGACACGGCCGAGATCAACACGCACGGCGGCGTCTTTGTCATGCAGCGGGTCCTTGACACGGTGCTCTCTGCCGGGGCACGCGCCGCGGAGCCGGGCGAGTTCACGAAGCGCGCCTTTCTGAACGGGCGGATCGACCTGACGGAGGCCGAGGCGGTCATGGACGTGATCAGCGCGAAGAGCGACGACGCCCTCGTCAGTTCTCTTCTGCAGCTGTCCGGCTCGGTGCGGCGCAGGATCGAAGGCCTCAGGGAAAAGATCATGGATGAGCTGGCCTTCATCGAGGCGGCGCTTGACGATCCCGAGCACTATGAGCTGTCCGATTACGGGGAGACGATGCTCGCGCATCTTGCGCCGGTCGCGGCGGCGCTGCGGCACCTGTCCGGGTCCTTCGGCGAGGGGCATCTCATCCGGGAGGGCATACTCACGGTGATTCTCGGAAAGCCGAACGCCGGGAAGTCTTCCCTCTTAAATGCACTGAGCGGCGAGGACCGCGCCATCGTGACCGAGATCGAAGGCACGACACGAGACATTTTGGAAGAACAGGTCCGGCTCGGCACCCTCTCCCTCCGCGTGATCGATACGGCGGGCATCCGCGATGCCGCGGACCGGATTGAACAGATCGGCATCGGCCGGGCAAAGGAATATGCATCCAGAGCGGATCTCATCCTTGCGCTCTTTGACGCCGCGACCGCTTTAGACGAAAATGACCGCGGGATTCTCGAGCTCATAAAGGATAAACGGGCGATCCTCCTTCTCAACAAATCCGATCTTGCGCCGGTCACGACGCCGGAAATGCTGCAGGCCGTCTCCGGAAAAGAGACGCAGGTGCTGACGATTTCCGCGAAGGACGGCAGCGGGTTAAAGGAACTGGAGGAAGCCGTGCGCGCCCTCTTCTTCTCCGGCGGTCTCCGCATGAACGAAGAGGCGGTGATCACAAGCGCGCGGCACAAGCAGGCGATCGACGCGGCGCTTGCGTCTTATGCGCTGCTTGAGGAGAGTGTGCAGAGCGGCATGCCCGAGGACGTCTATGCGATCGACCTCACGGACATGTACAAAAGACTCGGAGAGGTGATCGGCGAGGACATCGGCGACGATCTCGCCGACGCGATCTTCTCCCGCTTCTGCATGGGGAAGTAGACGACGGCGCGGGAACCGTTCTGTCATGAAGGTATCCTGCTGCGGTGCAGGAACCGGCTTACGCGCGGGTTCCAATTGTACCGGGTATGTAGTATGATGGACGCGATGAGGGGCATATAAGGAGGCAAGTTTTGAAGCGAATATTTTATAAGGTCCTCTTCCTGATCAGCGGCACAGTGCTCTTAAGCGGCTGCGCGATGACGGAGGTGCCTGTCGTCGGGAACATGACGCCAACGCCGACGCCGACGGAAGCAGTCGCCGTCACGGAGACGCCGACGGAGACGCCGATTCCGATCATCACGACGACGCCGGAGGATCTGACGCCGGTGCCGGTGTCGCTTACGCCGATCGCGGAGGCGGACGACTACTTAAAAACCATAGGCAGCAAAGCGCAGGGCGAGACGGTCCTCAAGGTGAAGTTTGTCAATAACACGGGCAAAGATATTACAAGCGTGCGCGTGATCCCGATGCTGGCCCTGGAACGGGACGGGACGACGGACGCGGTAAATCTCCTTGCCGAGGGAGATCCCTATAAGGACAGAGAAGAACGCGTCTTCTATTACAACACGGCTCTGGACGAGCCCTCGGAGGACGGCCTCAAGCATTACAACATGGAGCTGACCTTCTCTGACAACACCGCCTACACCATGACGGACGTGCCATTTTCGAATATGAAGGAAGGCAGCATCCGCATAAGCGGCGAGGTCGCGTACATCGACTACCTGCCGGTTACGGGACAGGGGCGCGTCTCACTGCTTGCCGACGAGGCGGCTGCGGAAGCGGCGAGGAAGCTGGCCGCGGAGGAAGAAGCTTCTCATAAGGACGAGGACGAAGACGAAGATTACGAGGCCTACGACGAGGACCATGAGGAGCAGTACGACGAGAATTACGACGAGTACGAGAACTACGACGAGTACGATCATTATGATGAGGATCACGAAGACTACGAAGATTATGAGGACTATGAAGACGAAGGTGATCCTTATGACGAGGAATGGTAGAATCCATACGGCTGACGTGAATCCATATGGCTGACGAAGGATATATGGCTGACGAAGGATATATGGCTGACGAAGGATGTATGGCTGACGAAGGATGTATGGCTGTCGAAAATGGTTCGACGGATGATATATGAATGACTGACGGAGGAGTGCATGCCGCTTACAATAGAGAGGTATGATGTAGTGATTGTGGGAGCCGGCCACGCGGGATGCGAGGCGGCTCTTGCTTGTGCGCGCACCGGTCTTGAGACGATTATCTTTACCGTGAGCGTGGAGTCGATTGCGCTCATGCCCTGCAATCCCAATATCGGAGGAAGCTCGAAGGGTCATCTCGTGCGCGAGGTCGACGCTCTCGGCGGCGAGATGGGAAAGAATATTGACCGGACCTTCATCCAGTCAAAGATGCTGAACCGCTCCAAGGGCCCGGCCGTGCACTCGCTGCGCGCGCAGGCGGATAAAGCCTCCTATTCTGCTGAAATGCGCCGCGTGCTGGAGAATCAGGAGCATTTGACGATCCGCCAGCAGGAGGTGACGGAGCTGGTCACAGAGGCGGATCTCAGGCACCTGGGAATCGAGCTTCCGGACAGAGCGCGGGACGTCTTAGATAAAAATTCAGAATTGCCTGAAAATAATAAAAAATGTACGGAAGAAGAGACGCTATTCACAAAAATCGCACCAAATCCTGTGGACGATGTGGATAAAAACGCCGTTATTGCGGGCGTTCGGACGATTTCAGGCGCCATTTACGTGGCAAAAGCGGTCGTTTTGTGCACAGGTGTCTATCTCAAAGCAAGCTGCATCTATGGAGACGTCCGCAATGAGACCGGTCCGAACGGCCTCATGCCCGCCAATCATCTCTCCGATTCCCTGCGTGCGCACGGGATTTCCCTGGTCCGTTTCAAGACGGGAACGCCGGCGCGAATTGACGGCCGAAGCATCGATTTTTCAAAGTGCGTCGAGCAGAAGGGCGATGAGCGCGTGATCCCGTTCTCGTTTTCTACGGATCCGGAGAGCGTCCAGATTCCGCAGCGCTCCTGCTTTCTGACCTACACAAATGGCGAGACGCATCGCATCATCCGCGAAAATATCGACCGCTCTCCGCTTTACGGCGGCGTCATCCACGCGACAGGCCCCCGCTACTGCCCTTCCATCGAGGATAAGGTGATGAAGTTCGCGGACAAGGACAGGCACCAGGTCTTTATCGAGCCCGAGGGAAATTACACCAACGAGATGTATATCGACGGCATGTCAAGCTCCATGCCGGAGGATGTGCAGCGGGCCATGTACAGAAGCGTGCCGGGTCTTGAGAACGCGCGCATCGTGAGATACGCTTACGCGATTGAGTATGATTGCCTCTCGCCGAAGCAGCTGAAGGATACTTTGGAGTTCAAGGCGATCCGCGGCCTTTTTTCCGGGGGGCAGTTCAACGGCAGCTCCGGTTATGAGGAAGCTGCGGCGCAGGGACTGATCGCCGGCATCAATGCGTCACAGTACGTGCGCGGCGGCGAGCCGCTCGTGCTGCTCCGCTCGGAGGCTTATATCGGCGTCCTCATCGACGATCTTGTGACAAAGGAAAACCAGGAGCCGTACCGCATGATGACCAGCCGCGCCGAGTACCGCCTGCTGCTCCGCCAGGACAATGCGGACCTGCGGCTGAGAAAGTACGGGCATCGCGTGGGCCTCGTGAGCGACGAAGAGCTCAGAAGGACAGAGGAAAAGCGCCGCCAGATAGCGGAGGAACTCTCCCGCCTTTCTCACGTCTATGTCGGAACCAGCCCGGAGGTGCAGGCGCTTCTTAGAGACCATGAAAGCACAGAACTCCTTTCCGGCGCGGCGCTCACGGAGCTGATCAGGAGACCGGAGCTTTCCTATGAGCTTTTGGCACCGCTTGATCCGGATCGCCCGGCTCTTCCGGAGGATGTTGCAGAGCAGGTGAATATTGAAATCAAGTATGCCGGGTATATCGAACGGCAGAAACGACAGGTGGCTGAGTTTGTCCGCCTGGAGTCGAGACAGATCCCTGAGGATCTGGACTATGACGATGTGCCTTCACTCCGGCTTGAAGCCCGTCAGAAGCTGAAGGCGTTCCGCCCGTCCAGCATCGGGCAGGCGTCCCGCATCGCGGGGGTGAGTCCGGCGGATATCTCGGTACTTGTCGTATATCTCGGGAGAAAGTGAGGGATGGCTGTGGCAGAGAATGAAAGAGATGCGCTGATTTCTCTTTTTTCTGAGAGAGGCTGGCCTGTCGACGGGCAGAAGGCCGACCAGCTGATGACTTATTACCGCATGCTTGTAGAGAAAAATCGCGTCATGAACCTGACTAGGATCACGGACTTTCAGGATGCACTGATCAAACATTTTGCGGACAGTTTGATGATTGCTGATCATGTTGACCTTGATCACGTGGGAACGGTTCTCGATCTCGGGTCCGGGGCCGGATTTCCGGGCGTTCCGCTCCGCATTATGTATCCGCATCTCCATTTAGTGATGATTGATTCTGTCGGCAAGAAGATGAGCTTTGTTCAGGACGTGATCGATGAGCTGCAGCTTGCACATACGGAAGCGCGCCATGTGCGCGCGGAGGATCTGGCCAGGGACCGGAAGCATCGGGAACAATATGATCTCGTCGTGTCCCGCGCTGTGGCAAATCTGTCGACGCTTGCCGAGTACTGTCTTCCTTTCGTGAAGACAGGGGGCTGCTTTGCCGCTTATAAGGCGGATAACTGTGAGGATGAGGTGGCGGAAGCTGCCGCTGCGATCCGGAAGCTGGGCGGCGAGCCTGCAGACGTTCGTAAGTACAGCTTTTCCGGACTGGGACGCGCAATTGTTCTTGTCAAAAAGAAGAGCGCCACGCCGGCGCTTTATCCCAGAAAAGCAGGGACCCCTGCGAAGGAGCCCCTGCGGTAATATATAAGAATTATTATAAGAATTATTAAAGGAACGAAACGATTTCTTTTATCACGCTCTCCGGTTCTTCGAATGCCGGTAATTGCCGCGTATGCGGCAGAAGCACGCATTCGAGATTCTTCCGGAGAGTTTTCCATTCTTCTGCCGCCTTCTTAGAGCCGGCTGTCTGTTCTCCAATCAGGATCTTGAGCGGATTTTTCAACGTCTGCACTGCGTGTGTCACATTGATGTTCAGATATTTTCCCATGTAGCTGGCTGCGAGATAGTGGCCGGCATTCTGTCCCAGATGTGCGCTCTCGAAGTAAGTATCGATGAGGGCATCGCTGTCGTGGAAGGGATTGTACAGGTACTTCTCGGAGAAATAGTTGTCAATCTGCGGCCTGGAAGAGATGATGTTGTAGATGAAGGTTCCCAGGATCGGCAGATTTACGGCTGTACACTTGATTCTGGAACCGAGATCGGGCGCTTCGGCCATGCGCGAAACTGCCGGCGGGCTGATTAAAAGCATTTTACCGACCAGTTCGGGCTTAAATGCGGCCAGAATGAGAACGAACGCGGCGCTCCGGTTGGAGGCGATGATGTCCGCCTGCTCTAAGCCGAGAAATTCCATGAAATCATACAGGAACTGCATATAATAGAGACTTGTGTAGCGGAGCTTGGGCTTTCCGGACCTTCCGCAGCCGGGCAGGTCCATCATGTATACGGTGTGGTTCTCTGCGAGGGCGTCCGCGATGCGGGACCACTCAAAGGCGCTGCCTGCGGGATGAACGGCGTGCACAAGAATGACCGGATCTCCGGTCCCGATCTGCTTGTAATATACGTTGACGCCTTTCCAGTCAAAGAAGTTCTCCGGTGCTGCGCGGAGAAGATGCTTTTTGGTGGCGTGCTTTCCATATAAGTGATTTGCTGCGCACAGGGCACCTGTCAGGTAGACGCAGCGACGAATTTCGTCAGGAATGTTAAATTGTGTGTTCAATGTGGTTTCCTCCTGAGGCGGATTATACTTGATTGTGAGAGGAAATGCAATCGGAAGTGCTATGTTTCACGTGAAACATGCGATTTGGTCTACTCTGCAACTGTTTCACGTGAAACATGTGTTGTGATCTGTTTTACAAGTGTTTCACGTGAAACATACAGGCTGGCGCAGCGGCAGATCCATGTTCTCTCTTTGCTCCGTTCCCT
>DEFE01000018.1:28712-28982 GCA_002350625.1 Lachnospiraceae bacterium UBA2860
CAGGGCTTGAAATCGCACTGCAAGCGACGCTCCGGTCAAAGTCGCTGCAGAGAGAACATGGATCTGCCGCTGCTCACGATGTGGCAGCTGAAAAAACATCCAGACTTGGCGTGTGGCCTGTCTTCTGCCGGGCTGTGATTGTTTCACGTGAAACATACCGGGCGGTGCAGCAACAGATCCATGTTCTCTCTTAACGTGACACGGGGTCTGACCCTCTGTCATATTGTATGCAACCAAAAGTTATCCACTGCGCAGCAGCTTCCGCCATAC
>DEFE01000018.1:29139-33081 GCA_002350625.1 Lachnospiraceae bacterium UBA2860
TGAAATCGCTCTGCAGACTGCAGTCGGAGCAAGAGGAGCGAGGTGAGGGCGTATGGCGAAGCTGTGTCAAGTGTTATCCATATACAAGAAACACTAAATGTTTCACGTGAAACATTGTTATCCATTCGCCGGCATGTTATAATATCCCCTGCCTTGGAGGTGTTTATGGGTAAAATAATCGCAATTTCAAACCAGAAAGGCGGCGTCGGCAAGTCGACAACCGCCATAAATCTATCCGCCTGTCTCGCGGAGCGCCTGAAAAAGGTCCTGATCATAGACCTGGATCCCCAGGGAAATACGACAAGCGGCCTGGGCATAAACCGCGAAGAGGCGGAAAACACAGTATATGAACTGCTGATCGGAGACGCAAGCGCCGAAGAATGCACCGTGCGCACCGCATTCGGGCGACTGTATGTCATCCCGTCAAATGTCGATCTCGCCGGCGGCGAAATCGAGCTGATGGAGATGAAAAACCGGGAATATCTGCTAAAAAACGCACTGGACCCGATCAAAGAAGACTACGACTACATCCTGATCGACTGCCCGCCTTCTCTGTCCCTGCTGACATTGAACGCTTTATCCGCGGCGGACAGCGTTCTGATCCCCGTGCAGTGCGAATACTACGCACTGGAGGGACTGACACAGCTGATGAAAACCATCAACCTCGTGCAGGAGCGACTCAACGAAGACCTGAAAATCAACGGCATTGTCTTTACAATGTACGATGCGCGCACAAATCTCTCGGGTGACGTCGTCGAAAATGTCAAAGACAACCTCGACGTCTATGTCTATAAGACCATCATTCCGAGAAATGTCAGGCTTGCAGAGTCGCCGAGCTACGGACTGCCGATCATTCGCTACGACACGCATTCGGCGGGCGCACAAAAGTATCGCGAGCTTGCCAAAGAGTTCGTGAAGAGGAGGAAGAAGTAATGGCCAAAAGAGGAGGCCTGGGAAGAGGTCTTGACGCGCTGATCCCGGACCGCAAGCCGGAGAAATCCGCCAAGCAGGAAAAGTCCGCCAAGAAGAAAAAGTCCGGGTCAGACAAGCGCTCGTCCGGAAAGGGCAAGAGCTCGCTGGAAGCCCTCGAGCAGGAAATCGCTGAAGCGATGCGCGAAGAGGACGACGAGGCGGTTCTTCAGGCAGAAGACGTGAGCGGAAAAGACGAAGCGAAGTCGGCCGGAACCGGGACACGGACGGGAAGCGCCAAAAAGCCGGCAGGCACAAAGAATACTGCCGCCCCAAGAAAAACGACGGGCACAAAGGCTGCTGCCGCGTCAAAGAAAACAGAAGACACAAAAGCGCCTGCTTCCGCGTCAAAGAAACCGGCGGGCACGAAGACCACCGCCGCGTCGAAGAAGTCTGAGGACAAGAAGACCGCTGCTGCGCCGAAGAAGTCTGAGGAAACGAAACCTGCTGCTGCGCCGAAGAAACCCGCGGGTTCAAAAACGGCATCCGGCGAGGCAAAAGCCGCAGCGGATGCAGAAGCGATCGCATCTGTGGAAGTAACTGCGGCGGAAACCGTGACAGAAGACACGGCTGCAGTGGCTGTCGAATCGAAGGTCCCGGAGAAAGCCGCAAAAGCAAAGGCGGCTGCGTCAAAAGATGCCGCCGGAACGGAAGGCAGCGTCATCAGCATGCGCATCTCCAAAGTCGAGCCAAACCGCGACCAGCCGAGAAAGTATTTTGACGACCAGGCCATCGAGGAACTCGCCGATTCGGTGCGGCAGTTCGGCATCATCCAACCCCTGCTCGTGCAGGAAAAGGATGATTACTACGAAATCATCGCCGGTGAGCGCAGATGGCGTGCGGCCCAAAAAGCAGGCCTCAAAGAAGTGCCCGTGATCATCAAGAACTTCACCAGCCAGGAGGCGGTGGAGGTCTCCCTGATCGAGAACATCCAGAGAGAGGACCTCAATCCGATCGAGGAAGCAAAGGCCTACGAGCGCCTGGTCCGGGATTACGGCCTGAGCCAGGAAGCAGTCGCGGGCCGCGTCTCCAAAAGCCGCTCTTCGGTCACGAATTCGATGCGTCTGCTCAGACTGGAAGAATCTGTTCAGGGCATGGTCGAGACCGGCGCCATTTCGGAAGGGCATGCGCGGGCCATTCTGGGACTTACGATTCCGGAGGAACAGAAAATCACGGCGGAACGGGTCGCAAAAGAACATCTCTCCGTCCGCCAGACAGAAAAACTCGTGCGTGATCTGACAAGACCGGGCAAACACAAAGCCCGTGTGCAGGCAAATCCCGTCGACGAAGCCATCCTGATGGATCTCGCCGAACAGCTGAAAAATGCACTCGGCACAAAGGTGACGATCCGGCCGACCGGGAAAAAGGGCGGCAAAATCGAGATCGAGTACTACTCGGACGACGATCTGGACAGGCTGTTTACGACGCTGCACGGGGCCGGATAACAACGAACATACGTTCGAACACAGGCAGAAGAAGGGATCTAAGCGATGAACGATGTATTTACCAATCTGGGAATTGATCCGGGCGTCCTCCTGATCCTGCTCCTCGTACTTGAGGTGTTCCTCGTCCTGGCGGTCTTTATCATGTCCGCCAGAATGCGGAAGCTGAACGCCAGATATACGAGCTTCATGAAAGGGCAGGACGGCAGCTCGCTCGAGAAGGATATCAACAAGCGGATGGGAAAGATCGACAAGTACGCGCAGAACTTCGGCGCGATCGACGACTCGATCATGGTGCTGCAGGAGACGCTGCAGAAAACCGTCCATAAATACGGCATTGTCAAGTATGATGCTTTTGACGACGTCGGAGGAAAGCTCAGCTTCGTGCTGGCGCTCCTCGACGACACGGACAGCGGCTTTGTGCTGAACGCCGTGCACAGCAAGGAGAACTGCTTCCTTTATATTAAGGAGATCATGAAGGGAGAGTCCTATATCATGCTGAGCAACGAAGAAGTGGAAGCACTCCGCATCGCGAAGCGCTACGGCAATGACGATCTGATTGATGAATAATGGCGCGGCCGCCGGGAACAGCATAGGGCGGACCGCTGTTTAGACAAGAACCGATTACCTTATAAGAATCGACACATGTAGAGGAGTAAAGGACATGATTGATATTAAGTTTCTGAGAGAGAACCCTGAAGCCGTCAAAGAGAACATCCGCAAGAAGTTTGAGGATAAGAAGCTGCCGCTCGTGGACGAAGTGATTGCCTTTGACAAGCGGAACCGTGAGATCAAGCAGGAAGTACAGGCGCTGCAGGCGGAGAGAAACCAGACCTCGAAGAAGATCGGAAGCCTCATGAAGGAAGGCAAGAAGGACGAGGCGATGGCGATCAAAGAGGAGATCGCAAGAAAGGGCGCCCGCATCGACGAGCTTGAAAAAGAAGAGAAGGAAGTCGAGGAAGAGATCAGGAAGCGCATGATGGTGATTCCGCAGATCATCGATCCTTCCGTCCCGATCGGAAAAGATGATTCGGAAAACGTGGAGATCGAGAAATTCGGCGAGCCGCTTGTTCCGGATTTTGAGATCCCCTATCACACGGACATCATGGCCAGCTTCTCGGGCATCGACCTCGACGCCGCCGGCCGCGTGGCCGGAAACGGCTTCTACTACCTGATGGGCGACATCGCGCGGCTTCATTCCGCAGTGATCGCCTACGCGAGAGACTTCATGATCGGAAGAGGCTTCACCTATGTGGTGCCGCCATTTATGATCAGAAGCAACGTCGTGACCGGCGTCATGAGCTTCGATGAGATGGACGCCATGATGTACAAGATCGAAGGAGAAGATCTCTACCTGATCGGCACGTCGGAGCACAGCATGATCGGCCGCTTCATCGACCAGATGGTTCCGGAGGAGCAGCTGCCGCTCACGCTCACCAGCTATTCGCCCTGCTTCCGCAAGGAGAAAGGCGCGCACGGCATCGAGGAGAGAGGCGTGTACCGCATCCATCAGTTCGAGAAGCAGGAGATG
>DEFE01000018.1:33086-75685 GCA_002350625.1 Lachnospiraceae bacterium UBA2860
GAGATGATCGTCGTCTGCAAGCCGGAGGACAGCCCCTACTGGTTCGATCAGCTCTGGAAGAATACCGTCGATCTGTTCCGCTCGATGGAGATTCCCGTCCGCACGCTTGAGTGCTGCTCCGGCGATCTCGCGGACCTGAAGGTGAAGTCTCTCGACGTCGAGGCGTGGTCGCCGAGACAGAAGAAGTATTTTGAAGTCGGCTCCTGCTCGAATCTCGGAGACGCACAGGCGCGCCGCCTGAAGATCCGCGTGAAGGGAGAGGACGGCAGCAAATACCTTGCACACACGCTGAACAATACGGTTGTGGCGCCGCCCAGGATGCTGATCGCATTTCTGGAGAACCACCTTCAGGCGGACGGCAGCGTCACGATTCCTGAAGTGCTCCGCCCGTACATGGGAGGCACGGAGGTTCTGATTCCGGGCAAGTGAGCAGAGCTCTCCATGCGATATATTGACGCCGGCGAAAAAAGGCCGGCGCCGGATCGGAGGTGTTATGCACACATTTTATGAAGCGGTCGGATTTGGCGCAGTTAAAAGCGCGCGGGCGGCGGAACGCCTCATGCGCGACACGATCATGCACTTTGACCGCCGCAATATCTATAAAAATGAAGACAAGCTCGTCCGCGGAGAGTTCACGAAGTACTATGCACCGGATCTGGGGCTGACCGTGACGGGCGAGATCGACGACACAGGAAGCTTTCATCCGGAGTACACCTTTCCGTTCTTTTACGGCCGCACCGTCAGCATGAAGCAGGTCGTGGATTACGAGAAGCATTCCGCGGACGATTCCGTCGGCGGGATCTGCGACGACCCCAGGATCGGCACGTCGATCATCTTTTATCTCACGAATCTCGGCGAGTACATGATCGGGAAAAACAAAGGGCTCATCGACGAGGGCAAGCCCGTTCCGATCCGCTTCTCGGCGCTGGCCAAAAAAGGAACCATCGTCCTGCCCGTCTACAAGACGGCGCTTGACGAGGAGGAGGACATGCGCGCGCGGGAGGAGTACCTGCGGCTTGTGTCGGATGCGCGCGAGGGGGATGAGGCGGCCATAGAGGCACTCACCGCCGACGACATGAACAACTACAATATTCTGTCAAAGCGCGTGCAGAAAGAAGATATTCTCTCGATCGTCGACACGTATTTTCAGCCCTACGGGATTGAATGTGACATCTACAATATCTGCGGAAATGTCGTCTCCTGTGAAATGGTGCAGAATTCTTTCACGAGCGAAAATGTCTGGAAGATGCAGATCGAAGCCTGCGACGTGCTGTTCGATCTGTGCATCAATGAGACGCGGCTCGAGGGAGAACCGGTCAGAGGGAGCCGCTTCCGCGGCGTGATCTGGCTGCAGGGATCGGTGCAGTTCCGCCGGGAGGATTGACAGGCATAAAAAAGAGCTTCGTCCAAAAGGCGATGCTCTTTTTTCGGGTTTTTTGCAGCTGCCTGGTGCAGCCATCTTTTGCAGCTGTCAGCGGCGGTTTTTATGATGCCGCTGTCCGAAACTGCCTGCTGATGCCGCTGTCTTAGGGCTCTTTCATGCGGCGTGCTGTTCGGGGAGAAACATAGGAATGACCTTGGCGTAGGTCTCGCCGAGCCAGTCCAGCATATCCCGGGTACCGGGCATGACGCCGTACAGATTGTAATAAGTCTGAATACACATCTTTACTGTTTGCAGCTCGTAATTGCTGATCTCTTTTGCTGTCATAACCGGCACTCCTTTCTTATATGCTGATGCTGGTATTGTTTATCTATATATTAAAGAGAATCTGTGGCTATTTCGTGTAACAAGTATTAAGCTTTTCAAAAGCATTGTTACATTTTTGCGATTCGCACATACATCTTAGTGTTTTGCACACATGGATCTTAGTGACTCGCACGCAGGTTTCTCTGTGCTTCGTACACGTACATCATAATCTGTGTTTCTGCACAGTTATGTCACAGAGACATTCACTTTTTCAGATGAGGTTGACCGGATGGCGCAAAGTGTTTATGCCGAAGACATAGCGGCGAAGCTTCAATATCTGTGCCGGCAGTTCCGCATCCCCGGGGAGATAGTGAGATACCGCCGGATTTCAAACGGACATATCAATGAGACTTATTATGCGGCAGTCCGCGCCGGCAATGAGGAAAAGGCGTATCTGATCCAGCGGGTGAACACGTATGTGTTCCGCAATCCTGTCGGCGTGATGCACAATATCGAGCTGATCACAAAGCACATCATGGATAAGGAGCGGCCGCTTGAGAGAAGGCGCCGGCTGCATTTTCATCACACCGCGGACGGGAACAACTATGTGATCCTGAAAAACGGCGAAGCTGTCCTGCCGGAGCACACGGTGACCGACTGGGCACAGATGGGCGGCGCCGAGTTCTGGCGGCTGTGCAATTTTATCGAGTCGGCGGTGTCCTTTGAGCGCGCGGAAGGAAATGCGGAGGTGCTCACGAAAGCGGGGATGGCCTTCGGCCGCTTCAACCGGCTGCTCGGGGATTTTGACGCCGGGCAGCTCGTGGAGCCGATCCCGCATTTTCATGATACGGCGTATCGGCTTAAGCGCTTCTTCGCCGCTGCAGAGCGGGACGAGTTTAACCGGGTGAAAGAGGTTCTGCCGGAGATTGCTCTCATCCGCGAGCATGCCGCGTTCGGGAGCTCTCTTGGCGCGAAGATCAGGACGGGCGAGCTGCCGCTCCGCGTGACGCATAACGACACGAAGACAAACAATGTCCTGTTCGACCGGGACACGCGCGAGCCGCTGGTCATCATCGACCTGGACACCTGCATGCCGGGACTCATCTGCCATGACTTCGGGGATTCGGTGCGCTTTGCCGCCTGTGCGAAGGCGGAGGGACGAAGCGGCGGACTTCGGCTGGACCTGCCGCTGTTTCACGCTTATGCAGACGGCTACCTCAGCGAGATGCGGGGGCTCCTGACGGATGCGGAGATCCGGTCGCTGCCTGAGGGCGCGGCGGTGATCACGCTGGAGCTGGCCGTGCGGTATCTGGGTGATTATCTAACCGGTGACAAGTACTTCCGCGGCGGCCGGCCGGGGCAGAATCTCGACCGGGCGAGAGCGCAGCTGTCGCTCTTTGAAGATATGATGAAACATATGGAAGATATGCACGCTGTCTGTGAGTAACCGGCATGCACTTTATCAGACCGGCAAGCACTTAGTCAGACCGGCATGTGCTTAGTCAAACCGGTATGCACTTCCGGACGTCCTGTCACTTTCCCTAAATATGATTGAAAATAATTGTGCACATCGTGGAAATCCGGGGGCTTGCCCCCAGAGTATTGACTATGGATTTCTGAGGAAGTATACTCTCAGCATAAAAAGTTTGGTGACTTAACTAAAGAAACGAGCTTGATTTTTCTATAAGGTGTTTCATAAAAGTTCTTTTTTTTGGTCAAATAGTAAAGTGAAAATACTAAATAATTGGAACGAATGCCGAAACATCCGGCGGCAGAGAAGGAGGCGCTATGTTGGATCTGTTTAGTATCGGTGAGATGGTCATCGATTTCATCCCGGGGACAGAAGAAGCCAGCTACATCAGAAATGCGGGCGGCGCGCCTGCCAACGTGGCCTGCGCTGTTGCGAGAAACGGCCTCAAGGCCGGCATGCTGTGCAGCCTGGGCGATGACGACTTCGGCCATTTCCTTGCGGACACGCTCGACGCTTATAACGTCAAACGGCTGAAGGACGGATTCTGTGAAGAAGCGATCACGACCATGGCATTTGTCACGCTTGCCGCGGACGGAGACCGGAGCTTCACATTTGCGAGAAAGCCGGGCGCGGACATGTTCCTGAGCGAGGAGGACGTGAAGGAAGATGACGTCAAAGAAGCGGTGATCGTACACGCCGGCTCCTGCTCTCTTTCGGCGTCTCCCGAGGCGGAGGCGACCGTCAAGGCGTTGCGCCTGGGCGCGGAATACGGCAAGCTCGTCAGCTTCGACGTCAATTACAGGAACGTGATGTGGAAGGACGACGTGGCTGCCTGCACCGCCAAGGTCTTCGAGATCCTTCCTTATATTGATATCCTGAAGATCTCCGAGGAAGAGGTGGACATGATGGGCGGCGAGGCAGGACTGCCGGAGCTGCTTAAGAAATACAACATCCGCCTGATCGTTGAGACGCTCGGCGCAAAGGGCGCGAGATGCTTCTTCGAGGACAAGGTCTTTGAGGTTCCCGGCCGGAAGGCTGTGTGCGTGGACGCGACCGGCGCCGGCGACGCTTTCTGGGGCGGCTTCCTCTCAAGCCTCAGGATCCAGGGCGCCGAAAAGGCGGCGGATCTCACGGAGGAGATGATCAGGACCGCCATGAATTACGGAAATGTCAGCGGCTGGATCTGTGTGCAGACGAAGGGCGGCATCCCGTCTCTTCCCACGAGAGCCCAGATCGAAGCGGAGCTGTAACTGACGGCCCGGACCGGAAGGGACAGAGAGAACTGCAGCTGACGGCCTGACAGAAGTGACAAAAAGAACTGCAGCTGACGGCCGGGCAGAAGCGACAGAAAGAACTGCAGCCGACTGTCGGGCAGAAGCGATAGAGCAGAACAGCAACCGACGGCCGGACAGACACGAAAGGAAGACATAAAGGATATGGAGACAATCTGGGATAAGCCCTGTATGTACACGCCATCGCTCATCACGCTGGATCTGTGCAACCTGGAGAGCCAGGTGCGGATCCTTGAGCAGGAAGGCCTCGAGATGCTTCACGTCGATATCCTCGACGGGCATTTCAGCCCGAGCATGCCGCTCGGCCTCGAGACGGTCCGCCAGCTCAGGGACAAAACGGATCTGGCGTTTGACTGCCACGTCATGGTCACGGAGCAGGATTATTTCGTCGACGAGCTGCTCGACATCGGCGTGCAGCAGATCGTGTTTCACGCGGAGACGCAGCCGCACATCGACGGCATGCTGAACCGGATCCACGAGAAGGGCGTGCGCGCGGGCGTCGCGCTGAAGCCGGCCACGCCGCTCAGCACGCTGGAGTACGTCCTCGAAAAGTGCGACACGGTGCTGCTGATGCTGATCAATCCCGGCTACGCCTTTGTGAAGGGAGAGAAGCCTGTTCCCTACGGCGACCGCAAGATCCGGGAGCTGAAGCAGATGATCCGGGAGAGGGACCTGAACGTGAAGATTTCCCTGGACGGGAGAATCTCCCCGGAGGTGGTCCGGAAGTACGGAAGAGATCTGGCGGATCAGTTTGTCATAGGAAGCACCTGCCTGAAAAAAGGCGAAGAGATGGTACCGAGCATCAGAGAAATGATGGATCTCAGGAAGGAGATACTTTCATGAGCGAGACATTTGAGCAGACTTATAAAGAATGCTGCGAAGCCGTCCTTGGCGAGCTGAAGCAGACACTTGACAGCATAGACCCGGTCAGCCTGAAGCGGCTGTATGACGAAATTCTGAAGGCGGACCAGGTGTTCTTCATCGGCGTCGGCCGCGTGCTGCTTTCGCTGCAGGCGATGTGCAAGAGATTCGCGCACCTCGGCATCAAGACACATTACGTGGGAGAAATCACGGAGCCGCATTTCGGCGAGAAGGATCTCCTGATCGTCGGATCGGGCTCGGGCAGATCCATCTTCCCGCTGAATATCGCGAAGAAGGCCAGGGCGGCCGTACCGGGCTGCACGATCGTCCACGTCGGCTCGAACCCGAACAGCGAGATGAAAGAGATCGCCGACTTCATGGTCCGGATTCCGGTGCGAACGAAGTTCTATCTGGAGGACGAGATCGATTCCGTACAGCCGATGACCTCCCTCTTTGAGCAGTCGGTCCTCCTTCTGGGCGATATCCTCGCGAAGATCATGATTGATACGCAGCATCTGGATATGAAGGGCCTGTGGCAGTATCACGCGAATCTGGAGTAAGAAGATTACGCGCACATTAAGAGGACATCACGTGCATCTGAAAAGATATCACGCGAATCTGGAGTAAAGAGATGAACAAGAAGGACATTCTGAAAAAAGCCGGCAGCATGCAGCAGCTCGCCTACATCCGCCCGGTGACGTATCAGGAAGGCAGAAGCAGCGGACTTAAGGCGCTGGATGTGAAGAACGGACCGCTTTCGTTCCGCGTGCTCGCCGACAAGTGCATGGACATCAGCGAATTCTCCTTCGGCGGCGTGAACATGAGCTTTTTGTCAAAGCCGGGCCTCCAGGGGCGGAATCACTACGACACGAACGGGCAGGAAGCGCTCCGCAGCATCATGGGCGGCTTCTTCTTTACGGCGGGGCTTGAAAACATCTGCGCGCCATTTTCGAAGGACGGGAAGGACTACCCGATGCACGGGAGAATCCGGACGACGCCGGCCGAGCAGATCTGCCACGATGTGCGCTGGAAGGATGACCAATGCGAGCTGATGATCCGCGGCGAGATGCGGGAGGCGGAGCTCTTCGGAGAGAACCTCGTCCTCAGGCGGACGTATGAGACAAGCTACGGCTCGAAGACGCTGACGATGACGGATGAGATCGAAAATGAAGCCTTCCGGCCCGAGCCGCTGATGATTCTTTACCACATCAATATGGGGTATCCATTCCTTGACGAGGGAACGAAGCTGTACATTCCCACAAAGGCGGTGACGCCGCGGGATGAGGCGAGCCGCGGGCACGAGGACCGCTACGACGTCATGGACGCCCCGAAGGACAACGAGCCCGAATACGTCTTCATCCACGATGTTGCCGCGGACGAAGACGGAAGGGTGTCGCTCGCGGTGGTCAACGAGGCGCTTGCGCTGGGGCTTAAGATCAGCTATACGGCGAAATACCTGCCGTACTTTATGGAATGGAAATCAACCGCGTCCGGTGATTACGTGATCGGCCTTGAGCCGTCGAATTCCTCCGTGTACGGAAGAGCGTTTCATGAAGAGAACCGCACGCTGCATTACCTGGAGCCATTTGCGAAAGAAACAAATACGCTGACATTTACGGTGCTGACAGGGAAGGAAGAGATCGCGGATGCGATCCGCAGCATCAAAGGGAGCGGAGAATAAAAGGATTCACATATAAAAGGAGGAAAGCCATGAAACGATCAGAGATCAACAGGGTCATCAAGGAATTCGAGGCGATGCTGGCAGAATACAAATTTGCCCTCCCGCCGTTCCTGAGCTTCACCCCGGAGGAGTGGAAGGAGAAGGGACACGAGTATGACGAGATCCGTGACAACGCCCTCGGATGGGACATCACGGATTACGGCGAAGGCGATTTCTTCGGAGGAAACGGACTGGCGCTCATCACGCTCCGCAACGGAAACGTCCATGACCCGAAGTACACGAAGACCTATGCGGAAAAGATCATGATGCTGTATCCGGGACAGACGTCTCCGAATCACTTCCACTGGAACAAGATGGAAGACATCATCAACCGCGGCGGCGGGACGCTGATCTTCCACCTGTGGAACGCGAACCGTGAAAATGAAGGCGAGCTGCTCGACACGGATGTTCTGATCTCGCAGGACGGCTGGAATCATTACGTGAAGGCCGGCTCGGACATCGTGCTTCATCCGGGCGAAAGCCTGACGCTTTATCCTTACTACTATCATGAATTCATCATCCCGAAGGACGGGGAGAAGGTGCTGATCGGCGAGGTGTCCATGTGCAATGACGACAACACCGACAACCGCTTCTATGTGAACAACTCCCGCTTCCCGACGATTGAAGAAGACGAGCCGCCTTATCGTCTGTTGTGCAACGAGTATCCCCCCGCGAAGGATTGAGGCGCCTGACCGGGATCACTCACAGGAAGATAGAGAAAGGAGAAGTTAGATGAGTGAATATGCTGTATCTATGGAGCACATCACGAAGACCTTTCCCGGTGTAAAGGCCTTGGACGATGTGCACCTCCATCTGAAATCAGGTGAGGTGATGGCGCTGCTGGGAGAAAATGGTGCCGGCAAGTCCACGCTGATGAAGATCCTTTCGGGGGTCTACACCAGGGATTCCGGAGACCTGGTTGTGTTCGGACAGAAGATCGAGGGCGACCTCGATACGAAGAAGGCACAGGCGCTCGGTATCGCCATTATTCACCAGGAGCTGAATATGTGCCAGCACCTGTCCGTGGCGGCAAATATGTTCCTCGGAAGAGAGATCGTGAAGGGCGGACGTCTGGACAAGGCCGAGATGAACAGGCAGGCCATTGAACAGCTGGCGAAGCTCGGCATCCACGATCTGGATCCGGATACCAGCGTAGGGGAGCTGCCGGTCGGCCGTCAGCAGATGGTTGAGATCGCGAAGGCGCTTCTCATCAACGCCAAAGTGCTGGTCATGGACGAGCCGTCGTCCTCTCTGACCAACGCCGAGATCACGGAGATGTTCCGCATCGTCCACGAGCTGAAGGCGATGGGCACGGCAATCGTCTACATCAGCCACCGCCTGCAGGAGCTGCATCACATCGTTGATTCCGTCACCATCATGCGCGACGGCAAATATATCACCGAAGGAAAGTTCACGGACTTCACCATGGAGCAGATCATCGCCAACATGGTCGGCCGCGAGATTACGAACCAGTTCCCGAGAGATACGGTGCCGAGAGGGAAGAAGATCCTCGAGGTCAAGAACCTCAAAGCCGGGAAGCTGGTGCGCGACGTCAGCTTCGACGTCTACGAGGGAGAGGTTCTCGGATTCTCCGGCCTGGTCGGCGCGGGGCGCACCGAGACCATGCGCGCCATTTTCGGCGCTGACCAGGTGGAATCCGGCACGATTGTCCTCGACGGGAAGACGATTACTATCAAAAACCCCGAGGACTCGATCCGCCAGGGCATCGTGCTTGCGCCGGAAGACAGAAAGAAGGAAGGGCTCTGCACAAAACTCTCCATCCGCGACAACATCGCGCTTCCGAACCTGGACATCATCTGCGGACGCAATTTCCTTGGCACCATCAACAAGAAAACTGAGAATGAGATGATTGAGAAGGGCAAGAACGCCCTCACGATCAAGATGCCGAACGCGGACGTGCAGGCGGGCAGCCTTTCCGGCGGCAACCAGCAGAAGGTCGTCGTGGCCAAGTGGCTGGCGCGGCAGTCCAGAGTCATCATCTTCGACGAGCCGACGCGAGGCATCGACGTCGCCGCCAAGGTGGAGATCTACGAGATCATCAATGACCTGAAAAAACAGGGCGTCGGCGTGATCGTCGTATCCTCCGAAATGCCTGAAGTCATGGGCATATCCGACCGCATCATCGTCATGTGCAACGGCCGGATCACCGGGGAGGTAGATCCTCGCGAGACGACAGAAGAAGCAATCATGACATTCGCGACACAGTTTGGCGACAATGCCGAGTAATTGAAAGGAGAGGTATAACACGATGAATAAGAAAAAAAGCTTTCTTTCCGCCCCGGGGATGGCGTCCGTTTTAACCGCTTATGCCGGCGTAGTGATCCTTCTGGTGATCTTTGCCATCATGAATCCGAACTTTATCAAGAGCACGAACCTGATGCCGCTGTCCAGATCGATCTGCCCGTACCTCCTCGTCGGTATCGGCCAGGGTATCGTCTGTATCACCGGAAACATCGACCTGTCCATCGGTTCCGTGATCGGTATGTCCACCATGATCTCCGCGACGCTGATCTGCAACGGCGTCAATCCGATCCTGGCGATCCTGATCGACTTCGCGGCCTGCATGGTCGTCGGCTGCGTCAACGGCGTGCTCGTCGGTAAGTTCAAGCTGCCGCCGTTCATCGGCACACTGGGCACGATGACAATCGGCCGCGGCATCGCGCAGCTGGCAAACAATAACTACAACACCGGCGACATCGGCACAGAGCCGCTCGTCACGGGCTTCAGAAACATCTTCTACTATCAGAGAGTCGGATTCCTGTATATCAGCGTTATCATCACGCTGGTGATCTGGTTCATCTTCAACTACATCATGAACTATACGAGGACCGGGCGCCACATCTATTCGATCGGCTCGAACGTCGACGCGGCGAGACTGTCCGGCGTCAACGTCTTCAAGACGACCTCCACGGCTTACCTGATCTCTGCGTTCTGCTCCTTCACGGCGGGCCTCATTATGACGGCGCAGGCCGGCATGGGCAACATGCAGGCGGGTCTCTCCTATGAGATGTACGGCGTCGCGGCAGCCGTTATTGGCGGTATCTCCACCCTCGGCGGCAGCGGCCTCCTGATCGGCACGATCGCAGGTGCTTCCGTCTGGGCGATCCTGCAGAACGGCCTGACCATGGCGAACGTCCCGGCGGCCCTCAGAAATATCATCATCGGCATCATCGTCGTCGTCTGCGTTCTTATCGATATCGCAAGACGCAACGGCATCCTCGGAAAGAAGAAATAATCCGGGAAGGCATCAAAAAACGCTCTTAAATAAAGAGCACCTCATCCATTTAATTCATGGGGTGCAGACGCACCCCGGGATTATATACAACCCTGCAGGTATAGGCATATACCTGACACACATCATTTATCTAAAGGAGGATAAATTATGTTCAAGAAGATCGCAGCAGTAGCACTCGCAGGCCTTATGATCACCGGCATGGCCGTCACGGCTTTCGCGGAAGAACCGGTCGAGACAAAGGTCGCCCTCATCACCATGGATCAGATGGACGTTCACTGGGTACGCCTCCATGACGCCGCTCAGGCAAAGGTTGACGAGCTGAACGAAGCCGGCAACAAGATCGAGATGGAATGGCTTGCTCCGGAGACCAAGGACAACGCACAGCAGATCGAGAAGATCAACGCGGCTATCTCCGACGGCTGCAACTACATCATCATCGCCTGCAACGACGCTACATCCGCTAACATGACGCTTCAGGAAGCGAAGGATCAGGGCATCAAGATCATCTATGTCGACGCTCCGGCTTCTCTGGAAGCTTCCGCGACATTCGCGACAGACAACTTCGCAGGCGGCAAGCAGGCCGGCGAGTATCTGCTGAAGGTCCTCACGGATGCAGGCGTGACAGAAGGCACGATCGGTATCGTTGACGCGCAGGCCGGCGTTGATTCCTGCCAGAACCGTTATGACGGCTTCGCTTCCGTCTTCGAAGGCACGAAGTTCGAGCTCGGCGAGAGACAGTACTCCGACGGTGACAACTCCAAGGCTCAGGAGCTTGCAAACACACTGATCGCTAACGGCGTTGTTGCTATCTACGGCACGAACGACGGCGCGACAAACGGCGCTGCGGCAGCTGTTGCTGACGCTGCTAACAACGGCCAGACCATCTACTGCGTCGGCTGGGACAAGTCCGACTCCAACATCGCTCACGTAGAGGGCGGCGAGCTCCTTGCGTTCATGGCTCAGAACCCCAACATCATGGGCGAGAAGGCCATCGAAGCTGTTGTCGCTCTTGAGAACGGCGAAGACCTTGGCGGCGAAGTCGTCGACACGGGCGTTTCCACAGTGGATGCTTCCAACGTCGCTGATTTCAAGTAATACTTAAGTCGTTTCAGATGGGAGATCCCGCAGCGTTTCACGTTGCGGGATCCCTTACTAAAAGAAGGCGTGCGCCGGCATGAGGGGCTCTTCAAAAGGAGAGACGACAGGCCATGCCTTAAGAGACAGCGAGGGATACTATGAAAAAGCTGGGGAAAAACAGAGATGACCAGAAGCGTTCAAACTGGGGACTGGTTTTAAGGCTTCTGGCCACCGGAAGGTGCAGCTCCAGAATTGATCTGGCCAAGGCGACCGGGCTGACAAAAGCGACGATCACGCAGATTGTCGGCGACATGATCAGCCAGGGCATCGTCGAAGAGGCAGAGAAAGAGGTCCGCTCGGAGATCGGCCGGCATCCCACAAAACTGGTGATTTCCGGACGGGCGCCGAAGGTGATCGGCGTGCTGATCGACAGGGCTTACTGTGCGGCGGTTCTGTGCGATCTGAACATGAACGTGCTGAGCCGCAGCGAGGTCCGGAAGGAATGGAGCGACAAAGAGGACCTCATGGACAACGTCTTTCGCCTGGTAGACGATCTGCTCGAGACAAAGCAGTGCGTCATCGCGATCGGCGTCGCATCGGTCGGACCGGTGAATACCGGTGAAGGGATGATCGTCAACCCCTTCTACTTTCACGATATTCATGACCTGCCGGTAAAGCGCCTCCTTGAGGAGCGGTACAGCCTGCCGGTTTTCTTTGACCATGACAATCAGTGCGCCGTCCTTGCGGAATCACTCTACGGAAACGGGAAGAATTACCAGGACATGCTGCTTGTCAGCGTCGCGCGCGGCGTGGGCTGCGGCATCATCGTGCAGGGTCACCGCATTCACAGTGCTTACGGGTATGCGCCGGAGATCGGGCACGTCTCCATCGACCACATGGGGGAGAAGTGCTCCTGCGGCAACCGCGGATGCCTCGAGATGTACACGAATTCCGACACCATCCTGAAAAAGCTGCGTCTCGCGACGGGGGAGAAGCTTGATTACGCCGGGTTCATGGCCAGATCGGAGGAGAAGGCGGTCGACGGCGTGATGCAGGAGTGCATCGGCAATCTGGTCATCGGGCTCATCAGCGTCATGAATATCTTAAATACCCAGCTGATTCTTCTGGGCGGAGACTGCTGCGCGTGGCCGGACCGGTATATCCGGCAGATTGAAGAGGAAGTCAACCGGCTGAAGTTCGGCAACAAGAATATCCGCATCCCCGTGCGCAAAACATTTTTCCTGTATGATTCCCAGTTGTTCGGCGCGGCCTGCCATGCCGTCAACGCCATGTTTAACGGGGAACTGTCCGGTCCCGTTATGAGAGAAACCCCGGTGGGAGCATAAAGAGGAGGCTCATATGTCACATCCGGTCATCAATCATGCGTTCTACGACGCCATCGTGCATTTCGATGAGTCAGAGGACGCGAAGGAATACTATTATAAGATCATGAACACGGAGATTATCCGGAACGGAAAGAAGGTTCTCGTGCGCGACCAGATCCTGCGCGCCTATGCGATGCTGTTCTGTGATGATATCGGGGTGGAGCCCGGGAAGCCGGTGGGGCCGGATGAAGTGAATCTGACCGCGGACCGGCTGCACACGGGAACGATGGCTTACGACCATGAGCACTGGTACCGCATGCAGCACCATTTTCCGGTGATTGATGAGGACAATTACGAACGCTTTGCGGCGCTTGTGATTGCGGACCTCAACGCAGGCCCCCTGCATGACGCCGCGATGAAAGATGGAGACATGCTCCTTTTAGGGGAGGTCAATTCACTGGAGATGACGAAGGAGGAGCGGGCGAAGCAGCACGTGCGCGTAGTGACGCCGGGAGGTTGATAAGGGATGACCGTACTGATCGTTGATGAAAGCGCGAAAAAGCGCGATGAACTCCGCGCCTCGGTAGAAAAAACCATGCCGGATGCGGAATTTCTGAGTTTTGATACCAGCCTCGGCGCCCTTGCGGAGGCCAGAAAAAAAGAGATCGACATCGCTTTTCTTTCCGTGGAGATGCCGGAGCTGGGAGGTCTTGACCTGGGAGAGTATCTCGAGGAGATGTACCCGCTCGTCAACCTGATCTTTCTGTCCGGCGAGAAGACCTTCGGCTATGACGCGCTGAAGCTGCACGCGAGCGGCTATCTTCTGATGCCGGCGGATGACGACGCTGTGAGGAAAGAGCTTGATGATCTCCGCCACCCCGCGGCGCAGAAGGAGCTGAAGCGGGTCTTCGCGCAGACCTTCGGGAACTTTGAACTGTTTGTCGATGGAAAGCCGGTGGCATTTAAGTACACGAAGACCAAGGAAATCGTGGCGATCCTCATCAATAACCGCGGCGCCCAGACGACGAACGGCGAGATCATCGCTGATCTGTGGGAGGATGACGGCGACCCGGAGAAGAAGAGCTCTTACCTCTCCAATCTGCGGCAGGATCTGCAGAACACCTTCTCGAGGCTGAAGCTGAACGGCATCATCCTGAAGCAGCGGGGCAGCATGGCCATTGCCACGGACCGCATCGAGTGCGACCTCTACGACTGGCTTGAGAAGAAGGAGAAGTCGAAGTACAAGTATATCGGCGACTACATGAACCAGTACAGCTGGCCGGAGTTCCGGCACGCGGAGCTGGATGAAATCAGCTACGCGATGGCGGACGAGGGATACTGAAAAATTCATAAGATCGGGAGGCGGGCATGTATCATCGAAAATGGTGGCATGACAAGATCATGTATCAGATTTATCCGAAGAGCTTCTGCGACACGAACGGGGACGGCATCGGCGACCTGCGCGGCATCATCTCGAAGCTGGATTATCTGAAGGATCTCGGCGCGGATGTCCTGTGGCTCTCTCCGATCTACAAGTCGCCGCTCGCCGACGAGGGCTATGACATCTCCGATTACTACGCCATCGATCCGCGCTTCGGCACGATGGCGGACATGGACGAGCTGATCGCGGAGGCGAAGAAGCGGGATATGTTCGTGCTCATGGACCTGGTGGCGAATCACTGCTCCGACGAGCACGCATGGTTCCGGAAGGCCTGCGAGGATCCGGACGGACCTTACGGGCAGTATTTCTATATCCGCGGCGCCGGGGCGGACGGCGGGCGCCCGACGAACTGGCGCTCCTACTTCGGCGGGCCCGCGTGGGACCTGCTCCCGGGACACACGGATCAGTACTACCTGCACGTCTTTCACAAGAAGCAGCCGGATCTCAACTGGGAGAATCCGAAGGTGCGGGAGGAGATCTTCGCCAATGTCAACTGGTGGCTCGACAAGGGCCTCGGCGGCTTCCGCATCGACGCGATCATGAACATCAAGAAGCCGGCGGAGCTGCACGATTACGAGCCGAACCGCACGGACGGCCTGTCTCCGCTCACGCACATGCTGGAGGAGGCCGGGGACATCGGGCCTTTTCTTACGGAGCTTAAGGAAGAGACATTTGCGAAGCACGACGCGTTCACGGTCGGGGAAGTGTGCGGCCCTGACCCGGTCTCTCTTCAGGCGTACATCGGGGAGGACGGGTACTTTTCAAGCATCTTCGACTTCGAGGAGAATACCTTCGGCAGGACGCCGAACGGCTATTATGACTGGCAGCGCTGCACGCCGGAGGATTACAAGCAGTGTGTCTTCCGCGCACAGGCGCGCGCCGGCAGCATCGGTTTTCTTTCCAACATCATCGAAAATCATGACGAACCGCGCGGCGTGAACCGCTACCTCCCGGACGGGGAGCGGACGGAGACCGCGAAGAAGGCGCTCGCGTGCGCTTATTTTCTGCTGCGCGGGATTCCCTTCATCTATCAGGGGCAGGAGATCGGCATGGAGAACAAGGTTTTCCGGTCGGCTTCGGAGATCCGCGACGTCGGCGCGCTCGGTGAGTACGAGACCGCGAAGCGGGCGGGCTGCTCCGAGGAGGAGGCGCTGCGCGCCATATCCGCTTACAGCCGGGACAACACGCGGACGCCGATGCAGTGGTCGGATGCGCCGCACGCCGGGTTCACGACGGGGACGCCATGGATCGAAGAAAATGAGAATTACAGGGAGATCAACGCGGAGAAGGCGCTTAAGGATCCCGACTCGCTCCTTTACTTCTACCGGAAGCTCGCGGCGCTTAGGAAAGCTCCGGCCTTTAAGGACACGCTCGTCTACGGGCGCATGACGCCGTATCTGCCTGAGGAGAAGAATCTGCTCGCGTATGTGCGGGAGAGCGTGGGTAAGGATGAGCTGCCGGATCTTACATGCCCGACGCCGCGGCTGCTCGTCGCGGTCAACATGCAGAAGGAAGCGCGGGAAATCCCGCTTCCCGGCAAGGCGGCCCGCGTCCTTTTGAGCAATCTGCCCGTCTCAGACGGAGCGGCGGACGGCAGGGCGCGCCTTAAGGGCTGGCAGGCGGCCGTGTGGGAATTTGAGTAGGGAAAACGGGCGGTCACCGGCGCAGGTATTCCGATGATACGGGGAACTCAAAATAGGTGTCCGGATAGGGCTCGCTTACCAGCGTGAAATGCCACCACTCGCAGTCGATTCCCTCGAAGCCGTTCCGCAGCATCGCCCGCCGGAGCGTCATGCGGTTCGCGTACTGCTCTTCCGTGATGCCCCGGTAATCCGGGTGGGAGATCTCGCTGAAGAGGTCGAAGGGGCTTCCCATATCCACTTCCTTGCCGGTCTTCATTTCGAGAAGCGTCAGGTCGACCGTGCTGCCTCTGCTGTGGCTGGATTTTTTGGCGATATAGCCTTGGGAAAAAAGCTCCTGCTTCACCAGATCCGGATAGAAGTAGGGCTTCATGCGGATATCCTGGTCCTCGATGCCCCACAGCACAAACTGGCGCACCGCCGCGGCCGGCCGGTACGCGTCGAAGATCTTCAGCTGGTAACCCTGGACGAACAATTCATTGCTGACAGCCTTCAGAGCCCGGGCGGCTTCCTTCGTGAGGAGCGCGCAGGGCTCTTCGTATCCGTCGATCCGCTCGCCGATGAAATTATAGGTGGAATAATACCGGATTTCCTGAACGATGTGCGGCACAAAATCCGCCAGAAGGACAAAATCGGAAGAGTCGTTCAGTTCGTGCGTATACGCTGCTTTCATGGGTCTTCTCCTTTTTGTGATTAAGGCCATTATACTACGGATGCATTCGGACGGCACTGTGAATTTGCAGGGGCGCGCCGTCTTTACTTATGCTTCTATCTTCGATATAATTTCGACATATTCGATTCGTTTCTGACAGAGTTGATTGATAAAGCAGACTACATCATAAAGGAGAAGATCCGTGAAGAAAAAGCGGGCATCCGGTCTTCTTGGTCAACTTTATATGCTGGTGATCATCTGCGTTGTGATTATCGGGGTGATTACGTATTTTTCCCAGTACCGTCTCGCAGAGGCCAGCCGGAAAAAAGGCATCCGCGAATATGTAGGAGAGGTGTCGGGAGAGACCATAGATGCCGTGAAAGAATATCCCGCGTACAAGTGGCTCCTGCGCTACTGGTATGAACACGCGGACCTGCTCGACATCGAGTATGACGTCAATTACACGACCGGACATAAGACGAAGGAGAAGGCGGAGCTCCTCCTTGCGCGTCATCCGGGGATCCTGCTGCACTATCTGACGGAGGACGAAGCGGAGGCCCTGTCCCCGGAGGATCAGAAGCTGTACGCGGAGGTCATCTATTCCTGGCTGATTACGAGACTCAACCAGATTAAAAAGCACTACAACGCCTCTTATCTGTACTGCGTGGTGACGGATTCGGACGTCAGCCCCCGCCCTTATGCGGAGCAGTTCTTTGTGTTCAGCGCGGCGGATCCGGGCGCCGTGCGCGGGACCGAATACAAACAGGTGTATACCGCCGGCAAGATCACGGATGTCTCAGACAATAAGAGCCTGCAGGACGCCATGCGCGAAGCCGTGGAGAGCGCCCGCACGCAGACGTCCTATCACGTGCGCGTGCCGTCGCTCGACGAGAGCGGCGGCTACATGGACGAGTACACGTTCCTGGAGTGGGTCGGGCCGCGCCCTGCGCTGATCGGCATTTCCTTTAACCTGGCAGACATTCTTAAGCAGGTAAAATCCGAGACCTGGCGCGGGACGGTCATCGCGATGCTCTATCAGTTCTTTCTGCTGCAGATCATCATGTGCCACCTGCTCTTCTTCGGCATCCGCCCGCTCCGGGATGTGCTGGATAATATCCGGAAGTACACGGAGAATAAAAAGAGCGACGAGGTGCGCAAAAATCTCACGGAGGCACTGTCCGGAAGGACTGCGGTCGCCGTCCGGCACAATGAGATCGGCCGGCTTGCGGAAGACTTTATCGGCCTCACGGAGGAGATGGACGACCACGTGCGGCGGATCGAGAAGATCACGGCTGAGAATGAGCGCATCGAGGTCGAGCTGGACGTCGCCTCCAAGATCCAGGCGCAGATGCTGCCCGATCCGCACCCGGTTTTCCCGGATCATCCGGAGATCGACATCTGCGCGTACATGGACCCGGCGAAGGAAGTGGGCGGCGATTTCTATGACTACTTTTTGATTGATGACGATCATCTGGCGCTTGTCATCGCGGACGTCTCCAGCAAGGGCGTGCCGGCGGCGCTCTTTATGGTGATCGCCAAGACGCTGATCAAGAACAGAGGACAGATGGGAGAAGGACCGGCCGCGCTGCTGTGCCAGGTCAATAACGAGCTGAACGAGCGGAATGAGGCGGGCTTCTTTGTGACGGTCTGGATCGCCGTCATAGAGCTGTCCACGGGAAAAGGCGTCGCCGCAAATGCCGGCCACGAGCATCCCGTGATCTGCAGAAAGGGCGGCAGCTTCGAGCTGGTGACCTACAAGCATTCTCCCGCGGTGGGCCTGATCGAAGACATTCCTTATAAGGAGCACAGCTTTGAACTTTCGCCCGGGGACCGGCTGTTCGTCTACACGGACGGCGTGCCCGAGGCGACAAACGCGGAGAATGAGCTCTTTGGCACGGACCGGATGCTCGAATGCCTGAACCGCGACCCCGGGGCGCCAAACGAAGCAGTGCTGGAGTCGCTGCGCGAGGAGATCGATCTGTTCACAGAGGGCGTGGATCAGTTTGATGACATCACCATGCTCTGCTACTGGCATAAAAAGGGAACGGACGCGGACGGACAAAAGGAGACGTCCGGATCGGAGGCGAAATGAAGAGGAAGATCTTGAGCGGGCTTCTTGCCGCAGCCATCATGCTCATGAGCACATGCGGTCACGCGGTCGGTACCTGTGCGGCGGCGGAGAGCGCGGCGGCGGAGAGTACGGCATCGGAAGCAGCAGTGGAATCTGCCGCGGAAGCAGCAGAGGAGTCTGCCGAAGAGGCTGCTGAGTCCGCTGCGGAAGCGGCAGAGGAATCTGCCGCAGCGGCAGCTGAGTCCGCCGCGGAAGCGGCTGCGGAAGAGGGCGGCTGGGATGATCCGGAGAGCGCCGGGGGGGACGGGCTCAGCCAGGAGGAATTCATCAAGAATATAGACGCGATCGAAGAGCTTCTAAGGTCCGAGGACCTGCGGCACCTGCTCACTTACAAGGAAGTGCAGGACCTGCTGGACGAGATCATCCGGGACGTGATGAAATTTCACGACACGGAGCCGGACCTGTTTGCAAAGATCCTTGAGACCTTCGGACTCAAGGAGAGGTACGTCAATCTGATCATGGCCTGCCTCGCTGTCATTGAGACGGCCGGGAGTGAACTTGAGGCCTATCTTGAGACGGAAGAAGGGATGAAGCTGAACGAAGACGTGAAGGAACTTCTTCGGACGCCGGAAGCGGTCAACAGGCTGCTCGATATATACGCCCTGATGATCGAAGAAGGCGTATCGGCCGTCGGAACGGCAGCGGAAAGCGAAGGCACCCGGCAGCTGCTGGAGCTGATCAAGCATGTGAATGTGGAGGAGATTGCGTGATGCAGAGCGGAAACAGAAAGCATATACCGGCCGGCCTGGTGTTTTTTGAGAACCAGGAGAAGCCGAGACAGTACGTCATCTTTGAGAGAGCGCTGATCAAGGGAAACTGCGACTCGGAAGTTTTCACCACCACGTCGCTTCAGCTCACCTATCCTTTCCTCGACAAAACACAGAGCGAGATCACTTTCAGGGACGGTAAGTGGTATTTCAAGAATCTCTCCAGTGACGTCTTCACCTTCGTCGGGGGAAAAAGTCTCGGAAATGGCGCGGAGGCGGAGCTTAAAGACGGCATGGTGATCCGTCTGGCGAACGGCCGCATGCTGACCGCCATCTTCTTTGAGGAATTTGTGAGCGGCCGGGACTGGAATATCATCAATATGGACAACGGCCGGCACGAGGTCTACATCACGGACAGGCAGGACGAGGAGGAGGCGGCATTTTCCTTCTTGTATCAGGACGGACAGTGGACGCTCAAGGAGATGCGGGCGAAGAATGTCCTCTTAAATGGCAAGGATGTCGATGAGACCGTCCGGATCAAGATCGATGACATCATCCAGCTCGGCGACACGAAGTTCGTCTTCGAGGGCTCCGGCCTCGTCTACGGCTACCGGACGGTGTCGAACGGACTGAGCATCCGCATCGACGAAAGAAGCGCGCACCAGGCGCTCAAGAAGGTGACGCTTCTCAAGGACATCAATCTGGAGATTGAGCCCGGCAACATGGTCCTCATCCTGGGCGGCTCCGGCGCGGGCAAGAGTACCTTTGTCAACGCCGTGACCGGCTACGAGAAGGCGAAGGCCACGATCCGCGAGGGCGGCTACGACTACTACAGGGACTATGGGCAGGTCAAGCACCGCATCGGCTTTGTGCCGCAGGAAAACCTGATGCGCGAGGAGGACACGGTGGGCGACACCGTGAAAAATGCCGCCGAGGTGCGCCTCCCGATGGATATGCCCGAGGAAGAGAAGGAGAAGCGGGCCGCGGCCGTTCTTGAGATGTTCGGCCTCTCGGGCAGAGAGAGGGAGCTGGTCTCCAAGCTCTCCGGCGGCCAGAAGAAGCGCCTTTCGATCTGTATGGAATTTGTCGCCTCCCCGTATCTCTTCATCCTCGACGAGCCGGATTCCGGCCTGGACGGCATCATGGCCATGGAGCTCATGGAGAACCTGCGGCTGATCGCCTGCCAGGGAAGAATCGTCATGGTCATCACGCACGCGCCGGACCGCGTGGCGCACCTGTTTGACAAGGTGATCGTGCTCGCCAAGGGAACCGAGACGAAGATCGGCCAGCTGGCCTTCTACGGCGGGATCGATGAGGCGAAGGAATTCTTCGGCGTCCCCACCCTCGAAGAGGTGGTCCGGAGGATCAATGCAAAGAATGAGGGCGGCGAGGGACGCGCGGACGAATTCATCGAGAAATACAAGACCTACGCCGCGGAGCGCGACAAAGCGGAGGGGGCCGAGGACTTCTATCAGGAAGCGGTCGAAAAGGACGAAAAAGACAGCATCGCGATGGCGCTCAAGGACGAGAAGTCCATGGCGAGAGGCGGCGCGGACGGCCTCCGGACGAGGATGGAGCAGATCCCTGTCTATCTGGGCAAGCAGTTCCGCCTGTTCTTCACGCAGAAGAACTGGAAGGTCCTGCCGCTGGCGGCGATTATCGCTTACCTCGTGGTCTATGTCCTAGGAAGCGCGATGTTCAGGAACATGGAGTACACGAAGTACGGCTCGCTCGCGCTGGTCTGCGTGTGTATCTGGAACGGCATGTTCAACGCCATTCAGGTGGTCTGCAAGGAGAGGAGCATCATCAAGAGAGAGCACCGCGCGGGTCTCCATATCTCCTCCTATCTGGCGTCTCATATGATCTATCAGGCGATTATCTGCCTCCTGCAGGTCGTCATCACGCTGGTGATCTTCAATCTTTTCGGCATGTACTTCCCGAACAAGGGCCTCATCACGGGCTTCTTCGCACTGGACGCCGCGATCTCGATGTTCCTCGCGACCTATGCGGCGGACATGCTGGGACTTATGGTCTCCTGCATCGTGAGATCGACGACCACGGCGATGACGGTGATGCCGTTCCTCCTGATCGTGCAGCTCGTGTTTGCCGGCTCGATCTTCCCGCTGAACCGGCCGACGGCACAGGTCCTCGCCAATTTCACGATCAGCAACTGGGGCATCAACGCGATCAACATCGCGGCGGATTACAACAGCCAGAAGTCCTCCGCCATATACGCAGCGATTGATCAGCTGAAGGACGACCCGGACGAGGCGGCGAATGACGACTTTTTGAGCAAGTTCAAGGACGTGCTTGAAATCGACGAAGTGAAGGACCGCGTCGAGACTTACACGGCGGAGAAGATGCAGGTCAAGGAGTTCGAGTATACAAGGAAAAATCTTTTGAAATGCTGGGGGATCCTGGCCGCATTTGCGGCGATCTACGCGATCATCGGACTGCTGTGCCTTGAAATGGTGGATAAAGATAAACGGTGAGGCCGCCGGCGCGCCGCTTCATCGGGCAGAGCGCCGGCAGAAGAAGGCTCCCGCTTATGACGGGAGCCAGAATGCTTTATCTGTCGTGATATAATCCACGCCGTTAAAGAGAAGGTTCTCGACGGAGGCTTTTCTGTTAACCGTCCAGAGGCCGACCTTAGCGCCGCCCGCCCGCAGTTCATTAAGGACGGGCAGGGAGATATATTTGAAGTCGAGACTGTAATCGAAGCCGTACTCTGTACAGATGGCCTTCATATTGGTAGTCAGATTGTTGCCGAGATACTGGAATGTGACCTGCCCGGAGCTGCTTTCGGGCAGGATTTCTTTTATGGCGGTGAGCCACTTGCTGTCGAAGGAGATAAAGTAATACGGGCGGCTGCCCATGAGCCCGTTCACGAGCGTAAAAAGCTGCAGCGCCTCCTCTTCACTTCCGCTAAAAGAACCTTTTAGCTCGATCACGGGAACCATGCCGTACTGAATACAGACAGTGAGGTATTCATCGAGGGTCGCCACGGTCGTCGCGTCGGCGTCGTCCTTCAGGGCGTCGATGCCGTTTCCGCTGATGATCTTAAGCGCCTTGATCTCTTCAAGCGTCATGTCCTCCGGCTTTCTTACGTCCCCGCACATCCTTGAGAAGCTCGCGTCGTGCAGCAGGATGTAGTGCCCGTCCGCTGTCTTCCGGACGTCTGTCTCGGCGCCCCAGAACCCGGCCTCGCCGGCCAGGATATAGGCCTTGAGCGTATTCTCCGGTGCGATGGAGCTGTAGCCTCTGTGGGCGATAAAGCGCGTGCTGTCCTTCAGGATTTTGAAGTGAACATCCGCGGTGAAGGACACGCTCTGTCCCTCGGCGTTGTCGACCTGCGCCGTGATGACGGCCTTGCCGGGCTGATGGCCCGTGACGGTGCCATGCTCATCGACGGACGCGGTCTCCGGATCCGAGGAATACCATCTGATGCCGGATGCGGCCGCGCTGTCTGCGGTCCCTTCGAGCGCGCAGGCATAGGTCTCTCCGATGAATATTTCCGCGGTGCTGACCGGCATGGAGATCGCGCATACCCGCACCTTATACCTTTTTACGATCCCGGAGCCGTCCACGGCCTTTGCCTTGATGTACGCGGTGCCGGCTTTTTTAGCGGTCACGAGGCCGGTCCCGTTTACCGCGGCGACGGCTTCGTTTGAAGAGGAATAGACCAGCTGCTTTTTGAGATTCGCGTTTTTCGGCACGACGGCCGGCGGATTCTTACAGACGTCTCCCGGATAGAGGGAGATGAGCGTCTCCGGGAAGGTTAGCTTTTTCAGCTTTGTTTTGCACTTTCTTACGGTCACCCGGCACTTGAGTGCCGGTTTCTTTTTTCCTTTGATGTAACAGGTGACTGTCGTAGTGCCCGGCTTCACGAACTTTACCCGGCACGTCGCGCCCCGGGTGTTTTTCAGCTTGACAACGCCCGCGTTGCCGGTCTTCCAGCGCAGCTTTGAGGCCTTCGCGCCGGCAACGGTCACCGTGAAGCTGCCCGAGGTGCCGGTATAAGCGGACTTCTTCTTCGGGAAGGACTCCCTCTTAATCTTTACGGTGCCGGCCGATACGGCGGCGGCGGACAGAAACAGGGCCGCGAGGAAGCACAAAAGGACAGGAAAAACGCGCCGCCCGAGGGGTGCGGCCGCGAAATGCGCGTTTTTATATGCTGCTGATCGATGAAAATGGTTCATCTGCGGATGTCTCCGGTCTGGATTCATATATTGGAAGATTATACCACGAACCGCGGAAGCCGCAATCGGTATGGACAGGGAAATGCGGGCATTTTATAATATGTTCATCAAATAACCGCACGCCACACCGGGAGGGAAAAGGGGAAAAGGAGGAAGACCTGATGAAGCTGAACAAAGGACTGTTGAAACTCATGGTGCTGTTTACACTGTGCATCTGCCTGAACGGCGTGAGCGCTTACGCAGTTCCGGATGAAGTGCCGGTGAAGACCGTGAATGTGGCGCTCAAGAACAGTGAGAAGCGGACGCTGAAATTTATGAAGGGGCAGAAGCTCCAGATGCTTCGCTTCGGCATGAAGATGAAGCGGACGACATTTACGTCATCGAAACCGGCGGTGGCGACGGTGTCCTCCACGGGCCTCATCCGGACAAAAAAGGTCGGAACCACGACGATCACCGTCAGCTCCAGAGGGTATACCTGCAAGTACAAACTCAAGGTGACGGCGAAGAACACGATCTACGATATGGCGAACAAGTACAGCCGGAACATGAAGTACTTTATCATGGTGGACCGGGCCAAAACGACGGTGTATATCCTCAAGAAAAACTACGGCGAGTACCGGCTGCTGAAGACCTTCCGCTGCTGCGTGGGCAAGCCTTCCACGCCGACGCCTGCCGGCTCCTACAGCATCCGGGGCAAGGGCGACTACTTCGTCACGGACGGCAACAACCGCTGCTGGTATTTCTCGCAGTTCGTCGGCGCCTTCATGTTCCACTCGCAGGTTTACAGCCCCGCGGACACACCGTCGGTGCTGGTGGACGGCTCCATGGGCGTGGCCTGCACGCACGGCTGCGTGCGGCTGTATATCAAGAACGCGAAGTGGATTAAGGACACGATCCCCTTCGGGACGCGCGTGCTGATCGTATAAAAAACATGACAAGGGGTCTGACCCCTTGTCATATTGCATACAATATAAACATGACAGGGGGCCATTGTGCCCCCTGTCGGATTTAGATGGTAATCAGTTCGTAATCCCTCGTGCCGAGCCCGATCTTTTCGCCGTGCGCGAGGGTTTCTTTCCAGCGCACGTTCGGGTTGCTGTCGAGGAAGTGATCGTGATGGTGGTGCCAGTCCGGCTTGGCGAGGTTGTCGCCGAGCTGGCTGTTGCGGATCGGCGTGGCCTTTAGGCAGAGGTCCGCGCAGGCCTGGTCGAGCGCCACCGGGTCAAAGGACGCGAGCATGCCGATGTTGGGAAGGATCGGCGCGTCGTTCTCGCTGTGGCAGTCGCAGTTCGGCGAGACGTCCATGATGAGGCTGATGTGGAAGGTGGGGCGGCCGGCGCAGATCGCGGCGGAGTACTCGGCGATCTTGCAGCACAGGTGCTCGTTAGCGCTGCCGTTGATGTTGGAAATGGCGTCGAACGCGCACGCGCCGATGCAGCGGCCGCAGCCCTTGCAGACGGCGGGGTCGATATAGGCCTTTCCGCCGGGGAAGGTGATCGCGTCGGAGCCGCATTCCTTCGCGCAGCGATGGCATTTGCGGCAGCGCTCCTGGTCGACCCGCGGCGTCCCTTCGTTGTGCTGATGCATCTTGCCGGCGCGGCTGCCGCCGCCCATGCCGATGTTCTTCAGCGCGCCGCCGAAGCCGGTCGCCTCGTGGCCTTTGAAGTGGGTGAGCGAAATCAGGATGTCCGCGTCCACCAGCGCGCGGCCGACGTGGGCCACGCCGCAGAACTCCCCGTTCGGCACCGGCAGATCCACCTCATCGGTCCCGCGAAGGCCGTCGCCGATGATGACATGGCATCCCGTGGTGACGGAGTTAAAGCCGTTCAGCTCGGCGTTCGTCAGATGATCGATGGCATTTTTGCGGCTTCCCGGATACAGCGTGTTGCAGTCCGTGAGAAACGGCTTCCCGCCGAACTCCTTCACCAGGTCCGCGACGACTTTGACGTAGTTCGGGCGGATATAGGCAAAGTTGCCGAGCTCGCCGAAATGCATCTTGATCGCTACAAATTTGCCCTCGAAGTCAATCTCCCCGATGCCGGCCTTGCGGCAGAGCTTCTCGAGCTTCTTGCCCTGGCTGACATCCGGCTGTGTCCTGAAGTCGGTAAAAAACACCTTCGATTTCATTCGTTCCCTCCTTTAATGGCGCTATGCTTCAGCCGACGTATTCGTAGCCGGCGCTCTCAACGGCCGCTTTGAGATCCGCTGCGGAAATGTCTTTCGTGACCGTCAGCGTCACGAGATTCTTGTTGTGATCCGCGACGGCTTCCGTCACGCCGTCGAGCTTTTCGAGTGCTTCTTTGACATGTGCCTCACAGTGCGCGCACATCATGCCGTTGACCTTGATTTCCATACCTTTCAGTGTCTCCTTTTCTGTGCTTTTTGCTGTATGTGCATAGCCGCTTTCCGCGGTTATGAGCGCTTTATCCGGCAGCGCGTCTTTCAGCGGCCGGTCGTGCTTTGTGCTGCGGATGTCGACGAGATTCAGCCGGAGCGCGTTGCTCACGACGCAGAAGCTCGAAAGGCTCATGGCCGCGGCGCCGAACATCGGGTTCAAGGTCCAGCCGAAAGCGTGTATATACGCGCCCGCCGCCAGCGGGATGCCGATCACGTTGTAGAAAAACGCCCAGAACAGATTCTGGCGGATATTCCTCAGCGTGGCGCGGCTTAAGCGGATCGCGGCTGCGACATCGGAGAGCCGGCTCTTCATGAGGACGACCTCCGCGGCGTCGATCGCCACGTCGCTGCCCGCGCCGATCGCGATGCCGATGTCTGCGCTGGTGAGCGCCGGCGCGTCGTTGATGCCGTCGCCGACCATGGCCACTTTGCCGTGCTCCTTTAAGAGCGCGATCACGGCGTCCTTGCCGTCCGGCTTCACGCCCGCCGCCACTTCGTCGACGCCCGCTTCCCGGGCGATCGCCGCGGCGGTCTTCTCGTTGTCTCCGGTCAGCATCACGACGCGGATGCCCATGTGCTTCAGCGCGTCGACCGCCTCGCGCGCATCCTCCTTGATCACGTCCGCGACGGAGATGACGCCGAGGAAGCGGCTGTCCTTGGCGAATAAGAGCGGCGTCTCGCCCTTCCCGGAGAGCGTATCAAGAAGCGCGCGGGCGGAGTCGTCAAGCGCCGCCCTCTTCCGGATCAAATCTGCGTTTCCGCCGTACAGTGTCCTGCCGTCTAAAACGCCCGTAAGCCCGCTGCCGGTCAGCGCCTTGAAATCGGAAATGGCGCCGGGCGTCATGCCGCGGTCCGCCGTATACTGGGTGACGGCTTTCGCCAGCGGGTGCTCCGACTTCGCCTCAAGCGCGCAGGCGGCGGTCAGCAGCTCCTCTTCACTTGCTCCCGGCGCGGGGAAAATGCCTCGCACCTGCGGTTCGCCTTTCGTGATCGTCCCGGTCTTGTCGAGCGCCACGATCTGCACCTTTCCCGTCGCCTCCAAAGACGCGGCCGTCTTGAACAGGATGCCGTGCTTCGCGCCGACGCCGTTTCCGACCATGATGGCCACCGGCGTGGCGAGCCCGAGCGCGCAGGGGCAGCTGATCACGAGCACCGAGATTGCTCTGGCAAGAGAGAAGCCCACGCTCTGTCCCGCGAGGAGCCAGATCAAAAATGTCGCCGCCGCGATCCCGATGACCGCCGGCACGAAGATCCCCGACACCTTGTCCGCGATCTTCGCGATCGGGGCCTTCGTGGCCGCCGCGTCGCTCACCATCTGAATGATCTTTGACAGGGTCGTGTCGCTGCCCACCCGGGTGGCCTCGCAGACCAGATAGCCGTTTTCGTTGATCGTCGCGGAGGACACGGGGTCGCCGACGCTTTTGTCGACCGGGATGCTCTCCCCGGTCAGCGCCGCTTCGTTGACCGCGCTCGTCCCCTCCACGACGATGCCGTCCACCGGCACGCTGCTGCCGGGGCGGAGGACAAAGCGGTCATGGGGCCGGATCCGGTCGATCGGAACCTCCTTCTCGGCGCCATTTTCGAGGATCACGGCCGTCTTCGGCGCCAGCTTCATGAGCTCCTTCAGCGCGTTCGTGGTCCGCCCCTTGGAGACGGACTCCAGAAGCTTCCCGACCGTGATGAGCGTCAGGATCATCGCCGCGGATTCAAAGTAGAATTCGCCCATGAGCGCCGCGGCGCGGGCCGTATCTCCCGCCATCTGCGCAGAGGTCATCGAAAAGAGCGCGTAGACGCTGTAGATAAAGGAGGCGGCGGACCCCATGGCGACCAGCGTGTCCATGTTGGGAGCCCTGTGGAGGAGGCCCTTAAAGCCGCTGATAAAAAACTTCTGGTTGACCACCATCACCGCCGCCGCAAGCAGCAGCTCGTAGATGCCCATGGCGATGTGGTTGCCGTCTAAAAAGGCGGGCAGCGGCCAGCCAAATAGCATGTGCCCCATGGATACGTACATGAGGGGCAGGAGCAGGATCACCGACGCGATCAGCCGGTTCCGGATCTTCGGCGTCTCCGTGTCTTTCAGCTCGTTTTCATAATCGGGGACCGCGCTTCTTTCGGCGCCGGCCGCTTCTTTTAAAGAGGCGCCGTAGCCGGCCGCCTCCACGGCTTTGATAATCGCGGCGTCTTCGGCTGTGCCGTCCACGCCCATGGAATTTGTAAGGAGAGATACCGCGCAGCTCTCAACGCCCGGCACGGCGGAGACAGCCTTCTCCACCCGCGCCTGGCAGGCCGCGCAGCTCATGCCTGTCACATGGTATTGTTTCATCGTCGCAAGTCTCTTTCATCAGGAATAGATCAATTCTATCATATCTTCGGCATCTCCGCTATCTGCGCGGGAAGCGTTTTGCGGCCGGCGCCGCCGGGGGATGAAGGCCTCTGACGCGTAGAACCCTTTCCGAATTGGTCCTACCGCCGTCTCCCGGGCTCTGCTATAATAAGGTTCATTAAGCGTGATGCTTGAGATGTAAAGAAGACAAAGAAGGAGGAGCAGCGATGAGCAGCAAAGACAGATTCGAGAAGGTTTACAGCCAGGGCGCGCTGACAGGGACCGAGATCTGGGTGGACAAGGAGACCGGCGTGAACTATGTGTTCCACTTCAGCGGGTACGCAGGCGGGCTTACGCCGCTTCTGGACAGGGACGGAAAACCGGTCGTTACGCCGGTGGCGAGCTTCGAATAAAGCATACGGAGGAAGAGGGCGCCATGGGAAAGGTAGATCCGAAGCTGCTTGAAATGGCGGAGGTCTTTCATGTGCCGAAGGCGGCAAGGATGAAGTACATCATCCTGCCGGCGATGATGCCCGGTCTCTTCGGGCGGGGCGGAAAGAACGCCGGAAAAGCAGCGGATGACAGGGACGCAGGGAAGGGGGCCGCTGATGACCATCCAGCTTCTTAATATCTGCAAAGCGGTTTCCGGCAAGGAAATCCTCAAGGATATCAACTGGGAAATCAGCGACGACGCCTGCCTTCAGTTCTGCCGGAGGTTCTCGCTTTAAGCCGATGATCCCTGTCTTTAAGTTCTGCCGGAGATCCTCGCTTTAAGCGCAGAGCACAGGCGCGGCAGTGTGTGCTTTGTGTGACGGTCATCCCGCTATACTTATTCTATCTTGTGATTGATATAAGCGGTTGCGGCATCTGCTGCAGCAGCTGCTATGATAGAAGAGGATAGAAAGGGAGAGACGATATGAGCGACATGGAGAGACTGAGCGAACAGGCACTGGAGACTGTCACAGGCGGCGAGGACAGAGTCGTCCACAATGACGCCGTAAACTACGCGAACGTTCGCAGGGGACCGGGCCTCAACGCAGACGTCTTCTTTCGGATCGACAACGGACAGCATGTGGAGACAACAGGTACCTGGGTTGACAAAGACGGGTATCGCTGGTACGAGATCAGGCTCGCGGGAGCTTATGAGCTCGGCTGGATTGCCGGCAGCCTGATCGGTTTTTGATACACGGATCAGATAATCAAAAAGCAAACGGCAGCGGAGAGCGTGATGCTCTCCGCTTAAAAACAGTTATGAAGAAAAGGCTTGCGAAGATCGTCCGCGCGGTGATTTTTCTGGCCGCCCTGTTCGTGATGATAAACTGTGCGAACAACGTGCTGCGCCAGACGGAAGACCGCTACAACCGGGAGATGTTTCCCGCGTTTTATGCGGAAGAGAAAAACTCCATAGATGTCGTCACGATCGGGAGCAGCGCCTGCTACCAGTACGTGAACAATCCGGTCCTCTACGAGAAGTACGGGATCACTTCCTTTAATCTCTCGACGGCCCTGCAGCCGCCGTCGATCGCCGGCGCCATCATGGACGAAGCGGAGAAGACGCAGAATCCTGCCCTCTATGTCGTGGAGGTCAGGGAGTACCTGCACATGAAGGAAAAGCAGCGCACAAAATCCGTCTTCTGCGTGACGGATTCCATGGACCTGAGCCTGAACAAATGGAAGCTGATCTGCCGGGCCTACCCGGACGCGTCGAGATGGGTCAGTGAGTTTCTCGACATCACGAAATACCACGGGAAGTGGACGTCTGTGCCGAAGGAGGCGCTGTCCTACATCTGGAACCGGGTGCCGTCTCTTAAAAAGACCTGGCGCAACAGAATGGTGGTCCAGCCGCAGAACCCGCCGGCCATGCCCGATGAACTGGAGCCGCTTTCACTCTCTGATCTCAACAGGAAGGATCTGGTGGACCTCCTCACGGAGTGCAGGGAGAAGAACAGGGAGGTCCTCTTTGTGCTGATGCCGTATATTCACGGCAGTAAGATCCCGGGCCAGGCCCTGACCCTTCAGCAGATCGTCGAGGAATACGGCTATCAGTTCCTCAATCTGGCGGATCCGGCGCTGTGCCCCATGGATTACAGCCGGGATTTCTACAACAAGTATCACGTCAACGCCTGGGGCTCGGAAAAAGTCACCGAAGCGCTGGGCGCCTATATCAGGGAGCAGTACGGGCTTGCGGTCCCGCACACGCCTTCGGTGGAAGCGAGCTGGGACGCCGCCGTGGCGGCGAACCGCGCGGAGATGGACGCGGCCGGCCCTTACGGGGAGAATCAAAAGACGTGAAGAAAACCGGCGAGTGTGCCGGATCTGTGACCGTCCGCGCGGTATTCTCCTAACAGAAACAAAAACAAACAGAAGCAATAGGCATTAAAAACAAGAAAACAAACAGAAGCAAACAGAGATAAAAAGAGAATCATCTCAAAATAGAGGAGGAATGAATCATGACAAACAAACTGAGTGATGAAATGCTGGATAAGATCATCGGCGGTTTTAAGCCGGAGTATCTCACAGAGGAAGAAGTGGCGCAGTGGAAAGACCTGATCGAGAACGTCAAGCAGATCGAAGCGGGACAGATCGCCGGCGTCTCCACGCAGACCGATGTCACGTTTGCGAATGAACAGCTGGAAGCGTTTATTCGGAAAATGATAAAAAAGTACAATATGTAAAACGTGCAGCTGTAAGCTGATGAAAAACCTCTCCGCTTCAGGGAGAGGTTTTTTCCTGCATGTCTTGTATGTCTTGTATGTCTGCAATAGGGATAAAATCGTCGATGCGGACAGCTCTGTCGATCGCGGCGTCGACGCCATCTTCGATCACCTCGAGGTCCATCCCTTCTTTTGGCCATCAGAGGGATGCTACGCCGAAGGCATTGCAGATGCCGTCGATGGGAACGCCGGCTTTGCAGAGCGGGCAGTTCTCCGGGCTGTGGGAAGAATAGTCCGGCAGGTCCTTCTGCGTGAAGATGGAATAAATCGGGAGGCCGGCGGCCGCAGTGGCGATCGAGAACACCGCGGACAGGCCGCTGATTTCGGCGCCGTAGTACTTCAGCGATTCAATGATGCGGGTGATCGTATGGCCGGTCGTCACCGACGCGAGCAGGACGAGGACATTCTTCCCGCGGATCCACGGCTGGACATTCTCCCGGAAGATCATCTGTCCGCCCGGCGCGTATTCCGGGGTGAGGACGTAGATGGACTTGTGCAGGTTCTTCGAGATCACGCCCGCGCGCGTCAGCTCCTCCGCCAGATACGCCGCGATGATCTCCGTGCCGTCAATGGCCACGATCGTGTCCACGGGCGTCGTAAAATAGTGCACCGCGCTCAGTGCTTCCGCGGCCCAGCGCGCCTCGTTCGTCCGGGATTTCACGGCTGTCATGTCCACATAATAATTGACATGCGAATTCGGCGTGACGAAGTGCCCCGGCACCACGCGCAGAATGACGTTAGGATACTGCTGAGAGATAATCTTTCTGTAGTTTTCCATACCCGGCCTAAGCTCCTTTCTCAAAATAAAGTGCATTTTCAGACAATTTCACTATAGCACATTTGGCGGCGGAAGCGGTGGAGAATTACGGGCGCCGGCTTGCAAATCTCCGCTTTTCCTCCGCCAGATGCCCGCTCAGATCCGCCGGCGTCATCAGCGTATTGGAGGGCGTGAGCACGGCCCGGGTCTGCCCCCTGCAGACGGCAAGCGCGTCATCAAGCGCCTCGCCGCCAAGTCCCGTGAACAGGATAAATGGTTCCTCAAGCTTTCCGCCGGAGTCGCCCCGCAGATCTTCCCGCGGGCTGTCTCCGGATACTTCCGCCAGAATTTCGCAGATCTTCCGGCCGTAAAGGGCGGGATCGACATGTCTTGCAGCATATCCCTTCTGTCCGAGCGCCTCCTGAAGGGAAGCCGCTTTCATTCGATCGGTGAAGTCCGTGTAGCCGAAAAAAAGTATGCAGCCGGTCAGCATCTTATCGTTGCCCTCCTTGATCAGTCTTCAGTTCAGTATAGCGCTTTTGGCAGTGAAATTGTATACTCATTAAAACAGGCTATGTTAAAAAATCACGCGGGATAAGGTGATAAGTTATATGAAAACCGTTGCAAAGAAATGAATACTCATTATCATTCTCTGGCTGGTCTACATCGCGATGGCCGGCGGGCTGCTGTACCATTTTGCCTACCGGAGCAATGTAAAGAAAACACAGCGGAATCTGCTTGCGCAGGGGGAGAGTGTGGTTGCCCAGCTGCCGGCGATTCTTGAGAACGCCATGTATTCCTCGATCGCTTCCCTGAATATGAGGACGTCGAAGCTTGAGGCGCTGGCATTTGCTTTAGATGATAAAAAAGCGTTCGAAGGGCAGAAAGCGCTCCTTGACGATTTCGTGTCGGAGGCCGATGTGGCCGGCCTTGCCGTCTATGATGAGAACGGAGAAGCTCTTTATATCACGGAAGGACAGGAGGAACTGATCCTTACGGAGGAGCAGCTCGTTTATTTCCGTAATAATGACAGCAGAGAGGTCTTCAGCGCGGTCAGAGGAAATGAGACTCTTCTCAGGAAGTTTTTTTTCTCTCCGGATAACTATGCGCAGCCGGCTGCCGCGGAAAGTGAGGAAAGTGAGGACAGCGGGCTCGAAGCGTTCGGAGCGAGTCCGGAAGAGAGCCCGGAAGAGAGCAGCGATGTGAGCGGGCAGAGAGAGCTGGCGCATTGTAAGACGGAGAATGACCGCTGGCTTCTCATCAGCAGCAATGTCATGAGCGAAACGGAAGCGAAGGTCCGGTCGAAATTCGACTGGAGAGAGTCGCTGAAATCGATCAGGATCGGCAGCAACGGATTCCTCATCGCCATCGACGAAGATACCGGCTTTGTGTACGCCAGCGGAGGGCAGAACCTGACCTATGAATCGTCCGAGGAGGCGGACATCAGGCTCAGCGGCGAGGATCATGAACCTTCGATCGAGGAGATCAGGGACGCGTTCAGTGAGACGGGAAAGATCATCAGGATCACGTATGGAGAGGAGCCCTGCTACGCAGTCCGCCTGGCTGTGGACGATGTGCTTTTACTGGCGGTTGTGCCGGAGGCGGAAGCGAGAGCCACACTGAGCGGCAGCCTCTATGTGCGTTTGCTTCTGTTCTTCGTCATGTCCGCGATCTGCGTGCTGTATGTCTGGTTTCTGCTTGCGGATAAGGAAGGAAAAGTATTCCGGCATTTCCGGCGCTTTGCCTGGAACCGGTCCTATGCGGGCCGCCTGGCGGCCTGCGCCATGATCGTTACGGCCGTGACATTTGCGTGCGGATTGTTTCTGGAGATTTTGACCGCTTATGCGGATGCCATCAGTTATACGTCCGCGAAAGTGGTTGAAGGCGAGATCGCCTATCTGCAGAATACGCACAGCTCGGAGGATTTACAGACCTGGTTCGAGGAGGAATATCTGGACAGATGCCGGACCGCCAAAGTGATCATGGAGCACGCGGGTCCGAAAGCTGTGGACTGGGCGTATCTGGACGAGCTCGCCCAGAGCCTCGGCGTCATGTATATCTACCAGTTTGACGACCAGGGGAACATCGTGGCCACGAACTCGTCTTATGACCGGATCACTTTGCGCAAAGGGGATCCGTTCTATGCCCTCCTGGAAGGGCGCGCGGAGATGACGCAGCCGCTGGAGAAGGACGCGCTGACCGGCGAGACGCTGCTGAAGGCGGGCGTGTCGGAGCGGAATGACCGGCATGTGTGCACGGGAATGGTCCTGATCGCGGCGGACGCGGTAGAGCAGAGCCGGATCATGGACAATATCGGGGCGAGGAATATGTTCCGGCAGCTCTGCCTGACAGAGGGCTCGAAGATGCTGGTGCTTTCCGGAGAGGACTTAACGGTCCGGTCGAATGCGGAGACATTAAACGGGGCGTACGTGATCGGCTTTGACGGGTATGACTGTACGGGGGCGCCTTTTAAGTCCGTCTTCTCGAAGCCGGAGAAGCTGGAAGAAGATTACAACGGAAAGATGTTTGCCGTGAACCGCAATTACTATATCTCCTCCACGAGAAACGGGGAGCTGTATTTCCTGACGCTCAGTCCCCAGCACCGGGTCTCGGCAGGCTGGTTCGGGCTGGCGGGGCTGGCCGCGGCGATCGTCCTTTTCTTCCTGCTCGTCCTTGCGGTCATTGCCTGCCTCGAAAAAGAGGAGGCGGCCGCGCTGATGGAGGAAGCGCAGGATGCGGCGGCGGAAGATGCTGTGGACGCAGCGCTTTCCGCGGCGCCGGCAGATCCGTCGCCTGTGAGAAAAAAGCGCGCCCGCCGGCACAGGAAAATCCGGACGGACCAGGAAGTGATCGCCGTGTTCGACCGGCTGATGAACCGGAAAAAGCCTTATTTTGAGGAGCGGTGGCCGAACGATGTCGTGAGGTGGAAGGAAAAGAGCCCCTCCGACAAGTTTGCGTTTATGCTGAAAGCGACCCTGCTGTTCGCCTTTGCCGCCATTTACGTCAACGCGCTTGTGGCTAAGGAGCAGTCTCTTTGGTATTATGTTCTCAGCGGGGAATGGGATGCCGGCGTCAATCTGCATTCGATCACGGCCTGCATCAGTTATATCTGCCTGCTGCTGATCGTGAAGATGGCCGTTCACAAAGGCCTGTTCGTGCTCGCGAGAGCGCTGGATTCCGGGGGTGAAACCGTCTGCCATCTGCTGGACAGCGCCTCCGGCTACGTGATCGCGGCCGCAGGGATCTTCCTGTGCCTGGCCAAATTCGGCGTGGACGCCAGATCGCTCAGCCTTACGGCGGGCGTGGCCGGCGTTATCTTCAGCATCGGCTGCCAGAGCATCGTCGCGGATATTCTGGCGGGGTTCCTGATGGCGTTCGAGGGGAACGTGCTTGTGGGCGACTTCCTGATGTTTAACGACAAGCCCGAAGTGGTGCTGAGCATCGGCATCCGCACGACGCGCCTGAAATTCTTCAACGACATTACGATCGTCCGGAACAATGATTTCCGGAACTTTGTCTTAAGACCGGGCGACAAAGAGTGCCGCATGCTGGCCACCGTCACCATCGACCAGACGGAATCCTTACGGCGGGTGGAGGGCATCCTCGCGGAGGAGCTTCCGAAGATTCTGGACCGGCTTGCCGCGATTGCCGGCAGCCCGATCGGACCGCTGAAGTATTCCGGCGTGAGCAGGATCTCGGCAAACGGGGTGGAGCTGGAGTTCCAGCTGTATTGCCCGGGAAGATATTATATGACACTCTTCAGGGAACTGAACAGGGAGCTTAAGCTTCTGTGCGAAGACCATGAGATCGCGATCGCGATGAATCAGGTGATGATGTACGAGCCGAAGACAGACAGCGAAGAAAAACCGGAAGACGTATGAGGAACAAGGCCGTTCGGATATGGAAAAGAAACTGATGCGCGGAGGGAATCCATGGAAAAAGATAACCGTATGCACCATGAACTTCCGGAAGTAACAGCGGCGACCGGCGCAGATGATCTTATGAGGATGCAGGAGCTCGAGCAGGAAAAGGAGGTCTACGACCAGATTACCGCGAGCCTGGCCGGGCAGTACGATACGCTGTACTACATTGATCTCGGGGACAGCACGTACAAAGAGATCTCTTCGACGGACGCGTACAAGAAGCTGAACGTGCCCGCGACCGGCAGCGATTTTTTTGCCGAGAGCAGAAGGAGCATCCGCAAGTATGTGCATCCCGAGGATCAGGAGCGGGTGCTGGGTCTTCATTACAGGGATGTCATGCTGGAAAAATTAAGCGGCAGGAACTCTTTTTCGAGCACCTACCGCCTCGTCGTGGACGGACAGGTGAGGCACGTCCGGTTCACGGAGATCATGGCCAGAGACAGGATGCACCTGATCATCTGCCTTGAGAACATCGATGCGGAAGTGCAGGCGAAGCAGGCGCTGAAAGAAGACAGGAAGAAAAGCGTCACTTATACGCAGATCGCCGAGACACTGGCGTCCCATTTTGATCTGATCTATTACATCGACTGCGAGACTTCTAATTACGCGGAGTTTTCCACAAAGAAAAAATCGGGCGAGCTGAAGGTTCAGGATGAAGGAGAGGACTTCTTCGCGGCGTCCGCAAACAATATAGAGCGCCTCATCTATTATGAGGACAGGGACAGGCTGCGGCTCTTCCTCGACAGGGACCACCTGATCTCGGAGCTTGAGAACAGGCGGCGGCTGACTGAGGATTACCGCATGATCTTAAGCGGCGGGAAACTGCAGTATACCCGCATGTCGGTCACCTATGCCTCGGACCAGAACCATTTTATCATCTGCGTCGAGAACCGCGACAAGGACGTCCTAAGGGAACAGGAGCATCTGATGGCGCTTGCCACGGCAAATGAGATGGCCCGCCGGGACGAGCTGACGCACACGAAGAATCTGACCGCATATCACGAGATGGAAGCGGAGCTTGAGAAGCAGATCGGGGAGGGGGGCGAAGCCTTCGGCCTCGTGGTCTGCGATATCAACGGGCTCAAGAAGATTAATGACACCGAGGGGCACAAGGCGGGCGACGAGTATATCAAAGCCTCCTGCAGGCTGATCTGCCAGATTTTCCACCACAGCCCGGTGTACCGCGTAGGCGGAGATGAATTCATCGTCGTCCTTAAGGGGCAGGATTATAAAAACCGGAAGGATCTTCTCGCAAGCCTCAAGAAGCGGGTGGAAGAGAATATCCGCATCGGAGAAGGGCCGGTGGTCGCCTCGGGGCTTTCGGTGAAGAGTCCCGGGAAGGACCGCTCCGTCACGGACGTCTTCAATCGCGCAGACAGCCGGATGTACAAGGACAAGGCGTATCTGAAGGAGCAGAAGCTGATCAGGGAGATGCATACCTTGAAGGAGCAGACTCCCGGCATCGAGCCCATCAGCGAGGAGCGGCGGGTCAAGCTGGATTCACTGTACAAGGCCTTCGAGGTGATCGCCGAGGGGACCTATGTTTTCCTCTGCGACATGAAGCATGACTTTTCCCGCTGGTCAAAGAACGCCGTGGATACCTTCGGCCTTCCCGCCGAGTATATGTACGGGGCGGGGGACATCTGGGAGAATCAGATCCACCCGGAGGACCGCGCCGCCTATCACAAAGGGATCGAAGACATTTTCTCCGGAAATGCCTCCGGCCACGACATGCAGTACCGGGCGAGGCGCACCACGGGGACTTATGACGTGTGTACCTGCCGCGGCGTCGTGATCCGGGACCAGTTCGGCGAACCGGATTACTTCGCGGGGACGATCCGCAATCACGGCATCCAGGGACATATCGACACGTTGACCGGGCTCAGGAACCAGTACGGCTTCTTCGAAGATCTGGACAGCATCATCAAGAGAGCCAAGGAGATCAGCGTGCTCCTGTTCGGCATCAGCAGGTTCTCCGAAATCAATGAGATCTACGGGTACCATTTCGGCAATCGCGTCCTGCAGAGCTATGCGAGAAGCCTCGTAGAGGATATCGGGAACATGGGGTATGTCTACAGAATTGACGGGACCAAGTTCGCGATGATCAGCTACACGCTTCCCATCGGGGAGCTGCGGGAGAATTATGACCGCTTCCGCGCCTATCTCCACGAATCCTTCCGGGTGGACGGCCGGGAGGTCCTCCTGGACCTGCACTGCGGCGCGGTGCACGTGGACAACTTTGACATCGATTCACAGACGATCTACGCCTGCCTGAATTTCGCCGATGAAGAATCCAAGGCGAGAAAGCAGGGAGAGCTGATCGAATTCGGCAGCGACCTGAACGAGGATACGCACGAGCGGCTGGAGAAGCTGCACATGATCCGCGACGCCATCACCCACGGCTATGACGGATACTATCTGCTCTATCAGCCGGTGGTGGACGCAAAGACCGAGCGGCTGATCGGCGCGGAGGCGCTGCTTCGCTGGAGAAATGACCGCTACGGCACGGTTCCGCCCGACCAGTTCATCCCGATCCTCGAGACGGATCCGCTGTTCCCGGAGCTCGGCGAATGGATCCTCCGGGAGGCCGTCCTCACCGGGAAGCAGCTGCTGAAAGAAAATCCGGATCTCATCATCAATGTCAATCTGTCGTATACGCAGCTTGAGCGGCCGGATTTCGCGGATATGGTCCTCCGGATCCTGCGCGAGCAGGAATATCCGCCGGAGCACCTGTGCCTTGAGGTCACGGAGCGGTGCCGGCTGCTGGATCTGGAGCTCCTGAAAAACGTGCTTTGCAGCCTTCAGTCGAGAGGCGTCCAGATCGCGCTGGACGATTTCGGGACAGGCTTCTCCTCGGTCGGGATCCTGAAAGAAATCCCGGTCAATATCATCAAGATCGACCGCAGCTTTGTCAGCGCGATCGAGGAGAATGATTTTGACCGGGAGCTTGTGCACACCGTCGCCGATCTCGCTTCTCTCTTCGGCGCGAAGGTCTGCGCCGAAGGTATCGAGACGAGCGGGATGCGGGATATTCTGAAGAGCTTCAACGTCGAGAGCTTTCAGGGATATTATTACGCGAAGCCGCTTGCGCCGGAGGCATTCCTTTCCTGGATGAAAAACCCGCTGCCATGAGGCGCAAGAGGCTGTCCTTTTGATTTTTGATGCCGGATCCGTCAATCAGAGATCCTTTCGTGGAATTCCTGGAGGCTCGTGATGCCCGGCGCTTCGGCGCGCTTCTCTGAGCGGATGCCGGAAGCGGTGGCCAGCGCGGCAGCCATCGTCGTGATGTACGGGATGTGGTGCCGGATGGCGCTCTTTCTGATATAGGAGTCATCGATGGCCCCCTTCTTTCCGATGGGGGTATTGATGATCAGATCGATCTTCCCGTTCGTGATCGCGTCGAGGATGTTCGGCCTGCCTTCATAATTCTTCAGAATCCGCTCGGCGGGGATGCCCGCCTCGGTGATGGTCTTCCACGTGCCTTCCGTCGCGAGGATGCGGAAGCCGCATTCTTCGAAATGCGACGCGACCTCGACGAGCTCATCCTTGTCGGCGTCCGAGACGCTGATGAGGACGGTTCCGCTTAAGGGAAGGACCGTGCGGGTCGCCTCCTGCGCCAGGAAAAATGCGCGCCCCCAGTGCTCGCTGAGGCCGAGGACTTCGCCGGTCGAGCGCATCTCCGGCCCGAGGACGGGATCCACTTCCTGGAACATGTTGAAGGGGAAGACCGCCTCCTTCACGCCGTAATAGGGAATCTTCTTTTCTTTCAGCGTCTTCACGACGGAGGCCCTGCCCGTCAGATCCGCCGTCATGATGTCTGTCGCGATGCGTACCATGTTGATATCACATACCTTCGACACGAGCGGGACCGTGCGGGATGCGCGGGGATTCGCCTCGATGACGTAGACCTTGCCGTCTTCGATGGCGTACTGCATGTTCATGAGGCCGACGACGTGCATCTCTTCGGCGATCTTCTTCGTGTAGCTGCGGATCGTGCGCACCTGCTCTTCGGTCAGATGGCGCGACGGCAGGATGCAGGCGGAGTCGCCGCTGTGGATGCCGGCGAGCTCGATGTGCTCCATGACGGCGGGGACGAAGACATTTTCTCCGTCGGAAATGGCGTCAGCCTCGCATTCGGTCGCGTGATGCAGGAAGCGGTCGATCAGGATCGGGCGGTCCGGGGTGACGCCGATGGCCGCCTTCATGTACCCTTCCATCTGCTCGTCGTCATGGACGACCTCCATCCCGCGCCCGCCGAGGACGAAGGAAGGCCGCACCATCACCGGATAGCCGATGCGGGAGGCGATCTCTTTCGCTTCTTCCACCGTGACGGCCATGCCGGCCTCGGGCATGGGAATGTCGAGCTTCTTCATCATGGCGCGGAAGAGGTCGCGGTCCTCCGCCATGTCGATGGTCTCGGGCGTGGTGCCGAGGATCCGGACGCCGTATTTCTTCAGGTCGGCCGCGAGGTTGAGCGGGGTCTGCCCGCCGAACTGCGCGATGACACCGACCGGCTTTTCCTTGTTGTAGATCGCCAGCACGTCCTCCAGGGTCAGCGGCTCGAAGTACAGCTTGTCCGACGTGTCGTAGTCCGTCGAGACGGTCTCGGGGTTGCAGTTGACGATGACGGTCCCGAAGCCCAGGTCGCGGAGCGCATAGGCCGCGTGGACGCAGCAGTAGTCAAATTCGATGCCCTGGCCGATCCGGTTCGGGCCGCCGCCGAGGATCATGACCTTCGGCTTTTCTTCGGAGACCGGGTCAAGGTCCTTCTCGAGGTTGTAGCTCGAGTAGTAATAGGCGCTGTCCTTCGTGCCGGAGACATGGATGCCTTCCCACTTCTCGGTGACGCCGAGCGCCTCGCGCCGGCTGCGGATGTCCTCTTCGGCGATGCCGGTGATTTCGGACAGGTAGCGGTCGGAGAAGCCGTCTTTCTTGGCATTTGCGAGGAGGTCGTCGGAAATGGCGCCCGCATGGGCAGCGGCGACGATGGCCTCTTCCTCCTCGACGAGTTCTTTCATCTGTTCAAGGAACCAGGTCTTGATCTTCGTGAGTTCATGCAGCTTCTCCACGGACGCGCCCTTGCGCAGCGCCTCGTACAGGATGAACTGGCGCTCGCTTGTCGGATAGATCAGCATGGTGAGGAGCTCATCCAGAGACTTCTCGTAGTAGTCGTTCACGTGCCCGAGGCCGTAGCGCCCCTTTTCCAGGGAGCGGACGGCTTTCTGCAGGGCTTCCTTATAGGTTTTGCCGATGCTCATGACTTCGCCGACGGCTCTCATCTGGGTGCCGAGGTGGTCGCTGACGCCGTGGAATTTCTCAAATGCCCAGCGCGCGGCCTTGATGACGATGTAGTCTCCGCCCGGGACGTACTTGTCCAGGGTGCCGTATTTGCCGCAGGGGATTTCGTCGAGGGTCATGCCGCAGGCGAGCATGGCGGAGATCAGGGCGATGGGGAAGCCCGTCGCCTTCGAGGCGAGCGCGCTGGAGCGCGACGTTCTGGGATTGATCTCGATGATAATGATGCGCCCGGTCTTCGGGTCGTGGGCGAACTGGCAGTTGCAGCCGCCGATGACCTGTACCTTGTCGACGACCTTAAAGGCCTGTTCCTGCAGACGGTCCTGCACCTCCTGAGAGATGGTGAGCATCGGCGCGGAGCAGAGGGAGTCTCCCGTGTGGACGCCCATCGGGTCGATGTTCTCGATGAAGCAGACCGTGATCATCTGTCCCTTCTCATCTCGGACGACCTCGAGCTCGAGCTCCTCCCAGCCGATGACGGATTCCTCGACCAGCACCTGGTGCACAAGAGACGCGCTCAGGCCTCGCTCACAGACCGTCTTCAGCTCTTCGACGTTGTAGACGAGTCCGCCGCCGGAGCCGCCCATGGTGTAGGCGGGGCGCAGAACGACGGGATAGCCGATTTCGCCGGCAATGGCGACGGCCTCCTCCACGGAGTAGGCGACCTGGGATCTTGCCATTTCTATGCCGAGGCTGTCCATCGTCTTCTTGAATTCGATGCGGTCTTCGCCGCGCTCGATCGCGTCGAGCTGCACGCCGATGACCTTGACGCCGTATTTGTCGAGCACGCCCGCTTTGGCGAGCTCCGAACTGAGATTGAGGCCAGACTGGCCGCCCAGGTTAGGGAGCAGCGCGTCCGGCCTCTCTTTTTCAATAATTTCTGTCAGCCGCTCGATGTTGAGCGGTTCAATGTAGGTGACGTCAGCCATTTCCGGGTCCGTCATGATCGTCGCCGGATTGGAGTTGACGAGTATGATTCTGTAACCGAGCTGGCGGAGCGCTTTACACGCCTGCGTTCCGGAGTAGTCAAACTCGCAGGCCTGGCCGATGATGATGGGGCCGGACCCGATGATCAGGATACTGTGAATGTCTTCCCTTTTCATATGCGCTCTCCTTATGTAGATGACTCAATTTTCTGAACCATTCTACAGGATATGCCGCAAACTGTCCAGAGAAAAGGTCGTCAAAGCCGAAGTCAAATTCATGGTTTCCGGGAATGGCGAAGTCGTAGCCGATGTTGTCCTGATAGCCCGCGTGGACGTCGTTCGTGTGGAGAATCACGGCGGCCACGTCTTTCGGGTCGCCGGCCGGGAACGCGGCCGCTGTTGCGAAGCGATGAGCGCTTCTTTTTCGGCTCTTTTCAGCCGCTTGAGGTGCCACTCGCGGCTGAGCGCCTCGTGCCTGTCTTCATAGGATTCATAATATACGAGCTCAACCGGGAGGCGCGAGCGGGTGTACTTGGCGCCCCGCTTTTCGTTGTGCGCGGCCAGCCGCTCTTTAAGGTCTGTTGTCCAGCCGCAGTACAGCGTGCCGTCCGCGCAGCGGAGCAGATAAACGTAGTTCATCTTCTGATACCATCCTTCGTATCATATTATATACCATTTACACTTACGCAGCATCCGCCATACGTCCTCACCTCTCTCCTCTAATGTGACAAGGGGTCTGACCCTTTGTCATATTGCATGCAATATAATACTTTCTGCGACGCAGCGACAGATCCATGTTCTCTCT
>DEFE01000018.1:75825-76084 GCA_002350625.1 Lachnospiraceae bacterium UBA2860
CCTGGCTCTCGGCGGGCCCTTGGCCTCGCAAAGCAGGGCTTGAAATCGCACTGCAAGCGACGCTCCGGTCAAAGTCGCTGCAGAGAGAACATGGATCTGTCGCTGCTCACGATGTGGCTGTTTCAGCGAAATATGGTCTGCCTTTTGTTGCGTTGCATACAATATAAAGCTGACAAGGGGTCTGACCCTCTGTCATATTGCATGCAACTTAAAGTTCTTCGCTACGCAGCAGCATTCGCCATACGTCCTCACCGAACGA
>DEFE01000018.1:76242-134696 GCA_002350625.1 Lachnospiraceae bacterium UBA2860
GACTGCAGGCGGAGCAAGAGGAGAGAGGTGAGGACGTATGGCGGATGCTGTGTGGAGCCGCCACACATTTTGAGCGCCCTTCTGCCGGCCTTGTATATCTATTTTTTGAGCAGTGTGTTAAAGTTTTAAGAAATGGATAAGAATAAAACGATACGAATGAAGGATATCGCGGACAGGGCGGGCGTCAGCACGGTGACCGTCTCTAAAGCGCTGTCCGGGCAGCGGGGCGTTTCCGAGCAGGTCCGCGCTCACGACGGAAATTATCTCGGACCGTCTGGAAAAAGAAGGCGCCGCCCGTACAGGTACAGATATTCACAAACAGAAATATGATTTATAAACAGACATATGTGCTGCGAATAGACGAAGAGGAGGAATTGAGATTGGATATTGAGAAACTGATTTCCGAAATGACCCTTGAAGAAAAAGCATCCCTCTTATCCGGCGCTGATTTCTGGCACACCAAGGCGGTCGAGCGCCTCGGCATCCCCGCGACGATGGTCAGCGACGGCCCTCACGGACTCAGAAAACAGGACGAGGCGGCGGATCATCTGGGGATTAACGACAGCATCAAGGCTGTCTGCTTCCCAGCGGCCTGCGCGACCGCGGCGAGCTTCGACCGGGATCTTCTGCGCAAGGTCGGCGAGGCGGTGGGCGACGCCTGCCAGCACGAGAATCTGTGCGTGATCTTAGGCCCGGCCGTCAACATTAAGCGCTCTCCCTTGTGCGGGAGAAATTTCGAGTATTTCAGCGAAGATCCCCTGCTTGCCGGCGAGCTGGCCACGGCGCTGATCAGCGGCGTGCAGAGCAGGAACGTGGGAACGAGCATCAAGCATTTCGCGGGCAACAATCAGGAGCACCGCCGCATGAGCTCCGACAGCGTGATCGACGAGCGGACACTCAGAGAGATCTACCTGCCGGCATTTGAGAAGGCGGTCAAGGAGGTGCAGCCCTGGACGGTGATGTGCTCCTACAACAGGCTGAACGGCGAATACGCCTCGCAGAATCACTGGCTGCTCACGGAGCTTCTCCGCGACGAGTGGGGCTTCGACGGCTACGTCATGAGTGACTGGGGCGCCGTCAGCGACCGCGTGAAAGGCGTGGCCGCGGGCATGGATCTGGAGATGCCGGGAAGCGGCGGCAGCAACGACGCCCGCATCGTGGAAGCCGTGAAGAGCGGCGAGCTGAAGATGTCGGATGTGGACCGGAGCGTCCGCAGAATTCTCCGCATCGTGGACCGCTTCGAGACGAACAGGAAGCCGGATACGCCCTGGGATATGGAAGCCCAGCACGAGCTGGCCGGGAAGCTGGCGGCGGAGTGCATGGTGCTCCTCAAAAATGAAGACGATATTCTCCCGCTCAAAAAGACGGAGAAGCTTGCGGTGATCGGCCGGTTCGCCGGCCAGCCCAGGTACCAGGGCGGCGGCAGCTCCCACATCAACAGCTTCAAGGTGACAAGCCTCCTTGAGGCGCTGGAAGGAGAGGCGGAGTTCACTTACGCGCAGGGCTACGATGTCGAGGGTGAGGAGCCGGACGAGGCGCTGATCGAGGAGGCGGTCGAGGCTGCGTCTAAGGCGGACAAGGCGATCATCATCGCCGGCCTTCCGGACGCCTTCGAGTCCGAGGGCTATGACCGCACGCACATGCGGATGCCGCGCTGCCAGAACGAGCTGATCCTCCGGGTTTCCCGCGCGAATCCCAACACCGTCGTGGTGCTCTACAACGGGTCGCCGGTGCAGATGCCCTGGATTCATGACGTGAAGGGCGTGATCGAAGGATATCTCGGCGGACAGGCCGTCGGAGCTGCGACGAAAATGGTTCTCTTCGGAGAGGTCAACCCTTGCGGCAGGCTTCCGGAGTCCTTCCCGCTGCAGCTCGAGGACAATCCGTCCTTCTTAAGCTACGGCGGAGAGGGGAACACAGCGGTCTACACGGAGGGCATCTTCGTGGGCTACCGCTATTACGACAAAAAGAAGATGGAGGTCCTCTTCCCCTTCGGCTACGGCCTGAGCTACACGAGCTTCTCCTACAGCAATCTCCTTCTTAGTGCAGAAAATATCACCGACATGGACGAGCTGAGCGTGAGCGTGGACGTGACCAATACCGGAAAGCTTCCCGGGAAAGAAGTCGTCCAGCTGTACGTCGGCGCTCCCGCGGGCGATATCTTCCGCCCGGTGCGCGAGCTGCGCGCCTTTGAGAAGGTGTACCTGGAGCCGGGCGAGACGAAGACCGTCACCATGAAGCTCGGCAAGAGAGCATTTGCGTACTGGAACACGAAGATCCACGACTGGTTCGTCATGAGCGGGGACTACAGCATCCAGATCGGCAGAAGCAGCCGGGATATCGCCCTGTGCCGCGGCGTTCTCGTCAAGGGCACGGCGGAGGAACCGAAGGAGCCGGTAACGCCGGATTCCATCTTCCTCGATCTCGAGAAAGACTCGCTGGCGATGGAGCTTCTGGAGCCGATCCTCGCCAAAGTCAGGGAGTCTCTTGGCGCCGGTGATGAAGACGGCGGCGAAGACGCGGCCGTCTCCGATGAAATGGCAGAGGCCATGCGGCGCTATATGCCCCTCCGCAGCATGATCAGCTTCGGCGCCGAGACGACGTACAACGCCATTAAGACGCTCGCGGATGAGATCAACAAATTGAGAAAATCATAACTAAGCGATCAGTCTTAAGCGCCGCCTTTTTGAGGAGACATATGAAAACATACACACTGAACGGGCCGTGGGAGATGACGTCTTCCGGCGGCGTGAAGACGGCCGGAACGATTCCGGGATCGGTCTATTCCTTCCTCCTTGACGCGGGAGAGATGGAGGACCCGTATTTCGGGGACAATGAGCTTAAGGCGCTTGCGCTGATGGCGGAGGATTACAGTTTCCGCCGCAGCTTCGCCTGCCCGGCGGAGGTCCTTCATGCGGCGCATCAGATCCTGCGCTTTGAGGGGATCGACACGCTCTCGGAAGTGATCTTAAACGGCAGGAGCCTCGGCCGGACCGACAACATGCATCTTGCGTGGGAGTTCGACGTCCGGGGACTCTTAAAAGAAGATGACAATGAACTGATCGTAAACATCGAATCACCGACCCGCTATATTGCGAAAATGGATGAGGAATATCACCTCGGGGGTTCGACGGACGCTATGCGGGGCTTTCCGCATCTGAGAAAAGCCCACTGCATGTTCGGGTGGGACTGGGGCCCCCGCCTCCCGGACCAGGGGATCTGGCGGGACGTAAAGCTCCTCGCCTATGAGGATTCCCGCATCCGGGAGGTCCGCATCCGTCAGGCGCATTTCATGGCCGACGGCACGCCCGCGGAGGGCCAACCGGGCCATGCGGACGCGGCGCGGAATGGCGGCATCAGCGTGGAGATCACGGCGGAGGTTGTCCAAAGCGGGGACCTCCCGGTGGAGATCCTTCTGACGTCTCCTGCGGGGGACACGATGACCCTGAAGAACGGCGAACCCTTCCGCGTGGAGAAGCCGGCGCTCTGGTGGCCGAACGGCCTGGGGGCGCAGCCGCTCTACACGGTGACGGCAAGGCTCCTGGATCCGGCGGGCGGCGCCGCGGAGGAAGTCATAAAGCGGATCGGGCTTCGGACGGCGACGATGCGCAGGGAGCCGGACGCGTGGGGCGAGACATTTGCGACGGAAGTCAACGGCCGGACCTTCTTCGCCATGGGCGCGGATTATATCCCCGAGGACTGCGTGCTCTCGCGGAGAAACAAGGCGCGGACGGCGAGGCTCCTCGACGACTGCGTGCGGGCGCATTTCAACGCGATCCGCGTGTGGGGCGGAGGCTTCTATCCGGACGATGATTTTTATGATCTGTGCGACGAGCTCGGCCTTCTTGTCTGGCAGGACTTCATGTTCGCCTGCGCCAATTACCGCATCACGCCGGCTTTTGTCGACAGCATCCGCGAGGAGGTCCGTCAGAACGTCCGGCGGATCCGCCACCACGCCTGCCTCGGGCTTTTATGCGGCAACAACGAGATGGAGCAGTTCGCGCTCATGAAGGAGTTCGACGGGGACGAGACGACCGCGGCCGACTATCTGATCCAGAATGAATTTATCATCCCGGAGGTGCTTGCGAAGGAGGCTCCCGATATCTTCTACTGGCCATCCTCGCCTTCTTCGGGCGGCAAATACGTGGAGCCGTGGAGCCCGGACAGGGGCGACGTCCACTACTGGGACGTCTGGCACGGGAACAAGCCGTTTACGGCTTACAGGGAGTTTTATTTCAGGTATCTGTCGGAGTTCGGGTTCCAGTCCTTCCCGTGCATCCAGACGGTAGAGTCTTTTGCCCGCAAGGAGGATCAGAACATCTTCTCGTACGTGATGGAGATGCACCAGAGAAATCAGGGCGCAAATGGCAAGATCCTGAATTATCTCTCTTCCACCTATCTCTACCCGACGAGCTTTGAGCGGCTGCTCTACGCCTCCCAGCTGCTGCAGGCGGAGGCGATCCGCTACGGCGTGGAGCATTTCCGGAGAAACCGGAATGACGACCGCTGCATGGGGGCGATCTACTGGCAGCTCAATGACAACTGGCCGGTGGCGTCCTGGGCCTCGATCGATTATTTCGGCCGCTGGAAGGCGCTGCACTATTACGCCGCGCGCTTCTTCGCCCCGGTGCTCTTAAGCTGCGAGGAGGAGGGGATCATCTCCGAGGGGAAAACCTGCGTGAGCGAGCCCTCGGCGATCAAAAACACGGCGAGACTTGCCGTCTCCAACGAGACCTGGGAGGAAGTGCGGGACATCGTCGAGTGGTCGCTGTGCGATGAAAAGAGCGAGGTCCTTGCAAGCGGGAGCGCGGAAGTCACGGCGGCGCCATTTTCGTCGATCTATCTTGAGAAAATGGATTTCTCGGATTACGACGCGAAGCGCGTTCATCTCAGCTACAGGCTGAAGCAGGCCGGGAGCGCGGGCAGCGTGCTCTTCATCCAGCCGAAGCACTATCGCTTCGCGGATCCTGAGCTCAGCGTGACCTTTGACGAAGCGGCCGGGGAGATCACGGTCAGGGCCGCCTGCTACGCCAAATCGGTGGAAATCTATTCGGAGAAGGGCTATATCCTTCTCAGCGACAATTACTTTGACATGGAGGCGGGGACGCGCACGGTGAAGCTCCTCAAGGGACCGACAGAGGGCCTCATGGCGAGAAGCGTGTACGACATCCGCTGAAGGCGCGGCGATCAGGTCAGCGCCGTGTACAGGTGACGGATGCCGCCCAAGATCAGCCCTGAGGAAGATGCGGCCCGGATCAGATGATCCGGGCCGGTTTTTTTCCGGGCTTCTCTTATGCGGCGTCTTCCGCCGCTTCTTCAAGAAAATCAAGATAGTCTTCTTCGCAGGAGAAGAGGATGTATCTCCCGTCTACATATCCCATGTACCCTGCTTCCGTGCTGTATCCTTTCATAGGCCGCCTCCGATCATCCGACTGATGTGGTCTTTAAGACATTTCCGGTATGTCTGTATCATAGCCGGCCGGATGTCCGTCTAAGCGGACAATGAAAGAGTTTTTTCAAAAAAATCGAACAGAGATTCGACAGGATAATCTTCAGGAAGATTGCTTCTCGAGCGCCATTTCCGTGAGGGAGTTCCATGCGATTTCCTTGACGCGGATGAGATCCGTCATCGGATGGATCCATTCGTCGATATAGCGCGCGTCAAGGATGACCGGCATGCGGTCGTGGATCCGCTTCAGCTCGTCCGCGGGATCCCTTGTGAGAACGGTGAAATGGGGGAAGCCATTTTCGATCCGGTACAGCCCGGCGAGCCAGGTCGTGCGCTCTCCTTTGGGCTGGATGGCGTACTTGGCGCCGGTCCTTCTGCCGGGGGCGGGGAGGTCGCCGCTCTCCGGCGCGGGGTGCTCCCACTCGAAATAGAAGCTGGCCGGGATGATGCAGCGCCTGCGGTTCCATGATTCGCGGAAGGTCATCTTGCGGGCGGCGGATTCCACCCGCGCGTTGACGAGCGGCCGGGAGCGCTTTGTATTGTCCAGGTCCGGCAGGACAAAGCCCCAGATCATCGGGTAGACGGCGCGCGCGCCCGACTTGTCCGGCGCGATGACGGGGGCCATGTCGGTCGGCCGGATCTCGCCTTCTGTTTTCAGCGGCTTGCCGAGCTGACTGACCATTCTTTCCGTCAGGGCAGAGCGCTTTGCGGCTTCGATGATCGGGCGGAGCTCCGGGGACAGCTCCATATAATATCTTGTACACATATAGGATACCTGCTTTATGACAGGGGGTCTGACCCCTTGTCATGTTTATATGGAGAGTATTTCGGCGCGTCAGTCAGTGACGCATGTGCGGATGAGATGATATACTGTTCTCATCATTATGTCACAAAATACGATGATTGCAATGAGACGGACAAAAACACGCTGAAAAAGCTGAACGGGATTTACGGGCGCGTGAAAGTGATGGTGAAATAAACAGATGAAAAAGAAACATTCTAAAAAGAAAATTGTTCTTATTGTCCTTCTGTGTGTCATTGCGCTCCTCATCGCCGGCTGGGGACTGTTCTGCGTCAAAATGTACGACGAGAATTTCAACGTCCGCGGCGACAGCTATGAACCGCTGATGCTGCGCCTGGAGGACTTCAGCGGACTAAGATGCAAGGCGTATACATTTCCTTCCGACCGGGGACAGCAGCTCGCCGGCTATCTGTACAGCGCCGGCGAGGGACAGCGCGGGATCGTCATCATCGCGCACGGCTTCGGCGGCGGAGGACACAACTCCTACATGGACTGCGCGAATTACTTCGCGCAGCACGGCTACTATGTTTTTGCCTATGACGCCACGGGAACGGACCAAAGCGAAGGCAAGGGTGTGGGCGGCGTTCCGCAGGGCGTCATAGATCTTGACCATGCCATTTCCTTTGTTGAAGCCGATGAGGATCTTGCCGGACTTCCCATCGTTCTCTTCGGACACAGCTGGGGCGGCTACAGCGTCTGCAGCGTCCTGACATATCACCCCGAAGTCAGGGCCGTCATTGAATGCTCCGGCTTCAACAGCTCGTCGGATATGTTCGAGTCGGGCGGGAAATCCGAGGCCGGCGGGCTGATCTACACAATGACGCCTTTCGTGAAGCTCTACGAGCGGCTTAAGTATGGGAAATACGCAGCAAACACCGCTCTCAACGGATTCGCGGCTTCGGAGGCCGCCGTCATGGTCGTGCACAGTGCCGATGACGACGTGATCGAGATCACGTACGGGTACGACAAATTCTTCGACAAGTACGGAGACGACGACCGCTTCACTTTTGTCAGATTCGAGGACAGAGGCCACAATGAGATCTTTAACGATCCGGACAATACCTATAAGGATGAATTCAACGCCGGATTTGACAAGTGGCTTGAAACGCTCGGCTATGACTACAAGGCCGAAGAAAACAAAGACCGCTTCACAAAGGACAAGGCGGCTTATATCACGGAAAACCTCGATCACGCCAGATGGAGCAACCGGCTGGATGAGGCGCTGTTCGCCCGCTTTCTGGCCTTCTATGACGAAGCGATCTGATGCTTCTACGCGGAGATGACGGGATCCTCCTCCGCAGAGGCGGCAGGATCCTTCTCCGCAGAAGCGATATGGTGCTTTTCTGCGGAGGCGATCATCTCATCAAAGCCTTCGAGCGCGTCGAACGGGGCGAAGATCTTCGCCCAGCGCGCCGCTCCCATCGGCGGATGCTTGATCCGGAAGGCGTCAACAGGCTCATGCGTCGGCTTTCCACGCAGATAGACGCTTTTGTATGCAAAAGATGCCGGCATTGTCATGGCTCCGAGTGCAGTCATTATCATCACCTCCTCGTGGTCTGTTTTTCCAATATTTTTTGCAAATGGCGCGGCAGAACGATGCGGCGGAACGGTGCGGCAGAGAACTGCCGCTAGGCGCGGTGACCTCCGATCTGTGCGTTCCGCTCCAGCTGCGTCGCTCCTTTTAGCAGGTTCTTTCCGGTAAAGAGGGCGTTGCGGCCAAACCGGCTCCGTATGTCGGCGACCGCCCCCTGCAGCTTTTTCTCCCGGGTCAGCGCCGCGTAATCGATGAAGAAATCCATCTGATAATAACCGTCATCTTTGTGGATCCCGTCCGCGTTGATGCCGAGCCTGCGATAGAGCAGCCGGTGATCGGTCTTTGCGTCGAAGGACTGCATAAGGAGCGGGGCGACAGTACTGACAGTATTCGTATCCATCGGCATGCGGACGGTGCCCTTGCCGTGCTTCGGATGCAGCCGCCCGTAGAAATCGAGGACGACCTCTCCTTCATAGGACGGACATGCCTCGAGGCTCTTGTAGTCGTAACTGACCCACCAGGTAAACCTGGAGGACAGGACCGACTTCCGGAACATGTCGCTGCAAATGCCGTCAATCATCTCGCTGAACACAATGCGGGCCTCCTGATACGTATACGGCCGCGGCAGCACCTGGCCGCTGCTCAGACTGTGCCCGCCGGGCTTATAGCTCTTGATATCCTTCATCGTGACGGGATCCACGCCCCAGGCGTGCGCCACCAGGATTTCGCCGTCGATGCCGAACTCCTTGTAGAACCATTCCTCATCCCACTGAGAGCGCTCCGCGATGTCGCCCATCGTGAAAAGATAATTCTTCTCCAGCCTTCTTGCCTTTCCCGGCCCGATCATCCAGAAGTCGACGAGGGGGCGGTGGCCCCAGAGCCGGTAGCAGTAAGACTCCTCATTGAGCTCTGCGATCCGCACGCCGTCCTTATCCGGCGGCGCTTTTTTTGCGGTGATATCCATGCACACCTTCGCCAGATACAGATTTGTCCCGATTCCGATCGTTGCCGTGATGCCGGTTTCCTTTAAAATGTCCCGGATCATCGTCATCGCCATGACATGGGCCGGGTGAACGCCCTGCCGCTCCGCCTCCGCCTGATAGAACTGCAGGTAAGGCGTGCAGAACACGAAGCTCTCGTCAACGGAATAAACATGGATATCCTCCGGCGCCGCATAGCGGAGAAGAATGGAATAAATCTGCGCGGAAACCTGCTCGTAGAGAGCCATGCGCGGCGTTGCCGTGATGTAGGAAACCTTCCTGCCGCTCAGGGCTTCATACTGCCGGATCGCCTGCTTGGCCTCAAAGAGGCGGGGCCGGGAAGGAACGCCGATGGCTTTGAGGGCGGGCGACACGGCCAGACAGATCGTCTGGTCGGACCGCGTCGGATCTGCCACAAGCAGATTGACCTTGAGGGGATCCAGCCCGCGGCTCACGGCCTCCACACTGGCGTAGTAGCTTTTCATATCCACCGCGATATACGCGTCAGCAGCATCCGTATGCATAGCGGTTTACCCCGCGGCATAAAGCCCCAGACGAATCTCTTCCTGCAGAATTCTCTGCATGGCGTAATAATCCGCGGTTTCTTTTTCCGTCGCCGGCCGGACAGCCTCCTTTCCGCAGTCCGGGCACGCCAGAGTTTTCAGGGGGTAGCGGAACGTGTACTTGCAATGATCACAGGTGTAAAGATTCATGGCGTCTCCTTTCGAATGTATGTTCATGTTACAAAAAGCATTATAGGGCGGGCTCTGTCCGCGCAAGGGTACAATGGGGAAGAAAATATGACAAGGGGTCAGACCCCTTGTCATAAAAACAGCCACATCGTGAGCTGCGGCATAGAGAGTATATATTCAAAAAAGTTCGACAGATGCCGCAGACATGATAAGATGAAGCATATAAACAAATGAAAGGTGCCGAAAGCAACATGAAAATAAACCCGATCGACTTTACCCTGAAAGACGGCCGCCCCGCGACCCTGTGCAGCCCGAAACCGGAAGACGCAGAAGAGATGATCCGCTACATGGTGCGCTCAACGGAAGAAACCGACTTCCTCCTGAGATATCCGGAAGAAGCCCTCACCTATACCGTGGAGAGCGAGCGGGCCTTTCTCGAGAGCAGAAATGCATCGGAGGACGAGCTCATGATCACCTGCTACGTGCAGGGAAAGATCGCCGGAAACTGCGCGCTGATGAGAGACAGCCACATAAAAACCAGACACCGGGCCTCCGTCGCGATCGCATTACTGAAAGAATACTGGAATCTCGGCATCGGCACCCGGATGCTCGAGCAACTGATCCGCGCCGCGGAGCAGCGCGGGGATATCCTGCAGCTGGAACTGGACTACATTGAAGGCAATGTGCGGGCGCGGGCCCTCTATGAGAAAATGGGATTCCGGATCACGGGTGTGAAACCGGATGCAATCCGCCTGAAAGACGGCACTCTCCTCAACGAATATATGATGATCAGAAAAATCTGACGTTTTGTATCCGCACTTGCAGGACGCGGAATTATAAAATAATATTTGAATCATAAACAATACGAGATGGGGCAGAAACCATCATGACGATCAGTAAAACACTTAATGGAAGCGAAGCTGTCGTTGCGGTGGCAGGATGGCTTGACACACAGGCTTCACCGGAGCTTCTTGCGGAGCTCGACCGGCTCGAAGAAGGCGTGATGGGTATCGTCAAAACAACCGGAATCGATAAGAGAGTAAAATTTGAATAAGAACAAAATTATTCGGGTGCAGACCAGGTTGCCTTCAGCTGCAGACGAAGCGGGAGGAGCCCGCTTTTGAAGACCTTGACTTCGGCGGCATGGGCATCAAGCTCGCGCGCACGCTCTCCAGGGACATGGTCTACAACCGGGTGGGTGTAAAAAACGTGCTTACGATGACTTTTGAGATCGATCCGGATGCTTTCGCGGCGGACTGATCCATGAGATCGCCGGCCGCGTATAAGCGCAGGCCGTCGCCGCACCGGCACAGAGCAAAAAAAGAGACACCTCCGTAAAAGGAGATGTCTCTTTTAATGATCTTTTTGAAGTTGATTCCGATCAGAATCCGATCAGGCTGCCGGCGATCCATCCGAATAAATCCTCGGAGCCGACGACATAAACCTGATACCAGGTATAGCCGTCTTTGTACTCTTTCTTGCCGGTGGTTCCCACCCAGTCCCCGTTGTCGAGCTTGAGCTTGACGCGGGAGTCAAGGCCGGGCGCCGTTCTGAGGTTGGCGTAAGGAACTGCATCGTTGTGAACCTGGACTTCCTTGCCGCCGGATACGCTTTCAAGAGATTCATCGTTGATTTTATTAATATCTGACATGATTTTATCCTCCATTTTCTTTGTGCCGCATTGCCGCGGCTTTTTGTTTTTGTTGATGACGTGATTATATCCTGCCTTTTATCACACTACTGTCACTCAGCACTTTTTTATGATTTACGAAAATGCTGCAGGCAATAAGGAACAGGCCGCGCGCCACTTTTGCCTCAGTTTTCCGCTTGTGGTACAATAGCCTCAGTTTCTTAAGGAAGGCTTGCGAACCGGTTGATCATGCGCATAAGTGAGGCGGCAGATGGAAAATTCAAGCAGGTTTTTCGCAAATAAAGCATGTGAGTACTACCCCTGTCACAGCAGCGACGAAGACATCAACTGTCTGTTCTGTTACTGCCCGCTGTATCATCTCGACTGCCCGGGCAGCTACAGCCTGCTGGAAAAAAACGGGAAGACGATCAAGAACTGTACGAACTGCACCTTTCCCCATGAGGCGGACAACTACGACCTCATCATGGCGCTGCTGAGGGCGGATCTGCTGCCTGGTTAACGCACGATGACCTTCACGGTAATCGTCTTTTTTCCGCTCTTTATTTTGATGAAAGCCGTGCCCTTTGCCCTGGCCGTCAGCTTCCCGGCTTTTGAGACGGTAACGATCTTCTTCTGCTTGGAAGTGAAACGCAGGCCTTCCGTAGAAGTGACGGGATAGAGCACCGGCTGCAGCTTATACTTACTGCCTGCCGATAAGCGCACCGTTTTGGAGGGGATGCGGATCTTTTTGGTTTTTACTGTGCCTTTCTGAATCTTAAGCCGGAAGACAACGCTGCGGCCGCTCGCCGTCTTTGCCGTGATCTTCACGGTCCCGGTTCTCATCCCGGCCTTGATGACACAGGTGCCGTCAGACTTGCCTGTGACCGTTGCCTTCGCTTTGTTTGAAGACTTCCATGAAACGACCTGATCCCCGTCTTTAAGCCCGACGACCTTGAGCTTTTTCGTGCGCTGCTTCTTTTTCAGGGGGACGGTATAGCTGACATTTGCCTGCGGTCTGGAATTCGTGTAAGAAGGCCCGGTTTCTTCTGAAGGATCTGCGCTCTTGGCAGGCTCGGCGGCCTTTTTCCACTTGGCGGTATAAGTCGCGTCACCCTGAACTGTCGGACTTATGGAAGGCGTCCAGCCGTCAAATACATATCCTTCCTCCCCTGTTGTGTCCGGTGCAGCCGGGGTGGCGGAACCGTACAGCGCGGAAAGCGTCTGCGCCGCGAACTTGCCGTGTTCCCCCGGCATATACGTGATTGTCCGCTGCAGCAATTTCCCGAAGTATGCGAAGCCAGCGCCATAATGAAGGTCTGTGCCAAGGCTTTCGGCATTGGTCTTAATCAGGCTCTCAATCTGCTGAGGAGAAGCCTCCGGATTTGTCATGCGCAGGAGCGCTGCCATTGCCGACACGTGCGGTGTGGCCTGAGATGTACCGTTGCTATAGTCCATGCCATCGCCGTCCGCCGTAATCACGGAACTCCAGATCCTGACGCCGGGCGCAACGACATCGAGTTTTTTTCCGAAATTGCTGGTTACGGCATGCACTTTTTCCCTGTCAACAGAGCCGACAACGATACAGTTGTTGATATAGCCCGGAATGAAGACGGTTTCGCCGGATTCCGACTCAATCTCTATCCCCTGGTTTCCCGCGCAGACAACAACGACGACGCCCTTGGAGACAGCCTCCTCAACACAGTCTTCAAGATACGCACTTCTCGTACCGGGTCCGCCGATGCTCATGTTGATGACATCGACGCCCTGCGCTGCGGCGTATTTTATCCCTTCTCCGATTGTCGTTGTCGTTCCTGATCCCTCTAAATATCCTTCAGAGGTTACGACCCGCACAGGAAGAATATCCACATTGAGTCCGTCGGTGCACTGTGCGATGATACCTGCGACATGCGTTCCGTGCTTATCTCTGAGCGCGGGATCCAGTGCAGATTCATCGAAACTTTGAAGAATATCTTCTTCAGAAAAGGGATCGAGGGAGAAGCTTTTTGCTTTGTCCTTCAGGAGCCTGTTTGTAAGGAGCGGGTGCGTGAAGGAAATCCCTGTATCTAATACGGCAACGACTTTGCGCGTATTGAGCTGATGCTCCTTGATATATTGGGAGTAGACAGGGAACATCATCAGTTTTTTGTCCCACGTATGGTCTTTTTCTTCCGCTGCCGCCCCTTCCGGATCGGAGGTGTCCGATTCGTCCGAGACAAAGACCATGACATCCGGTTCGACATATTCCGTTGCCGCCTGCATCTTAAGAAGCTTTTCGGCAGCCCTGGCTTTCTCGCTGGATTCAAACTGAAGGAAATAGACGCCGTCGCTGTTCCTAATGGCATCTATCGCGCCATATTTGTCCGGGTCAAGATGCGCGTCGCTGCTTTTCACGATGAGACGCGCCGTGATGTAGGGATTCCGGGCAGCCTGCTGCGGCGTTGCGGAGACATCATGCGCGCCGACCAATTCGATGAGGGCTTCAGAGAAGCTCGGATCAGACAGTTTGGGAACGGCATCTGCAGAGGCTATGACAGGACAGAGCAGGAGGATGCAGCAGATGGCAGAAAGGAGAACGCTGTTTCGGAGGGTGAATCGCTTAGAATTCTCAGTCATTTTCGTATAGTCTCCCGTCGTTATGATCTGGTGTGAATGTGAATCCTGTAAAGGAGCATACCATTTTTGCCGCTCTCATGTAAAGCCCGGGGGCATGAAGGTGAATTCCTGTTGCGGCAAATACCGAAACAAAATAGAATAGAAGAAAACAGTCATTTCAAAGCGGCAAGGAGGCGTATACGCCATGAAGATTTTCAACGGCTACATGCACGGGATCAACCTGGGCGGCTGGTTTTCCCAGTGCGACTATTCGAAGGAGCGCTACGACCATTTCATTAAGGAGGAGGACCTCGCGCAGATCAAACGCTGGGGCCTTGACCACGTCCGCCTGCCGGTGGATTATAACCTGGTCGAAGAAAAGGACGGCACCTACATCGAGGAAGGCTTTGCCCGCATCGAGCAGGTGATTCTCTGGTGCAAAGCGCACGGCCTCAACATGGTGCTGGACCTGCACAAGACCTTCGGCTACAGCTTTGACGACGGGGAGGCGGAGAGCGGATTTTTCGAAAATGCCGCCTATCAGGAGCGTTTCTGCCGCCTGTGGGAGGAATTTGCGAGGCGCTTCGGGAAGTATGAGAGCCTGCTCGCATTTGAGCTTCTAAACGAAGTGACGGACAAAGAATACGCGGACACCTGGAATGACATTTCCGACAGGTGCATCCGCCGCATCCGCGCGATCGCGCCGACGATCACGATTCTCATTGGCGGCTATTTCAACAACAGCATCGAGGCGCTGAAGGATCTGCGCCCGCCGCAGGATGAGCATATCGTCTACAACTTCCACTGCTACGAGCCGCTGATCTTCACGCATCAGGGCGCCTACTGGGTAAACGGCATGGATACATCCTTCCGGATGCCGTATGACAGCACTTATCGCGAATACGCCGAGATGGCCGCCCGTGAGATCGACCATTATTACAGCAGCTTCGACGGTTTTGCCCCGGACGAGCCATTTGGTCCCGCCTTCTTCGAGCAGCTCATCGCCGAGGCCGTCTCTGTGGCGGAAGAAAGAGATGTGGCCCTGTACTGCGGCGAATTCGGCGTCATTGATCTCGCGAATGCCGAAGACACCGCCAAATGGTACCGCGCGATCTGCGGCGTCCTCGACCGCTATCACATCGGCCGCGCCGCCTGGACCTACAAGGAGATGGATTTCGGCTTTATCGACGGGCATCTCGGAAGCTCCCTCGAGGAGGTACTTTTCGCACTGCGCGGTCAAAAATGATGGACAATGTCTGCAAAACCATGTAATATGTTATAGGCTTATTTCGCTTGCGCGGCATTTTCGTAAGTTCCGCGCAGCCGTGAATAAGCCCGTGTCGCTATAGCTCAGCAGGATAGAGCGACCGCCTCCTAAGGTGGCGGAATTTCGCCCCTGAGTTGAAAAACGGGGGACGAAAGAATATAGTGTATGAGTCAATTTCATATATGTCCATGTAGCTCAGCAGGATAGAGCACTCGCCTCCTAAGCGAGGGGTTCGGAGGTTCGAATCCTCTCATGGACGCGAAAAACACTGGATTTTCAAGGGTTTCTTGGCAATCCAGTGTTTTTCTTTTTTTGTCCGGAATACAATTTGAACATCCATACGGCCGCCTGGGCACTTTGCAAACATTGTTTGCAAAAAAGCCGATTTTTGGGCGATTTGCAAACGGATTTGCAAACAAACTTTTTTTGAACGATTAGTTTTTGCAAACAAAAAAAGGGGAAGGTTCATTGTCAGCATAGTATAAGGCGAAGGGTTGTCCATCGGAGATAAGCTGGAGAAATCTCTGTCTGGCGCTTATATTCGATGTAAGAATCAGAGTCCTGCCTGGCGCTGCCGCCAGGACATGGGTATTGTAACGGGGCAATCAGACCATCTTTGACAGCTTGCCCAGACTCTTTGAAAGATCTATGGCGCTTTCAGGAACAGTGATGAGTTCTCCTTCCGCAACGACATAGTTTTCAACCGGAACATGCTCCTTCATGGTACGCTCAATCTCATGCATAATGTAGTGCATCTGCGTGCAGTGCGGGGAGCGGTCCACGGAAGCGAAAGTGAGTTTCTTAAGCTGACCGGTGCCAAAGACGGCTGATAGTTTGGTTATGGCCATATTGATATGAGTTGTTTCCAGACAAAGAGAGTAGACCTGATCGGCACTGTTTGAAAGAAGTGTAAAAGCTTCCGGGAATACCTGTGGGAAACATGCTCCAACGATCAGAACCCTGCCCTTTATCGCATATACATTGGTTTCCATCAAATGCTGTATTTTCATGTGCAGGCTCCTTATCTTCTTTTATTACATCTTGTAAGATCCCGTGTTATTTTTCTTCCAGCTCGTATATATCGCTCTATTCCCCGGTCACGCGATCTACAAGGGATTTGATCAGTGACGGTGATTTCTTCTCTTTCAGCATTTTCTGTACCATCTGGGCCCGTTGCTCAGTGTCTTCGTCAATACTGCGTCTGATTTCACTAACTTTCTGATCAGCCTTTTCTTCCATAATGTCCCGGACAGAGTCAGCCCGCTCCATCTCCTCGAAGAAATTTTTCAGGTCAGCTGCACCTTGGACATGATCCAGAGCGTCATGATTCAGATTAATATCGTCACTCATTGTGTGGATCTCCTTAAAGCTGTTTCTCCTCCATAACATCCTGTGGATGGATTAACTATAGCATCCCAGATGATCACGGGCAATGTGATATGCCTTCGGGAGTATCATCACGTGATCCGGAAGTGGGAGCTATGGCTGTTTGAGCCTCCAAAGGCATACTGACAATTTCTGTCAACATAGATAAATCACATACAATCCCGGCAAAATTCAATTCCATGCTCAAAAAAATTTTTCAGGAAAATATTAAATAATTTGGGAAAAATCGCGATTTAGTCCCCAATATAAGGGTAGAGGGATCTTTTTTTGAGATCCTGCCAGCACCCTGAAAATTGAATATACAGATATCGGATACGTTATCCTGCGGGCGGGTAAGAGCGCCAGCCGTATAAGCGGCCCGCGATGATTCCTGAAAGGGAGGAGCGGCCAGGCCGTTTTGAAATGTCGGATTGCAACCGGCAGGGCGATGAAACGCAGGTAAGACAATGATACTTCTGCCGAAGGGCAGCCCGGCGAGAACCGCGGGGAGGCGAGGAGCCTATGGAGACTGCAAGCAGCAGGCCGTCCGGTATTGATTCCCAGCGCCGGGGTGTACGTGGTAAAATGCGGTGGCGATCATAAAAGTTTTGGATTGGAAGAGGAATTCGATTATAGAGTTCATTTCCAAGGAAATCCGAAATAGAGAGAATAAACGGCGGACGGATCACTTGATCCGGTCCGCCGATATTAAAAAATCAGGTCAGGACCAGCAGATTGTCAGCACATTTCTTCTATAAGTGCGTCTAAAGCACAGTAATCCATATGAGAATCTTTACATAGAGCACCGGGGTAAATGTCATGTGTATCATGGCAGCTCCGGTGCTCTTTTTGTTTCCCAAAAACAAGCACATAGAAAGAGAGGAAATGGGTTTATATGGATTACGGAGAGTTTCTTGACAGGGCGGCTTTGGATCTCGGAAAGGAGCTGCACGCACGTGGATTTGATGCGGATGTAGACAGGCACAAGGTAGAAAAGCTGCAGGGAAAGAGCTATGAGGGGCTGAGGGTGGTGCGGCAGGGAGATATGGCCGGCCATGTCATTGACCCGAAACACTATTATCAGGAGATTCAAAACGGACGCACGTACAAGAGTACGATCTGGGAGATGGCGGACTTCTCAGAGGAAGCCATGAAGGCTGTTCCGGATCTGGAGGCGATCCCTTTCGGGGATTACGAAACCATGAAGCAGCACCTCATCATCGAAGTGGTATCCCGCAGCGAAAATGCAGGCATGCTTCAGAACGTGCCGCACAAGGAACTGATTGATCTTGCTGAAGTATACCGGTGTGTGATTCCGATGGGCGACGGGCGGAGCGGGTCAATCCTGATCACAAACCAGATGCTGGAGCATATGGACCTGACGAAGGAACAGCTCCAGAGGGATGCCCACCAGTACGCACCGCAGAATAATCCGGTTTCCATCATGTCGATTGGTGCTGTCATGGGATCACTTATCCCCGGGATGACGGATCATGAAACCGAAGTTGTTGCCGGTGAGGTTCCCTTCTATGTGGCACAGGGATCACAGCAGTCCTATGGGGCCGGCGTGATCTGCTATCCGGATTTCATGGAAAATGCCGCAAAGCAGCTGGGGGGAAATTTCTATGTGCTCCCGTCATCTATTCATGAAGTTCTGTTGCTCCCTGAGACCGGGGCATTCCATTCCCCGGAGCTCCTGCAGATGGTGACAGAGGTGAATGCCGGAGTGGTTTCTCCGGAAGAAAGGCTTGCGGACAACGTCTATCATTACGATTCCCTTGCCAGAGTCTTTGAGACCGGCAAACAGTATGAAGACAGGATGGCAGCCCGGGAAGCGGACAGGGGCAGAAAACCGTCCGTAATCGCTTCCCTGAACGAGAAAAAACAGATGAGCCAGAACCATACAGCCCCTGCAGGAAGAATTGACCGGGGCAGATCGGGGGTGTCGCTTTGAAAATACAGGAACAAAGGGCAGGATCGGCATTTTCTCGTATCACTGTCGCTGTCTCCGGGAAATACAAGCCGAAGTACACACTGAAGCAGCGGATTGACTGCATTGACTGCCTGTATTTTAACCGGAAAGAGTGTCACTGTATGCTCGGTGAAGAGAACTGTATCCTGTTGAAGGTGCTTCAGGTCTCAGACAAACCGATAGAATGCAAGTACTGCTACTGGTGGAATTCAGCGACAAAAAGCTGCAGACGTGATTCGATTGGTGGCTGTGCATATGAGAGTGCTTATTCCAAATCACACCAGGCAGAAAGCCTGCTGACAGATAATCCAGAAGCAGCTCATTGCAGAACCTGTCCCTATAGCAGAGATCATTCCGGTGAACCCTGTGTCAGTTTCTGCATGAAAAATGTGCTGGAGGAGTGGCTGGTAGAAAGGAGGACACGGCAAATGTGACTGACTGCAGGGATTTCGCGTATTATTACGCAGGAGAAGGAGAGCAGTACGTCTTCTACCGTGTGCCGAAGATCCTGTTTACAAATGATCGCTACCGTAAAATCTCTACGGATGCCAAGATGCTTTACGGACTGATGCTCGACCGGATGGCTCTGTCCGAGAAGAACGATTGGCGCGATGAGGGAGGAAGGCTTTATATCTACTATTCTGCCCAGGATATACAGGATGCTTTGAATATCGGCAGGACAAAAGCAGAGCAGCTGCTTGCAGAATTGGAAAAGAACGGACTGTTGGTAAGGAAACGGCAGGGTCTTTGTAAACCCAACCGGATTTATATCGGCAGATTCCTGAGGACGGAGGAGGATGTGAACATCCAGATGTTCAATATCCGGTCATCCGGATGTTCAGATTTCGAACATCCGGATGATCAGAATCTGAACACTAATAATACTGATAAGAATAATATTGAATTGAGTAAGATCAAATCGATCTATCAGGAATCCGGTGAGAGGAAACCTTCCTGCAGGGAGTCTGTATCATCGGTCCGGACATTTTCAGAGAAAAAAGAGATGGATGGGATTGATGCGATGGAGCAGAGATCTGCATATATTTCTTTCTTTGAAGAACAATGTGGGTTTGAGAGCCTTACAGAGGAATATCCCGGCAGGGAGGATGAACTTCAGGGAATCAAGGATCTTCTGGTGGATACTTGTATGACCGGTGCTGATACCATCCGTATCTCCGGTGAGGATAAGCCAGCAGCGGTTGTGAAAGGACAGCTGATGAAACTGAATATTGAACATATCCGGTATGTATTGGGATGCATGGCAGATAATACGACGAAGGTGACGAACCCGAAGGCGTACCTGCTGGCATCCCTTTATAATGCCCCGCTTACGATGGGGGCTTACTACAGATCCCGCGTTAACCACGATCTATATGCCTTATGAAGTGCTTAAGGGAAGGAATTCATAATCCTGCTTTGGCTCGTGAGATATGCGGCAGCCGGTGATCCGGCATCAATAAAGGAGGTGGCTGAAAAGATGGCAGATAAGGCAGCTGTAATAGCTGTATGTAACCAGAAGGGCGGGGTCGGAAAGACAACTACGGTGGAAAACCTCGGAATTGGTCTTGCTCTTGAAGGAAAAAAGGTACTGCTCCTGGACGCTGATCCGCAGGGATCTTTGACAATTGCCCTTGGAGAGCAGCGACCGGATGACCTGAACATGACGATCTCAGATCTGATGGCAGGAGCGATGGAGAGTCAGCCGGTTTCAAATGATGAGGGGATCCTCCATCATGAGGAAGGGGTCGATTTCATACCGGCCGACATTTCCTTGTCGGGCCTGGAGGTATCTCTTGTCAATGCGATGAACCGGGAGAAGATTTTGCGGCAGGTGATTGAGCCTTACAGAAAGGATTACGACTATATCCTGATTGACGGGATGCCGTCCCTTGGGATGCTGACGATCAATACCCTCGCTGCAGCGGATAGTGTCCTGATACCGGTGCAGTCCCAGTTTCTGTCCGCAAAAGGTCTGGAAATGCTTCTGCAGACAGTCAGTAAAGTAAAGCGGCAGATCAACCCGAAGCTTAGGATACAGGGTGTGCTTCTCACCATGGTGGACCAGAGAACAAATTATTCACGGGAAATATCAGGGCTGATCCGGGAGGCTTATGGCGGGAAGATCAAAGTATTTGATACTGAGATTCCGCGGTCTGTCAGGGCAGCTGAGATCAGTGCCGAGGGCCGAAGCATTTTCCGGCATGACACGAAGGGAAAAGTGGCAGAGGCTTATCGGGCATTGACGAAAGAAGTCCTTGATGCTGCGCAGCTCCGGAAGCAGAGACAGAAGGAAGACTGTCTGTAAAGGGAATGCCATGGAAGGGGCATTCTGTATGAGCAGTGATGAGCTGCAGCACTTCTGTTCAGTGCAGGAAGCGGTGATGTTTTATGAACCCGGAGGCCAGCCGGAGATGGTTTCCGGAGAAGTCGGCTATGGATGCCTGCTGACATATCTTGGCTCAATAGACATCAGGAGAATTGGTGAGACAGATCTGTTTATCGGATATGATAACAGGCAGGGAATGAAAGTGGGAAAATACCGTTTCTTTATCAGGGGACGGTGTTTTATTTTTGCCAGAAACAAAGACAGTGGACTCAGGGCGATCCGGGTATCGGAAGCCTGCTGGCTTTGCCACTATCTGTGGACGAGAACTTCAAGGCGGCGCTGTCGGGGACAGGTGGAGTACGTACTCCATATTGAATCAACGGGAGGAAAAAATGATTATGAGCAAAACGTTAAGACAGAGTGTAATGGAAAAAATGGCAATGGATTTCTGCAAGGTGTTTGATGAGGCAGCCAATAATATTGGTTTTGAAAATGCATTTGAAATAGTCAATATGATAACGCTGCTTTCCTTTGAGGAACTGGAACTCCTTACTGAAACGTGCAATCTGGTTTTTGGAATAATAGACATGTACCGTAACCCGGAACTGATCTTTACTGAGAAAAGTAAGAACACCTCACCGGGAAATAGCTGCCAGGAATGATCTCTTTGGTTAATGGTACAGGAAATAACCAGATTCGGTAGAAAGGGGGTCTGAATTATCAAGTCGTCCGAATTGATAACGACTGTAAAAAGGGGTGCTGAGGCACCTGCAAATAATAAGGAGAACACAAATGAATTATAAAAAGCTTATGTGCAGCACAATCGCAGGAATAATGGTTATGACGATGCTGGCAGCGCCGGCAGCTGCAGTCACCACAACCGATTACACCATTGATACCACAAAGAAGACCAGCCTCACGCTGGTCAAGATCAAAGAAAATGACGGCCATGTGAAGGACGGCAACGGCCTTGCGGACAGCACAGTTACAAACGTCGGCATGCAGGGCATCCAGTTCGGCGCGCTGAAGATCGCCGATCTTGTCTCCGTGACCGGCGGCAACCAGATCGGTTTCTATTTCGACAACGTTGACCGCGGTTACCTCGACCTGCTTTCCGCAGCCGGCGTTACAACGGCACAGACCACTATCGACAGCCACACCTACTACACCACGGAGGACCTGAGCGCTTCCATTAAGGCCATGAACCTGAAGGCCGGTTCCACACCCGGTGAGGTGCAGCTCAACAATTACGTCCGCAACAATCCTTCCACAAAGAGGATGCCGGCGACGGACAGCGCGGGAAAGACGACCCTGACCGGTCTTGACCAGGGCCTGTATCTCGTATCTGAGATTGACTATTCCGCCTATGTGGCGCAGGCCGGGCGCGATACCGACGTGAATACGGACCCGGGAACAAAGGAAGTCGTTTACAACCCGACATCCCCGTTCCTTGTCAGCCTCCCGATGACGGACCAGTCTTCCGACGCTGCATCCAAGTGGATGTATGACGTCACGGTATACCCGAAGAACCAGACGGCGACGATCCCGAAGTTCATCGTACAGGAAGGTTCCACTACCCTTGTCCAGAGTGACGACCGCGAGATCGGCGAGCCCTTCGAGCAGGTGCTGACACCTTCCGCCCCGGTAGTGATCGAGGGCAATAAGTACGAGAAGTACGTGGTCACCGATACGATGGTGAAAGGGCTGGCATTTGTCAAAGTCAACCAGGTGAAACTCGGCGCGAAGGTGGTCAACCCGAAGGATAAGAATGATTTCAGTTCCTTTGAGACACTCACCGAAGGGACCGATTACCGTGTAAATGGAACCGCCGGTGACCGCACCTTCTCCGTCGAGTTCCTTGCCGCCGGCCTTGCGAAGCTGAACGCCAGGACTGTCAACAGCCAGGTTGCTGTCTTCTTCGACAGTGTCCTGACAAAGGACGCCCAGGACGGGGATGCTTCCGCCATGACGAATAAGCCGACCCTGACATGGAAGAACCAGGCGACGGAGGAAATGCAAGTGGAAGGCAATGAGCCCCGCGTTTATACCTACCGCCTCAATGTCGAGAAGAAGGGTGTGACGGATGCAACGAAGGTTTCCTTCGGCGTTGTCCGCATGAGTGATAATCAGGCAGTTTCCTTTGTGGAGGAATCTTCCGGTCTCTACCATCTCTTTGACAATGACAAAGACAACCCCTCCGCAAAAACCGAGGTGATCCACCCGTCGAGGGATGGACATCTTACGATCCGAGGACTGGATGATGAAACCTATGAATTCACCGAGAAATCCACGGAGAACGGCCATGAGCTACTGAAGTCGAAGTTCCAGGTGAAGCTGGTCGGGAATGACCCGGTCGACGGCAACCTTGAAGCAGCGACACTCAGCACGGACGGAAAGGAAGCGGATATCACTATCAATAAGGGTACTGCATCCTTCTCCGCTGAGAACTTCGCATCCATCGTACTCCGTACCGGTGGTGCCGGTACTGTGGCGGTTTATATCGGCGCTGCCTGCGCATTTGCAGCATCCATCGCTGCATATCTCATGATGAGAAGAAAGAGGAGGGCATGAGTAAGCCTGGAAAACAGAATAAACGAAAAGGCGGAAGCCGGACCGGATCAGGTCCGGCTTTCATCATTTTAAGCGCCGCCATCTGGATTGGACTTACAATCGCGGCGGCACTTTTTGTTGGACCTTCCTTCTTTGATGCCCGTGCCAACATGACACAGATCCAGAAGATCACCGGTTACACCAAAGCCATGGATTCCATGACGGATGAGAAAGCGGAGAAACAAAAAGCAGCTGCCGAAACGTACAACGAAAAGATCCGGAAAGAGCAGGATGCGCAGATTTTCAGATACAGGGGAGAAGCAGCCACGGATGAGGATTATGAGCAGCAGCTCTCGGAGGATGAAGGCGGCGTAATGGGCTACCTGGAGATCCCGAAATTAAAGCTGTACCTCCCCATCTCCCACGGCACCAAATCGGATGAGCTGGAATACGAATGTGGCCACATGTACGGGACTTCCCTTCCAATCGGCGGTGAATCCACCCATGCCGTGATCGCAGGACATACCGGGCTTCCGACAGCGGACCTGTTTACCCATCTGACGGACCTGGAAGCCGGTGATGAATTCCGGATTCATGTGCTCGGAGAAATCCATGCCTATAAAGTCCGGAACATCTGGATTGTGCTGCCGGAGGAGGAAGCCGGTTACCTGCAGGTTGAGGACGGACAGGATCTGGTAACCCTTTATACCTGCACTCCCTACGGCATTAATGACCACAGGCTGCTGGTACAGGGCGAGCGCATACTTCCTGATCCGAAGGTTGAGAAATCAGGAAAGAGCGAGACGATGATCGTGGAACAGAGGAACAGGGAAGCGATTCTGAAAACAGGAGTTTACGCATCCATCCCCTGTTCGATTGCCCTGCTCGGTATCCTGCAGACAATCCGTATGATCCTGAAGCGCAGGGAGGGTAAGGAACCAGAGAAGAGAAAACGGCGAAGAAAAAAGAGCAACAAACCTCCGGGAGAAAAAAGAACCGGAGAGGGAACAAAATCCCCGGGGACTTCCCCGGAAGCGGAGAATGATGCAGCGGTGCAGAAAGTCCGCTACGGACGGGGATTTACCTGGGACGGAACCTATGAAAGGAGACGTAGATGAAGCGAATCAGATATCTTGCCCTGATCGCAGGTATGGCGGCAGCACTGGTGGCCGCGCCGGTCATTGCGGCAGGCGATGACTATGTGGTCGATCCCGGGCATCCCGGGAGCATCACAATCAATTACCGCGACAGCATCGACGGGGATGATCCGATTGCCGGAGCGGAATTCACGTATTACAGAGTTACAGGTTTTGACTCGGCAATGAGCAAAAGCAACGTGGGACTCGCATTCCCGACCCTTCTTAAGGACAAGAAAGGAAACCCGATTGTAGTCAGTAGCAAAAGTGATCCGGAAAAAGTCCGGAAGAAAGTGCAGAACGCCTACGAGAGGGGAACGCCGGAAGGCGGGGTCATTTATAAAGCCGTGACAGATTCCTCCGGCCGGGCGGTGACGGAAAGCATGGCGCAGGGGATTTACCTTGCAGTAGAAACGAAACCGGCTAAGGAACACCTGGCATCGAGCCCGTTTTTCGTTGTACTGCCGTATACCCACGGAAACAAATGGAATTACGATATTACGGCGGATCCAAAGCCGATCCCTTGTGGCGACCTTGTTATCACCAAGGAAGTGAGGGGGAATCAGGCTGACACCAGCCGTGAATTTCATTTCAAAGTCACGATTAAAGCAGACGGATCTTTCCACTACAAAAAGTCGGACGGGAAAGAGGGGAAAATTAGATCTGGGAAAACCCTGACGCTGAAGTCCGGCGAGTCCGTCACGATCGACACGATCCCGGTCGGGACTTCCTACAAGGTGAAGGAAGTGGAGGCCAACCAGGACGGCTACACGACGACTGCGAAAGGAACAAAAGGAAAGATCAAACGGAAGGAACAGGCGGTGGCGGCATTTGTCAATTCAAAAGAGACACCAACCGGTACCCCGCCAACAGTGAACACGCCAGGAACTCCTGGTGAGCCGGAACCGGAAACCGTTTCCACATATCATCCGGCACCAATCAAGACAGGTGATACGACGAATGTCATCATCTGGCTGGCGCTGGCTGCGGGTGCACTGGTGATCCTGTACCTGTTAATGGTACCGCGAAGAAAAAAGAAGGAGGACAGGCCATGAAGGCAGTCATGACAAAGACGATCAGTTTGATTCTGGCGGCGGGGATGATCCTGTCCCCTGCCGCCGTGATGGCGGATCCGGAGAGTGAAGCGGAATCCGTCATCTGCTCTGAGGCGGAGTATTCTGCTCAGAGCCTGGAAAAGGAGTCGGAATCAGTAGTTTCTATGGCAGAAGCAGCAGAAAGCACTGCTGCCCTGAGCGGGGCTGAATCTGCTGCAGTTGAAGCGGTGGATTCTAAAAGTGATGGTGAGGAGAAAAGTGATCAGAGCGTTATGAGCCAGGCTGAAGTAAATCCTGATCAGTACAGACCAGAAAACAGCGAACTATCATCGGAGAAACAGGAACAAATGCAAAACGATGCCGGCGGAAGCGCTGACTCAACGGTGTCTTCTACAGCAGCTCCGGCAGAGAAACCAGAAACGGAAAAGACTGTTGATTCCAAAGCAGAATCCATTGCGGAGGAAAAGTCAAAGGAGACCGACAATAGTAACTCAGCGGATAGAGGATCTTCTGAAGATGCAGAGAACCAGCCACAGGACAATTCAGTTTCAGAGACTCCTGAACCAGACAATCCGAAGGCTTCAGAATCCGAAAAACCCAAAACAGAAACGCCGAAAAAGGTACAATACGGGATCTCTCCTGAAGAAGTCAAAGACATTGATTTCTCTTCAGGCAGGATTCTGGTCGGCACATCGGATCCGTCAGTATTCCGGAAGGAAGATCTGGTCCTTTCCCACTACGGAGATCTGTACCTGCTTTCTTTCCCGGACGCGGCAGGAGCTTTGGAGGCTTATTGCTACTACACAGGGAAAGTGGATTTTGTGGACGCAGACATTGAATTCTCAGCCGCCACTGAACAGGATGCCGGTGACGACGGAAGCTGGATGGTCCAGGACGATGCCATTTCCCAACTGACGGAGCTCACCGAAGACGGGACCGATACCGTGCGACGGAAGGATCATGTCATCGCCCTGATCGACTCCGGTGTTCCGGAGGATTCCCATGTGATCGAGCGGGTATCCGTAATTGGTGATAACCCGGGTGATGACAACGGCCACGGCAGCCAGATGCTCTCCGTGATCACGCACTGGTTTCCGGATGCGAAGGTGATCAGTATCAAAGCCCTGGATTCCAAGGGAAAAGGCAGCACGAGTTCGATCTATGCCGGTATCCAGTACGCAATCGAGCGCGGCGTGAGCGTCATCAACCTTTCCCTTTGCGCCTACAGTACGGATGAAAATGCCTCCCTTGTGGAGGCCGTGAAGCAGGCAAATGCAGCCGGTATTTTTGTGGTCGGTGCTGCGGGTAATAAGGGCCGCGATGTCCGGTACTATACGCCAGGTAATATCCGAGAGGCGGTTATTGTCGGTTCCTGCGATGCAGACGGGCAGAGGCTCGACAGCTCCAACTATGGCGATACGGTTGATTACAATGTCTGCTCGTCTTCCACTTCGGAAGCGGCGGCAATCATGTCTGCTTATCTTGCATCCCATCTGCGGGATGACGGGTCCGTGCTGATAGACACCAACCGGAACGGGCTGATCTTTACAACAGATTACGTGAAGCCGGCGGATGATCCTGAACCGCAGGAGAATGAACCTGAAGATCCAGATCCAACAGAAAGCGGCCAGACAGGTACTGATCCGGTAGAGAGCACTCCTGCAGAGAGCGATCCTACAACCACTGATCCGGTGGATGACGAAACTGATCCTGTTGAGACCGATCCGGAAATCCTGGAAGGCCCTGGTTATCCTTACGGCACAATCCTCGGGGATAAGGACGAAGGGGATGAATCCGCCTGGGCAACAGGCGAGGTACAGGATGAGGAAGACGGCGAGTTCTTCGCAGCAGCTGAGCTCAGTATCAGCAGCAATACCGGATGGACAGCGTATTTCACAGAGAATCCGGAAGGGTCCAGGGAGCGTACCGAAAACCTGCACCAGATGGGTTCCACCCGGATTTACTGCATGGACGGCGGGCTTCATTTCCAGGCAGGTACGGCGGAAAAGACGACTATGAGCGCTGCCGGCTGGACGGAGGCCAGGACAAAGAAGGCAGCCCTTGCCTGGTACTATATCCTGAAGGTTTCCACTGCAGACATCACAAAACTGCAGAAGCAGCAGATCTTCCAGACCCTGCTCTGGAACCTGCAGAGCGGCGAGCTGAGCAAATACGTTTACACCACAAACCCGCCGAAAAAAACGTACAACAGCGTTGTAAATGCGTTTGACTCCTGGTATTCCAGCAACAAAAACTACTACGACTATACGGCGACATTTTATAAGACGAAGGGGACAACCGGGAACCAGCCGCTGGCGACATTTTCCGTCACGCCTAAGATTTATATGTACCTGAAGAAAACTTCGAGTACAACGGCGACGAACAACAACAGCAGTTATTCCCTGAAAGGTGCGGTGTACGGGGTTTACTCCGATTCCGCCTGTACGAAGCAGGTGACGACACTCACCACCAAAGAAAATGGCGAGAGCCAGCTCGTGGAGATCTCATCTGCAGGCACCTACTACGTGAAGGAAAAGACGGCATCCACAGGTTTCCTGTTGGATACCGCAGTGCATTCGGTGAAAGTAACCGCGTCCAACTCCCACGACAAACCGGCAACGGTGTCCGTCACGGAAATCCCTAAGACTTACCTGTACCTGAAGAAGACATCCGACAGCACACAGTCGATAGCCGGTGCGGTGTACGGGGTTTACTCCGATTCCGCCTGCACTAAGTCCGTCGGAACACTGACTACAACGGTTAATGGCGACAGCAACACCATCCAGGTCGCGATCGGGACGTACTACGTGAAGGAGACAAAAGCACCAGCGGGATACGGGCTGGATACAACCACGCATTCCGTTTCCGTAACCGCATCCAATGTTGCCGGAAATCCGGCAAAGGTGACATCTGCGGAACCGTCCGATGCCTATGTCTACCTCAAGAAGGAATCATCCAATACTTCCGCTTCGAGCAACACCGCACTTTATTCGTTAAGCGGTGCCGTTTACGGTGTCTATTCCGATGCGGCCTGCACGAAGCAGGTGACAACTTTGACCACAAAAGCGGATGGGAACAGTGACTCCGCCAAGGTGGCGATCGGCACCTATTATGCAAAAGAAAAGACGGCCCCGAAGGGATTTAAGCTGAACACCACAGTGATCACGGTCAGCGTGACGGCGGCAAACAATGCCAGCAACCCGGCCGTGATCAGAGCCTCGGATGAACCGATTCCTTCGGATCCTCCGTCTGCTGCGACTACGGCGGCATTTGCAGGCGGGACAAAGTACGTGGACGCATCCAAAACCAGATCCACAACCGTGACGGATACCCTGACCTACAAAGGGTTCCTGCCGAACACGGCCTATACGGTTTCCGGCACACTCTATGATGCGCACACGCAGCAGTCCACCGGCATTACTGCAACTGTGAATTTCACAACAGGAAATGCCGACAGCGGGAAGCTGACCTGCTCGGGTTCGGTGACTGTGACATTTTCCATTCCGGATGTGTCCCAGTACGTGAACCACACGCTGGTTGTCACGGAGATCGTGAAGCAGGGGAGCACGGAGATCGCGAGACACTTCAATTTGTCGGATAAAGCGCAGACGGTGTATATCGTCGATACCGGGAAGAAGGAGGTTTCGCAGGTTTCCAACAATATCGGCGAGGTGCATACCTGGACGGTCACCAATATCATCCCGGACGGGATCAGCGGCAATGAAGCCAATGCGAAATATGAGATAAAGGACACTATCGACAGCCGCCTGGATTATGCCGGGAACCTGAAGGTTTCCGCGAAGAAGAAGGACGGTACGGCAGTTGCACTGACCTCCGGAACGGATTATACACTCGCGCAACCGGCAGTCGGGAATGCCGGAGGAAGCTGGACCGTTGCCATGACAACAACCGGACTTACAAAGCTCGGGACAGCGCCGTGGGGCACAACGGTTGTCACCTTCGACACAAAGATCAATGCCACGGCACAGGCAGCGACGGACATCCCGAACAAATCCACGCTGGACTTCAACAACCTGTCCTTCGTGACCAATGAGGTATATGTTTATACCGGTGACGTGGAGATCCGGAAGGTGGATGCGGCGACGGGCAATCCCCTGCAGGGAGCCGTCTTCGGACTGTACACGGATGCGGCCTGCAGCAATGCCTTCATGCGGGACGGCAGTCCCTATACGGCAACATCCGGAAGCGACGGGTACGCGAAGTTCCATGGATTGAAGGACGGCACCTACTGGATCCGGGAAATGAAAACCGTGCGGGGCCACGAGCTCCTGAAGGATCCGTTCCAGGTGACGGTTGAGGAAGGCAAATGCACAGCCGAGAGCATCACGGTCAGCAACCAGGCGAAGATCGTGCTTCAGACCGGTGGTGCAGGAAGAAAGGGCATCTATCTGGCGTGTATTGTGTCATCAGTGATTGTGGCCATGCTGGCTGCTGTGCTAGCTGCGCTCAGGAAGAAAAACAGTATGATGTAATGCATGGACCGGTGCTCCCGGAAACAGTGGGAGCACCAAATAAAAATCATAGGGAGGGAATCATGGTGGAGAGACTGACAGCATATTTCAGGAAATGGGAAAACATGGAAGCAGAGCGGAAACAGGAGAAAGGGACAGAGGATGGCAGCAAAGAAACGGAGCCTGTCTCTGGCAGGTTATGAGGATCTCTTTTCTACAGAGGAGACCAGGGAAAGCAGCCGGAGTGAGCAGATCCGGATGATACCGCTGACAGAACTGTTTCCGTTTGCGGATCATCCGTTTAAGGTGGTGGATGATGAAGAGATGATGAAAACAGCAGAAAGTGTGGCCGAGTACGGAGTTCTGACGCCTGCTATTGCAAGGCCGAGGGAAGAAGGCGGATATGAACTGATTTCCGGCCACAGGAGGAAAAGGGCGGCGGAGCTCGCGGGGCTTGAGGAAATGCCGGTGATTGTCCGGAATCTGGATGATGATGAAGCAGTAATCCTGATGTGTGATTCGAATCTCCAAAGGGAGAAGATCCTCCCGAGCGAGAAAGCATGGGCTTATCGGATGAAAATGGAAGCATTAAATCATCGGGGAGAGCGGAGAGATTTAACTTGTGGCCAAGTTGGCCACAAGTTGGAAAACGTTAAATCCAGAGACATTATTGCAAGCGAAGCAGGAGATAGCGCCAGAAACGTCCAACGATATATCCGTCTCACCTACCTCCTCCCCGAACTCCTTGACATGGTCGACCAGGGAAAGCTGGCTTTTAACCCGGCTGTGGAAATCTCCTATCTGGATGACCAGGCCCAGTTTGATCTCCTTGACGCACTTGCCGATACGCAGAATGCACCGTCATTATCGCAGGCTCAGCGTATGAAAAAGATGTCCCAGGAAGGAGACCTGCAGGTAGAGGCTATCCGGGAGGTAATGGGCGAGGAGAAAAAAGAGAGCGATGATAAGGTGATCTTCAAAGGCAGGGAGATCCGCCAGTATTTCCCGAAGAGTTATACGCCGCAGCAGATGCAGGAGACGATCCTGAAATTACTGCAGCAGTGGTACAAGAAGCGTCAGAGACAGGAGGAGCTCTGATGCTTCTGCTTATGATCCGGAGAGGGGGTGATGTTCTTGCAGGAGGAAGTTGAGAACAGGACGGTAAGCTTTGTCGTTTCGACATCGAAGATGTCGCTGCGGGTGATACTCGCGGCGATCAGAAGGGTCCTGCATGCAAGGGGCTATCGGGTACAGCAGAAGAAATCAGCGAAGCGGCAGATTAAAACGAGAGTGAAGGCCGTAAAGAAGGAGGAGAAGGTCAGGAGAAAAAATGATGGACCCAGAGGAAAGCAGACCGTACGCCAACTGATGCGGCACAGCAATGGTTTAAAAAAGATGACCGTTGAAGCCCGGGAAATGCGGGATTTTGAGAAGATCCTGAAAAAGTATGGTGTGGACTATTCCTTCGTAATGGATGTAACCTCCCCGACTCCAAAATATCTGTTTTTCTTCAAGGCAAGGGATGCAGAAATACTGAACGATGTCTACAAAGAGTGTGTTGCAAAGCAGGTGCAGAAGTCCGCATCAAAAAAGGTTAAGAGACAAAGCGTGCTGGCGGCACTTGCCCATTTTAAAGCTATTGCTGCAAAGAGGCCGCAGAAGGCCAGGCATCATGAGCAGGAGCACAGCCTATGACGGCAGAGCGAAAGGCGATAATTCGGAAGTGCATCCTGTACGGGTTGGTTGCCCTGTTTATGACCCATCTTGGGGAAGCCTGGAGGCTGTCGGCAGGCAGTGAATCGGATTTGAGAATTATTGAATTCATCAACTGCCTTAGCCCTGCATTTGGCAGGGTTCTTCCATCCCTTCATCCCTTTGATCTTTTCATAGGGGCCTGCTGTTCAGTGGCCCTGTACCTGGCAGTCCGGATCAAAACATCCGATGCGAAGAAATACCGGCAGGGGATTGAGTATGGATCAGCGAGGTGGGGAACCAGGAAAGATATAGAGCCGTTCATGGATCCGGTCTTTGAGAATAACATCATTCTCACGGAGACAGAGCGGCTCACAATGTCTTCCAGGCCAAAGAATCCTGCCTGTGCCAGGAATAAGAACGTGCTTATCATCGGCGGTTCCGGCTCAGGTAAATCAAGATTTTTTATCAAACCAAACCTGCTTCAATGCAGCTCGAAAACCTATCCGGTATCGTTCGTTGTGACGGATCCAAAAGGCGAACTGGTAAGTTCCTGTGCCAACGCGTTGACAAAGAAAAACGGATATCAGATCCGGATCTTCAACAGCATCAATTTCAAAAAGAGCCAGCATTATAACCCGTTTGTTTATCTGCACAGCGAGAAAGATATCCTGAAACTCGTAACCGCACTCATTGCCAACACGAAAGGAGATGGGAAATCCAATGATCCTTTTTGGGAGAAAGCTGAGACGCTGCTGTATACCGCGCTGATCGGCTATATCCATTATGAGGCCCCGGAAGAAGAGCAGAACTTCTCAACCATGTTGGAAATGCTGAATTCCATGGATGTCCGCGAGGACGACGAGGATTACCAGAATCCGGTGGACCTGATGTTTGAAGATCTTAAGAAGCGGAAGCCGGGACACTTTGCGGTACGTCAGTATACCAAGTTTCGTGTTGCTGCTGGCAAAACTCTGAAATCCATCATTATCAGCTGCGGGGCCAGGCTTGCACCATTTGACATCGAAGAACTGCGCGAGATCATGAGTTACGATGAACTGTCACTGGATACGATCGGGGACAGGAAAACAGCATTATTCCTGATCATGTCTGATAACGATCCAACCTTCAATTTCGTCATTTCCATGATTTACACCCAGCTCTTTAACCTGCTTGTCACAAAGGCAGATGATGTTTACGGCGGCAGGCTTCCGGTCCATGTGCGATGTCTGATTGACGAGGCAGCCAATGTCGGACAGATCCCGAACCTGGAAAAGCTGATGGCGACGATCCGGAGCCGAGAAATCTCCGCATGCCTTGTCTGGCAGACGCGTGCACAGATCAAAGCGATCTATAAGGACAACGCGGAAACAATTATTGGAAATACTGACAGTCAGATCTTCCTGGGCGGAAGCGAGCCGCAGACCCTGAAAGACTTGAGCCAGTCACTCGGAAAGGAGACGATCGACACCTACAATACCGGTGAGAGCCGGGGAAAAGAAACTTCACACAGTCTCAACTACCAGAAGCTGGGCAAGGAGCTGATGAGCCCGGACGAACTGGCAGTCATGGACGGCGGGCACTGCATTCTGCAGCTGCGCGGCGTCCGTCCTTTTTACAGCAAAAAGTTTGATTACACAAAACATCCGAATTATCACCTGACAGCGGATGCGGATGAAAAGAACACGTTTCACATTGAACAGTTCCTGAATCATGAGCTAAAACTCCGTGACAATGATGAATTTGAAGTCATAGACATGGATTCTGACTCCTGATTTTGGGACCATGGTTAAGAAAGAGGTATAGCTTATGGCAAATGAGAACATGGCAGCGCCTGCAGCTGAACATGCAGAGCAGAATGCTGAACGCAGGGAATTCCAAACACTCACGATTAAGTTTGCGAAAGGACTTGTCGGTGAACCGTTCATGAGTAAAGGCGGGAAGGAGCTTGTCGAGATCACAATTCCAAACAGTGATCCGGCAGACAAGCGTCCCTGGCAGACCTTTGTCCTCGCCTCTCGTGATGTGCACGAAGATAAGTTTGGGAAAGGCATGTGGGCAAAGATCCCTGCGGAGGGACACACTACGGTACAGCGCCAAACCCGGTCAAATCCGGAAGCAGAGGGTCCTGCAGCGTGGACTTCGGAAAAGACGGTTGTCTCCAACGCGGACCTGAAGAAGATGGTGGAGTTCTATAAGGAGCGCCCGAGGGAATCCGTAAAGGAAAAACTTGAGCAGAAGAAAGAGGAAAGCAGCAAGGAAGCGAAGCCTCCTGCTGCAAAGACAAAAACAAAATCTTCAAAGAGTAAAGCCCCAGAGAGATGAATGGAACGATATGAACAGTAATAAAAGGAGCAGATGCGGTTGCCGTATCTGCTCCTTATTGCTTCAGAAGCCAGGTAAACTTTCTTCTTTTACATAGCGGCCACTGCAGTTTATGCAGCGGCCGTTCTGTCTGCCGGACGGGCCCGCCGGCAGGTAACTGTTTGGTGGCTGCTGACAGCAGCCATCTGAGCTGGAAAGATGCGCAGAAAAAACAAGGAAAGGAGAAGGACCGGAGATGGATTCCGAGGAATATTGAATATAAGGATTCGGGATTTGCTTTCCAGCAGTACTGTTCCATTTTGAAAATGGACAGTAAAACAAAAAAACATTTCCGGTTCGAAACATCGTATGGAATTTTGGAACACAGCCGTAACTCTACTCAAAACCATCGTGATCTGCCTGGGAGCAGGACTCCTTGTATGGGGCGGAATCAACCTCATGGAAGGTTATGGAGGAGACAACCCCGGCGCGAAGTCGCAGGGCATGAAGCAGCTCGTCGCTGGAGGCGGTGTTATCCTCATCGGGACAACGCTTGTACCTATGCTCCAGGGTCTGCTGGCATGACGGGAGGTGATGATTTCCCGTGGATGCTCTGTTCAGTAAGATTACGGAGTGGCTGAAGGAGCTTCTGACTGCTTCCACCATGAACAACCTGACGCGCATGTTTGAGTCGGTCAACAGTCAGGTAACGGAAGTCGCGGGGGAGGTTGGCACTCCTCCGCAATCCTTTCAGCCGGGCATTTTCGACATGATCCGGAATCTCTCGGAATCCGTGATCATGCCGGTTGCCGGTATCATTCTCACATTTATCGCCTGCTATGAACTGATCCATTTGGTGACGGACACCAACAACCTGGCGAATCTCGACACCTGGATTTTCTTCAAGTGGGTTTTCAAGACTGCGATCGCAGTCCTCATCATTTCCAACACATTCAATATCATCATGGCAGTCTTTGACGTGGCGCAGAACGTCGTGAACCAGAGCGCCGGCATCATCAGCGGGAGCACGGAACTCAGTGCGGATGCACTGGCCAACGTGGAGACCCAGTTGAATGAGATGGAACTCGGGCCACTTTTCGGTATGTTCCTGGAATCGTTCCTGCTGCAGATCCTGCTCAGAATTATGTCAGTTGTCGTATTCGTGATCGTCTACGGCCGCATGATCGAGATCTATATGATGATCTCCCTCGCACCGATTCCTGCAGCAACAGTCGGTAACCGGGAACAGAGCGTTATCGGACAGAACTATTTCCGATCTCTCCTTGCATTGGCATTCCAGGGATTCCTGATCATGATCTGCGTCGCCATCTATGCAGTGCTGATTAACCAGTTTGCGTTGTCGGATGACATCCTGGTGGGCGTCTGGAAGATTGTCGGGTATACGCTGCTGCTTGTCTTTACGTTATTTAAGACGGGAAGCCTTGCAAAATCTGTTTTCGATGCCCATTAGAAGTTGATTTATTGGGAATCAACAAGTGGAGTGACAAAAAGCAGTAAAAAAAGGAGTTGCGAAAATGCTGTTTTCAGGAGGTTAGCATTTTGGAAAATCTGTATGCAAATGTCCCCCGTGATCTCACGCGGGTCAAGAGCAAGGTGTTTCTGAATCTCACGAGACGCCAGCTCATCTGTTTCGGGGCGGCCGCAGCTATTGGCGTGCCGCTCTTTTTCCTCATAAAGAAGTCGGGAAATGTCACCCTCGCCTCGCTGGCCATGATCGCGGTGATGATGCCGTTTTTCTTTCTCGCTCTGTACGAAAGGAACGGCAGGCCCATGGAGGTCCTGATCCGCCATTATATAGATGCCCGGTTTAAGAGGCCGAAGGTGAGGCAGTACCGGACGGACAATGTTTATTCTGCAGCGGAACGCGCTGCACATACACGGAAGGAGGTCGCCAGAATTGTTTCAGAATCGAAAGGAAAGAAGGGCACAGGGAAAGCAGGGAAGGGTGCCGGAAAAAAAGCCATCGCCGGTAAGGATGCCGGAAGGGCTCACAAAAAAGGAGCGGCAGGAAATCGAGGACGTCGTGCGCCGCGCAAGAAAAAATAAGGGGATCCCCCAGACGGCCCAGCAGTCCATCCCCTTTGACCGCATCTGGAAGGAAGGGGTCATCCGGGTGACGGAAGGTTACTACTCAAAAACCATCGAGTATGAGGACATCAACTACCAGCTCAGCACGCAGGCGGATAAGAAATCCATCCTGGAGGAATGGAGCGGCTTCCTGAACTTCTTCGACAGCTCGATCCATTTTGAATTCTCTTTCATGAATGCCCTGACGGACAAGCTGCTTTTCGCAAAGAAGATCCGGATCCCGATGGCAGACGATGCCTTCAACGATCTTAGGAAGGAGTTTAACCAGATGCTGGCCCTGCAGCTGAAGAAAGGAAACAACGGCCTCACGAAGCGGAAGTTCCTGACCTTTGGCATTTACGCAAATAACCTCCGGCAGGCAGTGCCCCGTTTAAACCACATCCAGGCGGACCTCATCAATAACTTCCGCCAGATGGGCGTGGAGGCCAGAGTCTTGGACGGCGCGGAGCGGCTGGAAGTGATGCATGCGATGTTTCATGTAATCAACCCGGAGCAGTTCCATTTCACATGGAAATATCTGGCGGATTCCGGTCTTTCGGTAAAGGATTTTGTCGCCCCTTCCTCCTTTAACTTCACCGGGAGGAGGACGATGGAGATCGGGGAAATGCCGTGTGCCGTGAGCTGCCTGCAGATTGCCGCGTCCCAGCTGCCGGACAACATGCTGAAGGATTTCCTCGACATGGAATCCGGGCAGATCGTCACGATCCATGTCCGTTCCCTTGACCAGAATGCGGCCGTCAAAATGGTAAAGCACACGATCACGGAGCTGGACCGTTCCAAGATTGAGGAGCAGAAAAAAGCAGTCCGTGCCGGGTACGATATGGATATCATTCCTTCCGACCTGGCCACCTATGGACGTGATGCCAAGTCACTTCTTGAGGAACTCCAGAGTCAGGATCAGCGCCTCTTCATGGTGACATTCCTTATCCTGACAACCGGGAAAACCAAACAGGAACTGGAAACCAACCTGCTGCAGGTGTCCTCGATCGCGCAGAAACACAGCTGCCAGATCATCCGCCTGGACTATGAACAGGAGCCCGGCCTTATGAGCTGCCTGCCCCTTGCGTGGAACCAGATTGATATCGAGAGGGCGCTGACCACATCGGCGACGGCGATCATGGTCCCGTTTACCACTCAGGAACTGTTCCAAACAAATGACGAGGCGATTTACAGCGGCCTCAATGCTTTATCCGGAAACATGATTTTCCTGGACAGGAAGAGGCTGAAGACGCCAAACGGCCTGATCCTCGGGACTCCCGGTTCAGGAAAATCCTTTACCACAAAGCGTGAGATTTACAGTGTGTTCCTTTCGACAAAGGATGACATCATCGTGTGCGATCCCGAGTCTGAATACACGGCCCTTGTGCAGAGTCTTAACGGCCAGGTGATCCGGATCAGCCCGAACAGTACCCAGTCCATCAACCCGATGGATATCAACGTGAACTATTCGGAGGAAGACAACCCGGTAGCATTGAAGGCGGATTTCATCCTGTCGTTCTGTGAACTGATTCTGGGCGACCGGAACGGTTTACAGCCGATTGAGAAGACTGTGATTGACCGCTGTGTCCACACGGTTTACGACCGGTATTTTCTGGATCCGAAACCTGAGAACATGCCGATCCTGGAGGACCTTTACAATGAACTTCTCCGGCAGAATGAACACGAGGCGCAGCGCGTCGCGACGGCATTGGAACTCTATGTCAACGGTTCACTGAACATTTTCAATAAGCGCACAAACGTGGACATCACCAACCGTGTGATCTGCTATGACATCCGGGATCTCGGCAAGCAGCTGAAGAAACTGGGCATGCTGATTGTCCAGGACCAGGTGTGGAACCGCGTCACAGTGAACCGGTACCAGAAAAAGACAACCCGTTATTATATCGACGAATTTCACCTGCTGCTCCACGAGGAACAGACGGCCGCGTATTCCGTCGAGATCTGGAAGCGCTTCCGTAAGTGGGGCGGCATTCCTACGGGCATCACGCAGAACATCAAGGACCTGCTGTCCAGCCGGGAGGTGGAGAATATCTTTGAGAACTCCGAGTATATCTGCATGCTGAACCAGGCCTCCGAGGACAGGCAGATCCTTGCGCAGCACCTCGGCATCAGCCCCCATCAGCTGAAATACGTCACCCGAGTCGGGGAAGGAACCGGGCTCATTTTTTACGGCAACCTGATACTGCCCTTCGTGGATCATTTCCCGAAGGATACGAAGATGTACCAGATCATGACAACCAAGCTGTCCGAGACAGGAGACGAGAGACCTGTTTTGGGATTGTCTGCTGGAAATGCTTCCGATACCGACACATCTGAGAAAAATGATTCAGATGGAGTGGACGCCGGTGCGGAAGGCGGATCTGAAGGCGGGATGGAATTGACCAAAAAAGCCCCCGGGGACTCTGCTGATGAAACGGCAGTGGAAGAAGCAGATGAAATGATCGAGGTTCCGGATGAGCTGACGAAGGAAGCGGAAGCCCTTGGGGAACTGCGGGAGGATTGGCCGCTGATCAAACCGATTAAGTTTGAGCTGCCGGAGGAAGCTCCTGCAGGGATTGCTTCTGACAATACTAAAGAAGAAGCAAAAGAGAAAGCAAAAGAGAAAGCTGAACCTGAAACAAAGCATGATGCTGATAAACCTGCAAAGAAACCGGCGAAGAAACAGGCCTCATCGCGGAAAAAGACTATTGTCCTGACTCCTCCGGATGGCATCGAATCGCTTTCAGTGGAAGAACCGGAGAAACCGAAGCCGAAGCGGAGCAGGGCAAAGAAAACTGCGGATAAAGCACCTGAAGTGACGGAGGAGAAAACGTGATTAAGGAAAAGGATTCCTCATTTGGGAATCGCGGCAGGGATGCCCCAAAACGGAACAATGCCCAGCAGCGGGAAAGAAAATATGCGGATTCCATCAGGGACGGATTGGATGCGGAAGTCAAACCGACAGAAGCGGACAGTCCGTTTTCTGCTGTCGGAAGGGAAGATGCAGATGCTCAGACTTCCGGGATAGAAACACCGGGTGAGAATCACCGGAGTTCTTTCCAGACCTTTGAGAGTGTATCCGGAATCCGTGAAGGCCGGTCCAGTTCTATCAGGGAAGGAAGCAATTCCAAAAAGAGTAAGCATGGAATCCATACCGGTAAATCCGGGAATGATTTCCGGAGCCAGAAGGAGCGGGCTAAGCGGCGGCAGGTGCAGGATGGTTACGGGAGCAACAAAGTTGATCCGGATACAGATTTAAAGGCCTTCCCTGATGAGGAGATGGAAGGACTGAGCGATGGTAATGCGAATCCTATTGAGAGCAACAGACAGCCAGGACAGAAAACTGCCCCAGGTGGAAAAAGCAGCTCGGCTGTCCAAAAGCAGCGGATCCGGAGGAGCTATGCGAGACAGCTGCGGGCGGAGGAGACGGAAGAAGCCGGTGAGGAATCAATTTTCAGCAATACCAGAAACAGAGAAATCTCCGGAAAACAGAAAACCGTCTTCGGCTCGTCCCGGCAGTCTTCCGGAACCTCCTGGCATGAACGGAAATCCGGGAGTGCATTTTCAGAGGATTCCCAGGCGGATACAGCCGGTGGCTTTTACCGAAATGAGGCCGCTGCGGAGCAGGCAGTAAAGGGATCAAAAGAGGCAGGTGCCAGTGCAGCCACCTCCAGAAGAAAGGGGATGCGCTGGCGGTCTTCCGATTCCCTGAAGGCAGAAGCCGTTGGCGAGGCAGAAGTTGAAGAAAAGACTCACAGCCGCAAAGGTGCTTTTGGCGGGGCTGTATTAACCGGTGCCTATGTCATTGGCCGTGGAGCTAGCGAAGCGTCCGGGGACAGCCGGGAGGACCTGTCAGAGAGGACCTTTCGCACTACAACCGGGGCAGGGAAAAAGGCAGCGTTTGAGGTGTCGCGGGGTGCGCGGGACATGGCGGGGAGGCATTTCCACAATGGGAGAATTGCAGGTGTATCTGCCGATGGTTCTGCAGCCACATCCTTCTTCAACCGCAATACAGCGAGGCAGGTGGCGGCGGATCGATGGAGTGCGGCTGCCAGTACCGCCCAGAAGCGGCAGATCCGGAAAGCCTATGCCAGGGCGGAAAGCCGGCTGCTCAAGATTCCTATCCTGAAGCGGATCCACAGGAAGCGGAACGAAGAGCTGGTCCTGCGCGAAAGCAAGACAGCTTTCCTGCGGATCGCGGATTTCATCCGGAAGAAGCCGGTCATCATCCTTGTGCTTGTGATCACACTGCTTTTCGGCGGGTTCTACACTTCGCTTATGTCGGTCGGGACAGCACTGGTCGGACAGGTCCAGGGGTTTGCCACCACGGCCACGTCATTTACGGCAGATGATGCAGACATTCTTGGTGCCAACGAGGATTATAAGGCCATGGAAAATGAGCTGCGGATGAAGCTGCTGTACCCGGAAGGCTATTACCCCGGGTACGTGAATTACCAGACGGGGGCCATTTCCATCGGGCATGATCCGTATAAGTTGATTGCCCTGCTGACGGTGTTGCATGAGCGGTTTACGAGGGCGGAAGTACAGGAATCACTGAAGACAATCTTTGCCCTGCAGTACAACGTGTCCGTGGAAAATGTCACCGGCCGGTCGCAGCACAAAACCGTGACGGTGGGCCAGTCCCTTGGCACGGTGGTTACCTCCGGTTACTGCAACTGTTCGATCTGCTGCGGTCAGTGGGCAGGAGGGCCAACAGCCAGCGGCACCACACCGGTGGCGAACCATACCATTGCGGTTGATTCGCAGAACCCGATCGTTCCCATGGGAACAAAGATCGTGATGAACGGGATTGAGTATACCGTGGAGGACACGGGGCCTCTGGAGAGATACGGTGTAGCCTTTGATGTTTACTACGACGATCATCAGGTTGCGGAGAATCACGGTCACCAGAACTGGGAAGCCTATATCGCGGATGACAACGGGTCAAAGACGGTGGAAGTCACGATTTATAACTCGCTTCCGACACTGAGCCTTTCTATTCAGAACGGCAGCATTGATACGGCGGCAAGGGCACTCTTAAGTGACGATGAGTTGCAGCGTTATTACGTGATCATCGAGACAAAGGGCAACCGCCCGGATCTCTTTGCGGATGACATCTATGCCAATACGACGGAAGGCGTCAACTGGGCACCCCCGGGATCGGCACTGTCAGATGAGCGTTTCCGGAACATGTACAACGAGGCGATCAAATATCTCGGCTACCCCTATGTCTGGGGCGGTGAAAGTCCGGATACGAGTTTCGACTGTTCGGGATTTGTAAGCTGGGTGATCAACCACTGCGGGAACGGCTGGAACTACGGCCGCCTGGACTGCCGGGAACTGTGGGCGTTGACCATGCGGGTATCGGAGGCGGATGTGAGGCCCGGGGATCTGGTTTTCTTCCAGGGAACCTGGGATGTGGAAGGCGCATCGCATGTGGGGATTGTTCTCGGGAATGGGATGATGATCCACTGTGGGCATCCGGTGCAGATCGCAAGCTACAAAACAGAGTACTTCAGTGCTCATTTCATGGGCTACGGGCGTTTGCCATAAGCAATGTCTGTAGTCCATTTTCATATCCGGAACAATTCTGACTGGTGAGAAAGGGACTGCTTATGACACGAAAAGAAAAGATTGCTGAGGAGCTGGCCCGGGCGAAAGAACGCCGGGCCGCTCTCGATAAAAGGATTGAGGAACTGGAACAGAAACTGATTGAAGCGGAGAATTCGGAGATCATCGGCATTGTCCGGGACGCGGATCTGTCTGCGGAGGAACTGTTCAGGGTAATGGCCTACGCTAAGAAAGCCATGGCAATGAAACAGAAGGAGGAGTAAAATCAGATGAAACGATATCTTATAAAAATGACAGCTGCTTTCCTTAGCGGCGCGCTTCTTACAGGCTGCAGTGTAATTCCCGCATACGCAAACAGCGGTGAGGATCCGAACCCGGAGGAAGTGATTACCTCATTTGAGGAACTGGAACTGATCCGGCCTGTTGACGATGAAGATGAGGAAGAAGATCCTCCCGTCGCGGAAGCCAGGATTGTGGACGACATCAATGCAGAAGAGGACGAGTACGAGGACAACAGCCTGACCGCACTGACGCCGGAAGGCAATATGACCCTGGTGGATGACATCACCACAAAAGGCGGCAAGCAGTTCCTGACGATGACGTCGAGATCCGGGAGTTACTTTTATATCGTCATTGACAGGGCAAAGAGCGGTGAGAACAATGTCTACTTCCTGAACCAAGTTGATGAGCGTGATCTTCTTTCCAGCATGAACGAAGAGGACCGGACCTTCCTTGAGGAGGAAGCGAAGAAGAAAGCCGAAGAAGAGGCTGCTTTGCAAGCAGCGGAGAAGGCGAAACAGGAAGAGGAGGCCGCGGCTGCAGCTGCAGCAGAATCAGCGGCCGCACAGGCAGAGTCGGAAGCAGCCACTTCCAGGGAGACCCGGACACATGCCGAGATTAAGATCGGCGATTTAATGATTACTCCCCAGATGGAAGCGATTCTCGCTTGCGCAGGTATCCTTGTGGCTGTGCTTGTAATTTTCCTCGTTGTCTTCAAAAAGAAGAAACCTGCAGAGCAGGAAGCAGATCCGGATGACTATGACGACTACGATGATGAGTTTGACGAGGAACCCGAGCAGGAAGTCGATGGATTTGATGAGGAAGAGGAATAAGATTGACGGTGGGTGCTTAGCACCCCCCTATACATAGGTTTGATGCATATCTGAAGACATCAATAACTCGGGATTTGTAGGTGAGTGGATAATGAGATTGAAAGCGGTAATTGTTTCATTTAGTTCAAGAAAAGATGGCAACTGTGCAAAAATTGGAAAACTTATCAATGAGAATATCCAGGATTCTATTTTGTTCAGCTTTTCAGATTTTTCCATTCAAACCTGTGGTGAATGCAATTATGATTGTTTCAAAAAAAGGGGAAAGTGTCCTTATGTCGGAGACATGGAATGTGATATGCTTGATTCCATCGTTCAAAGTGAGATAGCTTACTTTGTTTTACCGAATTACTGTGATTATCCCTGTGCCAATTATTTTGCTTTTAATGAACGCAGTCAATGCTATTTTCAGGGAAAGCCGGATCTTTTGAATGCTTATCTTAGAATTCCTAAGCGTAGTATTGTTGTCAGCAACACAAATGAAGAGAATTTCATCAAAGCGCTTTCTTATCAAACGAATCAAGATCCGGTCGTTTTGTTTCTATCCGCCAAACAGTATGGTAAAAGTAGTATTCAGGGAGATCTGTTGACAAACGAAAAAGCAGTTTCAGACATTATGGAGTTCATTGGTAAATCATTTCAGTAGGATTAACAAATTCCAGTTGAACATTTCAGGAAGAGGGCAGGAGTTATTCTTAATTTTTTGAGGAAAATTGTTATGCAATCATACACGTATATATCAGATGATCAAACATTTGCTTTTTCTGCTGAAAATCCCACAGGAGCACGTGGAGGAGGATCCAGAGGAGGGGATTGCACAAAACTGTCCCCAACGGTGACCATTAAACCAGGAGAGACAGTTACCCTGGCTGAGATCAATGGATCCGGTGTAATCCAGAACATGTGGTTTACAGGATATGTCGGTCATGGGTTTATTCTCAGAATTTACTGGGATGGACAAGCGCATCCTTCTGTTGAAGCACCGCTGTCAGCTTTCTTTGGGTGCGCATATGATGAGAATTTTGTAGACAGGGATGGTCGTTATCCGGTACTAAATTCTGCTGTTATGCTGGTAGCCCCTGGCCGTGGGTATAATTGCTTCTTTGAGATGCCTTTTAGAAAAAGATGCCGGATCACAATGGAAAATCGCAGCACCAAAGAGGAATCCTTGTATTATATCATAACAGGCTGCAGGAGAGAGCTGCCGGAGAATATTGCGTATTTCCATGCGTCTTACCGCCAGGAACATCCGGTAAGAAAGGGTCGGAGCTATACGATTATCGATGGCATAGAAGGGAAAGGCCAGTTTCTTGGCGTTACACTTGCTGCCGGTATGAATGGGAATAATACCTGCTGGGTGGAAGGCGAAGCAAGAATGTATATTGATGATGATCAATACCCATCTATCCATTACACCGGAACAGAGGATTACTTTACAGGTTCTTACGGATTCGGGAATGACATTTATATCAAACAATATCAGACTTTCAGCGGTCATTACAGCGGACTTTTTGCGATTCTTGGGGAAAATCGGGAATTCTATAATGGACAACAGAGGTTTTTACTTTATCGTTTCCATGTTCCGGATCCAATTCATTTTAATCAGGCATTTCGCATGACAATCGACAACATGGGATGGACTGGTCCACGTTATGATGATTATACAAGTGTTGCATACTGGTATCAGACATTGCCGTCAGCCAAACTGAAGCCTCTGCCTGACGACAGTGAGATGTGCATGAGATGAAGCATGGATCTGGTTATTTAAAAAGACGTCTGATAAGGAATCTGTAATGATAAGGTATGTAGAACTACAAGACAGGACAGCCTGGTATAAATTGGACAGGCATCTGCCTGAAAGTGGATTTGAAGAAAAGGTAAAAAGCCGTCAGGGATATGTTCTTTTCAAAGATACGCAGCTTGTTGGCATTCTGCGCTATAACCTGTTCTGGGATAATACACCTTTCTGTACGATGATTTTCATTGACAATAGATTTCGTGGTATGGGTTATGGAAAACAACTGATGGATTATTGGGAACAGGATATGAGATCCCAGGGGTATGGGATGCTTATGACATCCACACAGGTAAATGAAGATGCACAGCATTTCTATCGTATACTTGGATACAAAGACAGTGGAGGTTTTGTCATTGATATTCCCGGGTATGAACAGCCGATGGAAATGATCATGATAAAGGCGATTTAGGAACAATGATTACGTACAGCGATACAAAGATTTTTCCAATGGAAGACCTGCAAAGACTATTCTTGTCTGTGGGATGGGAGTCTGGAAACTACCCGGATAAACTCGTCCGAGCAATGAGAAACTCCACGCATGTTGTTTCTGCGTGGGATGGAAACAAGTTGGTCGGTTTGGTGCGGGCTCTTGATGACGGTGAAACGGTTGCATTTTTACATTATCTCCTTGTAGATCCTGCCTATCAGGGTCTGCACATCGGTGATGAACTGATGACGAGAGTAATGGCGTTTTTTGAAAACCATCTTTATGTGAAAATAATGCCGTCTGACCCGAAAACAATCTCATTTTATGAACGATATGGATTTCAGCAATATGATAATTATTCAGCAATGGTATTGAAACACTTTAAATGAAAGAGGTTCAAAGACAGAATTATGACTATGGAAAATATGGACATCAAAGAAGCGATCAGGGATAGGCACAGTGTTCGACAGTACAAAACGACACCCATTCCTGAAGATATAAAGACTGAACTGAAAAAGTTGATTCGTTCATGTAATGAAGAGAGCGGTCTCCATATGCAATTGATCACAGATGATCCGGAGTGTTTTGATACATTTCTTGCTCACTATGGCAAATTCAAAAATGCCCGGAACTATGTGGCTGTTGTTGGGCCTAGATCCCTGTCGGATCTCGGTGAACTTGGTGGGTATTACGGACAGAAGGTTGTCCTTGCCGCTCAAATGATGGGTTTAAATACCTGCTGGGTTGCAGGAACCTATGGCCGTGGAAAATGTAAAGCGGTAAAGGAATCCGGCGAGAAGATTGTCTGTGTAATCGCAATAGGTTATGGGGAAAATGCTGGTGTGAAGCATAAGTCGAAGCCAGTGGACAAGATCTGCAGCGTGCCGGAAAAAGATATGCCGGTCTGGTTCAAAAATGGTGTAATAGCAGCGATAATGGCACCGACAGCTATAAACCAGCAGAAGTTTCATATCTCACTGGATAATGGTGAAGCCGTAATCACAGCAGGAAAAGGTCCAATGACGAAGATTGACCTGGGAATCGTGAAGTATAACTTTGAGGCTGCTTCCGGACATAAATGCAGGTAAGCATCATGAAATCTATACTCGTACAAGACACAACACGCGAGGAACGCGAACGGATTGTGCATCAGGCTTTATGGGGCACTTGCGGGACAGACTGTGAATTCTGTTCCGGATGCGATAATCGCGGTGGGGGAAGAATCGAATCGATCTATCAGCCTTATATCGAAGGTAAGAAAGAAATCAGTGAAATCAACGCCGAATATCATGCTCCGTTTGTGAGGGGCTGACAATAACAGAGAACTGATAATACATAGCTGCTGCCGCAACTGTCTGTGACAGCAGCTTTTCTGTTGTCAGGGCGGCATCTGCCGTCCTTTTCATTTTCATGGGAGGAAAACCACATTGAGCAAAGAAATGCAGCGAATCGCAGATGTAAAAGAAGCAGAGCTGGTAAGCGTACTTGCCTCTCTGCCGGATGATGTCTTTTTAAAGCTTATAACGGATGTCGGGCTTCTGGAGGAGGATACGGATGCCGGTAAAGAAGAAAGCAAATGAGAAAGATAACCTGTATGGGCTGCAGGAAGTGCAGGTAAGGTTGAGACTGGCTGAAGGAACGACATTGTACAGTGCTGAGCCTCTTTCTGATCCGGAAGGAGCGATCAGGGTGATGGCTTCTGCTCTCAGGGAAATGGACCGTGAATTCTTCTGCGTTGTAAATATGGATACCCGCCTGCGCCCATTGAATTTCAACATTGTGAGTGTCGGCGGGTTAAACCAGTGCCAGATCCCGATCCAGAACGTTTTTAAAGCATCACTTTTGTCCAACAGCGCGTGTCTTCTCCTGATCCACAATCATCCAACGGGCGTCGTCACACCAAGCCAGACGGATATTGAAGTCACAAAGAGACTGGTTGAAGCAGGAAGGATTCTTGAGCTAGAGGTGCAGGACCACATCATTATCGGTGGCGGGAATGGCAGCTGGTACAGCTTCCGCGAGAACCAGCCGGAACTGTTTGAGACAGCGAGCCAGAATCAGAATGCAGTGAAAGAACAGGATGGCGGGTCACGATATGGGAAGGACCAAAACCAGATTCGAAAACAGAAACGATCGATCATGGCCAGTCTGCAGGAGAAAAGATATCAGATGGGATCAGCCCAAACCGATCTACAAGGAAAAGAAAAACGTAAACCTGAACACAGCAGATAATCATCATACAGTCAAAGGAGAGAAGCAATATATGCAACTGATCATCACAGAGAAACCCAGCGTCGCAAAGACACTGGCAGAGACGATCGGCGCGGGCAGCCGCCGCAATGGTTATTTCGTAGGAAATGGCTGCCTGGTGAGCTGGTGCCTCGGCCATCTAGTGGAGCTGGCAATGCCGGGTGAGTATAACCCGAAATACGCCAGATGGCAGAAGGAGCAGCTTCCCATCATTCCAACCGAGTGGAAGTACCACATCGCCGAGAAGACTGCAGCCCAGTTCCAGACCCTGAAAGAACTGATGGAGCGCGAAGATGTCGAGGCCCTGATCTGCGCAACAGACGCCGGCCGCGAAGGAGAGTTGATCTTCCGACTCGTCTACGAGATGGCAGGCTGTCAGAAACCCTTCAGACGCCTCTGGATCTCTTCCCTGGAAGAAGACTCTATCCGGGAAGGCTTCCGGAACCTGAAACCCTCAACTGAATACGATTCGCTCTACGAAGCGGCACTCTGCCGGGAACGCGCCGACTGGCTGGTCGGGATCAACGCGACCCGGCTTTTTTCATGCCTGCACGGCCACACCATGAATGTCGGCCGCGTCGTAACCCCCACCCTGCAGATGGTGGTGAAGCGGGAGCAGGAGATCGCGGCCTTCGTGCCGGAGGCATTTTATACGGTGCAGCTTGCGATGGACGGATTCACTGCCGAAAGCGGTCGTCTGAAGACAAGCTGGGAGGCATCGGAGCTCCTGAAGAACTGTCTTGCGGACGGGACGGCGGAGGTAATCGCAGCCGAGACAAAGGACTGCAGGGAAATGCCGCCGCACTTGTTTGACCTGACATCCCTCCAGCGTGAGGCGAATAAAAAGTACGGTTTCACGGCGCAGCAGACACTGGATTACGCTCAGAGCCTTTATGAGAAGAAGCTGCTGACTTATCCGCGTACTGACAGTTGCTATCTGGCAGATGACAAGGCAGCTTTCCTGCCCGGCCTTGTCCGCGGCCTGTATGAGGAAATCCTTGGGGAAGACGAAGATGACGAAGACGAAGAGGATGAGGAGGATTCCATTGACGATGAGGAACTTCAGATCCTTGTAAGGCAGGTCCTGAACAGCAGCAAGGTTACTGACCATGAAGCACTGCTCCCGACAAAGAAGGTGACAGGTGCACTCCTTAATTCCCTGCCGGAAGGCGAGCAGATGCTGCTCCGCCTGGTGGCGATGCGCGTCATTGAGGCAGTATCCGAGCCCCACTGCTACAGGGACACAAAGGTGAAGCTTTCCTGCGGCGGCAGCGAATTCACGGCACAGGGAAGGGAAGAAATCAGCCAGGGTTGGCGGAGATATGAGCCTGACAAGAAGGAGTGGGTAATCCTTCCGGAAGGCCTGCACACCGGCCAGCGTCTTCCCATTGAAAATGGCGGCGTCCGGGAAGGCCGCACAAAACCGCCTGCCCGCTATACGGAGGGCACTCTTCTCCGTGCGATGGAAACAGCCGGAAATGAGGAAATGCCGGAGGAAGCCGAGCGCAAAGGAATCGGCACCACGGCTACAAGGGCGAGCATCATTGAGAAGCTGATCAAAGGAAACTTTATTGAGAGGAAAGCCAGTAAAAACACTATGCTCCTTATCCCGACTGAGAAAGGCGTCTTTCTGATCAGTGCTGTTCCGGAGTCCCTGAAATCTCCTTCTCTGACAGCGGAGTGGGAGCAGAAGCTTCTCCTTATTGAGAAGAAGGAACTGGGGACAGAGGCATTTATGAATGAGATTGCAGAGATGACCGAGCGGATCATCCGGACAGCAGATCCGCAGACTGTAAAGCTCCACAGCAGGGCCGACACCGGTTATCCCGTGATCGGGACCTGCCCGCACTGCGGCGGGGACGTGACGGAGCGGCCGAAAGGGTATTTCTGCACCGGCGGGTGCCATTTTTCCATATGGAAAGACAACCGCTTCATAGAGCGTCTGGGAAAAAAAGTGACGCGGAGTCTCGTAACCGATCTCCTGGTAAAAGGCAGCTCCTATCTTTATGGCTGCCGCTCCCCGAAAGGTTTCAAATATAACGCCACACTGAACATGACCTGCAGGGGGGACGGGAAGCCGGAATTCGACCTCACCTTTGACAAAGCAGACAGGGAGAAAAAGAAAGGACGGAGGAAATGAAACAGCGGCAGGGTGATAAGAAGAAAAATGGCGTCAGCCGTGATCAGCTGAAAGAGCTGACCGACAGATTGGAAAAAGGAGTGATGGATTTCTTCACCTCTGAGAATTACCAGCATTTCCTGGATGTCATGTCGCGATTTCATCACTACAGCGTCAACAACACGATCCTGATAGCTTTGCAAAACCCGTTAGCAACCCAGGTGGCCAGCTACGCCACCTGGAAGAAAATGGGCCGGCAGGTGAGGCGTGGCGAGAAGGGAATCAAGATCCTTGTTCCGACGCCGGTCAAAATCCGGAAGGAAACCGAGAAGACGGATCCGGCAACAGGACTTGTCGTGATCGGCTCTGATGGAAAGCCGGTAATGGAGGAGAGCGAGTACACCCTTAACCATTTCAAGATCGGGCATGTCTTTTCCCTGGAACAGACGGATGGGGAGCCACTCCCGGAACTGGGAATTCATGAGCTGACAGAAAGCTATGAAGGATACGAGCGGTTCATGGATGCTGTCCGGGAGATAGCCACGGTGCCGATCCGCTTCGATGAGATCGAGGGCGGTGCAAAGGGCTATTACAACACGGAGAAGAAGGAGATCGTCATCCAGGAAGGAATGTCCCAGAGCCAGACCATGAAAACAGCCGTCCACGAACTGGCTCATTCCGTGGTTCATGACAGGGAAAAGATGCAGGCAGAAGGTGAGAAAAAAGACCGGCTCGTCATGGAGACGGAGGCCGAATCCATAGCGTACTGTGTCTGCTCATTTTTCCATTTGGACACGAGCGACTACAGCTGGCCTTATATCAGCTCCTACTCCAGCAGCCGGGAACTGAAAGAACTGCGGTCTTCCATGGAAACGATCCGCTCCACATCAGGAAAGATTATCGATGAACTGCAGGCGAAGCTCTTCCCGGAGATGTCTCAGGCGAAGGAGACGGATATACCTACGGACACGCCGGTCAGGAAGTCAGTTGCTGAACAGCTGCAGGAAAACCACATCATCGCAGATGCGCTTCCACGCAGCCCGTCCGGCATCAGACAGAGGGAGCCTGTGCTATGAAAACAAAAAAGGCAGAGAAGAAACCCGCACCAATCCCGACGATGGTGGAAGGACAGCTCCGGAATGCCCGCAGGCTGATCCGTGCTGAGTGTGCGAATTACTGTGATGGCCAGTGCCTGGTTCTGGATTATACCGGCGACGGCTGCGTCTGTGTACAGTGGATATCATACAGCCTTCTGTGTAAATGGTTTCGGGAATGTGTGCTCCCGCTTGATGAGAAACTGCAGCTGGCACTGGGGTTGGCAAAGAACATCCGAAAATGTAAGATGTGCGGGCAGGAGTTCCAGCCGAAGTCAAACCGGTCTCTATACTGTCCTGTTTGCTCCAGGATAAACAGAAAAAAGGAAAACAGCGGGGCGGCACGAAGATATCGGGACAGGAAACAAAATTGATGAAAAGGGAGGTACCCGCGTCATCGTTTAGAGAATCATGGAGCCTTGAAAATAAAGGCTTCGTGAGGCCGGGTTTGAGGGTGGTGGATAGTTTTATCCTGAAGTGCCAAAAACGGGGTTCTAAACGATGACGCAAAGAAGAATCATGGATAAGCATACAGTAACAATTGGGGTAAGGGTAACAGACAAAGAATACGATATGATCAAACAGAAAATGGCACAGATGGAGATCCGCAACATGAGTGCCTATTTGAGGAAGATGGCTATAGACGGATACTGCGTCCATCTTGACCTGAAAGGATTCCGCGAGATGACTACGCTTCTGAAGCGCTGCAGCAACAACCTGAACCAGTATGCCAGAAAAGCCAATCAGAGTGACAGTATTTATGTGAAAGACATTGAGGATCTTCGGAACCTGATGGGGCAGATTTATGAGAGAGAAAAGGAGATCCTGGAAGATCTGCAGCTCATCAGGTGAAACAGACCGCATCAGTTTCCTCAGGAATTGATGCGGTTGCTTACATAGGCCTGTACTGCAGTCCTGATTGTCTGGAATCGTTCTGCAGTTTCGGGATTCCTGCTTTGGAACTGCAGCATCTGGTCAAGATATCCCTGCTCAGATACCTGACGGAAGCTCTCCGGGAATACAAGACCATAGACAAAGCAGATGTGGCCGATCAGATAGTCAACAGCTGTTCTTGAATATTCCCGGTTGACATTAATTCCCTGCAGGGCTGCTTCATACACCTTGTCTGAGATCGGAGTGGTATAGAATTCTGCTTCCGGCAGGTCGTAGATTTCACTCATGGGTGTTTCGCGGTTGACACGAATGATATCGATCTTGTCAGCATCCCTGAGAATGTTGCAGAACAGCAATTCCTGATCGGTCAGGTTTTCAGGAAGCATGAATACATTGTGGAGTCGGATGGCCTTTTCCACAAGAGCATCTTTGGATGTGTCTTCCACAATGTTTCTAATCAGGCCGTCATGAAACAGGAGATCGGCACTGAGGGCAGCATGATTGACAGACCGTTTATCAAAGAACGTGCCATAACGGCGCAGCTGTTCAAAACGTCCAATGTCATGGAGCATCCCGCAGAGCCAGGCAGTATCACGGTCCTCACTCGTGAGATGAAGAGAGTCAGAAATTGCGTCACACATTTCAGCTACATGATATGTGTGAATGATTTTCAGGTTTACCTTGCTGTCAGATGCGTCGTAGTCGGCAACATATGAGGCAAACGTATCTTTTACATGCTGGCGGTCAACAGTGAATGCCATGGACAGACTCCTTTGAAATTGGTTCAGGACTCAGAAATCGTCCCCTTACGAATATGACTCTGGATGATCTGGTCAGTAACTTCATAAAGCTTCTCTGATCCGTCTGCAGTCTTTTTCTGCCTGCCGTAGATCTGTCTGGCAGATACGCCGTGTTCTTTCCAGTCACTTCCGTCATTGCTGTTATTCAGGATCAGTGGCTGGAGATTGTCGATCGCATGGGCAAACCTGGCTTCAGGAGTTTCAGAGGCTTCGAATTCATCAAAGAGGGACATCAGCTCTTCCTTCTGGTCATCAGGAAGGAGAGAAAAGATCCGCTCTTTTGCTGCATTCTCCCTTGCCTTCTGAGTCTTGAGACCTTCTTCATCATAGGCGTAGGTATCGCCTGCATCAATCTCCACGATATCATGGATCAGGCACATGAGCATGACTTTTGCTGCATCAACAGGCTCGTTGGAGTATTCGCGCAGCAGATAGGCCATGATGGCCATGTGCCACGCATGTTCAGAATCATTTTCATTCCGGCCATGTCCGGACAGATGCGTCTGCCTGAAAATGTTCTTCTCTTTGTCAATCTCCAGGGAAAAGTCCAGCTGCTTTTGAAGTCTTTCGTCCATACAATTTACCTCGTTCAAATCCGATATGCCACACTATAGCACACTGCCTCTGCTGTCACAATCCTACTCCACCGGATCGTGTCAAGTATGCGGAACTGAAATCGGCAAACTTGTTGTATATGTGCCTTGGGCATATGCTGTAATCAGAGAAAGTTTTTCCCAGAAAGGAGATACCTGACAATGCTGAGACTGATTATAAAAATAATGCTTCTGCCACTTGGGCTTACACTGAAGGCAGCCGGTGCTCTCCTGCTTGGGATTGCAAATCTCTCTGCCTATGTTGTCGGACCTGTAACCACGTTCATGATTGGCTGTGGGATCTATTCCGCCTTCATTCACAACTGGACAAATGTCGTCATACTTGCAGTAGCGACATGTCTTGTTTACATGATCTATATCACCGCCGGCGGAGTAATCGTACTTCTTGATGCTGCCGGTGACGGGATACTTGGCATGTGAAATGGGAGAAGGAGGAAGGATATGTGGCAGCAACAAGACTGATTGCACTCCATGCAAGAAAAGGAAGAGGAATTCGAGCGTCACTGCGGGAGCGTATCGATTATGCGCAGAATCCGGACAAGACAGAACGGGGAAGGCTGATCACCACATATGAATGTGACGAGGAGACAGCCTGGCTTGAATTCAGTTTGTCTCAGACTCAGCTTAAAGAGCGCGGGAGGTACCGGGGAGACCGGAGGGTAATAGCCTACCAGATCCGTCAGTCCTTTCGTCCCGGAGAGATCACTCCCGAAGAAGCGAACCGGATCGGATACGAGACAGCGATGCGGTTTACAAAAGGAAAGCATGCATTTACTGTCTCGACGCATACGGATCGTGCACATATTCATAACCATATCATTTTCAATTCCGTCACTCTGGACAGCTCCGGAAAATGGCGGGATTTTCATCGTTCGGGGATAGCTCTTCAGCATCTGAGTGATCTCATCTGCATTGAACACGGCATGTCTGTAATTGCCCGGGGAAATGCCGGTAAGCGCAGAAAAATCGAATGGCAGGAACGGAAATCCATTCGGGGCCAGATACGTGAAGATATTGAGAATTGCCTCATGGAAAAACCCAGATCACTTCAGGATCTTCTCAGGCGTCTGGAACAGTCCGGGTATGAAGTAAAGCGAGGCAAAGATATTTCCCTGAAACGGCAGGGTGCCAAAAGATTTGTTCGCTTGCAGAGCCTTGGCTTGGGCTTTCGTGAAGAAGACATCGGCATGTTAACAGCCGAAGACATTTCCGGCAAGCGGGAAAGTACAGGATCAAAACTTAGCCTCATGGTGGATATTGACCAGAAAATCCGGGAAGGCAAAGGCAGGGGCTACGAGAGATGGGCAAAGTCTTTCAACCTGAAACAGATGGCAGATTCACTTCTCTTTCTGCAGGAGCATAACGTGGAAAGCCGTGAGGAACTGGATGCCAGGACTGTAGAAACTGTACAGACGTTCCATGATCTGGGTGATCAGATCAAAGTGCTTGAAGCACGGCTGCATGAGATTGCGGAAATGAAAACACATATCATCAACTATGTGAAAACACGGGAAATCTATACGGCATATCGAAAAGCCGGTTACAGCAAACGCTTTCTGGATAAGCATCGTGCAGACATCGAAATTCATAAAGCTGCAAAAGCTGCTTTCGACAAAGCCGGTGTTAAAAAGCTGCCGAAAGTGAAGGATCTGAGCGCGGAGTACGGACAGGTTCTGTCAGAGAAAAAGAAGTGCTATACGGCATATCGGGAAGCAAAGAAGGACATGCAGCAATGGACCGTTGCACAGAAAAATGTAGCCATGATCCTTGACCCAAATAATGGAAAACCGGAACGGCAGAGAGGTGCGAAAACCAGATAATTTTGAACGGAGTAATGCCATAGGAAACATGGAATTCGGAACGGAAAAGTAGTTTTGACAAACTGAAATCTGGAACGGAAAGAACTTGTCAGAGTTAGTTGGTTCTGAACGGCGCTAAGCGCCGACCGGAAGCGTTCGCAGAACGCGCAGCCACCGCCGGGACGTGCGGTGATCAAAGGGTCTGGGGTGCTCCCCGGCAAGCTGACGCGAACGCGTCACGCATAGTTTTGCGTGTGCCAAAAGGCGGACGTCAAAACTATGCCCTGCTTGCGAAAGACGAATACTGCGATTATCGTACTTGCAGTAATTGCGATTCTGAACCGGATTGAGTCACATAATCGTTCGGTATTCTTCACTGATCATTCACAGAGTCTGTGTAGAATTCTCAATAACAGGTGAGGCAAACCTGATGAAGTGATAGATAGAACCTTTTCTTTTTCATACAGCCGGGGTGCTCCCAATACCACTCCGGCAACTCCTTCCCCTTTAATGAAAGCAGCGCTGGCAAATAAGCCGGCGCTCTTTCAATTTGGCGCTGCTTTTCTTTTACATAGCCGCAAATCTTTCTTCCATAGCGGCAAATATGTGCAAGAGAAAGGGGCTTTCACCAATGAAAAAACTGAAGAAACGAAACTATCTTATGCCTGCTGCGATGCTCGCCGCGGGTATTTTTTTGTCCACGGCAGCGGTCATTCCGGCATCTGCAGATCCCACCACGCCGCTCCGGAAAGAGTCTCCAATAGTTCTTTCGGATGAGGAAGAAGCTGCTGCATCCGCCATCACGGAAATCACCGCCAACTACGCTGATGACGTGTACGCCTTTGATCATTTCGATGAGTCAAAGGTGCGGGTCCATGCACGATCCTCTGACGGAGAAGAGGTGGAGATTCACGAATTTACCTGTGAGCATGCACCGCAGATCCTGAAGATTAGAACCCTTATAACGGTCCACACTGCCTACGGTGACTGCAGCCTGGAGATCAATCCGATTCCCCTCAAGACAATCGAAGCTTCATACCAGGGGAGCGTCTACTATGGAGAGACTTTGTACCTGGAAAATATCTCTGCCACCCGTGTCTACGAAGACGGTCGTACTTTCCGGATCAGCAATATCTCGTGCAGCATTCTCGAAGAATCCGCCAATGAGACGAAGCTCTACGTGCAGACTTACTTCGGTGATGCCGTTCTGTCCGTGAAGCTGGTCCCGGTCCAGGGCATTGAGCTCACCATGAAAGAAGTCCCCTATATCGGCACCACTCCGGAGATCAAATCCGTCGCGATCTGCTACACGGACGGAGTGGTCCGGAACCTGAAACTGCAGGAGCTCCGGTTCGAAGATCTCCAGGAACTGCAGCTCGGAGCAAATGAATTCCACTTCTGGTACCGCGACCGGCGCTATGCATTTTCCATCAACGGAATCTCCAATACGTATATCTCGAAACTCACGGAATCCATGCAGGAAGAGATCGCAGACTCCATCCGCTATCACGTCTCGGACAGCATGATTGCCACCGTGCGTCGTTACCGGACGAGCGAATCCGACTTCCTTCTGACCCACGTCCTGATCAACAGTCCGGACCAGATCCGTGCCGGTCTTGCACACGATTCTTACGGCGGAGAACGAGAAACCTGTTCGGATGCAGCGAAGCGACAGAGCTGGGTTGTCGGTGTCAACGGCAGTAACTTTGACTGGACCACCGGCGAGCCGGTCTATGCCGGAGTCTCGATCAAAGAAGGGAAAGTGATGAGTGGAAGCAGCACCAACGGCATGGAGATCTGCCTCAAAGAGGATGGCACTTTGTACTCCCCGGCCTCCGGCCAGTCCGGCATTTCCCTCATTGAAAATGGCGTCACCGATTCCTTCAGCTGCGGTGACACGCTCCTGATTTCGAACGGCGTCGGTGTGAACTACGGTATCCAGAGTGAGCAGTACCGGTACCCGCGAACAGCAATGGGGATGGTGAAACCGGGCGAGTATTATTTCATCACAGCCGGTTTCCAGGCTTATGAGCGCGGCATGACTTACGACGAGATCCGCAGTGTCCTCCTGCAGTTCGGCTGCACTTTCGGCAAATGCGCAGACGGCGGCGGATCCAGCACGCTCGTGTTCGAAGGCGACGTCCTGAACTCCCCTGCAGAAAATGACACAGAGCGCCCGGTGGCCGACTTCCTCTACTTTGTGGATGCGGAACCGGGTACTTCAACCGAGTACGGATTCGGGGAAAATGCTTCATCAAACAGCAGTCATAACAGTAACTTTCCGATCACCAAGGCCCAGTTTATAGCGTCCCTCCAGAACGTGGTTGATACGGCGAGGGAGAACCATTATCAGTACGGCGACTCCCACGCAGAGGATCCGACCACTGATGGACTCATCAGCTGCGATCGTTTGATTTCGAAAGCACTCTGGGATCTTGGCTACACCGATCAGCACGCCGGCGGTATGGGAGTCGGTGAACTTGATGAGTATCTTTCCTCTCACGGTTTTATCCGCAGCACCTCCATGCAGGACATCACGGACTGCTCGATCATGCTCGTAAAACATCAGGGCGAGGACTACTTCGGGCACGCTTATGTGGCACTTGGCTTTGACTTTAATACGATGACCGGTGACCGCTATGACACCGGCTGCCAGTCCTTCATTGACCAACCGCAGCCACTCAGAGGAAAGGGATTCTGGTACCGGACAGATGACCTGATCGTGTACAACTTCCCAGAGTGAATTGCAAGGTGAATAAAACTCAAATGTACAGTGATAGGAAAGCAACAACAGGAAGAATTCCATGGATTTTAAAAGGAGGCCAACATGAACGAAGGAAGTGGATATGAACACAGCATCCGGTTCATTACCAGCAACTACGATGAGCTTTTTAGAATCACGGACGGTAGCACGATTCTGGTGACATTTCCGGACCGGCAGTTCGTGGAGAAATGCAGTTATATCGATGATTATCATACGAAAATTGGTAATTCCGTCTACCACATCTGCCAGTATGCGGAGATCTTGGAACAGAACGATGCCAGGTGCGAGCCTGAACCAGAAACTCTGCTTGATAAAGCCGCATGGCAGATTGGTGACAGAGATTTCCTTCTCATTGAAAAAAGGAAAGATAGTTTCCGATATGAGCTGGTGACAAAAGAATTCCTGTCCAGATCCCAAGGGCAGCTTGATCGTAAAGATCTGACTGTGAATCAGGCAAGAGAGCACATTTTGGATTATTACGGGATAGGCAGACGAAGTCGTGTTCCCGTTTCTTTTGATTTCGTGAAAACCCGTATGCAGGAGGTACTGAAAGCATCAGATGTGACAAATATTGAGTGGCAGAACTCACGGTATTTTCCGGGGATGCGAACTGTAGAACACAATCTGGCATGCGAGATTCGCAGAGTGCCGTTACAGTTGCGATATGAAGTATCCCAGCATGATGATGGAGAAGGATTTACTATTCATTCCAATGGTGAAGACATCTGGGATCATATGCCGGAACCGGAGCTTCGAAAGCTGGAGGAGCTCCTACACGAAGCTGTCGAATACGGTCATTGGATAGATTATCTGGATCAGGCACAGACGGTGGAAGCCGTGCGGGAGGTCCGATACAGTCTCTATGAAACTGAGGAGCTGACGAGGGAACAGATCCAGGCGCTGCATAAAGCCATTGATGATAAAGAAGCATTACTGAGTAAAGCAGGAAGAGCAGACGTTAACAAAATGTCAGTCCTTAAAGAGCTCGAGACTAAGAAATCGAGAACTGGAACCGACAAAACTCAATTTACACCGAAAGTACGACAGCATAAGAATGAATTGGGATCCGGAGGCAGAGATTGATTATTCCCCTCAACTGTGCTATTTTCATATCATAAAGCAAGGCATTTGAAAGCTGATGCAAGCATTCCCTTATGAAAGGAGAATGCGGTGTCCGTAAGAACTATAAGGATCGAAAGGCACCTATTCATGTAACTGAAGCGATGGCGTTTTAGGGACATTGAATTTGACAGGATCACCTGTCGGATTCGATGTCCCTTTTTTTGATAGGAAACTGCTCCTGACGGAG